>NZ_JBIAUL010000039.1:0-62345 GCF_042892755.1 Streptomyces sp. NPDC001714
CGCCGCTGCCGAAGACGGTGTCCGGGAAGATCCGCCGGATCGAGCTGCGCGAGGCCACGGCCGCCGGCTCGGCCGCCGAGTACCGCGAGGAGGACTTCCGGTGAGCTCGTCGTACACGCACGGCACGAGCGGCACCACGCTGCTCGGGGACACCATCGGGGCCAACCTGGACCGGGCGGTCGCGGCCTGGCCGGACCGCGAGGCGCTGGTGGACGTGGAGACCGGCAGGCGCTGGACGTACGCCCGGTTCTCCGCCGACGTCGACCGGTTGGCGTACGCGCTGCTGGCGAGCGGGGTCGCCAAGGGCGACCGGGTGGGCATCTGGGCGGTCAACTGCGCCGAGTGGGTGCTGGTGCAGTACGCCACCGCCCGGATCGGCGCGATCATGGTCAACATCAACCCGGCCTACCGCACCCACGAGGTCGAGTACGTCCTCAACCAGGCCGGGATCTCCCTGCTGTTCGCCTCACTGCGGCACAAGACCAGCGACTACCGGGCCATGGTGGAGGAAGTGCGGGGAAGGTGCCCGCAGTTGAGGGAGACGGTCTACATCGGGGACCCGAGCTGGGAGGCACTGACCGATCGCGGGACGGCCGACCGGAGCGACGAACTGGCGACCCGTACGGCCGAGTTGTCCTGCGACGACCCCATCAACATCCAGTACACCTCGGGCACCACCGGCTTCCCGAAGGGCGCCACGCTCTCCCACCACAACATCCTCAACAACGGTTACTTCGTGGGGGAGTTGATCGCCTACAGCGAGCAGGACCGGATCTGCATTCCCGTTCCCTTCTACCACTGTTTCGGCATGGTCATGGGGAATTTGGCCGCCACCTCGCACGGCGCCTGCATGGTGATCCCGGCCCCGTCCTTCGATCCGAAGGTCACCCTGGAGGCGGTCCAGCAGGAGCACTGCACCTCGCTGTACGGCGTCCCGACCATGTTCATCGCGGAGCTGAACCTCCCCGACTTCGCGTCGTACGACCTGTCGTCTCTGCGCACCGGCATCATGGCGGGCTCGCCCTGCCCGGTCGAGGTGATGAAGCGGGTGGTCGCCGAGATGCACATGGCGGAGGTCTCCATCTGCTACGGCATGACGGAGACGTCCCCGGTCTCGCTCCAGACCCGGATCGAGGACGACCTGGAACACCGCACCGGCACGGTCGGCCGGGTGCTGCCGCACCTGGAGGTCAAGGTCGTCGACCCGGCCACCGGGGTCACCCAACCCCGCGGCACCGCGGGCGAGTTGTGCACCCGCGGCTACAGCGTGATGCTCGGCTACTGGAACGAGCCGGAGAAGACGGCGGAGGCCATCGATGCCGGGCGCTGGATGCACACCGGCGACCTGGCCCTGATGCGCGAGGACGGGTACGTCGAGATCGTCGGCCGCATCAAGGACATGATCATCCGGGGTGGCGAGAACATCTACCCGCGCGAGATCGAGGAGTTCCTCTACGCCCACCCCAAGATCCGGGACGTCCAGGTGGTCGGGGTGCCGCACGAGAGGTACGGCGAGGAGGTCCTGGCCTGCGTCATCCCGCGCGACCCGGCCGCCCCGCCCACCCTGGACGAACTCCGCGCCTTCTGCGAGGGCCGCCTGGCCCACTACAAGGTGCCGAGCCGCATCCAGATCCTCGACGACTTCCCGATGACGGTGTCGGGGAAGGTCCGCAAGATCGAACTGAGGGAGACGTACAGCAGCGCCCCGTGAGCAAAGGCGCCCCCTAGGGGCGCTGGGGGTGCCCCCGGCCGAAGACTGGGGGAGGAACTGCGCGAGCAGCCCCCACCGGCCCGCAGGTACTCACCTACCTGAGCCGCGCAGTTCATCGGCGTGCTCATTCACGGGTTGCGGCGTCCCCGTGAAGTCCAGCACGAACAACGGCACCCCCAGAGCGTCGGCCCGCTCCCGAGCCTCCTCGGCGTACCCCGCAAGGGAGAAGTACACGCACCCCGAGTCCTCCGTCATCGCCGTCAGCCACAGGCACTCCACGTCCCGCCGCGAGGCCGGCTGCACGGTCGGGTCCACCTGGGCCACCAGACCCCGGGCGGCCAGCCCGATGCCGGACGGCGGCCGCTGGTCGGCCCGCCGTATGTCCCGGTAGCCGAGCCAGCGCAGATAGAGCGCGGCCGCGGTGACCGCGTCCCGGGCGGTGCGGATCGTCACGGGATGGAAGGCGGCCCCGGACTCGGGCTCGGGCTCCGCCGGCGGCGCGGACACGCCGCCGGCGACCGCGATGCGCAGCACCGCCCCGCACGGGCAGCCCAGCTCCGGCTGCGGCCACTGGTCCCGGCGGCCGCAGGAGCCGCAGCTCACCGTCACCCAGTCCGCGTCCCACGCGCGATGCGCCACCGGCGTCGGTCCGGCCGCGCCGTCGAGGCTCGGGGTCACCGGCGCGCCGCAGGCGCACGGGTACGACGGCGCGGTGTAGACGTGCTCGCGCCGACAGGCCGGACAGCGCACCGGCACGCTCTCGGACATGGCCCCCACCTCAGGCGTCGCGTCGGTTCAGCCGTCCCATGGTGCTCCCGCCGGGGGCCGGTTGTCCGTCCCTTGACGACGTTCGTCGCCGCACCTACATTGATTTCAGATAGTAGAAGTTGCTTTCCGTAATACGGAAAACTGAAGACGATGCTCACCGCGGGGCGCGACGGGAGCAGGCATCCGACAGTCGAAAGCAGGAGTTCTCGATGGCTCGTATGACCGCTGCCCGCGCGGCAGTTGAGATCCTCAAGCGCGAGGGCGTCACCGACGCGTTCGGTGTGCCCGGCGCGGCGATCAACCCCTTCTACGCGGCGCTCCGGGCCTCCGGCGGCATCCACCACACCCTCGCCCGCCACGTCGAGGGCGCCTCGCACATGGCCGAGGGCTACACCCGTACGCACCCCGGCAACATCGGCGTCTGCGTCGGCACGTCCGGTCCGGCCGGCACCGACATGATCACCGGTCTGTACTCGGCCGCCGGCGACTCCGTCCCGATCCTCTGCATCACCGGCCAGGCCCCGACCGCGGTGATCCACAAGGAGGACTTCCAGGCCGTCGACATCGCCTCGATCGCGGGCCCGGTCACGAAGATGGCGGTCACCGTGCTGGAGGCGGCGCAGGTCCCGGGCGTCTTCCAGCAGGCCTTCCATCTGATGCGCTCCGGCCGCCCGGGCCCGGTCCTGATCGACCTGCCGATCGACGTGCAGCTCACCGAGATCGAGTTCGACCCGGAGACGTACGCGCCCCTGTCCGTCTACAAGCCGGCCGCCACCCGCGCCCAGATCGAGAAGGCGATCGGGATGCTGAACGCCTCGGAGCGCCCGCTGATCGTCGCGGGCGGCGGGGTCATCAACGCGGACGCCGCCGAACTCCTCGTCGAATTCGCCGAACTGACGGGCACTCCGGTCGTCCCGACCCTGATGGGCTGGGGCGTCCTCCCCGACGACCACGAGCTGAACGCCGGCATGGTGGGCCTGCAGACCTCGCACCGCTACGGCAACGCGACCTTCCTGGAGTCCGACTTCGTCCTCGGCATCGGCAACCGCTGGGCCAACCGCCACACCGGCAAGCTGGACGTCTACACGGCCGGCCGCACCTTCGTCCACGTGGACATCGAGCCCACCCAGATCGGCAGGATCTTCGCCCCCGACTTCGGCATCGCCTCCGACGCGAAGGCGGCCCTGGAGCTCTTCGTCGAGGTGGCACGGGAGTTGAAGGCGTCGGGCGGTCTCCCCGACCGCTCGCGGTGGGCGGCCTCGGCGCAGGAGAAGAGGGCGACCCTCCAGCGCCGTACCCACTTCGACGACATCCCGATCAAGCCGCAGCGCGTCTACGAGGAGATGAACAAGGCCTTCGGCCCGGAGACCCGGTACGTCTCCACGATCGGCCTCTCGCAGATCGCCGGCGCCCAGATGCTGCACGTCTTCAAGCCCCGGCACTGGATCAACTGCGGGCAGGCGGGCCCGCTCGGCTGGACGATCCCGGCCGCGCTGGGCGTGGCCAAGGCCGACCCGGAGGCGTCCGTCGTCGCCCTCTCCGGCGACTACGACTTCCAGTTCATGCTGGAGGAGCTGGCGGTCGGCGCGCAGCACAAGATCCCGTACGTGCACGTCCTCGTCAACAACTCCTACCTGGGCCTGATCCGACAGGCGCAGCGGGCGTTCGACATCGACTTCCAGGTCAAGCTGGAGTTCGAGAACATCAACTCGCCCGAGCTGGGCGTCTACGGCGTCGACCACGTCAAGGTCGCCGAGGGCCTGGGCTGCAAGGCGATCCGGGTGACGGACCCGGCGGAGCTGGGCGCGGCCTTCGAGGAGGCCAAGAAGCTGGCCGCCGAGCACCAGGTGCCGGTCGTGGTGGAGGCGATCCTGGAGCGGGTCACCAACATCTCCATGTCGACCACCAACGACATCTCCGACGTCGTCGAGTTCGAGGAGATCGCGACCGAGCCGGGGCACGCTCCGACCTCGATCAGGACGCTGAAGGTCTGAGCCGGCGCAGACGAGAGCGGGCGGTCCATCCGGGGGGATGGGCCGCCCGCTTCGTGTCGTCGGTGACTCGGTGCCCGCCGCCCCCGTGCCGGCGGGCACCGTGTGACGTGAATATGCCCGCTGACTGGGGCGGTTGAAGCATCCTGAACATGGTTCAGAGCTTTATTTGAGGATTCGCCGGTGCCTTCGTCCCGGTACGTCAGCTTTCGCGGCGCATCAGCTTTCGGGATGCTCGGTCAGTCCCGGCCAGTCGTCCGGGCCGCCGCCCTGCCACTCGATGAGGTCGCTGTCCTCGACCTCGATCCGGTCCAGGTCGGCCATCCGCAGGATCTCGACCACGTCGTCGAGGTGGGAGGCGATCCCCAGGGTCACATCGCCCTCGGTGACCCGCCGGGAGCCGTCCAGGGCCGGGGCGTGCACGACGATGTGCGGGAACTCCGTCGGTGGATGTGCAGTCATGCCACAAGACTCCTGCGGCGGGGACGGAAGCGCACGCCGAAGCGCCGGACGCGGGCGGTTCCGCATCCGGCGCTCAGGGAGTCCGTGAGGCTCTCTTCGGCTGTGGCCGTCCGACGGCGCGAGGCTGGGCGCGACAGGACGTTCGCGCCGCCGGACGGGGCTCAGGGAGTGTGGCTGGGACCGCGGCGGGTGCGACGGAGCCGGGGGGCGTCCTTCCCTCTGGTCGAGAAGAGCGCTCGGTTCCTTCACCACCGCACTGGCTCGCACGCCGCCGCGGTCCTCGCCCCGCCCGCGCGCCGCCGACCGGCCACCCCTCATCCGGGCCGGTCGGCCGCCGCGGGCCGCCTGTGGGGTCAGTCCTCGCGCAGGGCGCGGACCGCCTCTGCCACGCGCCTGCCGTACTCCGGGTCGGCGGCGTGGAAGTGGGCCGGGTACTTCTCGATCACGCCGTCGCGGGAGACCTGCGAGAGGCTGCCGGCGTGGCCCCTTCGTGGAGCCCAGGATCGGAACCGCTGGGCGTCAACAGTTTGTTGAAGTGGTTTCCGGGCGGTGCCGGCGCCTGGGCGCGACAGGACAGGTGTCGGCACCGGCACCGCCCGGAAGTCATGTGGTCCGGCTCAGACCCGTGCGCCGGACAGGCGCTCCACCGCGCGCAGCAGCGCCGAGTGGTCCAGGCCGCCGTCGCCCTGCGCACGCAGGGACGCGACCAGTTGCGCCACCACGGCGCCGACGGGCAGGGCGGCGCCGACGTTGCGGGCCGCGTCCGTCACGATGCCCATGTCCTTGTGGTGCAGGTCGATCCGGAAGCCCGGCCTGAAGTCGCGGCTGAGGAAGTTGTCCTTCTTCCGCGTCAGCACCGTCGAGCCGGCCAGACCGCCGTTCAGCACGTCCAGCGCGGCCGTCAGGTCCACGCCGGACTTCTCCAGGAAGACCACGGCCTCGGCGCACGCCTGGATGTTCACGGCGACGATCAGCTGGTTGGCGGCCTTCACGGTCTGGCCGGAGCCGTGCGGACCGCACAGCACGATGGTCCTGCCCAACGCCTCGAAGATCGGCTTCGCCGTGTCGAAGTCGGCCTGCTCGCCGCCGACCATGATGGAGAGCACGGCCTCGACCGCACCGGCCTCACCGCCGGACACGGGCGCGTCGAGCACGCGGATGCCCTTGTCCTGCGCCGCCTTCGCCAGGTCGACGGAGGTCTGCGGGGTGATGGACGACATGTCGATGAGCAGCGCGCCGGGCCTGGCGTTCGCCAGGATGCCGTCCGGGCCGTACGCGATGGCCTCGACCTGCGGCGACGCGGGAACCATGGTGATGACCACGTCCGCGTCCCGCACCGCCTCGGCGATCGAGGCGGCCGCGGTGCCGCCGGCGGCGGCCAGCCGGTCCAGCTTGTCCTGCTCCAGCGTGAAGCCGGTGACGTCGTAACCCGCCTTGATCAGGTTCTCGGACATGGGGGAGCCCATGATGCCGAGGCCTATCCAGGCGATCTTGGGGTGTGTGTTGCTCATAGGGGGTGCCTCTCTGGATACGTCGGTCACACAGCCCGTCCGGCGATCGGGGACGAGGCCGTTCAGGCCGCAGCGGGGGTCCGGGGGCGGCAGCCCCCGGGGACGGTCACGTCAACGGGCGGCGCGCTGCTCCACCGGCAGCCAGCCGAAGGCCTCGGCGCCCGGCGAGGCCCCCGCCTTGTACTCCAGGCCCACCCAGCCGTCGTAACCGGCCTTCCTCAGTTGGTCGAGGAGGTCCGCCAGCGGCAGCGACCCCGTGCCCGGGGCGCCGCGGCCCGGGTTGTCGGCGATCTGGACGTGGCCGGTCTTCGCTGCGTAGCGCTCGATCACCGACGGCAGGTCCTCGCCGTTCATCGACAGGTGGTAGAGGTCCATCAGGAAGCGGGCGTTGCCGAGTCCCGAGGTCTCGTTCACCTTGTCGACGACCGCGACCGCGGCCGGCGCCGACACCAGCGGATACCGCGGCGACTCCGGCTCGTTGAGCGCCTCGATCAGCAGGACCGCCCCGTTGCGGTCGGCCGCCTCCGCGGCGCTGACCAGGTTCTCCAGGGCCAGCGCGTCCTGTTCGGCCGGGTCCACGCCGGCCACGCGGTTTCCGTACAGGGCGTTGAGCGACCGGCAGCCCAGGGCACGGGCGAAACCGGCCGCCACGTCGATGTTGGCGCGGAACCTCTCCGACTCCTCGCCCGGGACCGACAGGGCGCCCCGGTCGGGGCCGGGGAGTTGTCCGGCGTAGAAGTTCAGGCCGGTCAGCCGGACGCCCGCGGCCGTGATCGCTCGGCGCAGCGCGTCGAGTTCCGACCGTGCGGGAGTGGGGGAGTCGACCCAGGGCCACCACAGCTCGACCGCGGTGAAGCCGGCCGCGGCGGCGGCCGCGGGGCGCTCCAGGAGCGGGAGTTCCGTGAAGAGGATCGACAGGTTGACGGTGAAGCGCTGCTCTGCAAATCCCATGGGGGTGGGCGCTCCCTTCCACTATCTCTATTCCACATGGTGGAAGTTGATTTCTGCTTAATGGAAGACTGCCTGTGGCCGGGGAGGGCTGTCAAGAGCGCCCGCGCAAACAGGCGCCCTACCCTGAAGGCATGGCTCGGTCCAACGACGAGGTAGCCGCGCTGCTCCAGGAGTACGCGGACCTGATCTCGATCACCGGCGGAGACGCGTTCAGGACGCGGGTCTACGAGAAGGCCGCCAGGTCGGTCGGCGGCCACCACGCCGATGTCGCCACGCTCGACCTCAAGGGGCTGCAGGAGATCCCGAACGTCGGGAAGTCGATCGCCCAGAAGGTCCGCGAGTACTTCGACAGCGGCACGGTGGCCGCCGTCGAGGAGCTGCGGGCGAAGATCCCGGACGGGGTCCGGCGGCTGACGGCCGTCCCCACCCTCGGCCCGAAGAAGGCCATGGCGGTCTACGAGGAACTGGGCGTCTCGTCGGTGGACGAACTCGCCGCCGCCATCCGCGACGAACGGCTGCGCGACCTCAAGGGCTTCGGGCCGAAGACGGAGGAGAACATCCTGCACGGCATCGAACTGCTCCGGTCCTCCGGCGGGCGGGTGCAGATCGACGTGGCCACGGAGCTGGCCGAGGACATCGTCGGCGCGCTCTCCGCCGTGACCGGCTGCAGGCGGTGCGCGTACGCCGGCTCGCTGCGCCGGATGCGGGAGACCATCGGCGACATCGACATCCTCGCGGCGGCGACGGAGTCGGCACCGCTCATGAAGGCGTTCACCGGGCTGCCGTACGTCACCGAGGTCATCGGGCAGGGCGGGACCAAGACGTCCGTCCGCACCGGCAAGGGCCTCAACGTCGACCTGCGGGTCGTGCCGCCGGACTCGTGGGGCGCCGCGCTGCAGTACTTCACCGGCTCCAAGGCCCACAACATCCGCACCCGCGAGATCGCGGTGCGCCAGAAGCTCAAGCTCTCCGAGTACGGCCTCTTCGACGTCGAGAGCGGCGAGAAGATCGTCTCCGAGACCGAGGAGGAGGTGTACGCGCGCCTCGGCCTGCCCTGGATCCCGCCGCCGCTGCGCGAGGACCGCGGGGAGATCGAGGCCGGACTCCGCGACGAGCTGCCCGAGCTGGTCACCGAGGCCGACCTGCGCGGCGACCTGCACACCCACACCGACCTCACCGACGGGCTCGCCCCGCTGGAGGAGATGGCCGCGGCGGCCGCCCGGCGCGGTTACGCCTACTACGCGATCACCGACCACGCGCCCGACCTGGCCATGCAGCGCATGACCGACGAGCGGATGCTGGCCCAGCGGGAACGGGTGCGCGAGCTGGACGGCACGTACCCCACCAAGGGCCGGCGTGGCGGGCTGCGGCTGCTGCACGGCACCGAACTGAACATCGGTCCCGAGGGGGAGGTGGACTGGCCGGACGACTTCCTCGCCGGGTTCGACCTGTGCGT
The DNA here is from genome assembly GCF_042892755.1 of Streptomyces sp. NPDC001714. Taxonomy (NCBI): domain Bacteria; kingdom Bacillati; phylum Actinomycetota; class Actinomycetes; order Kitasatosporales; family Streptomycetaceae; genus Streptomyces; species Streptomyces sp. NPDC001714. The sequence continues at coordinate 8,851 of NZ_JBIAUL010000039.1, forward strand.
GGCTTCCGTGCACTCGCACTTCAACCAGGCCCGCGAGCAGCTGACCAGGCGGCTCGTGCGGGCCTGCGAGAACCCGTACGTCAACGTCATCGGCCACCCCACCACCCGCCTCATCGGCCGGCGGCCGGGCATCGACGCCGACCTCGACGCGCTCTTCGCCGCCTGCGCCCGCACCGGCACGGCGCTGGAGATCAACGCCCACCCGGACCGCCTCGACCTGCGTGACGAGGACATCCTGCGGGCCCGCCGGCACGGCGTGAAGTTCGCCGTGAACAGCGACGCCCACGCCGTCCCGCACCTCGCCAACATGCGCTACGGCATCGGCACCGCCCAGCGCGGCTGGCTCACCGGGGACGACGTGATCAACACCTGGCCGGAGCGGCGGCTGCGGGGCTTTCTGCGCAAGGGCCGGTGATCCCGGAGGGCTGCCCGAACATCGGCCCCGCGCGTTAGGTTGAGCGCGTGCGATTGAGAGTGGAGTTCACGACCGAGCCCTTCGACCTCGACGAGGCCCCCGCGCACGCGCTGGTCGCCCGTGAGGTCATCGAGGCGGCCGAGCTGGACGCGGTGGACGTCGGGCCGTTCGGGAACACGGCGGAGGGTGGCTCCGACGCGGTGCTCACCGCCGTGGACGCGCTGCTGCGCAGGGCCCTGGAGGCCGGGGCCACCCGGATCTCGCTCCAGGTCAACGTGGTGGAGGGCGACGTCAAGTGACCGGAAACCGGGACGAACCCTTCATCACCGCCGTGAAGCCGCTGGTCGACGCCATGGGTGGGGAGATGCTCCCGCCCGACGAGGCCGGCGCCGACGACGTCGTGCTCGCCTGGGAGGGCGTCGACGTGGTCGCCGTACGGCTGCCACAGCTCGCGGACTCCCTCGACCACATCCTGGCCGCCATGGAGCGAAAGCAGGGCAAGCCGCTGGCCGACCTGGACCGCAAGGCGAAGCAGGAGGTCGTGCGCATACTGGAGGCGCGTGGCGCCTTCTCCGTACGGCACGGTGTGGAGACCGTGGCCGGCGCGCTCGGGGTGAGCCGGTTCACCGTGTACAACTACCTGAACCGCGAGAAGGACAGCTGACCCGCGGGCACCGCCCCGGAGCGACCCGGCGCCGCCCCGGAAGTGACCCAGGGCGCGCCGGTAGACCCGGGGACGCGCCGGAAGTGACCCGTGGGGTGCGGGCGGGGGGTTGTTACGCGGAATTTTCAACAAAGTGTTGACGCTGGGTTCCGGAGGGCGTTAGCTAACGGCAGCCCGTTCAGCACGAAGGCCGCACACGGCCACGGAGGCTCCCGTGACGTCGACTTCCACGCCCCCGGGTCTGGCCCGGTTCAACGAACTGGAGGAGCCCGCGGCGCTCGCCGCCCTCCACGAGGCGTGCGCCTCCACGGCCTGGGCCCGGCGCCTGCTCGCCGCCCGCCCCTATGCCACCCCCGAGGCCCTCTACACCGCCAGCGACGCCGCCATGGTCGAGCTGACCGCGGCGGACCTGGCTCAGGCCATGGCCGGGCACCCGCCGATCGGCCGCCCCAGGCCGGGCGACCCCACCTCGGCCCGGGAGCAGTCCGGCATGGCCGGCGCCGCGGACGACCTCAAGGCGGAGATGCTCGAACTCAACCTCGCCTACCAGGAGCGGTTCGGCCACGTCTTCCTGATCTGCGCCACCGGCCGCACCGGCGAGGAGATGCGGGACGCGGTCAAGGAACGGATCGGCAACCCGCCGGAGCGGGAGCGGGAGATCGTCCGCACCGAGCTGGGCAAGATCAACCGCATCCGGCTCGCCCGACTCGTCGAAGAGGACGCCTGACACCATGAGCACCAGCACCACCGCCTCCGTGTCCACACACATCCTGGACACCAGCATCGGCCGCCCCGCCGCGGGCGTCGCCGTCCGGCTCGCGGCCCGTCGGGGCCGGGACGCCGACTGGCAGGCGCTCGGCGGGAGCGGGACCGACGCGGACGGCCGGTGCAAGGACCTTCCGGACCTGCCGGAGGGGACGACACACGTGCGGCTCGACTTCGCCGTCGAGCCGTATTTCGAAGAGAAGACCGCGAAGAAGCAAGCCGATGCGCAGCAGGACGCCCCCGCGAATCGGGACAGTGGACCGGCCGTGTTCTTCCCGGAGGTGGCGATCACGTTCGCCGTCGTACCGGGCGAGCACTACCACGTACCGCTGCTGCTCAACCCGTTCGGCTACTCCGTTTACCGAGGGAGCTAGCTCATGCCCACCATTCTGGGACAGAACCAGTACGGCAAGGCCGAGAACCGGGTCGTCAAGATCACGCGGGACGGTGCCACCCACCACATCAAGGACCTCAACGTCTCGGTGTCGCTCTCCGGCGACATGGACGAGGTCCACTACTCCGGCTCCAACGCCAACGTCCTGCCGACCGACACCACCAAGAACACGGTGTTCGCGTTCGCCAAGGAGCACGGCATCGAGTCCGCCGAGCAGTTCGGCATCCACCTCGCCCGCCACTTCGTGACCTCGCAGGAGCCGATCCACCGGGCCCGGATCCGCATCGAGGAGTACGCTTGGGAGCGCATCGAGGCCTCGGGCGCCAACTCCGGGTTCATCGGCGCGGACGAGGTCAAGCACTCGTTCGTACGCAAGGGCCAGGAGACCCGGCTCACCCAGATCACGTTCGACGGTGAGTCGTGGGAGGTCGTCTCCGGCCTCAAGGACCTCGTCGTGATGAACTCGACCAACTCGGAGTTCTGGGGCTACGTCAAGGACAAGTACACGACGCTCCCCGAGGCGTACGACCGCATTCTGGCCACCCAGGTCTCCAGCCGCTGGCGGTTCAACTGGACCGACGACGAGCAGAAGATGCCCGACTGGGAGAAGTCCTACGAGCAGACGAAGAAGCACATGCTCCAGGCCTTCGCCGAGACGTACTCCCTCTCGCTGCAGCAGACGCTGTACCAGATGGGTTCGCGCATCATCGACAACCGCGGCGAGATCGACGAGGTCCGCTTCTCGCTGCCGAACAAGCACCACTTCCTGGTGGACCTGGAGCCGTTCGGTCTCAAGAACGCCACCGAAGACGGTGCCGTGTACTACGCCGCCGACCGGCCCTACGGCCTGATCGAGGCGACCATCCTGCGGGACGGCTGCGAGGCGAAGATCCCGGTGGACCTCACCAACCTCTGACCTTCTCTTTTTCGGCACCCGCGGCCGGGGAACCAGGCGTCTTCGGGCTTCCCGGCCACGGCACTCAAATCCCCGGGGTCCTGCCGTGCCCTCACCACGAGTCCACTGAGCGAAAAGGACGAATCATGGCAGCAGACCAGCGCATCGTCATCGAGAACTGTTCGATCGCGACCGTCGACGCCCACGACACCGAGTACCCGAACGGGTACGTCGTCATCGCCGGCAACCGCATCGAGTCGCTCGGCGCGGGCCGTGCTCCCGAGGGCCTGGAGAACGTCGTACGGCGGATCGACGCCACCGGACACCTGGTGACCCCCGGCCTGGTCAACACCCACCACCACTACTACCAGTGGATCACCCGGGGCCTGGCCACCGACCACAACCTCTTCAACTGGCTGGTCGCGCTGTACCCGACCTGGGCGCGCATCGACGAGCCCATGGTGTACGCGGCCGCGCAGGGCTCGCTCGCCATGATGGCCCGCGGCGGTGTCACCACCGCGATGGACCACCACTACGTCTATCCGAAGGACTCCGGCGACCTGTCCGGCGCGATCATCCGTGCCGCCCGCGAGACGGGCGTCCGCTTCACCCTCGCCCGCGGCTCCATGGACCGCAGCGAGAAGGACGGCGGCCTGCCCCCGGACTTCGCCGTCGAGACCCTCGAAGGCGCCCTCGCCGCCACCGAGGCGACCGTCGAGGAGCACCACGACCCCTCCTTCGACGCGATGACCCAGGTGGCCGTCGCGCCCTGCTCGCCGTTCTCCGTCTCCACCGAACTCCTGCGACAGGGGGCCGAGTTGGCCCGCCGGCTCGGAGTGCGCCTGCACACCCACGGTTCGGAGACCGTCGAGGAGGAGCAGTTCTGCAAGGAGCTGTTCGGGATGGGCCCGACCGACTACTTCGAGTCCACCGGCTGGCTCGGTGAGGACGTGTGGATGGCGCACTGCGTCCACATGAACGACTCCGACATCGCCGCGTTCGCCCGCACGAAGACCGGCGTCGCCCACTGCCCGTCCTCCAACGCCCGCCTCGCGGCCGGGATCGCGCGTGTCCCCGACATGCTCGCCGCCGGCGTCCCGGTCGGCCTCGGCGTCGACGGCACCGCGTCCAACGAGTCCGGCGAACTCCACACCGAACTGCGCAACGCGCTGCTGATCAACCGCCTCGGCGCGCACCGGGAAGCGGCCCTGAACGCCCGCCAGGCACTGCGCCTCGGCACCTACGGCGGCGCCCAAGTGCTGGGCCGTGCGGGCCAGATCGGCTCCCTCGAACCCGGCAAGCTCGCCGACCTGGTCCTCTGGCGGCTGGACACCCTCGCCCACGCCTCCATCGCCGACCCGGTGACCGCCCTGGTCTTCGGCGCGGCCGCCCCGGTCACCGCCTCCTTCGTGAACGGCCGTCAGATCGTCGAGGCGGGCCGCCTGCTGCACGTCGACGAGGACGCGATCGCCCGCGCCACACGGGCCGAGGCCCAGCGGCTGGCCGAGATCGCCGGACGGTAACCCCACTCCTCTGCAAGGCACCTGAGCTCCGGTCGGGAGGGACGGCTCCCGGCCGGTGGCCGTGGCCCCGGAAAGGGTCCACGGCGGCCGTCTCCCGGGCGCGCGCTGCCCTGCGCGCGCCCGGGATCGGTCACCGTCCTCCTCCCGGGTCCCGCACGACCTGGATCACGCACCACCTCCCTGAAACCCGCGCCAGAGCCGCCGCGTAACCGACCGGAGGAGAGCCGCAGTGCAAGAAGTGCATCCCGTCGACGAGAAACTCCCGCCCCTGAAAATGGCGACCACCGGCCTGCAGCACGTGGCCGCCATGTACGCCGGGGTGGTCGCCCCGCCCCTGATCGTCGGCGCGGCCATCGGCCTCACCGGCACCGAACTGACCTTCCTGACCGCCGCCTGCCTCTTCACCGCGGGCCTCGCCACCTTCCTCCAGACCCTCGGTGTCTGGAAGATCGGCGCCCGGCTGCCCTTCGTCAACGGCGTCACCTTCGCCGGGGTCGCCCCGATGACCGCGATAGCCGCGTCCACCCACGACAAGTCCGACGCCCTGCCGGTCATCTTCGGCGCGGTGATCGTCGCCGGCCTCCTCGGCTTCCTCGCCGCCCCCTTCTTCAGCAAGGCGATCCGCTTCTTCCCGCCCGTCGTCACCGGCACGGTCATCACGCTCATCGGCGTCTCGCTGCTTCCGGTCGCCTTCGGCTGGGCCCAGGGCCCCGACCCGACGGCGAAGGACCACGGTTCGGTCAAGTACCTGGCGCTGGCCGCCGCGACTCTCGTCCTCGTCCTGCTCCTTCGCCGTTTCACCCACGGCTTCGTCAAGCAGATCGCCGTGCTGATCGGCCTGGTCGCCGGCACGGTCGTCGCGATCCCGTTCGGCGTCACCGACTTCGGCCCGGTCGCGGACGCGGACGTGATCGGCTTCCCGACGCCCTTCCACTTCGGCGCCCCGCAGTTCCAGATCGCCGCGATCCTCTCCATGTGCGTGGTGATGGTGGTCTCGATGACCGAGTCGACCGCGGACATGCTGGCGCTGGGCGAGATCGTCGAACGGCCCGCCGACGAGCGGACGATCGCGGCCGGGCTGCGCGCCGACACCCTCGGCTCGGCGATCAGCCCGCTGTTCAACGGGTTCATGTGCAGCGCGTTCGCGCAGAACATCGGCCTGGTCGCGATGACCCGGATCCGCAGCCGGTTCGTGGTCGCGGCCGGCGGCGGCTTCCTGGTGCTGATGGGGCTGTGCCCGATGGCCGCCTCGCTGATCGCCGTCGTACCCCGGCCGGTCCTGGGCGGCGCGGGCGTGGTCCTGTTCGGCTCGGTGGCGGCCAGCGGTATCCAGACCCTGGTCAGGGCCGGCCTGGAGAAGGACGAGAACGTCCTGGTCGTTGCCGTCTCCCTCGCCGTCGGCATCATCCCGATCACCGAGCCGGACTTCTACCACGCCTTCCCGGAGACCGCCCGGATCGTCCTCGACTCGGGCATCTCGACGGGATGTGTGGCGGCGGTGGTGCTGAACCTGGTCTTCAACCACCTGGGCCGGCAGCGCGCGGGAGCGAGGGGCACGACGGAGGCCGCCGTACCGCTCGCGGCACCCCAGTCGATCCCGTGACCTCGGCTGTGGGGCGCGGGATGCGGTAGGAAGTCCCTGTGAGCCGACGGGGGAGTGCGTCATGAACGAGTCGGGCCGTGTGGAGGCCTTCAGCGACGGGGTGTTCGCCATCGCCGTCACCCTGCTCGTCCTGGACATCAAGGTGCCGAGGACCGCGGAGGGCGAGAGTCTGTGGCAGGCGCTGGGCGCCCAGTGGCCGTCCTACGCCGCCTACGTGGTGAGCTTCCTGGTCGTCGGGATCATGTGGGTCAACCATCACCAGCTGTTCAGCTATGTCGCCAGGGTCGACCGCACGCTGATGTTCCTGAACCTGCTGGTGCTGATGGTGGTCTCCGCCGTGCCCTGGCCGACGGCGATGCTCGCCGAGTATCTGCGGGAGGACGCGTCCTCGCACGCGGCGGCGGCCGTCTACAGCCTGGTGATGGTCCTGATGGCGGCCGCCTTCCAGGCCCTGTGGTGGCATCTCACCCGGACCGGCCACCTCTTCGACGCCCGCGTCGACGTCGAGGCCGCGCGTGCCACCCGCGCCCGCTTCGCGCTCGGCTCACTCGGCTACCCGATCACGGTCGGTCTGGCCTTCGTCTCCGCGCCGCTCACCCTGGCCGCACACGGCCTGCTCGCCCTCTACTACGGCTTCAACCAGGTACCGGTCCCGACCCGCCCGGACCAGGCCACGCCGTGAGCCTCGCGAGCGGCTCCGCCTGCCCCGCGGGGGCGGGGATCCGGGCTCAGCCGCGCCGGTTCGCCTGGCAGGGGCTGAGCGCGGGGAGCCGTCCGGTGACGTACGAGCGGGGCGGGACGCCCATCAGGTCGCGGAAGTCGGTCGTCATGTGCGCCTGGTCGAAGTAGCCCGCGGCGGCCGCCAGTTCGGACCAGCGGGCGCTGCCCGCCCGGGCGGCGACCGTGCGGACCCGGTCGATACGGGCGAAGTGCTTCGGGGAGACACCGACGCCGTCGGCGAACAGGTTCCGCAACTGGCGCTCGCTGACGGCCAGTTCGCGGGCCACGTCCCGTACCTGCGCGGGCGCCCGGTCCAGCCGTACGGACAACGCGTCCACGCCCGCCCGCAGCAACGCCGTCCGGCCCGCGTCCGTCCGCTCCGACAGCAGCCCGGGCAGCACCTCGGTGATCCGCGGCAGCGCCTCCAGGGGGTTCAGCCACCGCACCTCACGGGCGAACCGGCGCGCCGCCCCGCCCGGCAGCCCGTCCAGCGGCACCACCCGGCCGACCAGCCCGGCGGCCGGCACACCCAGCAGGGGCCGGGCGGTGCCCGGTGCGAGGACCAGCTCCACGCACGAGATGTGGGGCTTCCCGCCGTGGTAGGTGGCCCGCACCCGCGGCCCGACCGCCAGCACGTCACGCTGCCCGTCCGCCGTCACCCGCAGCACCACTTTGGTCAGCGCGTCCGGCAGATGGACGAACGTCCCCTCGGGGGGCTCGGCGAAGGACATGGTCCGTATCCCGGCGACCCATGGGCGCAGCACGTCGGGGACGGTCGCGAGCGGCTCGGCGATGGTCATCGGCACCCCTCCACCGTAAGCGACCTGTCCCGGCCTCCGGGCGGGCCTGCCGTGCCGGAATTTCCAAGAGGCGGGCGCTCCGGCAGGCCCATCGTGGACCGCATGATTCTGGTGACGGGTGCCACGGGCACCATCGGAAGTGACGTCGTACGACAGCTGTCCGGGCGCGGCGCGAAGGTGCGGGCGCTCACCCGCGACCCGGCGCGGGCGACGGTGCCCGCCGGGGTGGAGGTGGTGCGCGGGGACTACACCGACCCCGCGTCCCTGGAGGCCGCGCTGGCCGGTGCGACGGCCGCGTTCCTGCTCCGGCCGGCCGGCCCCGACGAGGGGCAGGACGCGGCACTGGCCGCCGCGGCCCGGGCCGCGGGCGTGGAGCGGCTGGTGAAGCTCTCCGCCATCGCCACCGGTGACTCCGCGTCAGGCCCCTCCGCACAGTGGCACGGAGCCGGCGAGCGGGCCGTGCGGGACAGCGGGCTGGCCTGGACGGTGCTGCGGCCGTCGTCGTTCGCTTCCAACACGCTGACCTGGCTTCCGGCCCTGCGTACGGGCGAGCCGGTCCCGAACATGACCGGGGACGGCGCCTCGGGCGTGATCGACCCGCGCGACATCGCCGAGGTGGCGGTGCGGGCCCTGCTCGACGCCGGGCACGCGGGGCGGACGTACACCCTGACCGGTCCCGAGGCGATCACCGTCCCCGACCAGGCCGCCGTGCTCGCCGAGGTCCTGGGCCGCCCGGTCCCGACCCGGGACCTGTCCCCGGACGAGACCCGTGACTTCCTCCGCGAGGCCTGGGGCATGGCGGGGGCCCAGGTGGACGGAGTCCTGACCGGCCTGGCGTTCGTCCGCTCCGGTGGCAACGCGGTGGTCACCGAGGACGTCCGGGAGGTGCTCGGCCGGCCGGCGCGGACCTATCGGGCGTGGGCCGAGGACCACAGGGCGGCGTTCGGCGCGTCCTGAGCGGCGGGGCGAGCCGAGGCGCCCTGCCGTGGGCCCGGCCCTCGCCTGGCCATGGCGGTCCTCGCCCGGCTTCGGCGGTACTCGCCTCGTCCGGCTTCGGCGGCGCTCGTCCGGCTTCGTCGGCCCTCGCCCGGCTCCGGCGGTCCTCGCCCGGCTGTGGCGGCACTCGCCCGGCTTCGGCGGCCGCCGCACGGCCATGGCGCAGCCGCCCGTCTTCGGCGGCCCTCCCCTGGCTTCGGCGGCACATGCCCGGCTATGGCGGCTGCCGCCCGGCCATGGCGGCGCTGCCCAGCTTCGGCGGAACGCGCCCGGCTATAACGGCCAACCCCCCGGCTATGGCGGCGGTCGCCCGGCTATGGCGGCCGCCGCCCGGCCATGGCGGCGCTGCCCGGCTCCGGCGGCCCCGCCCGGCTTCGACCCCCCGGCCCGGTTCAGGCGCGGCGAGGCCGCAGTGCGACCGCCGCCAGCCCCAGGGCCCCCGCCGCGATCACCGCTGCCACCCGGAACGCCAGCCGGTAGCCCTCCGCCGTGGCCGGCACGAGTTCGGCGCCCGCCTGCAGCAGGCCGTCGGTACGGCTCGCCGCGAGGGTGGACAGGGCGGCGAGGCCCAGTGAACCGCCCACCACCTGCGTGGTGTTGAAGAGCCCGGAGGCCAGTCCCGCGTCCTCCTCGCGGGCGCCGGCCATGGCGAGGCCGGTGAGCGGGGGCATCGCCGCGGCGAAGCCGGCCGCCATGAGCAGCATCGGGGGCAGCACGTCGGCCGCGTACGAGCCGTCGGCGGGCGCCCGGCTCAGCAGGGCCATCCCCACGGTGATGAGGACGAGCCCGGCGAGGAGCACACGGTACGCGCCGAAGCGGGCGGTGGTGCGCGCCGACAGCCCCAGCATCAGGACGCCGATCGCGAGCGGTGCCGGGAGGAAGGCGAGACCGGTGTGCAACTCGCCGTAGCCCAGCACGCGTTGGAGGTAGAGCGCGCCGAGGAACTGGAAGCCGTACATCGTCGCGATCATCAGGATCTGCACGCTGTTCGCGCCGCTCAGCGTCCGGGAGCGCAGCATCCGCAGGCGCAGCAGCGGGTGCTCGGCCCGGGCCTGGCGGACGGTGAACGCCACGAGGAGCGCGAGGGCGAGCGCGGCCAGGAGCAGGGTGGCGGCCGGGTCCCGGTCGCCGGAGCCGACGATGACGTAGACGGTGAGCATCAGCGCGCCGGTGACCAGGGCCGCCCCCGGGCCGTCGGCGCCCCTGCGGAGTCCGGCGCCGGGCTCGCGGGCCAGGATCCGTACCGCGGCGAGCCAGGCCGCCAGACCGATCGGCAGATTGATCAGGAAGATCCAGTGCCAGCTCAGCGCCTGCGTCAACGCCCCGCCGAGGAAGGTGCCGAGGGTGGCGCCCACCGACCCCACCGCGCTGAACACCGCGATGGCGCGGGCCTGTTCCCGCGGCTCGGGGAAGAGCGACACCAGCATGCCGAGCACGACGGCCGAGGTCATCGCCCCGCCCGCGCCCTGCACCGCCCGCGCCGCGATCAGCGCGCCCTGGCTCGTCGCCAGCCCGCACGCCACGGAGGCCGCGGTGAACACGGCGAGCCCGGCCGTGAACATCCGCTTCCGGCCGACCAGATCACCCAGACGGCCGAAGAGCAGGAGCAGTCCTCCGAACGGGATCAGATAGGCGTTCACCACCCAGGCAAGCCCCGGACCGCTGAAGCCCAGGTCGCGTTGGACGGCCGGCATCGCCACCGTGACGATGGTGCCGTCCAGGATCGTCATCAGCGCGCCCGCGCACAGGACGGCGAGAGCCGCCCGGCGCGGGTATGTTCGAGAAGGAGTCACCGGTGCGGCCGGTGTGCCGGTCGTGGTCGACATGGCCTTCTGGCCTCCGCAATCGCCGTAGCTCGCCAGGGACATCAACAGGAACCGATCGTGCGCAAGGTGCACGACTTGTAACGGGGTTCATGGTGAGTGACCATGAGAGGACGGCGTAAGGAGGCAGCTCGATGTCCCAGAGGAACACCGGTGTTACCAGCCAGGTCGTGAACGCGCAGGCCTGCCCCGTCCGCGAGGTTCTTGACAGGGTGGCCGGCAAATGGAGCGTGCAGATCCTGGTCGCGGCCTCGCACGGCCCCATCCGCTTCACGGAGCTGGAGCGTGGCATCGAGGGCATCAGCCGCCGGATGCTGACCCTCACCCTGCGCAACCTGGAGCGCGACGGCCTGGTGACCCGCACGGTGTATCCGACCGTGCCCCCGCGGGTGGAGTACGACCTCACGCCGGTGGCACTGGAGTTGCACGAGACTTTGCAGCGGCTGACCGAATGGGCCGAGCACAACCGCCACTACATCGCGCAGGCCCGCGCGGTCTACGACGCCGAGCACCAGCCGGAACTGCTCGACGTGTAGACGGCCGTGCAGACGGCGCGGACCGTGTCAGAACCCGAACAGCTCCGGCGCCGAGGTGAGTTCCTTGAAGATCTCGCGCGGATCGGCGACCAGCTTCCGGGCCTTCAGGTCCAGCAGCCCGCCGACCGCGTCCACCTCGGCGGCCAGCGTGCCGTCCGCCTTGGTGATCTTCTGGAGTATCCGGAACGTCTTGCCGCCGCTCCACTCGAACGCGCAGGTCACATCGACCTCGTCACCGGCGAGCAGTTCCCGTTTATAACGGATGGTCGTCTCCAGCCCCACCGGACCCACGCCCCGCCCGATCAGCTCGGCCTGCGTGACCCCGGCCGCCTGGAGCAGCGACCAGCGGGCGTGCTCGGCGTAGTTGATGTACACCGCCTGGTTCACATGGCCCTGCACATCGGTCTCGTAGCCACGGACCGTGACGCGGACGGAATACGGTTCGCTCACGACTTCCCCTTCTCGTGTACGACGCACTGATCCTTTGCCGGCATCCTGACACGCCCGTCACACCCGGCGCGGCGATGCCAGCAGATAGCGCGTTCTGGTACGCGGCTCCGTGTACTCGCCGGCCTGCCAGCCCGCCCGCTCCAGGGTGGCGGCGCACGCCCGCAGGGGCTCGCCCTCCGGCGCGTACACCGCGACCGCCTCCGGCTGCGGGGTCGCCCGCACCCGGTAGCCGGGGGTGTCCGGCCCCTCCGGCGGGTGTCCGGCGGCCTCCAGGGCAAGTGCGGCGGCCCGCACCAGATGCGTACGCTCCCAGCCGCACGGCCGGTCCGTGGCGCCGTCGGGGTTGGTCATGCGGCGCAGTTCGAGCAGTCCCTGCCAGGCGCTGTGCACCTCACGCGCCCGGGCGGGTCCGGAGTCGGCCTGCTCCTCGCCGCCGACGCGTGCGGCGAAGCCGTGGGCCGGCTCGGGTTCCGTGGCGGCCGGGGGCTGCGAAGCCTCCCGTATCCGATGCCCGGCCGGGGTCAGGAAGTGGTCGTGCGGCGGGCGCGGATGCCGGAAGGCGAGGCCGCGCTTCACCAGTGCCGTCAGCTGCGCCTCCGTACCCCGCAGCCGCCCGGTGACCGGGTCGGCGGCGTCGATGATCCGGCGCTGCGCGGCGGTGGGCGGTCGGGTCACGATGCTCCTCCCCGGTGGTCCGCGGTCCGGAACCGCCTGGTGAGCGGTCCGTTCGAAGACTACGACCAGGCACTGACAAGGCGGTCCCGCTACCCGCTGGGCCGGATGTTCCAGCCCGCGATCACCGGCCGGTCGTGCTCCGTGCCCAGCCGGCACAGCGTCCCGGTCGCCAGCTGGAACAGGGCCCCGGCGGACGGCGCCAGGCCGAGTCGGCGGGCGGTCAGGACGCGCAGGAAGTGCCCGTGGGCGACCAGCAGCACGACACCCTCGGTGTTGGCGAGGGCCGCCTCGACCTTGGAGAGCATCCGGTCGGCCCGCTCCCCGACCTGCTCCGGGCTCTCCCCGGGGTGGTCCGGCGGGCCGGGCGCGACCCCGTCCGTGAACAGGAACCAGCCGGGCCGGGTGCGCTGGATCTCCATGGTGGTCACGCCCTCGTAGCCGCCGTAGTCCCACTCCCGCAGGTCGGCGTCGACCCGGGCGTCGGGCACGCCGATCAGCTCCGCGGTCTCGCGGGCCCGCTGGAGCGGGCTGACGAAGGCGGCACCGATGCGGTGCGAGCGGATCAGCGGCACCAGCCGGCGTGCCTCGTCCCTGCCGTGCTCGGTGAGCGGCACGTCGGTCCACCCGGTATGCCGTCCGGACCGCGACCACTCGGTCTCACCGTGCCGGACGAGAAAGACATCAGCCATACGTCAGAGGCTAAGAGCCCAGCGCTCCAGTTCGGCGAAGTCACGCGCCCGCAGGCCGTGCCGCGGATCCACCGGAAGGAGCAGTGCGGGCCCTGCGTGGTGCTCGGCGACATGGCGGACGTCGAGTTCGGTGACCATGTCGTCCACCCACACGAACGGCCGCCCGGCCGCCCACGCCACGACGGTCCGCGTCTTCCAGTACAGGCCGTCCGGATCCTTCGCGAACGGCTCCGGCCACTCGATGACGGGCAGCTCGGGCAGCCCGACGACCGGCCCGATCATCTCGTTGGCCTGGTGCGTCCAGGTGGTGGCCCAGGCGAGTTCGTACGGCAGCGCGAGCAGCCGGGCCCCGTGCCCCGGATGCAGCCGCACCCGCAGCCCCCGGCGCAGCGCGCGGGAGCCGGGCCGCTGGCGGGCCGACCAGTTGGCGGGGTGCAGCCTGCGGGTCACGTACCCGCGGTGCCGCAGGAACCGGGCCCGGAACGGGTTCAGGGGGCCGTCGACGTCGAGGAGGAGCAGAGGCCGCTGGGTCATGGGGACGGCATACCCGGACGGCCCCGCGCTCCATTACTGCCGATAGCCGCTCAGGAACCGCCCGATGCGGCCGATCGCCGTCTCCAGGGTCTCGGCGTGGGGAAGCGTGAGGATGCGGAAGTGGTCGGGGGCGGGCCAGTTGAAGCCGGTGCCCTGGACGACCTGGATCTTCTCCTGGAGCAGCAGGTCCAGGACGAACCTCTCGTCGTCGTGGATCGGGTGGACCTTGGGGTCGATGCGGGCGAAGGCGTAGAGGGCGCCCTTCGGTTTGACGCAGGAGACGCCCGGGATCTCGTTGAGCTTCTCCCAGGCGACGTTGCGCTGCTCGTGCAACCGGCCGCCGGGCAGGACCAGTTCGCGGATGGACTGGCGGCCGCCGAGCGCGGCCTGGATGGCGTACTGGGCCGGGGCGTTGGCGCACAGCCGCATGGAGGCCAGCATGGTGAGGCCCTCCAGGTAGTCCTTGGCGTGCTGCTTCGGGCCGGTGACGACCAGCCAGCCCGAGCGGAAGCCGGCCACCCGGTACGTCTTGGACAGGCCGCAGAAGGTGAGGACCACCAGGTCGGGGGCGAGCGCCGCGGTGGAGTGGTGGACGGCGTCGTCGTACAGGATCTGGTCGTAGATCTCGTCCGCGAAGATCATCAGGCCGTGCCGGCGGGCCAGGTCGAGGATGCCCTCCAGGATCTCCCTGGGGTACACCGCGCCGGTCGGGTTGTTCGGGTTGATGATCACGACGGCCTTGGTGCGGTCCGTGATCTTCGACTCCATGTCGGCCAGGTCCGGGTACCAGTCGGCCTGTTCGTCGCAGAGGTAGTGCACCGCCTTGCCGCCGGCGAGGGTGGTCACCGCGGTCCAGAGCGGGAAGTCGGGGGCGGGGATGAGGATCTCGTCGCCGTCCTCGACGAGCGCCTGGACGGCCATGGAGACCAGCTCCGAGACGCCGTTGCCGAGGAACACGTCGTCGACGCCGACCTCCAGGCCAAGGGTCTGGTAGCGCCCGGCCACCGCCCGGCGGGCGGAGAGGATGCCGCGCGAGTCGGTGTAGCCGTGTGCCTGCGGGAGCATCCGGATCATGTCCTGGAGGATCTCCTCAGGGGCTTCGAAGCCGAAGAGTGCCGGATTGCCGGTGTTCAGGCGCAGCACGCTGTGACCCGCCTCCTCGAGCGCGTTGGCGTGCTCGATCACCGGTCCGCGGATCTCGTAACAGACCTCGCTGAGCTTGTTGGACTGCCGGAACTCCATGCGCCCCTCCGGAAACTCGTGTTGCTTGGTTTTACCAAGTAGGAGCTTGGAAAGTCCAACATCTTGTCTAGACTGCGTCGCATGTCACCTCGCCGAAGCTACGACCAGTACTGTTCCGCGGCCCGCGCCCTCGACGCGGTCGGCGACCGCTGGACCCTGCTGATCGTCCGGGAGCTGCTCGCCGGTCCCCGCCGCTACACGGACCTGCACGCGGATCTGCCGGGGGTCAGCACGGACGTCCTCGCCTCCCGGCTGAAGGACATGGAGCGGGACGGGCTCACCACCCGGCGGCGGCTGCCCCCGCCGGGGGCGGCGTACGTCTACGAACTCACGCCACGCGGGCGGGAGTTGCTGCCGGTGCTCCAGGCGCTGGGCAAGTGGGGCGAGCCGGAACTGGGCGAGCGCCGGCCCACCGACGCGGTGCGCGCGCACTGGTTCGCGCTGCCGCTGCTGCGGGCTCTGGCGGGCGAGGGGCTCGTCGAAGTCCGGCTGGAGGAGGGGGACTTCCACCTGTACGTCGGCGCGGAGGGCGGCCCGGTGTACGGTCACGGCCCGGCACCGGCCGAGCCCGACGCCCGGCTCGTGCTCGACGCCGGGACGGGTACGGCGCTGGCCCGGGGGGAGCTGGGGCTGGCGGAGGCGGTGCGGGACGGGCGGGTGACCGTGACCGGGGACGGGGCGCTGGCCAAGGAGCTGCGGGAGGCCTGAAACGACGACTGGGCCGCCGCGAGCGGGGCCCAGTCACCAGGTTCTGTATCGGATCACGCGCCCGGCGGCACACGTGACGGCCGACCCGACCCCCGCGTCAGCGCGTACCCGCCGATCCCGGCCAGCGCGGCCAGCACGCCGCCGATCCCGGTCCACACCCAGCGGTCGCTCCACCAGCCGGAGGACCAGCCGTCGTCGGGCTCGATGCTGGACAGCACCGCGGACTTCGTGGCCGAAGAAGTGTCGTCGGACGAAGAACTGTCCCCGTCCGACCCGGACTTGACCGCGATCCCCGGCACCAGCGGCTGGGCCAGCGAACCGTCCACCGCCGCCGAACCGCCGATGTCCTTGGCGTCCACCCTCACCTCGGCGCTCACCGGCTGACCGAGGTCGGCCGAGGCCAGATCCACCACCGTCAGCCGGATGTAGTACGTGCCGGGCAGCGGGTCGTCGGCCCACGGCTCCGACCAGGCGCGCACGGTGCGCATCACGCAGGCCAGCTCCACCGACGTGGCGCCCTGCGCGGCCGTGCGGGTCTGCGCGCCGTACTGGCAGGCCTGCCGGCGCCGCAGCCCGTCGTACACGTCGAGCTGCCAGGTCTGTCCCGCGTGCGAGTCGGGCAGCTTCACCGTCGCCTTGACGTCCGGCCGCTGGCCGGCGTCGGCAGGGAAGGACCAGTACAGGTAGTCGCCGGTCGATCCGCTGGCCGTCGCCTGCTGTCCCTGGTCCATCTCGGCCGCCGTACGGAAGGACGTGCCCGCCTGGGTGGGCGCGCCGCTGTCCTGCGAGGCGCTCGGCGAGGGCGAGGAGTCGGCTGCCGCCGGACCCGCCGCGAGGCCCACCGCCAGCAGGGCGGCGCTCAGCACACGTGTGATCCCCATCAGTTGGTCCTCCAGACCGCGACCCGCCAGCGAGACACCCAGCCCCACACCAGACCCGCGAGGAAGCCGGTCAGCACCAGCGCGCCGAGCAGCCACCAGCCGCGGCCGAGACCGAAGGAGGCGACATCGCTCGCCTTCGAAGGCCCGTCCACCACGTCGACCGTCAGCTCGACCGGCAGACCGGGGCTGGTCTTCACCCCGGACGCGGCCGAGAAGGAGTTGGTCACCTGGAGACAGACGGTCTCCGGGGTGGTGTCCTCGTCGTCGCTCTCGGCCTTCGGGTACCGCAGCCCGGTCGAGATGACGTCCGTACGGCCCACCCCCGACGCCTCGCCGCGCACGATCTCCCGCCCGTGCACGGTCACCGCGCGCAGCAGCACACCGTAGTCGGCGTTGACGGCCCGGTCGGCCGCGACGCTCACCGAAGCGCGCAGCTCCTGGCCGGGGTCGACGTCGACCTTGTACCAGCGCTGCTGCCCGAACTCCTCACGGTCGGTGTACAGCCCCGACTTCAGCGCGGGCGCGGACGAGCACTGGTCCGTCCCCTCGGTAGCTACCGGCGTGACCACGGGGTCCGCCGCCCGGTCCACCAACTGGCCGACCCGGTCGGTCAGTTCCTCCTTGTGCTGGACGGAGGTGTACGTGCCGCCGGTCGCGTCCGCGATGCAGCTGAGCTGGTCGCGGGTCTTGGCGTCCGGCACCAGGCCGAGGGTGTCGATGGTCAGCCCGACGCCCTTGGCGGCGATCTCGCGGGCCACCTCGCACGGGTCCAGCGGCTGGCAGGTGTCCTCGCCGTCGCTGATCAGGACGATACGGCGGGTCCCGTCGCCGCCCTGGAGGTCGTCGGCCGCCTTGAGCAGCGCGGGGCCGATGGGGGTCCAGCCGGTCGGCGAGAGCGTGGCGACGGCGGTCTTCGCCTCGGTGCGGTCCAGGGTGCCGACCGGGTACAGCTGCGCGGTGTCCTTGCAGCCCTCCTTGCGGTCGTTGCCGCGGTAGTTGGCGCCCAGCGTGCGGATGCCGAGCTGGACCCCCTCGGGCGTCGCGTCCAGCACCTCGTTGAACGCCTGCTTGGCCGCGGCCATGCGCGTCCCGCCGTCGATGTCCGCCGTCCGCATGGAACCGCTGACGTCCAGCACGAGCTCCACCTTGGGAGCGGCCTGTTCGGTCTCGTCGGCGACCGCATGGCCGGGGAACGCGATCCCGGCCGCCAGGGCGGCGAGCAGAGCGCAGACTCCTGCCGCCGGCCGATGTGTTCTGATCATCGGCGGATCCTATTGATCAAAGGTGCCGGGCTCCAAAACGAGGTCCGCACCGGTGAAGGAGAATGACCGGCAGGTCAACGGAGGGCGGCCAGCGGGTTCGGCAGGGCCGTCCACTGGTCGCCGGGCACCTCCGGGGAGAGCCGCATCAGGGTCAACGCCTTGGTGGGCAGCGGGCCTTCGAGGAGTGCGGTCAGGTCGGGGGTGGCGGGCAGGTGCCGTACGGCCGTCTCCAGGGCCGTCGCCAGGGCCGGGCCCGAACCCGCCGTGCTCGCGAGCGCGCCCGCGACCAGGGAGCCGAACAGCTTGCGGCGCAGGGTCGTCTCGTCGTCCGTGACCAGGCGGCCCGTCAGGCCGGGCGGGGCGATGCCGTGCCGGGCGAGGCGGGCGGGGCTGAGCCGGATGTCGGCCAGGTCGCGGTAGACCAGGCGGAGCGGGGCGCCGGTCTCGGAGAGCACGACCAGGAGGTTCTGGCCGTGCGCCTCCAGGGCCACGCCCAGGTCCAGCAGCCGCAGCCCCACCGTCAGCGCCAGGCGGGTGAACTCGGCCAGCCAGGAAGGCGATGCGGGGAGACCGGTGGTGGCCAGCGCGGCCACCGGGAGGACGCGCTCGCCCGGTGCCGCGTACGCCTGCGGCGACTCGCGCAACAGCGCCGCCAGGTCGGGGGAGCCGGCGGTCACCGCGCCCAGCGTACGGGTGACGTGCAGGAGTCCGTCCGTGCGGTCCGCCAGGTCCGTGGCGAACGACGACAACGTGACCGCCGCGCCGACCGAGTACGCCGAGATGTCCCGCACGGACGAGGTCAGCCGGGCGCTGAGCGCGGTCTTCACATGTGTCTCGTCGGCCAGGGCGAGCGTGCGCAGCGACATCAGCGGGTGCGCGTCCCGCCAGGGCCCGGCGGAGCCGCCCTTGAGGACGTGGTCACGCTGCCAGGGGTGCACGGGAATCAACAGCCGCTCACCGTCCCGGAGTTCGTCCGGCCAGTCGCCGGTCAGCAGGCAGTCCCCGGCCGCGACCGGGACCGCCTCCAGCCGGACGACCGGCCGGTGCTCCGGCCCGTACGCGAGCTGCTCGGCCGCCGAGAAACCGGGCCGCGAACGGCAGTTGGGGTGGAAGGGATGCCCGTCGACGACCCGCTGCTCCCACTCCCAGTCACGGTCCGGCCACTCCTCCGGGTCCTTGACGGAGAACTCCCGGTCCGCGCGGGAGAGCGCCAACGACGCGACACTGTGCCCGAGTTCGGCGGCGAACCCGGCCGAGTGCGGCCACCCCAGGTCCGTCGTCAACCGCGCCGGATCGTCGTACGCCACCCCGTCCAGACGCACGGCGGTCACGTACGCGTGCGTGGCGTACGGATCCGCCCGCGGGCCGTGCAGGGCCCGCCCGTCGGCCAGCCGCAGGGCCAGGCTGTGCGCCCCGCGCACCCGGCGCGCCACCCACGGCAGCGGCTCGTGCGCCAGCGCCCGCCACAGCCGGGTCAGCACCGCCGCCCGCGCACCGGGCAGCTCGGTCTCGTACCGCTCGACGAGGTCCGGCCGCGCCTCGGCCAGCTCCGCGGCGAGCCGGGTCTCGATGGGGGAGGGACGGTGCACGGGAGAGCTCCTCGGGGACGGGTACGACGGTCATGATGACCGGTGCCGAGCGACATACTGATCAGGATCGGACTGTGTGGACGTAGCGAACGAATGGAACGCGTGGATCTCATGCCCCTCAGCGACGCGGTCGGCGAACAAGCCGACGCGTACGCTGCCGCGCCCCTGCTCAACTGCCTGCTGCGGGAGGTGGCCCAGCCGCTCCCGGACGCCGGGGAAGGGCCGTCGCGGGTCTACCGGCTGCCCGGCGGCGGACGGCTGCTGCGGGTGCGCGGCGAACGCCGGCCGACCGCTCCCGAGGTGCACGCGGACGGCACCTGGCACCGCCTCGGCCACGCCGAACTGGTGAAACTCGTCGCCGAGGAACTGCGCGGACACACCGGGCTGTCCAACGGCGACCTGCCCACCGAGATGATCGACAGCCGGGACGCGGTCGCCGCGCTGCTCACGGCACGCGCTCGGGCGACGGCGCCCGACGACCCGTATGTGCGTTCGGAGCAGTCCCTCATCACCGGCCATCCCTACCACCCCGCCCCCAAGGCGCGCGGTGGCGGCCCGGTCACCGCCTGGCTGCCGTACGCCCCCGAGGCGCACGCCCGGTTCCCGCTGGTGCTGCTCGCGGTCCGCGAGGACGAGGTGGTGGAGGAGGGCGACACGGCCGCGCTGGACGCACTGGCCGCGCCGGCCGCCGTACCGGACGGCTACCGGCTGCTGCCCGCCCACCCCTGGCAGCTCGACCTGGTCGCCCGCGACCTCGCCCCGGCCTTCGCGGACGGACGGCTGCTGCGCCTCGGCGAAACCGGCTTCACGACCTGGCCGACCGCCGCCATCCGCACGGTGTACGAGCCGGAGCGGGATCTCTTCCTGAAGTTCAGCCTGGATGTCCGGATCACCAACGACATCCGCCGCCTCTGGGCGCACGACCTGCGGAAACTGCGCCGCACGGACGCGGCCGCGACCGCCGCGTTCACGGCGATGGGCGGCCCCGCGGGCTGGCTCGGCGACCGCGGCTACCGCACCGCACGCTTCGCCTTCGAGGAGCTCGCCGTGCTCGTCCGGGACGGGCTGCGCGGACCGCTGCTGCCGGGGGCCACCCCGCTGCTCGCCGCCGGCCTGGTCGAGGGCTTCGACGGCGACCCGCTGGCCGCGGCGGCGGACCCCGGTGCCTGGTGGGAGGCGTATCTGCGGGCGGTCGTACCCCCGGCCCTGACCGCCTTCGCCGAGCACGGCGTCGTCCTCGAGGCGCACCTGCAGAACACCCTGGTCGCCGTCGACGCCGAGGGCATGCCGGTGCAGGCGCTGTACCGGGACGCCGAAGGGGTCAAACTGCTGGCCGACGTGGACCGGGCCGCCGGGTGGGAGCGGCTGGTGTACTGCCTGGTCGTCAACCACCTGACCGAGGTCGCCGCCGCGCTCGCCGAACGCCACCCCGGGTTCGACCCGTGGCCGGCGGCACGGCGGGAGCTGGCACGGCAGCCGCTCCCGGAGGTGACCGACCTGCTCGCCTCCCCGACCCTGCCCGGCAAGACCAACCTCCTGCTGCGCTGGACCGGTGCGGACGGCGCCGACGCGCGCTATCTGCCGTTGCCGAATCCCCTGGCCGTCCCCTGGCCTGAAATCGCGGGGACCGAAGGGGGACCGGCCTAGGATCACAGCGCCTGATCCCCTGCCGACGAGGAGCCGACCGTCATGGGTGACGAGCGAGTTGTCGTGGTGACCGGCGGCGGTACCGGCATCGGCGCCGCCACCGCCCGGCTGCTGCGGGCCGCCGGACACCACGTCGTCATCGGCGGGCGGCGGCCCGACCCGCTGCGGCGGGTGGCCGACGAGACCGGCGCGCTGGCGCACCCCGGCGACCTCTCGGACCCGGCGGCGATCCAGGACCTCATCGACACCGCGGTCGCCCGCCACGGCCGGCTCGACGGACTGGTCCTCAACGCGGGCATCGGCCGCAGCGGCGCGGTCGGCGACCTCTCGGACGAGACCTGGGACGAGGTGCTGCGCACCAACCTGACCGGCCCGTTCCTGACCCTGCGCGCCGCCCTCCCGCACCTGCTGGAGACCCGCGGCGCGGTCGTCGCGGTCGCCTCCGTCGCGGCGCTGCGCAACGGCTGGGGCAACGCCGCGTACGCCACCTCGAAGGCCGCGCTCCTCCAGCTGTGCCGCTCGGTGGCCGTCGACTACGGCAGCCGGGGCGTGCGGGCCAACACGGTGTGCCCCACCTGGGTCCGCACCGAGATGGCCGACGGACGCATGGCCCGCTTCGCGGCGGCGGAGGGCATGGCCGGCGGGGTCGAGGAGGCCTACACGGAGGCGACGAGGCTGGCGCCCGCCGGCCGTCCGGGCGATCCCTCCGAGGTCGCCGAGGCCATCGCCTGGCTGCTCTCGCCCGCCGCGTCCTTCGTCAACGGCGCGACCCTCACCGTCGACGGCGGCATCACGGCCCTCGACCCGGGCACGGTGCCCTTCGGCTTCCGCGTCGAGAGCCGCGACGGCGACCACTGAGCCGCGCACCGTCAGGCCCGGTTACGCTGGTCACTTCACGTCCGAGGCCGGAGAACGAGGGGCGAGCATGCTGAGGGAGGTCACCGCCACCCGCTATGTCGCCCCCCTGCGCTCCGGCGGCTCGGTGCCCGGCATCGTCGAGGCCGACGACCTCGGCACCTACGTCGTCAAGTTCACCGGGTCCGCGCAGGGGCGCAAGGCGCTGGTCGCCGAGGTGATCGTGGGGGAGCTGGCGCGGGCGCTCGGGCTGCGGTTCCCCGAGCTGGTCCTGGTGCACTTCGACCCGGCGATCGCCGGGGACGAGCCGCATCAGGAGGTGCGCGACCTGCACGAGGCCAGCGGCGGAGTGAACCTCGGGATGGACTTCCTGCCCGGCGCGGAGGACTTCACCCCGCAGATCGCCGAGGTCTTCCCGGTGGACCCGCTGGAGGCGGGCCGGATCGTCTGGCTGGACGCGCTCACCGTCAACGTCGACCGTACGGTGCACAGCTCCAACCTCATGGTCTGGCCGACCTTCGGCATCGCACCCCCGCGCCTGTGGCTCATCGACCACGGTGCCGCCCTCGTCTTCCACCACCGCTGGGACACCTCGGCCCCGGGGAAGGCGTACGACTTCCGGCATCACGCCCTCGGCCGGTACGGCCCCGACACCCGGGCCGCCGACGCCGAACTCGCGCCCGAAGTGACCGAGAAACTGCTCCGGGACGTCCTCGCCGAGGTCCCGGACGCCTGGCTCACCGACTTCGGTACGCCCGACGAGATGCGCGAGGCCTACGTCGGCTACCTGCTGGCCCGGGTGCGGGCCTCCGCCGAGTGGCTCCCCACCGACTTCCCGGGGCGCGACCAGCTCGCGGCCGAGGAGGCCGCCCGCGCGGCCAGGACCCAGCAGGGACGCCCGGCCTGGCTGAAGCGGGTTCCCGACCTGCACGGCAAGCCCGCTGCCCGACAGGATTGGTCGGTGCACCTCGGATGAGCGGCGGTCCGGATGAGCGGCGGTTCGGTTCAGAGACAGTTCGGATGAGAGACAGCGATGAGTGACAGTCGGCGCGTGGAGATCGAGTACTGCACCCAGTGCCGCTGGCTGCCGCGGGCGGCCTGGCTGGCGCAGGAGCTGCTGACCACCTTCGAGACCGAGCTGACGGAGCTGGCGCTGAAGCCGGGCAAGGGCGGCGTCTTCGTCGTACGGGTCGGTGACGAGGTGGTGTGGGACCGGCGCGAACAGGGCTTCCCCGAGCCCACGGCCGTGAAGCAGGCCGTACGCGACCGAGTGGCCCCGGGGAAGTCCCTGGGCCACTCGGACAAGGCTGCGCAGGACTAGGTCGGGTCAGCCGCGCAGCTGCTGGTACGCGGGCAGCGTCAGGAAGTCCGCGTAGTTCTCGTCGAGGGCGACGGTGAGCAGCAGGTCGTGGGCCTGCTGCCAGTGGCCGGCCGCGAAGGCCTCGTCACCGATCTCCGCGCGGATGGCGTCGAGTTCCTCGGCGGCGATCGTGCGGGCCAGCTCCGGTGTGGCCTTCTCGCCGTTCTCGAACTCGACGCCGGCGTTGATCCACTGCCAGATCTGCGAGCGCGAGATCTCCGCGGTGGCCGCGTCCTCCATGAGGTTGAAGATGGCCACGGCGCCGAGACCACGCAGCCAGGCCTCGATGTAACGGATGCCCACCTGGACGGCGTTGACCAGACCGGCGTAGGTCGGCCTGGCCTCCAGCGAGTCGACCGCGATCAGGTCGGCGGCCTCGACGTGGACGTCCTCGCGCAGCCGGTCCTTCTGGTTCGGTTTGTCGCCGAGGACCCGGTCGAAGGACTCCATGGCGATCGGGACCAGGTCGGGGTGGGCCACCCAGGAGCCGTCGAAACCGTCGTTCGCCTCCCGGTCCTTGTCGGCGCGCACCTTCTCGAAGGCCACCTTGTTCACCTCGGCGTCCCGACGGGACGGGATGAAGGCCGCCATGCCGCCGATCGCGTGCGCGCCGCGCTTGTGGCAGGTGCGGACGAGGAGTTCGGTGTACGCCCGCATGAACGGGGCCGTCATGGTGACCGCGTTGCGGTCCGGGAGGACGAACCTGGGGCCGCCGTCACGGAAGTTCTTCACGATGGAGAACAGGTAGTCCCAGCGGCCGGCGTTCAACCCGGAGGCGTGGTCGCGGAGTTCGTAGAGGATCTCCTCCATCTCGTACGCGGCCGTGATCGTCTCGATCAGCACGGTGGCGCGGACGCTGCCCTGCGGGATGCCGACGTAGTCCTGCGCGAAGACGAACACGTCGTTCCAGAGCCGGGCTTCGAGGTGCGACTCGGTCTTCGGGAGGTAGAAGTACGGCCCCTTGCCGAGGTCGAGCAGCCGCTGCGCGTTGTGGAAGAAGTAGAGGCCGAAGTCGACGAAGGCACCGGGCACCTGCTCGCCGTCGACCTCGACGTGCCGCTCGTTCAGGTGCCAGCCGCGCGGCCGCATGACGACCGTCGCGAGCTCCTCGTCCGGGCGCAGGGCGTACGACTTGCCGCTCGCCGGGTCCGTGAAGTCGATGTTCCGGGTGTAGGCGTCGATCAGGTTCAGCTGGCCCAGGACGACGTTCTCCCAGGTCGGGGCGGAGGCGTCCTCGAAGTCCGCGAGCCAGATCCGGGCGCCCGAGTTGAGGGCGTTGATGGTCATCTTGCGGTCGGTGGGACCGGTGATCTCGACCCGGCGGTCGTTCAGCGCCGCGGGGGAGGGGGCCACCTGCCAGGAGTCGTCCGCGCGGACGGCGGCGGTCTCCGGGAGGAAGTCCAGGGTCGAGGTGCGGGCGATCTCGGCGCGGCGCTCGGCGCGGCGGGCGAGGAGTTCGGCACGGCGCGGCGAGAACCGCCGGTGCAGCTCGGCCACGAAGGCGAGCGCCGCGTCGGTGAGGACCTCCTCCTGCCGGGGCAGGGGCTCGGCGTCGACGATGGCCAGCGGAGACGGCGCTGGTGCGGACATGAGCTGTCACTTCCTTCAGCGGTGGCACCGGGTGCCAGTCGTTCCGGGTAGAGCGAAGCGCACCCGATCAGGGGCCGGGAGCTTCTGAACAGTGGATACTAGTTTCCTCATTGTGGAAGTTCAATGGTTTGTTGATGTCGAGATTCTCCGGGTCGAGCCAAGGTGGCGCTCGGTGCCACCCCGTTCACTCAAGGTGGCCCAGGTCCGCCTCCGTGTCGATGTCGTACGGCTCGGCCACGTCCCCGCACTCGACGAGCGTGATCGCCTCCTCGTGGGCCCTGAGATAGGCGCGGGCGCCCCGGTCCCCGGTCGCGCTCGCGGCGATCCCCGCCCAGTGGGCCGAGCCGAACAGGACGGGATGGCCGCGCACCCCGTCGTAGGCGGCCGACACCAGCGAGTTCCGGTCCCGGTACCCGCCGAGCACCCGAGCCACGGCCGCGGCCCCGATCCCGGGCTGGTCCACCAGGGACACCAGGGCCGCCCGCACCCCCGCCCCGGCGAGCGACTCCAGCCCCACCCGCAGCGAGGACCCCATGCCCTCGGCCCAGTCCGGGTTCTCCACGACCACACAGCCGTCCAGCCCGGCCCGCGCCCGCACGTCGTCCGCGCCGGCCCCCAGAACCACGTGCACCGGCCCGCAGCCGCCCGCCCGCAGCACCCCGACCGCGTACTCCACCAGCGGCCGCCCCCGGTGTGTCAGCAGCGCCTTGGGCCGCCCGCCGAGCCGTCTGCCACCGCCGGCGGCGAGCAGCAGGCCGGCGATCTGGTCGTGCGTGTCCGTCATGCGTCCTGCATACCCGACGCCGGAGCGGGCGGCCGGTTCCTGAGGGCTGAAATTCGGTCCGCGCTGTAGCGCTTTCCGTACGGGAGGGCGTTTACTGACCCGCGTCCCCGGGCGCCCGACCACCGTTCAGGGGCACCTGGCGAGGGGGGAGAGCTGTGTTGCGGAGCTTGGGACAGAGGCCAGTGACCGGCAGCGACGAGGATCCGAGGGTGACGGAACTACGCACGGCGGTCTCCCGGCTGCGCCGCGAACTGGCCGCACACCCGGCCGAGTTCCCGGACCGCGCGATAGCCGAGGACGAGCTGGCGGCCCTGGCGGCGATGGCGACGGGCGGCATCCCGGAGATCCCCCGCCTGCGCCGGTCGTTGTTACTGATCGCGGGCGCGATCGGTTCGATGAGCGCACTGTCCCGGGGCCTGTCGGACGTACGGCAGGCGGTGGACCTGTTCGGTGAAACGCCGAGACGCTGAGCGCCTCGTCAGGGGCGCTGGGGGTACCCCCGGCCGAAGGCTGGGGGAGGAACTGCGCGACCAGACCCCGCGCACCCGCACCCGCCAACGCTCCTGTCGTCCCTGCCCCTTAGGCCCCTGAAACCCCTCAGGCCCCCGAACTCGCAAGCGCCCGGGACAACTCGACAGCCACCTGCTGCAGCACCGGCACGATCTTCTCGACCGCCGCCTCCGTGACCCGCCCCGCAGGCCCGGAGATCGAAATGGCCGCCGCGGTCGGCGAGTCCGGCACGGACACCGCCAGGCACCGCACCCCCATCTCCTGCTCGTTGTCGTCCACGGCGTACCCGAGTTCCCGCACCTCCGCCAGCGCGGCCAGGAACCCCTCCGGAGTGGTGATCGTCTTCTCCGTCGCCGCGGGCATCCCGGTCCGCCCCAGCAGCGCCCGCACCTCGGCGTCCGGCACATTCGCCAGCAACGCCTTGCCCACGCCGGTCGAGTGGGGCAGCACCCGGCGGCCCACTTCCGTGAACATCCTCATCGAATGCTTCGACGGCACCTGCGCCACGTACACGATCTCGTCCCCGTCGAGCAGCGCCATGTTCGCCGTCTCCCCGGTCTCCTCGACCAGCCGCGCGAGGTACGGCCGCGCCCAGGTACCGAGCAGCCGCGACGCGGACTCGCCGAGCCGGATCAGCCGGGGGCCGAGCGCGTACCGCCGGTTCGGCTGCTGCCGTACATAGCCGCAGGCGACCAGCGTCCGCATCAGCCGGTGGATCGTCGGCAACGGCAGCCCACTGCTCGCGGAGAGCTCGCTGAGGCCCACCTCGCCGCCCGCGTCCGCCATCCGCTCCAGCAGATCGAAGGCGCGCTCGAGGGACTGGACGCCGCCGCCGGACTTGGCGGAGTCGTTGGTGCTGGCGCTGGACGTCGGCACGGCGCGTTCCTTTCGGGACTGGCGGGAAGGGCAGAAGCCTACCCGGCAGTCGGTTGACTCCCTGGTCGTACCTAGCTACGTTCTGCTTGCCGGAAGTGTAATTCCGCTTTGTGGAAACGTCCAGAGTGGGCGCCTGTCGGGCCCTGGGATGCAGTGTGCCCTTGACGGCGCGGGAGCGGGAGTGAAGACTCCTTCAACAGAACGTTGAATTCCGTTGCGTGGGTGTAAATCCCGTTTCGCGGAAGTAAAACGGCGGCAGAGAGAGGGGTCCGGGTGTCCGACGCTGAACTGGTGCTGCGCTCGACGCGCGTCATCACCCCGGAGGGGACGCGGGCCGCCTCGGTCGCCGTGTCCGCCGGGACGATCACGGCCGTACTGCCCTACGACGCTCCCGTCCCGGAGGGCGCCCGCCTGGAGGACTTCGGCGACGACGTCCTGCTGCCCGGCCTGGTCGACACCCATGTGCATGTGAACGACCCGGGCCGCACCGAGTGGGAGGGCTTCTGGACCGCCACCCGCGCGGCGGCGGCCGGCGGCATCACCACCCTGGTCGACATGCCGCTCAACTCCCTCCCGCCGACCACGACCGTCGAGAACCTCCGCGTCAAGCGACGGGTCGCGGCCGACAAGGCGCACATCGACGTCGGCTTCTGGGGCGGCGCGCTGCCCGACAACGTCAAGGACCTGCGCCCGCTGCACGAGGCCGGGGTCTTCGGCTTCAAGGCGTTCCTGTCGCCGTCCGGCGTGGACGAGTTCCCGCACCTCGACCAGGAGCAGCTGGCCCGGTCCCTGGCGGAGATCGCCTCCTTCGACGGCCTGCTGATCGTGCACGCCGAGGACCCGCACCACCTGGAGGCCGCCCCGCAGCAGGGCGGCCCGAAGTACGCCGACTTCCTCGCCTCCCGTCCGCGCGACGCGGAGGACACGGCGATCGCCCAGCTGATCGCCCAGGCGAAACGCCTGCACGCGCGCGTGCACGTCCTGCACCTGTCCTCCTCCGACGCGCTGCCGCTGATCGCGGCGGCCAAGGCGGACGGTGTCCGCCTCACCGTCGAGACCTGCCCGCACTACCTCACCCTCACCGCCGAGGAGGTCCCCGACGGCGCCAGCGAGTTCAAGTGCTGCCCGCCCATCCGGGAGGCGGCCAACCAGGACCTGCTCTGGCAGGCGCTGGCCGACGGCACCGTCGACTGCGTGGTCACCGACCACTCGCCCTCCACGGCCGACCTCAAGACGAGCGACTTCGCGACCGCCTGGGGCGGCATCTCCGGCCTCCAGCTCAGCCTGGCCGCCGTGTGGACCGAAGCCCGCAGGCGCGGCCACGGACTCGAGGACGTGGTCCGCTGGATGTCGGCCCGCACGGCCGCGCTCGTCGGGCTCGACGACCGCAAGGGCGCCATCGCGGCGGGCCGGGACGCCGACTTCGCCGTCCTCGCGCCCGACGAGACCTTCACCGTGGACCCGGCGGGCCTCCAACACCGCAACCGGGTCACCGCCTACGCGGGCAAGACCCTGTACGGCGTCGTGCGGTCCACCTGGCTGCGCGGCGAACGCGTCGTGGCGGACGGCGAGTTCACGCCCCCGCAGGGCCGCCTCCTCACCCGCACCCCCTGACCTCCCTCTGCTCCTTCCGCACCCGCGGCGGCCGACACCGAAAGGAACACCTTGACGGCGATCCCGACCTTCACCGGCGACGCGCACCCCTACTCCGGCGGCGACCCGTACGCGGACTACCGCACCGCCGACTTCCCCTTCACCCGGTACGTCAACCTCGCCGACCGGCAGCTCGGTGCCGGGGTCATCGCCGCCAACGACGAGTTCTTCGCCCAGCGGGAGAACCTGCTGGTGCCGGGGCGGGCCGAGTTCGACCCCGAGCACTTCGGGCACAAGGGCAAGATCATGGACGGCTGGGAGACGCGCCGGCGCCGCGGGGTCTCGGCCGACCATCCCTGGCCCACCGCCGAGGACCACGACTGGGCGCTGGTCCGGCTCGGCGCCGCCGGCGTCGTCCGCGGGATCGTCGTCGACACGGCCCACTTCCGCGGCAACTACCCGCAGGCGGTGTCGGTCGAGGGCACGTCGGTGGCGGGTTCGCCGTCCCCGGCGGAACTGCTCGGCGACGACGTGAAGTGGACGACCCTCGTCCCGCGCACGCCGGTCGGCGGCCACGCGGCGAACGGCTTCACGGTCTCCCTGGAACAGCGCTTCACCCACCTCCGCGTCAACCAGCACCCCGACGGCGGCATCGCACGCCTGCGCGTGTACGGCGAGGTCGTGCCCGACCCCGAGTGGCTCGCCGTGCTCGGCACCTTCGACGTGGCGGCCCTGGAGAACGGCGGCCGGGTGGAGGACGCCTCCGATCTCTTCTACTCACCCGCGACCAACACCATCCAGCCGGGCCGCTCCCGCAAGATGGACGACGGCTGGGAGACGCGCCGCCGCCGAGACCGGGGCAACGACTGGATCCGGTACCGGCTCGCCGCCCAGTCCCAGATCCGGGCGATCGAGATCGACACGGCGTACCTGAAGGGCAACAGCGCGGGCTGGGCTTCGGTGTCGGTGAGGGACGGCGAGGACGGCGAGTGGCGCGAGATCCTGCCGCGCACCCGCCTCCAGCCGGACACGAACCACCGCTTCGTCCTGCCGACACCCGCGGTCGGCACGCACGCGCGCGTGGACATCTTCCCGGACGGCGGGATCTCCCGCCTGCGGCTGTTCGGTACACCGACGGAAGCGGGGGCAACGGCCCTGACGGCAAGGCACCGCGAACTGTCCTGACGCCGTGTTCGCCCACCCACCCACCCGACTCGCCTTCTCGCAAAGCGAACTCGAAAAGCAACGACAGGACGGGCCCACCTAGGCACCCAAGGCGGGGTGGGGTGGGGCGCCCAGGCAGAGCCGGGTGGGACGGGGCGGCCGAGGTCACCCGGGAGGGGGTGGCCGGGGCGGTCGGATTGGTTGGCCGGGGGCGGGATGGGACGGCTGGGGCCGAGGTCAGCGGGGAGCGGGACGGTCTTCGAGGGTGGTGGGTGTCGGCTTATGAGGCCTCGCTTGTCGGCTGACCGAGTCGGGTGGTGGGTGGGCGGAGGGAACCGCTGAGCCGTCGGCTACGTTCTTCTGCCGTGACCCTTCAGCAAGAGATCGTCGGCAACGCCATGCAGATGGCGGTCGTCAACCTGCACCCCGGCCAGACCGTCTACTGCGAGGCCGGCAAGTTCCTGTTCAAGACGACGAACGTGACCATGGAGACCCGGCTGAGCGGCCCGAACGGCGGCGGTCAGCAGCAGGGCGGCGGCGGTGGCGGCATGGGCGGCATGCTGCGCCAGGCCATGGGCACCGCCATGCAGGTCGGCCAGCGCATGCTCGCCGGCGAGTCGCTGGCGTTCCAGTACTTCACCTCCCAGGGCGGCGAGGGCACCGTCGGCTTCGCGGGGGTGCTCCCCGGCGAGATGCGCGCGCTGGAGCTGACCGGCACGCGTGCGTGGTTCGCCGAGAAGGACGCCTTCGTCGCGGCCGAGTCCACCGTCGAGTTCGGCATCGCCTTCTCCGGCGGCCGTACCGGCATGAGCGGCGGCGAGGGCTTCATCCTGGAGAAGTTCACCGGCCACGGCACGGTGATCATCGCCGGCGCGGGCAACTTCATCGACCTGAACCCCGCCGACTTCGGCGGCCGTATCGAGGTCGACACGGGCTGCGTCGTCGCCTTCGAGGAGGGCATCCAGTACGGCGTCCAGCGCGTCGGCGGCCTCAACCGCCAGGGCCTGATGAACGCCGTCTTCGGCGGCGAGGGCCTCTCCCTGGCCACCCTGGAGGGCAACGGCCGGGTGATCCTGCAGTCCCTCACCATCGAGAGCCTCGCCAACGCCCTGAAGAAGGCCCAGGGCGGCGACAAGCAGGGCCCGACCGGCGGACTGTTCTCGACGCACGCGGGGTGAGGGCACGCCGGGGACCGGCCGACCGATGAGTTACGGGTGCCACCGGGGTCTGAACGACGACAACGGACCCCGCCCCAGGAAGCAGGCACCGCCATGGGCAAGCTCGTCTCCACCATGTTCGTCACCCTCGACGGCGTCTACCAGGCGCCCGGCGGCCCCGAGGAAGACCCCAGCGGGGGCTTCACCCACGGTGGCTGGAGCTTCACCTACGGCGACGAGGACTTCGGCCGGTTCGTCGCCGAGGTCTTCGAGCGGGCCGGCGCCTTCCTGCTCGGCCGCCGTACGTACGACATCTTCGCGTCCTACTGGCCGAAGATCACCGACCCCGGCAACCCGATCGCGGCCAGGCTCAACGCACTGCCGAAGTACGTCCCGTCCGCGACCCTGGCCGACCCCGGCTGGTCCGGCACCACGGTCCTCACCGGCGACCTCGCCAAGGAGGTCACCGCCCTCGAGGAGCGCACCGACGGCGAGCTCCAGGTGCACGGCAGCGGAGCCCTGGTCCGCTCCCTGCTGGACCTCGGCCTCGTCGACACCCTCCACCTCGTGACCTTCCCGGTCGTGCTCGGCTCCGGCCGCCGGTTCTTCCAGGAAGGCGCCCTGCCGACGAAGTTCCGGCACACCGGCGGGCGGATCACCGCGGCGGGCGTCTCCATCCAGTCGTACGACGTCGCGGGCCGCCCCGACTACGGGTCGTACCTCGCGGAGCAGAACGCCTGACCGCCTCGCGGTCCAAGTTAATTCCCTGAAAACTCGCGGGACTTGGCGGCAAATTCTTCAGACTTGACATTGACATGCCACACTCTACGCGCGTCATCATGGAGCCATGAGATTCCCCCCACGAATCACCCGCGTCGGCGCCGCGGGCGCCCTGCTGTCCGCCCTCCTCGTGGGCGGCACCGTCTCCGCCGCCACGGCGGACGCCGCTGCCGACTCGGTCGGCAGTATCTGCTACAGCGACCTGCCGTCGCAGGCGTACGACACGCTCGACCTGATCGCGTCGGGCGGTCCGTTCCCGTACTCGCAGGACGGGGTCGTCTTCCGCAACCAGGAGGGCGTGCTGCCGAGCGAGCCCACCGGCTACTACCACGAGTACACGGTGAAGACGCCCGGTTCCTCCACGCGCGGTGCACGGCGCATCGTGACCGGCGAGGAGTACCAGGAGGACTACTACACGGCGGACCACTACGTCACGTTCGACCTGATCGACTTCGGCTGCTGAGCGGCTTCCCCGTCTGAGCCGGCAGGCCGAAGAGATCATGGTCCGCTGAGGAACGGTGCGACACGCCGGAGGGCCGGTTCACATCCGGCCCTCCGGCCCCCGGCGGCGGCCGGTGCGACCGCCCGCACGGCCAAGGCGACGAATCCGAGTGCTTCGGGCGACAGCCCCCTGCCAGGGGCCACGTCCCACGGTCCCCCCCACGATGTTGACCGCGGGACGTGGCCCCGCTCGGCTGCCGCCCCTTTCACGCCGCTCCCGATTACCCCGATCACATCGCCGTCGCCGCTCGACGCTCCGCCCGGTGCGCGTCCTGCTCGGTGTCCCGGTCGACGCACTTCGCCAGGCAGCGGGTGCGAGAGAGCGCGAAGACGCCGTACGAGAGCAGGGCGACCCCGAATAGGGCCGGCATGAGCCACATGTCGGTACGTGGTGACTCCGCGTAGAGGGTGACTCCGAGGCAGAAGCTGACCACGGCGTCGCCGAGGGTGAGCGCCGGCTGGGAGGCGATGAGAGGGCCTCCTTGCATGGCGTATCCCAGCAGGATGATGGAGAACGAGCCGACGAGTGCGAAGCCGTAGGTCTGCCACGCGAGGAAGAACGCGGTGGCTCCGTGCCGGGACAGGATGTTCATCGCGGACTTCACCAGGGCTGCCGTGAGCGCGTTTCCGACGGCGGCGGCCGCGGCCAGGCAGGCCGCGCGCGCCAGGCCGTGCGGGCGTCGCAGACCGACGAGGACGAGCGCGGCCCCGGCCCCGCCTGCGGCGGCGATCGTGGGCACCCACCACACGCCGGGGACCTGGGCGCGTCCGCCGGAGGGAGCGGCCGAGAAGAGGCTGATCGCCAGTCCCGCGAAGATGGCGACGACGCACCACCACGCTTTCCGGGAGACCTGGACCCGGAACACGAAGCTGCCGAAGACGAGTGCGAGCGGAAGTTCGAGGATGAAGACCGGCTGGACGGCGGCCAGGGTCCCGTAGTCGAGCGCGAGTGCCTGGAACAGGGCCGAGCCGATCACTCCGAGAATTCCGCCGACGGGCGAGCCGACCTTGCCACCGAGCTGGTCGGCGGCGTGCCGGGCCCAGTACGGGTTGCGCAGGAGTTCCCGGGCCGGCAGGACCGCGTCGGCGCTGCCGGAGGCGATGATCTCGGCGGCCTGCGCGGGCTCGGTGATCATGCCCACGGCGGCGACGGGCATGCCGGTCGCCCCGTCGTCTCCCCGCGCGCCATCAGCCGCGGGGCGAGCCGTGCCCGCCGGAAGACCCTCCGCACGCGCGCGTGGCACTCCGAAAGTCCACATGGGCACAACTTTGGTCGACGATCCCGTGCACGAGTAGGTGCCGCGGGCCGGTCCTCCGTAGATTGGTCGACCGTGAGCGGTGACATCTCCATACGGACGTTCGAGGGGCGGCGGTGGCTCTTCCCCTCCGCCGTGATCCATGAACTCGACCCCGACGCCGGTCCGGCCGGCCGGCGGCCCCGGCGCACCGCGCGCGACTGGCTCGTCGACTTCAGCTGCTTCCTGCTGGCCGTCCTCCTCGGCGCGGCGGCCGCCAACACGATGCGCCAGGACCCGCACGTCTCGCACGTCCTCGCCGTCGCCGACCAGATGGTCGGCGGGCTGGCCTGCGCCGCGGTCTGGCTGCGCCGCCGCTGGCCGGTGGGCCTGGCCATCGCCATGGTCCCGGTCGGCCTCGTCTCCGACACCGCGGGCGGCGCCGCCACGGTCGCGCTGTTCACGCTCGCCGTGCACCGCCCGTTCCGGTACGTCGCCTGGGTCGCCGGCGTCAACCTCGCGCTGGTCCCGCTCTTCTACTGGCTGCGCCCCGACCCCGACCTGCCCTACCTGGCCGTCGTCATCCTGGTCGTGCTGTTCACCCTCCTGGTCGTCAGCCTCGGCATGTTCGTGCGCTCCAAGCGGCTGCTCATGGTCAGCCTGCGTGACCGGGCCCGGCGGGCCGAGACCGAGGCCGGGCTGCGCGCCGAGCGGGCCCAGCGGCTGGCCCGGGAGGCCATCGCCCGCGAGATGCACGACGTCCTCGCCCACCGGCTGACCCTGCTCAGCGTGCACGCCGGAGCCCTGGAGTTCCGCCCCGACGCGCCCCAGGAGGAGATCGCCCGGGCGGCCGGGGTCATCCGGGAGAGCGCCCACGAGGCCCTCCAGGACCTGCGCGAGATCATCGGCGTGCTGCGGGCCGCCGACGGCGACGAGGCGGGCGGCCGGCCGCAGCCGACCCTCGCCGGGCTGGAGTCGCTGGTCGCCGAAGTGCGCGGGGCCGGTATGACGGTGGTGCTGGACAACCGCGTCGGCGACCCGGCCGCCGTCCCCGCCTCCGTCGGCCGCACCGCCTACCGCATCGCCCAGGAGGGCCTCACCAACGCCCGCAAACACGCCCCTGGCGCCGAGGTCACCGTCCGCGTCACCGGCGCCCCCGGCGACGGCCTGGACATCACCGTGCACAACCCCGCCCCCGCGACCGACGCCCCGCACGTCCCCGGCTCCAGCCAGGGCCTGATCGGCCTCACCGAACGCGCGACGCTGGCCGGCGGACGGCTGGAGCACCGGGCCACCGGCGACGGCGGCTTCGAGGTACGGGCCTGGCTGCCCTGGGCCGCCGCCGCACCGGCCGGGTGACGACCGGAAGACGGCCACGTGAAGCCGTACCCGCGTGATTACGTTGGTGCCATGACCGCGATCAGACTGCTGCTCGTCGACGACGATCCGCTGGTGCGGGCGGGGCTCGCCCTCATGATGGGCGGGGCCGGGGACATCGAGATCGTCGGGGAGGGTGCCGACGGCGACGAGGTCGAGGCGCTCGTGGACCGCGCCCGTCCGGACGTCGTCCTGATGGACATCCGGATGCCGATCGTGGACGGACTCACCGCCACCGAGCGGCTGCGCGCGCGTGCCGACGCCCCCCAGGTCGTCGTCCTGACCACCTTCCACGCCGACGAACAGGTGTTGCACGCGCTGCGCGCGGGAGCCGCCGGGTTCGTCCTCAAGGACACCCCGCCCGCCGAGATCGTCGCCGCGGTACGCCGGGTCGCGGCCGGAGACCCCGTGCTGTCGCCCGCCGTCACCCGGCAGCTGATGCGGCACGCGGCCGGCGCCCGGGCCGACACCCGGCAGGCACGCGCGCGTGACCGGCTCGCCGCCCTCAACGACCGTGAGCGCGAGGTCGCCGTCGCGGTCGGCCGGGGCCTCGCCAACGCCGAGATCGCCACCGGCCTCTTCATGAGCGTCGCCACCGTCAAGACCCACGTCTCCCGCATCCTGGCCAAGCTCGGCCTCAACAACCGCGTCCAGATCGCCCTGCTGACGTACGACGCGGGACTGCTGGAGGCATAGGGCACCTGTGGGGCGGCCCGGGCGTTGTCGGGATACGGGACGGCCTCGGGGACCTCCTGAAGGGGGAGCAGAGCATGCAGGTGACCGACCTCGGCGAGTACGGCGACGGTCTGCGCACGGACCCGCACACGGTGTACGCGCGGCTGCGTGAGCGCGGCCCGGTGCACCGGGTGCGGTGGCCGCTTCCCGACCAGTACCACGAGACGTGGCTGGTCGTCGGGTACGAGGAGGCGCGCGCGGCGCTCGCCGACTCCCGGCTGGCCAAGGACACCGAGAAGGTCGGCTTCAAGTTCCTCGACGAGGAGCTGATCGGCAAGTACCTGCTGGTCGCCGACCCGCCCCAGCACACCAGGCTGCGCGGCCTGATCACACGCGCCTTCACCGCCCGCCGGGTGGCCGGTCTTGAGCCGAGGATCCAGGAGATCACCGACCGGCTGCTCGACGAGATGCTCCCGCGCGGCCGCGCCGACCTCGTCGACGCACTCGCCTACCCGCTGCCGATCACGGTGATCAGCGAACTGCTCGGCGTCCCCGAACTGGACCGCGCGCGGTTCCGGAAGCTGTCCAACGAGGTGGTCGCGTCCAGTCACCCGGGCAGCGAATACGACGCCTTCGCCGCGCTCGCCGACTATCTCGCCGAGCTCATCGAGGACAAGCGGTGCGCGGGCCCGAGCGGCGACCTGCTGAGCGACCTGATCCGCACCACCGCCGAGGACGGCGACCGGCTCTCCGTCGGGGAGCTGCGCGGCATGGCCTTCGTCCTGCTGATCGCCGGCCACGAGACCACCGTCAACCTCATCGGCAACGGCGTCCTCGCCCTGCTCACCCACCCGGACCAACTCGCCGCCCTGCGCGCCGACATGAGCCTCCTGGACGGCGCGGTCGAGGAGACCCTGCGCTGGGAGGGCCCGGTGGAGAACGCCACGTACCGGTACGCCGCCGAACCCCTGGAGATCGCCGGCACCGCCATCGGCCGGGGCGACCCCGTGATGATCAGCCTCGCCGGCGCCGACCGCGACGGTGACCGCTACCCCGAGCCCGACCGCTTCGACATCCGGCGCGACCACCGCGGCCATCTCGCCTTCGGTCACGGCATCCACTACTGCCTGGGCGCACCCCTGGCCCGTCTGGAGGGCCGGATCGCTCTGCGCACCCTCCTGGAGCGGGCCCCGGGCCTCGCCCTGGACGGCCCGCACGGTCCGTGGCTGCCGGGCACTCTGATGAGAGGGGTCCGCAGCCTCCCGGTGCGCTGGTAGCGGCACCGGTGGGCCGAGGCCGGTCAGGCCGGCCGGTCGGGGACCTCCGCGAGCGCCACCGGTCTGCGCTCGTGCCGGGAGATCTCGCAGGCCTCCGCGATCCGCAGCGCCTGCAGTGCCTCGCGCCCGTCGCAGGGGTTGGCCAGCTGACCCCGCACCACGTCGACGAAGGCGCACAGCTCGGCCTCGTAGGCGGGCCCGAAGCGCTCCAGGAAGCCGGGCCACGGCTTGTCCGCGGGCGGCGGTCCGGTCGGCTCGGTCGAGGCGACCGGCGTACGGTCGTCCAGGCCGACCACCACGGTGTCCCGCTCGCCGGCCAGTTCCATCCGCACGTCGTACCCGGCGCCGTTCAGCCGGGTCGCCGTCGCCGTCGCCAGCGTGCCGTCGTCCAGGGTGAGCACCGCCGCGCCCGTGTCGACGTCACCGGCCTCGCGGAACATCGCGGGTCCCGCGTCCGAGCCCGTCGCGTACACGTCCACGACCTCGCGGCCGGTCACCCAGCGCAGCACGTCGAAGTCGTGGATCAGCGTGTCCCGGAACAGCCCGCCGGACAGCGGCAGCCACTCCGGCGGGGGCGGGGACTGGTCGGAGGTCAGCGCCCGTACCGTGTGCAGCCGGCCGAGCCGGCCCGAGCGCACCGCCTCCCGCGCACCGGCGTACCCCTTGTCGAAGCGCCGCTGGAAACCCATCTGCAGCACCGTCCCGGCCGTCTCCACGTCCGCCAGGGCCTGCAGCGTGCCCGGCAGGTCGAGGGCGATCGGCTTCTCGCAGAAGACCGGCAGCCCGGAGCGGGCCGCCCGGCCGATCAGGTCGGCGTGGGCCGAGGTGGCCGCGGTGATCACCACGGCGTCCACGCCCCACTTGAAGATCTCGTCCGTCCCGGGCGCCGCCGTCTCCCCGAGCCGGTGCGCCAGATCCTGCGCCCGCTGGGGATCCACGTCCGTGAGGATCAGCGATCCGACCTCGCGATTACGGCTGAGCGTGTTCGCGTGAATGGTGCCGATGCGGCCCGTCCCGATGACCCCGATGCGCATGGGAACAAGGTGCTGGTGCACACCGTGCGCTGTCAATCCGTATGTCCGGACAATCGAACTACACAACTTCCCGTCAACCCGTCACGGGGATACGCTCGGCCCCGTGCCGAAACCAGATGTGGACCCGACCGTGACGCTCGACCTCAGCGTGGACCGGAGCTCGCCGGTGCCGTTGTACTTCCAGCTCGCCCAGCAGCTGGAAGCGGCGATCGAGCACGGCTCGCTCACTCCCGGCAGCCTGCTGGGCAACGAGATCGAGCTCGCCGCACGGCTCGGCCTGTCCCGCCCGACGGTCCGCCAGGCCATCCAGTCCCTCGTGGACAAGGGCCTGCTCGTCCGCCGCCGGGGTGTCGGCACCCAGGTCGTGCACAGCCAGGTCAAGCGCCCGCTGGAACTCAGCAGCCTCTACGACGACCTGGAGTCGGCCGGTCAGCGCCCCGCGACGAAGGTGCTGGTCAACACCGTCGTCCCGGCGTCAGCCGAGGTCGCGGCCGCGCTCGGGGTCGCCGAGGGCGCCGAGGTGCACCGCATCGAACGGCTGCGGCTGGCACACGGTGAGCCCATGGCGTACCTGACCAACTACCTGCCCCCGGGCCTGCTCGACCTGGACACCGCCCAGCTGGAGGCGACCGGCCTGTACCGCCTGATGCGGAGCGCCGGGATCACCCTGCACAGCGCCCGCCAGTCCATCGGCGCGCGCGGCGCCGCGGCCGCCGAGGCGGACCGGCTCGTCGAGCCGGAGGGTGCCCCGCTGCTCACCATGCAGCGCACCACGTACGACGACACCGGCCGAGCCGTCGAGTTCGGCGACCACATCTACCGCCCCACCCGCTACTCCTTCGAGTTCCAGCTGCTGGTGCGGTCCTGAATGCGCCGCCCCATCAGTCATGATGTCCGGACAATATGACTCCGGGTGGCCGTCGCGATGGCCGCGTGTGGTGCGGGACAGCCCACCCGGCCGAGGGCAGGGGCAGCGACCTGGATGCTCTACGCCGTGAACCGTGACGAGGTCAGGGGCGCGGGGAACTGCGCGACCAGCCCCCACGCACCCGCACCCGCAACGGTGCCGTCCCGGCCCTTATCTCCCCCGAACGGCACTGCACGCACGCGTACGGCAGAATCGAGCCCGATGAGCACCTACCGCGACCTCACCGCCCCCATCGGCTCCCGCCGCGCCCCCGTCCTGCGGACCGTCGGCACCCGGGAACGCCGCTCCCACCTGACGGCACCCCGGGTGCCCACGGTCGGCATCGACATCGGCGGCACCAAGGTCATGGCGGGCGTCGTGGACGCCGACGGCAACATCCTGGAGAAGCTCCGCACGGAGACCCCGGACAAGTCCAAGAGCCCGAAGGTCGTCGAGGACACGATCGTCGAACTGGTCCTGGACCTGTCCGACCGGCACGACGTGCACGCCGTGGGCATCGGCGCCGCCGGCTGGGTCGACGCCGACCGCAACCGCGTGCTGTTCGCCCCCCACCTGTCCTGGCGGAACGAACCGCTGCGCGACCGCCTCTCCGGCCGCCTCTCGGTCCCCGTTCTCGTCGACAACGACGCCAACACCGCCGCCTGGGCGGAGTGGCGGTTCGGCGCCGGCCGCGGCGAGGACCACCTGGTCATGATCACGCTCGGCACCGGCATCGGCGGCGCGATCCTGGAGGACGGCCAGGTCAAGCGCGGCAAGTACGGCGTCGCCGGCGAGTTCGGCCACATGCAGGTGGTGCCCGGCGGCCACCGCTGCCCGTGCGGCAACCGCGGCTGCTGGGAGCAGTACAGCTCCGGCAACGCGCTGGTCCGCGAGGCCAAGGAGCTGGCCGCCGCCGACTCCCCGGTCGCGTACGGGATCATCGAGCACGTCAAGGGCAACATCAACGAGATCACCGGCCCGATGATCACCGAGCTGGCCCGCGAGGGCGACGCGATGTGCGTCGAACTGCTCCAGGACATCGGCCAGTGGCTCGGCGTCGGCATCGCCAACCTCGCCGCCGCCCTCGACCCCTCCTGCTTCGTGATCGGCGGTGGCGTCAGCGCCGCCGACGACCTGCTGATCGGCCCCGCGCGGGACGCGTTCAAGCGACAGCTGACCGGGCGCGGCTACCGCCCCGAGGCCCGGATCGCCCGCGCCCAGCTGGGCCCCGAGGCCGGCATGGTCGGCGCCGCCGACCTCGCCCGCCTGGTCGCCCGCCGCTTCCGGCGCGCCAAGCGGCGCCGGGTCGAGCGGTACGAGCGCTACGAGCGGTTCGCGGAGGCCCGCCGTACCCGGGACACCGCATGACCGCTGCGCTGCCCCGTCAGGCCGCGTCCCCGGAGGGACCGCAGCGCCCGCCCGAGACCCCGGGACACAAGGCCAGGCGCCGGGCGCTGACGCTGCTGATCATCGTGCTGCTCATCGGCGTACCGGCCGGCTACCTGGTGATCTCCGCCGCCCAGAGCCGCAACAGCGGCAAGGACAAGGAGTCCAAGTACTCGGCGACCGGCCTCACCGAGGGCTGGCCGTCGAAGGTGCAGCGGCGCCTCTACCAGGTGCCGGTCCCGCACCCGGCCGACACGATCGCCTACTACGAGACGAACAACTGGAAGACCAGCCGTCTCTACGTCCAGTTCCGCACCAACAGCGCCGGACTGGACAGCTTCCTGGAGGGCATGGGCGTCAGCCGGGACGCGCTCAAGAAGGACGACATCAGCATCAGCTCCCGCGACCAGAAGATCAGCGGCTGGAAGTTCACCGGCCCCGGAACCTGGTCGGGCCTGACGCACAAGCAGAAGAACCCGGCGCCCACCCAGGACGTGGTCGTGAACACGGCCGACCCGAACTACCCGATGATCTACGTCGTCTCACGCACCGTCCCGTAGGCCGCGGTCCCGGCCGGTCGCCGGAGCCGACTGTCAGACCCCGCCCGTACAGTCGAAGA
This sequence comes from Streptomyces sp. NPDC001714, assembly GCF_042892755.1. Taxonomy (NCBI): domain Bacteria; kingdom Bacillati; phylum Actinomycetota; class Actinomycetes; order Kitasatosporales; family Streptomycetaceae; genus Streptomyces; species Streptomyces sp. NPDC001714. The sequence continues at coordinate 49,342 of NZ_JBIAUL010000039.1, forward strand.
CGTCTGATCCGACAGGTGGGCGGGAGGTGGCAGAACGTATGAGCGGCACGACGGCCCGGGCCGACGCGGGCGTACCGGTGCGCCTGGCGGCGGTCTATCTGCCTGCCGACCTGCCCCGCCAGGGCCGGATGGCCTTCTGGGACCCCGAGGGGGACCCGTTGCCCGGCGCGGCCACCGAGGAGCTGACGGTCGTACGACGGCACGGCGCCACCGGTGTCCGCCGTCGGCAGGTGCCCGCGCTCACCCTGCCGCTCGCCGACGCCCTCCCGCTGCTCGTCCGGGCCCGCCGCGATCCGGCCGCCCACCCCGCCACCGCCTGCTGGGGCGCGGCCGCCCTGCACGCGCTGCGGCTCACCGCCCGCGGCCGGCTGCTGCCCGGCCTCACCCCGGATGGACACGACGCCTGGCGGGCGGGCCCCCTGGAGCCCGCCGACATCGCCCACCTGCGCGCGGTGGCCGACGCCCTGCCCGCCGAGGGCCACGCCGTCCCGCTGCCCGGCCCCGGCCCGCTCCTGCTGCCCGGGCCGGAAGCGCTGGTCCGCTCCTTCCTGGACGCGGTCGCCGACACCCTGCCCCGCACCCCGGCCGCGCCGCACACCTCGGGCCGGCCCTTCGCCGCCCGCGATCCCCAGCGGCTGCCCGACGCCCGGGAGTGGGCCGCGGAGGTCGCCGCCGGCATGGACGCGGGCGTGCGCATCTCGTTGCGCCTGGACCTGTCGGCGTACGACCTGTTCGACGACGGCGAGGACGCGCACCGCGCGGGAGCGGCGATCGTCCAGGTGCACAGCCTGGCCGACCCGACCCTGGTGACCGACGCGGCGGCGCTGTGGTCCGGGGCGTCCGACGCCGCCTTCGGTCCCCGCGCGCGCGTGGACGCCGCGCTGGCCGTGCGCCGGGCCGCGCGGGTATGGCCGCCGCTGGCCCGCCTGGCCGAGCAGGACGTGCCGGACGTGCTCGCGCTCTCCGAGGAGGAGCTGGGCCAGCTGCTCGGGGTGGCTGCGACCAGGCTCGCGGCGGCCGGGGTCGCCGTGCACTGGCCCCGGGACCTGGCCCAGGACCTGACCGCGGCCGCCGTGGTCCGGGCCGCCCCCGGCTCGGCCACCGACGGCACGGGCTTCTTCGAGAGCGAGGAACTGCTCCAGTTCCGCTGGCAGTTGGCCCTCGGCGGCGATCCGCTCAGCGACGCCGAGATGGACGCCCTCGCCGAGGCCCACCGCCCGGTCGTACGACTGCGGGACCGCTGGGTGCTCGTCGACCCCGCCCTCGTCCGCAAGGCGCGCAAGCGCGAACTCGGCCTGCTCGACCCGGTCGACGCCCTCTCGGTGGCGCTCACCGGCGAGGCCGAGGTGGACGGCGAGCGGGTCGAGGCGGTCCCCGTCGGCGTCCTCGCGGCCCTGCGTGACCGCCTCACCGCCGGCATCCGGCCGGCCGAGCCGCCCGCCGGCCTGCACGCCACCCTGCGCGACTACCAGCTCCGCGGCCTGGCCTGGCTCGACCTGATGACCGCCCTCGGCCTCGGCGGCTGCCTCGCCGACGACATGGGCCTCGGCAAGACGATCACCGTCATCGCCCTGCACCTGAAGCGGGCCCGCACCGAGCCGACCCTGGTGGTCTGCCCGGCCTCGCTGCTCGGCAACTGGCAACGGGAGATCGCCCGGTTCGCGCCCGGCGTCCCGGTCCGCCGCTTCCACGGCCCCGACCGCACCCTGGACGGCCTCGACGGCGGCTTCGTCCTCACCACCTACGGCACCATGCGCGCCACCGCGGCCAGGCTCGCCGACCAGCCCTGGGGCATGGTCGTCGCCGACGAGGCACAGCACGTCAAGAACCCCTACTCGGCCACCGCGAAGGCCCTGCGCACCATCCCCACCCCCGCGCGCGTGGCTCTCACCGGCACCCCGGTGGAGAACAACCTCTCCGAGCTCTGGGCCCTCCTCGACTGGACCACCCCCGGGCTTCTCGGCCCCCTCAAGTCCTTCCGCGCCCGGCACGCCCGCGCCGTCGAGAACGGCGAGGACGAGGAGGCGGTGGCCCGGCTGGCCCGGCTGGTCCGCCCCTTCCTCCTGCGCCGCAAGAAGTCCGACCCCGGGATCGTCCCCGAGCTCCCGCCCAAGACGGAGACCGACCACCCCGTCCCGCTCACCCGCGAACAGGCCGCGCTGTACGAGGCGGTGGTGCGCGAGTCGCTGCTCGCCATCGAGACGGCGGACGGCATCGCGCGCCGCGGTCTGGTGCTCAAGCTGCTCGGCGCCCTGAAGCAGATCTGCGACCACCCCGGGCTGTATCTCAAGGAGGAGTCCCGCATCGAGGGCCTGGCCGCCCGCTCCGGCAAACTCGCCCTGCTCGACGAACTGCTGGACACCGTGCTCGCCGAGGACGGCTCGGCGCTCGTCTTCACCCAGTACGTCGGCATGGCCCGCATGATCACCGCGCACCTCCAGGCCCGCGCGGTCCCGGTCGACCTGCTGCACGGCGGCACCCCGGTACCGGAGCGGGAGCGCATGGTGGACCGCTTCCAGAGCGGCGCGACCCCGGTCCTCGTCCTCTCCCTGAAGGCCGCCGGCACCGGCCTCAACCTCACCCGCGCCGGCCATGTCGTGCACTTCGACCGCTGGTGGAACCCGGCGGTGGAGGAACAGGCCACCGACCGCGCGTACCGCATCGGCCAGACCCAGCCGGTCCAGGTGCACCGCCTGGTCACCGAGGGCACCGTCGAGGACCGCATCGCCGAGATGCTGGAGGCGAAGCGGGCTCTCGCCGACGCGATCCTGGGCTCCGGCGAGGCCGCCCTGACCGAACTGACGGACCGCGAGCTGTCCGACCTGGTGTCGTTGCGGAGGACGTCATGACCGCCGAGCAGCGACCCGGGGACGCGGCACGGCGGGCGCTGCGGGCGGCGCGCGGACAGGAGGCGGAGACCGGCGGCGACGGGAGCGGTCCGGCCGAGGTACCGGGGGAGCGGGCGGAGCGGGCGCCCAGGCCGGGGGACGCCGCGCGTCTGGCGCTGCGGGCGGCCGCCGCCGCGAAGGAGGCGGAGCAGCGGGACGCCGAGCCCGAGCCCGAGGCAGGTGTGGTCGCCGAGCGGGCCGACCAGGCCGACACCGGCGCCTCCGCTGCCGTCCGGCCGGTCGGTCGCCCCGGTGACGTCGCACGCGAGGCACTGCGGGCGGCGCGCGCGGAGGCGAGGCGGGCCGAGGAGACCGCCAAGGCCGAGGCTTCGGAACGGTCCCCGGCCTCAGCGGTACGGCGGCTGCCGTCGCCCTCGTCCTCGCCCTCGTCCTCACCGGCCCGGGCGTCCGCGGCCCGCGGTCGCAACGCCCGTGACCTGAAGCAGTTCCTGGCGACCGCGTTCCGGATGCCGAGGGACGAGGCCGAGCCGGGTCGGCCCGAGCCCGAGCCCGAGTCGCATGGGCCCGAGCCCCAGCCGGAGACTCCTGAGCGGGAGTCCGGGCCGAACACGCCCGAGACCGAGTCCGGGCCGAACACGCCTGAGCCGGAGTCTGGGCCGAACACGCCCGAGTCGGAGTCTGGGCCGGAGACTCCTGAGCCGGAGTCCGGGCCGAACAGGCCCGAGCCCGCCGATCCCCGGCCCGCTGTTGCTGCCGCGGACCCCGCCGAGCCGGCGCCCCGCCTCCCGCGCACCATGGCCACCCCCCACCGCGACTCCGAACTCCGCCGTACCTTCCCTTCCCTTCCGCCCCGCGCCTCCGGCTCTGCTCCCGACTTCGCCGCGACCTGGTGGGGCAACGCCTGGGTACGGGCGCTGGAAGAGGGCGCGCTGGACGCGAAGCGGCTGGTGCGCGGGCGGGGTTACGCCGAGCGCGGGCACGTGGACGCCATCACCGTGACCCCGGGGCTGGTCCTGGCGTACGTGCAGGGAAGCCGGCCCCGGCCGTACCGCGTGCAGGTGCGGCTGCGGACCTTCGGCGAGGACGAGTGGGAGCGGCTGCTGGAGGCCGCCGCCGACCGGCCCGCCGACATCGCCGCGCTGCTCGACAAGGAGCTGCCGCAGACCCTCGCCGACAGCGGGGTTCCGCTGCTGCCGGGGCCCGGCGAGCTCGAACCCCGGTGCAGCTGCCCCGACTTCGGGCACCCCTGCAAGCACGCGGCGGCTCTCTGCTACCAGACCGCGCGGCTGCTGGACGCCGACCCGTTCGTGCTGCTTCTGCTGCGCGGCCGCGGGGAGCGCGAGGTGCTGGACGCGCTGTCCCGGCGCAACGCCGCCCGCGCGGCCCGGGAGCGGCAGCCGGCCGCGCTGCCGGGCGTCCGCGCGTCCGAGGCCCTCGTGCCGCGTCAGCTTCCGCCGCTGCCGCCTCCGTTGCCGGCTCCGGCGCACCCCGAGCAGCCACCGGTGTATCCGGGGGTGCCCGGCGGCCCGGACCCGTTCGCGCTGGACCAGCTGGCCACCGACGCGGCGGCCCGCGCCCACGCCCTGCTCACCACCGGGCACGACCCGGTGGGTGAACTGACCCTCTGGCAGGACGCGGTACGGCTCGCCGCGGCCCGCCCCGGTTCCGGCCTGACCGCGTCCACCCGCGCCCTCTACGCCACGCTCGCGGACGCCGTCGGCCGTACCCCGGGCGACCTGGCGCGCGCGGTCGCCGCCTGGCGCCAGGGCGGCCAGGAGGGGCTGGCCGTCCTGGAAGAGCCCTGGGACCCGCCGGCCGGCCGCTTCGACCGGGCCCGGCCGCTGCTGCTCGCCGCCGACCTCCCGGCCTTCCGGCCGTGGCACAACCACCTCACCCACCCCGGCGGACATCTCCAGCTCCGCTTCGGCCGCGACGGCCTGTGGTACGCCTACGAGTCGGAGCCGGGCCACGACGACTGGTGGCCCAGAGGCACCCCCGACCTGGACCCGGTGGGCGCGCTGACCGGCCTCGGCGCATCGGACGACCTCTGAGCGTTCCGCTGGGACTGCCGCGCTGTGCCGTCGGTCGACTGCGGCGCCGTCGTGGCCGGTCGCTCCCCCAAGTTCCCGGCTTCGCTCGAACCCCAAAGGACCCCCATCGCGGCGGAGCCGCAGAGGGACACAGCCCCGCGCCCCTTCGGAGCGCTGCCGAACCGCGGCGGACTTCGCCGGACCCGCTTGGTCCCGCCGCCCCGCCGCCCTGCCGGAGGCCTACGACGTCTTCTTCCCGATGTCGTCGTGCCGGGCGACGAACCGGGCCCTGCCGTTCTCGACGCGGTACAGGAACCACCCGCCGTCCTGGCCGGTCTCCAGGTACTGGTACTGGCTCTCGTAGCTGTACCGGCGGGTGATGCCCTGCCAGGGCTTGCGCAGCAACTCCGCGCGCAGGGACTCGCGTTCGTCGCTGCTGGGCGCCGCGAGGCCGTGGGCGACGTAGTCGACGGCGTCGTACGCCTCGGCCGCCCACGGTGGTGGAGCGGTGCGGTAGCGGGTCCGGTAGGCGGCGGCGAACGTCCGGGTCTTCGGGTCGGTGGCCGGGTCGCAGTACCCCGTGCTGATCCACCAGCCGCCGCCCGCCTCAAGGAAGGGCGTGCCGAGGATGTGTTCGTCGCCGCCACGGAATCCGCGGTGCCCGGTGTCGGTCAGAACCCGCGCGCAGGCGGCGGCGCGGGCCGGGAGACCGCCCGCGAAGACGACGGCCGTGTCCGGGTGGGCGGCGAGGCCGTGGGCCACGTCGGTGAAGCCGGCGCCCTCGGCGACCTCGGCCACCTCGACGGTGCCCACCTCCACCTTCCGGTACACGTCGACGATCCGGACGGTGGCCTCGCCCTCGCGGGCGTCGGTGAGGTCGTGCACGACGACGGTGCGGGCGGGCCGTACCACCCGGTTGAGGTATTTCACGACGGCACCGGGACCCGCGGTACGGGTGCTGCGCAGGATGAGCGAACTGGTCGTGTTGGTGCCGTCGAGGGCGTCGGTGTCGGCGCGGGTGACCAGCAGGCACACCCCGGCCGCGGTGCACACCGGCACGGCGGCGGGCACGGCCGTGTTGGTGCCGGCGCCGATCACCGCGTACACCTCGCGGGCGGCGACGAGCCGGGCGGCCGCGGCGGCGGAACCGGCCGCGGTGCCCCGGTCGTCGGCCGTGCGCAGGGCGAGGTCGAAGGCCCGGTCGGAACGGGCGTTGTGCGCGTCGACCGCCAGCCGTGCCCCGCGCGCCTGGGCCCGGACGACGGCGGTGGACAGGTCGCCGAGCAGCGCGATCGTACGGGTCGGCAGCGGGCCCTTGCCGGACCCCGGCGGCCCCGGCCGCCCCCACCGCCACCAGGCGCTGCCACCGCCCACCGCGCCGACGCCGGCCGCCGCCGACGCGATCAGCAGCCACCGCCGGGACGGGGCGGGCGGGGCGGCGGTGAAAGGCACCTCGGAGAGGGCGGTGGGCTCCGGCACCGGCAGGTCAAGGACGCGTGCGGCACGGTCCGCGACCAGCGCGGGCAGGCCCGCCGGCAGCCATGACTCCGCAGTGAACTCGCCGAAGACGGCTCGCAGGTGAGGCACCGTGGGGCGGTCGCCGGGCCCCTTCGCCAGACAGGCGCGCAGCGTCGGGGCGAGGTCCTCGGGGACCCCGGTCAGGTCCGGGTCCTCGCGCACCGTCCGGTACAGGACGGCCGCCGCGCCCCCGGTGCCGAACGGCGGCCGTCCGGTCGCCGCGTGGGCGAGCACGCACCCCAGGGAGAAGACGTCGCTGGGCAGTCCCACCGTCCTGCCGCGGGCCTGTTCCGGTGACAGGTAGCCGGGGGAGCCGATGACCGAGCCGTCCGTGGTGAGTGCCGTCGCGCCCACCGCGCGGGCGATGCCGAAGTCGATCAGGCGCGGTCCGTCGGCGGCGAGCAGGACGTTCGCCGGTTTCACGTCCCGGTGGACGAGACCGGCCCGGTGCACGTCGTCCAGGGCCGCGGCGAGGGCGGCGCCCAGGGCCCGCAGCTGCGCGGGCGGCCAGGGGCCGTGGAGCGCGAGGGCCTCGGACAGCGGCAGACCGGGCACGTAGGCGGAGGCCAGCCAGGGCGCGTGGGCGTCCGCGTCGGCGGTGAGCACGGGTACCGTCCAGCGGCTGGTGAGCCGGGACGCCAGCTCCGTCTCGCGGCGGAACCGGGCCCGGAAACCGGGGTCCCCGGCGTACTCCTCGCGGATCACCTTCAGCGCGACCCAGGCGCCGTGCGGCGACCGTGCCAGGTACACCACGCCCATGCCGCCGGCCCCGAGCCGCCCCACCAGCCGGTGACCGCCGACCGAGGACGGATCGGCGGGCTGGAGCCGCTGCAACTCCGCTACCCCTTCGCCCGCTCGGCCAGGATCGGCCCGACCTGCACGAACCGCCGGTCGTGGACCTGGTGGACGTAGGTCACACCGGCCATGGCCTTCACAGGGGCGTCGAACTGGTTGTACTGGTTGAAGGTGTAGGTGCGGGCGATGCCCTGGTAGGTGGCCTTGCGGAGCCGCAGGGCGAGCGCGAGCCGGTCGGGGCGGCCGCCGCCGGACGGTACGGTCCGGGCGAACTCGCGCAGCACCATCCGGACACTGTCGTACGCCTCGGCGCCGTAGGGGTCCGGGATGCCGCCGTACCGCTTCCGCCAGGCCGCCGTGAACCGCTCGGCCGCCTTCGTCCTCAGCGCGCTGGCGTCGACGACGGGCGTCACCGCGAACCAGCCCTCGCCCGCCGCGCCCGCGAGTTTCGGGAAGTCGGAGCCGTAGAGGAGATGGGACATCCAGCGCGGCCCGGCGAAGCCGGCCGCGGACACCTGCCGGGCCGCCCGGACGGTCGCCTCCAGCGGGCCGAAGTAGACGAAGTCGTGGACCTTGCGGGAGAGGACGGAGGCGACGGCGGCCGGGGCGTCGTCGGTGTCCTCGGCGACGACCTTCGGGACCACCTGGGCGTGCAGCGAATCCCGCCACTGGTTGACCAGGATGCCGCCCTGGTCGTGCTCGACGGAGCCCCCGGAGCGGTCGATGACGATGCCCACCGGAGCGCCCAGGCCGTTCAGCAGCGCCTGCAGGGCGATCGCGGTGCCCGCCGCCTGGTGGCCGACCCCGGTCTGGAAGGAGACGGTCGGCGACCAGACGTAGTAGTCGTTCTGCCCGGTGGTGCTGCTGACATGGGTGAGCTTGGCCGACGCGTAGACGCGTGAGGCCGCCCGCATCGTCAGCTCGGTGACCGGGCCGAGCACGGCCACGACGGCGCGGTCCGCGGCCAGTTCGTGGGCGGCCGAGGTCGCCCCGTCGATGGTGCCGTGGTCGTCCAGGACCCGTACGCCCAGGTCGAAGGCGTGACCCGCGGTCGCGTTGTGCTCGGCGACGGCCAGCCGCGCGGCCCGTTCACAGGCCCGCGCCAGGGGCCCCGCCGCCCCGCTCCTCGTCACCTGCACCCCGAGCAGGTACGACGGCCGGGCCGCCGCCTTCCGGCCCGGGCCGTCGTCGCGGCCGGCCGCCCAGAGCGCCGCCCCGGTACCGCCGCCCGCCAGCAGCAGCGCGCCCCCGGCCAGCAGCAGGCGCCGCCGGGAGGCGCGGGCCGGCCGACCGGGGCCGGGGTCGTCGACCACCGTGGGCTCGATGTCCGGCAGGGCGAGGCTCTCCGCCGACCGGGCCGCCACCATCCGGGCGACCGGGTCCGGCAGCCAGGCCGACGGCGGCTGCGGGGCGTCGGCGGGCGGCCGCAGCCGGAAGTCCTCGGCGAGCCGCGGCCGCAGGTCCGCGGCGCCGGGCCGCTCGCCGGGGTCCTTGGCGAGGCAGGCGTCCAGGGTCCCGCGGAGCCCGCCGATGACGCCGTCGAGGTCGGGCTCGTCGTGGACCGTGCGGTAGAGCAGCGCGTCCGGGGCGCCGGTGCCGAACGGCGGACGGCCCGTGCTCGCGTACGCCAGCACACCGCCCAGCGCGAACACGTCGCTGGCCGCGGTGGCCGCCTCGCCGCGCGCCTGCTCGGGGGCGAGGAAGCCCGGGGTGCCGACCACCATGCCGGAGGCGGTCAGCGCGGTGTCGTCGGCGGCCCGCGCGATACCGAAGTCGATGAGCCGGGGTCCGTCGACCGCGAGCAGGACGTTGCCCGGCTTCACGTCCCGGTGCACCAGTCCCGCCGCGTGCACCGCGGCCAGCGCCTCGCCGAGCAGCGAGCCCAGCACGCGTACGGCGGACGGCGGCAGCGGTCCGTGCGCGGCGACCGCCTCCGCGAGCGAGGGACCCGGCACGAACCCGGTGGCCAGCCACGGCTCGTGGGCCGTGGCGTCCGCGCCGAGCACGGGCACCACCCAGGCGCTGTCGACCCGGGCCGCCAGGTCCGCCTCCCGCGCGAACCGGGCCCGGAAGCCGTCGTCGGCGGCGCTCTGCTCCCGGATCACCTTCACGGCGGCCAGCGCACCGGTCGCGGAACGGCCCAGATAGACCACGCCCATGCCGCCGGCGCCGAGCCGCCGCAGCAGCCGGAAGCCCCCGACCGCCGACGGGTCGGACGGCCGCAACGCCTCACTCATCGCCCGCTCCCTTCACCTCGGTCGACGAAGTGGCGGAGGCGGTGGCGGACGAGGTGGCCGAGGTCCGGTCCCGGCCGTAGCGGTCCACGTTCGCCGTCACATAGCCGACGCCGGTCAACGCGGCCTCGGTGACGGCCGTCTGCTCCTTCTCGCTCTCCCCGGCGGCGTGCCGTACGGTCGCGGCCACGGTCACCGGGCCGAGGCGGTGCTTGTACCAGTCGAAGTCGCGGGACTTCGTCTCGCCGTCCACGACGTACTGGCCGTACTCGGTGAGGTCGTCGTCGGTGGTGGCGGTGCGCTGTTCGTCGAACGGGTCGCCGCGTGAGGCCATGTCCTGCACGGTGTCGCTCGCGTTGAGCCGTTCCTGCGGGCAGCGCAGCGGCTCCTCCAGCGAGGACGCCATGTCCCGGCGGGCCTGGCGGACCGAGGTGTGCACGGTGACGGTGAGGGACACGTACACCGCTCCCGTGCCGCCCGCGCCAGGCCGGACGAACGACCTGGTCAGACTGGCCAGCACGGTCGACGGGATCGCCTCCCGCCGCCACAGGCAGTCCGTGCCGAGCACGGCCCAGCTGGCCGGCCCCAGTTCGTACGGGTCCCGTCTGCGGTACCCGGTGCCGAAGTAGTCGGGCTGCACGGTGAGCCCGCGGACGAACGCCTCGGCCTCGGCCCGCGTCCTCGGCGCGGCGGCCTCGGCCAGCGTGTACGGCTGGTTCGCCGTGGACGGGGAGGCACTCGCGCTCGCTGAAGCACTCGTGCCCGCCGTGTGCTTCGGTGTCGCCCCGCCGTCGTCCTGCCCGCCGTTCGTGCAGCCCGCGAGCAGCAGTGCCACCGCCGCCGCGGACAGGACCGGTCCCCGTCCCACCACGCTCACCCCCAGCAGACCGCCGTACGGCCCTCCCCTGGGGGCCGCAGGTCGAACGCTAGCGCCAACCTGTGTCAACTGGCCCCACTGGAAAGCGAGTTGAGTCGAACGGTAACCCCTTGGCCATCAGCCGGTGACAGTTCGTGCCCGCGAGCCCTGTCACGTCATACGGACAGTGGGCCGCCGGGGCGGAACCCTGCCCGGCGAACGGGCGGACCGGGTCCCGACACCGACGCGCGGGACTTGTCCTCATGGCCGGACCGTAGGGCCGCCGAGCGGCGACGCTCAGGAACCGCTCACAACAGCGCAGCAGCCGGTGCCCCGCTTGTCACCACCACGCAGCCGGGACCCGTACGGCGGCGGACGTCAGACCTCCTCGACCGACACGGCGACCGGCGTCCCCGCCTCGACCGTGCGGCTGACCGTGCACAGCCGGTCGTGGGAGACGGCGACCGCCCGGGGCAGGATCGCGCGGGCGCGGTCGCCGGCCGCGCCCTCCGGGAAGGTGACGCAGAAGGCGACCGCGAGGTCCGTCATCAGGTTGCCGTCCTCGCCGGTGACCTTGTGGCCGCTGACGGTGACGGTGAACGCGGTCGGCTCCACGTGACGGCTCGTGGACACGTCGACGTCCGCCGCCGTACAGCCCCCGAGGGCGGCGAGCAACAGCTCGACCGGGGTGAATTCCGTGCCGTCGCCGGTGCCGAAGGCGATCGTGCCGCCGCGGGCGTTCGTGGCGGTGAAACGGCCGGTGCCGGTGCGCCCGACCGTGACGAGGCGCAAGGAGTCTTCGCTCATGGAGACGAACCTAAGCCAGCCCGGCCGGCGGCGCCGTCACCTCCGTCACTGGAAGATGTTGACGGCCCGCGCCACCACCAGGACCACCGTCACCAGGGAGACCGAGGACTGCAGCATCATCAGCATCTTCGCCCAGTGCGACAACGGCATCACGTCGGTCGGGCTGAACGCGGTGGAGTTGGTGAAGGACAGGTACAGGTAGTCGAGAAAGCCCGGTTCCCAGTCCTGCGGCGCGGTCTCCGGACTCTGCATCTGCACGAAGAGGAAGTCCGCGAACTGGTGCCGGCCGAGGACCCGCGCCATCGGCCCGCCGCGGTCCCACTCCCAGTACCAGAGGGCGAACACGATGACGTTCGTCAGCCAGATGCCCCCGCCGGTCAGCAGCAGCGGCCCCGCGTCACCGCCCTCGGTGCCGTTGACGAGACCCGCCACCAGCCGGACCGCCGCCCAGCCGTTGGCCAGGCTGATCACCCCCATCAGAACAAGTCCGAGCACCCGCAGCCACCGGGTGCGGGGCTCGACCCGCCGGGGGTTGCCGGCGATGATGCCGGCCAGCAGCACCACCTCCAGGACCGGCAGGGCCCAGTACGGCTGGAAGGCGAGCCGGTGCGGCAGCATCAACTGGAGGGCGATCGCCACCAGGATCACGGCGGTCACCGCCCACCGCGGCTCACCCTGCGTCGCCCGGCGCCACGCGGGCACCACATCGCGCTCGCCGCTCTCCAGCAGCCCCTCGATCCTGGCCAGCCGGTTCTCGGCGTCGGACATTCGGTCGCTCATGCCCACGATTGTCCCGGGACCCCCCGGCGACCCGCCGACCGGCTCGGCCGGCAGCGGGAAAGCACGCCGTTCCTCGGCGCCGAGCCCGCGGAAGGCACGTCTGCGGGCTCGGAACAGCAGGCCGGGACGTCGTGATCGGCCAAGGGCCGGACTCGCCGAACAGCTCGGAGACAGAACCGATCCCGCATCGTCGCATGGCGTCACCGGGATCGGCGTCGCGCTTCGTCGCCGTTCCGCGGCTGAACGGAGCGACGAGGGCCGGCGGTGCTCGAAATCCGGGTGCGGGCCGGGCGTGGACCAGGGCAGGAGGACGACTGCATGCCGCTGATCACGACGGTGCCCTCGCGGTATTCCGAGCGTGCCGCATCGGACGTCCCCGGTGCGCCGTGTCCGTCCGGGGTACTCGGTCAGTCCGGCCGGCGGGCCGAGTGCCCGCTGCGACACGACGGAACGGAGTGATGCGACGATGACCAGCGCCATGGAGACCGGAAAGATCACCGGAACCCCGGACAAGGACTACAACCTCCTCTGGTACGTCGAGAGCTGCCTGGAGAACGCGCTCCGGCTGGACACGTTCATCAAGGACGCCGAGCGGGCGAAGGACGAGCAGCTGGTCGAGCTGTTCACCAAGGCACAGGCGGACAGCCGCAAGGGGGCAGATCTGGGCAAGGCACTGCTGCGCAGCCGCTTGAACGGCTGATTTCCGACCTCGGCGGGTCTTTCTCCTGGGCTCGTTCGGCCCAGTCCGCCGCGGTCCGACAGCAAGGCCCCGGAAGCCGAGGCCCCGGGGAACCCGGGGCCGGCTTCCCATCCTCATGACGAGGATCATGGCCGGCGGGAACACCTCGACCGGGACGACCGGCGGCGGACCATCTTCTTGGGCCCCGAGGGGCCCCTTTTCTGTGTTCCGCTGCGGCTGTCCGCTGCCTGCCGTGCGGCTGGAACGACCGTGTTCAGCGGGACGTGGAGTCGTCTGCCCGGCCGCCGCGGGTATCCGTCCGCGAGGTGATCGTGAGCTTCGCGTGAAAAGCTGGGAGTGGGGCTTGTCCGGACGTGACGAGTGGCGGAGGACGGCGTGGACTGGGGTCGGTTCGCGGAGCAGATGGCGTCGATGGCGCGGGATCTTCTGGCACAG
>NZ_JBIAUL010000040.1:0-59735 GCF_042892755.1 Streptomyces sp. NPDC001714
CGTCCTTGCTGCCCATCCGTGATCCTTCCCGGCAGAGACCACATCTCATGCCAGACAGGTCATACCGGGGCATACACAAACTTCAGGACAGTCCCGGAGCTGGGCCGTCCTCTTACCCGTGACCACTGCTCCGTCCGCCATCGCTCCACGGCCTGCTCGTCGCGCTCGACGGCCCGGTGGGCGGGGACCTGCGGCGACCAGCCCAGCCGATGCAGCACGTAGGACACCCCGCGCGGGGTGTACCGGTAGCCGAACAGGCGATGGATCAGCTCCGCGACCCTGGCCAGGGTCCACCGCTGGTCCTCGCACCAGCCGTGCGCCGCCGGGCAGCCATCAAGCTCGACCTGCAGTCGCTCCGCCTGGTCATCGCTGAGCTGACAGGGAAAGCCGCCTGGCCCCTTGGAGGCCAGGGCCGCTCTGCCGCCGTCCCGCCAGGCCGCGTGCCAGGCGTAAGCCGACTTCCGCGACACCCGTAACCTGCGGGCCACCTCCGGCGGCCGCACCCCCTGCTCGAACATCTCCGCGGCCTCGAAGCGCACCGCCTCACGCTTCGCCCGCCCCACAGCGGTCAGACCGCCGCCATCCGCGTACCTCATGACGAGGATGTAGCACCGCCAACACCCGCTGTCACCCCACCCTTTCAACCTCAGCGTCAACTACTGGCGTCAGACACCGCAGCGGCCCCACCGGAAACAAACTCCGGCGGGGCCTCTGACCGTTTCCCAGACGATTGAGTTGGCTTCTACAGCTGGGCCTCCAAGGCCGAACCAGGGAACGCAAGCCAAGCGGGATTCAATTCATCCTTCGCTGATAACCGTAGGGCGCACGCCGCTGATGAGATTGTCCATAGCCTGTGGCATTCGGCCAAAACTGGCGACCCACGTTTCGATCAGATAGATCTCGCTCTGCTCGTCAATGCCGAGGAAGTATCGACCCATATCAAGGACTCCGATTGGGAAGAGCGACTTCCCAATCTCTTCGCCCCATTCGAGGAACCTGTCCTCTTCGCCGGAGCACAGAAGCGGGTCAAGTTCGAAAGGCTCACGCGCCCGATTGACTCCGGGGCCCGAGATGTCGACCACAAGGCCGCCAAATTCGGCCAAGAAGGCCCGAGCCGCATCGTGGGCGACCACCCCAGCCACCCCCAGGGCAGCAACCCACGACGACGTATCTACCTGCCTTCCTGCGTGCCATCCAGCATCGCGGAGGACTGTCCGCGACTCAGGCGAAAGATCGTTCACTACCCTATCCCCTCAAACGTGATATCGAATGCGTCTTCGAGGGCTACGCAACTATCACATGGCCCGACAGGCATTCCATGCATTGGATTATCGGTCGAACTTCGCACGATAACCGCCGCAGCACGAGATCCGGTTGGGTTGAATCCATCGCCCAGAGCATCCGATACGCACACTGCCAGCCCGCATCTTCCATGGCCAACGCCTCGTTCGCCCTCAGGAATATCATCCAGAATGGCTTGAACGTCGGGGTGAAGCTCGGGAGCCACACCACGAATGCTAGGACTCGAATAGATCTGACCTCCCGGCAACTGAAGAGCCTCTGCCACTGCCGGTCTCGCCTTACCCGGCGTGATTGTCGATGCCGTATCAGCCGCCGCTCGTGCAGCTCCCAGTACCGGGCAACTATCCGGACCATTGGAATTGTGGACCAAGATCGGGACGCCGCCCGCCACAACATAGTACGTGTGGAGTTGCCGAACGGTGAGGTTCCAGCGGTTTGCCGTACCGGGTGTGGGTTGGGCGGTGACGACGTAGACGTGGCCGTTGGTGGCGGTGTTGAGGGCATCGCCGGGATGGAGTTCGCCAGCCGCGACCCAGGTGCGTGTCGTGTCGTCCCAGAATGGGTGGTTGACGGTGGTGTGGAGGGTGGCGCTGTGGCCGTTCTTGGTGCGGATGGTGAGGTCGAGCAGGTCGTGGTCGTGGTTGATCCACACGTGCTGGACGGTTCGGGCGCCTTGGTGTCTTCCCGTCTTGGGGTTGGCGGCTTGAACCTTGTCACCGGTCTTGATCTTGCCGATCGGCTTGGTCTTGCCGTCACCCATGAGGACGGGAGTGTCCGGGGAGAAGCTGCAGCGACTCGATTTCGTCTTGGGTGCGGACTTTGTGCCCGCGTTGCCGGTTTCCGGTTCGCTGGGCTTGGTCGCTGCAGCGTCCGCCTCCTTGGCGTGTTCCTGTGCGTTGGCACGCTTCGCCGCGACCATGTCGGCTTCGTCGGCGGCAGCTTCGTTGAGGGAGTCGGATGCGGCCGCCGCGTTGCCTTCGAGAGCCCCGTCACCGGCGCCTTCGAGGTCACGCGCCGCACCGCTCTCGACGCCTCCGATCCCGTCGTCGAGGCCGCCCGAGTACACTCCGCCAGCGACGTCACATGCGTCCTGGTGGGAATTTCCTCCCTTCAAACCATTCGCAAAAAACTCGAAAGATCCGGCTTCGCAGAGGGCGAAATCCCAGAGGGGCTCGATGACGACCTTGACGACGATCTTCGCGGGGTCGTGCTTGTAGTTGACGTTCGGTCCACATTCCCCGAATCGACCGCAGGCGTAAGGATTTCCTGGGGTGGTGGAACTGCTGCTACTCCCACTACCGCTGCTCGTGGTACTGCCGCTGGAGTCGTCGGTGCCGCTGCCGCCCGAGCCCGCCTGGCCGCTGCACTTGCTCCAACCGCCGCTGCACTGTGTGCCGTCGTCGTTGACCAGGATGGTTCCGGTCGGATCGCTTCCCGATGCCGGGTTGTCGCCGGCGTAGGTGTAGCCGCCCATCTGGTTCGGGTCGTTCGCCTCGAAGAGTGGGTCGGGGGTGAGGAAGCGGCCTTGGGCGGGGTCGTAGTTACGGGCGCCGAGGAGGTCCAGGCCGGTGGTGGTGTCGGTGGGCTGGCCGAGGTAGCCGTGGTTCTCGTCGGCGGCAACCCAGGTGGCGGGTTTGGTGCCGCGGGTGTTGCCGTAGGGGTCGTAGTAGCGGCGGGTGACTGCCAGGGTGCCGGCGTCGATGGCGGTGGTGGCGGTGCCTTGGGAGTTGGCGACCTCGTAGGTGACGGTCCCGCTGCTGGAGCGGCAGATGGTGGTGCCGTCTGGGCCGTGGTAGTAACGCAGCCCGGTCCAGGTTTTTGCGGAGACGTTTAGGGTGATCTGCTCGGTACCGCCGAACAGATACAGGATGCGGGTCTTGGCGGTGCCGTCGAGGCTGCTGGTCTGTTCCAGCAGGTTGCCGTCGGCGTCGTAGAGGTAGCTGCTGGTGTTGGTGTCGGTGCCCGAGCCGGTGGTGACGGTGGCGGTGCGGCCCTCGGCGTCGTAGGTGAAGGTCTGGGTCTGGCCGGGCGGCAGGGCTCCGGTGCCGGCGGTGGTCCAGGTCTGGCCCGCGCTGCCGCAGGTGGCGAGGGTGAGCTGGGTACGGATGGTGGCGCTGGCGCCGGGGTCGGTCACGCACATCGCGCTGTTGGCGTTGCTGACCAGTGTGCCGGTGTTGGTGACCTTCCACTTCTGGGTGGCGTCGCTGTTACAGGTGTCGATGACCAGGAGGGTGCCGGCGGTGGTGGCGTTACCGGTGGTGTCCAGGCACATGGTGCCCAGCACCTTCACAGTGCCGTCGGTGCCGATCGTCCAGTTCTGGGCGGCGGAGGCGTTGCAGGTGTAGGTGCGGACCACCCCGCCGGGCGTGGTGGAGGCGTTTGCGTCGTCGATGCAGAACTTGCCGCCCCCGGAGAGGGCGAAGCCGGTGTTGAGCGGGCCGGTCGTGGCTGTCTTCCGGCTGATGGTGTCGCCGGCGTTCTTGTTGCTGTAGGCCGGGTCGGTGTACGTGGGGGTCCAGGTGGCGGTGCCGGTGGTCGGGTTGCTGCTGGTCGTCGTACCGGCCTGGTCCGGGAGTGTGGCGGACGCTGTGCCGTCGGTGCCGGTGTAGGCGGTGGTCTGCGTGGTGTTGTTGGCCGCGGTGCCGGTGGTGTCGTGGTTGACCATGCTCGTGCGGTCGCCGAGCAGGTCGTAGGTGTACGTCTGCCAGTACGCTGCCGGGCCACCCACCGTGCCGGCCGTGACCGGTGCCGTGGTGGTGGTCTGCACGGAGCCGGTGGTGCAGCCGCCGACGGCTCCGACGGGGGAGCTCGTGGAGTTGGTGATACCTGCGGTGTCCGTCCAGGCGGCGGTCAGGCGCTGGAAGGAGTCGTAGGTGAAGCACTGGGTGTCGTGGGTGGTGTTGTTCTGCAGGTCGTCTATCGCGGTGATCTCGCCGGCCTGGTTGTAGCGGTAGTTGGCCACGTCCAGCGCGGTGGTGGACGTCTGCAGCATGCTGGACGTCTGGGTGACCCGGCCGGTGGTGGCGTCGTACTGGGCGAAGGTGGCCAGTTCCTTGCCGGTGGGGCCGTAGTTGGTCTGCAGGACCCGGCCGAAGGGATCGTGGACGGCGGTGTCCAGGTAGTCGGGAGTGTTGGCGGCGGTGATGAAGCCGCCGATGCCGTCCAGGTTTCCTTGCTGGGTGTAGCCGAAGTCGACGTCCTCGGCGGGCAGGTTGCCGTCGGCCTGGTAACGGACGGTGGACAGCAGTCCGACGGTCGGGGTGTAGAAGTTGGACTGCGTGTAGATGACGGTGCCGCTGCTGGGGGCGGTGGACTGTCCGGCCGCGGCGAAGCCGTCTGCGGCCGGGACGGTCAGGGTGCTGCCGGTCGGCTGATAGGCGGTGTTGTAGCCGGTGACTGCCTGGATGTACGCCGATCCCGACTTCCCGCCGACGTACCGGGTGGATGAGGTCGGGTAGCCCTTCGCGAGCGTGTCGTACTCCCAGGAGGCAAGTTCCTTGGTGGGATCCGGTGTGGCCGACCACGCGCCCTTGTACTCGGCTGTGGGGCGGTTGTCCCAGTCGTAGCTGTAGGACAGAACCTGCCCGCGCGAGTCGGTGGTCTGTTGCAGGTTGCCGGCGACGTCGTACTGGTCGTAGCTGGTGGTGCCGGTGTTCGGGTCGGTCTGGGACGTCTTCTGGCCCAGCAGGTTGTAGTGGTAGGACCAGGTGTTGCCGGCGTTGTCCTTGATCGTGTCGACCTGACCGGCGGGGGTGTAGGTGTAGGTAGTGGCGGTGTCGGCCTCGCTCGCCAGGTGCCAGGTGTCGGTCTTCCAGATCGCGGCACCGGCGCCGTCATAGAGCACCATGTTGGCGTCGTTCTGGATCTGCATCACGGTGCCGGTGGTGGTTCCGGTCGACCACAGAGTGCTGGTGGCGCCCGCGTTGGAGACGACGAAGTTGCCGTCGCTCCGCAAGGTGGCAAAGGCTCCCGGATTGCCGGAGGTGCTGGTCGACCACAGGGTCTTGCCGGTCGCGAGGGAGGTCAGCACCAGGTTGCCGTCGGCCTGCATGGCCAGCCGGGTGCTGTCCGAGGTCAGCGATGTGCCTGATGGGATGACCTGGCCCTGGGTGAGTTTGACCGTGCTGCCGGTGTTCTTGACGACGCTTTTGGTGGTCTGCCCCAGCGCGTTGGTGTAAGTCGCGGTGGAGCGGCCGCCGGCCGGGGCGGTGGTGTCGGTCTCGTCGGCACCGGGGTAGCTCGTGGTGGTGTGCCACTGCTGGACGGCCTGGTGCCACAGTGTGCTGGTGGTCGCGCGGCCCTCACCGTCGTACCCGGTGGTGGTCTCCGACGGAACCTGGTTCTCGTTCGCCGCATACAGGGTGGTGGAGGGGCCGTTGTTCGGCTCGGAGTAGGGCGCGAACGACGCGGTCTGCCAGCCGTGCGAGTCGTAGAAGGTGTCGGAGATGATCCGGCCGGAGTTGGTGTCGCCGTCGGCCGTGGCCTGGGTCTGGCGGGGCTGCAGCATCCCGTCGTAGATGGTGATCGACGTGGCGTAGGTGCCGTCCTCGCGCAGCGTCTTCGTGGTCACTGCGGAGGGGTCGCCCGGCGAGGTGACGGTGCCACTCGGCCCGGTGACCACGCCGGGATTGATCGAGTAGGTGAACGTCTCGTCCGCGCTCTGGCCCGACGCCTTGTCCCGGCCGGGTAGCCAGACGGCTGTGCGTCGGCCGAGCGCGTCGTAGGTGATGTCGGTCTTGCGCTTGTTGGCGTCGCCGTTCTCGGTGGCCAGGCCACGCAGCGGGTCGAGGGTGGAGGTGACCGTCCAGTTCTGGGAGTTGGTCGTCGTGATGCTAGTCGGGTTGGTGTTGCCGCCGAACGGGCTCCAGGCGGGGCTGAAGTCGGTGTGGGTGTTCTGCCCGGTGGCGTCCAGGGCATCGGTGATGCGGCCGGCCCCGTCGTACTTCATGGCCGAGCTGGTCTGCCAGTTCTCCGTGGTCCCGGTGTAACCGGTGGCGGTGCGTACGGCAGTGGCCTGGCCAATGGCGGTGCTGCTGGTCTGGTCGAGCTGTCCGAACGTGCCCAGGTTGGTGAGGGTGCCGTCACCGTCGTAGTAGATCTTCTTGTCCGCCAGCAGCGTGCTCGCAGAGGCCGCCGTGCCGCAGGGGCCGCTGACGGAGGTGACCTGGTCCGGGTAGGACAGGGTCATGGTGTTGCTGGACGACGGCGCCGCATACGTGGTGGTGGCGCACTTCTCCTGCGCGGCCACGCTCACGTCCCCGTGGGCGTCGATGGTTGAGACGCGGCCCTGGCTGTCGTAGGTGGTGTCGGTGCGGGTGTGGCGCCATGTCCCGTTGGCGAGCAGCGCGTAGCCGTGCGACTGTGTGGTCTTGATCCGCAGAGCAATCAGATCGGGGAGAGTCGACAGCTCCGGCTCGGTCTGGCCGGGGTTGTCGTCCTGCGTCCAGTCCGTCCACGGGGCCTGGGCGGCGTGGGCGGTGGTGGTGAAGGTGAACGGACCGTTGACGGTCACGGCGTTGACGGTGCCGCCCGCCGCCGTGTACGTGTCGCTCTGCAGAGCTTGGCCCGCGAGTTGGTTGGCATCGGTGACGGTCTGGACCGTGGAGCCACCGACCTTGGCATCCACGCTGACCGAGCGGCGGGTGCCGTCGGCCTTGTAGTCGCCGTCCATGCCCTGCAGGTAGGTGGTGGTCTGCTGGGTCACCGGCTCGGGAGCCTGACCAGTCTGCACCGTGACCGTGCGGAATCCGCGGAACTGGTCCCACGTGCGGTACTGGTCGTCCGTCTGGGCCGAGTCGTCCCGGTGCCACGCGGGACCGGCGTAGCTGTAGGTGGAGACCTGTGTCTCCGAGCCGGCCGGGATGTTCTGGCTGTTCGGCTTGTACTGGGACGCGATCGTCAGGTCGGACGCCGTGACGGTGTGCACGGTGGTCTTGTTGAACCAGTCCGCGATCGGCTTCGATGTGCCCGGCACGGTCCAGTAGACCGGATAGCAGGAGTTGGTGTTGCTGTCCGAGGCCGAGATCGACAGCGTCTTGTTCGCGCACGGGTTGGTGTTGTAGTTGACGGCGATGGACTCGCCGGTCTCGGTCTGGATGGAGGAGATCCTCGGCCGGTACAGCGGCGGCGCCGACGGGGAGGTGTCATTGACCCGGTTGTCGATCTCGGTACCGGTGAAGGAGACCTGGTTGAGCTTGATGGCGCTGTTGCCGTTGCCGTAGGTGTCCTTGCCGGTGTGCTGGATCGACTGCAGCCACATCACGGCCTGCAGAGAACCCGCGTCCTTGGGGTCGACAGTGGTACCGGTGACCGGGTCGACCGTCCCGCCCGCGTCCGAGTACACCTGCCCCAGCTGATAGCTGTCGACGTCGACGAGATCGTCCGTCGAGGAATCCTTGACGTGGACCTTCGTGGTGATGCTGTCCAGCCGGGTGGTGGACCAGAACGTCGGTCCGGCAGTCACGCACACGTTCGTGGGCACGGAGGTGGACCCGGACGGCAGGGTGGTGCTGTCGGTGGAGTCGCAGTGCAGGTCCCACGGCACATCAGGCCAGTGCGGGGCCGTGTTGTCGTTGAGGTTTCCCGCCGAGCAGTCGGTGAAGGTGTCTGTGGTCTGGCAGCGCTGCTTGGAGGTGAAGACCACCTGGCCCGCGGGCTTGCGGCCGGTCTGCTCATCGGTGAGCTTGTAGCCGTAGGAGACGGAGTCGAGCTTGCCGCCGCGGACGTACGAGGTCAGGGTGCCCGAGTCACCGGTCGCGGCCTGGCCGCCGCCCAGGTCGTAGTAGTTGGTCTCGGTCGTGTAGTCGTAGCGCTCGACGAACCCGCTCGGCGAGACGACGAAGTCAAGGTTCCAGCGCCAGCCCTCGTGCTTGTCGCACTGCGACGCCTTGCCCTTGGCCGAGTCGTAGCACGGGTCGCTCGATTCCGGGTGCAGTACCGGCACACCCCAGGCGGCATCGGTCGAGGAGTCGCCCGGAGTACCGGACTGCATCGCCCCGGATGGTCCGGGGCCCGTCGGGGAATGGTCGGCACCGAAGTACGCGGCAGTGCCGTCCGTGGTCAGCAGCCGGAAGTAGACGCCGTCGTGCAGGCCGTTGGCGGCTCCGGACAGCTCCTGGACCAGGGTGCCGTCATCGCCCTGCAGCCGCCACTGCTTGATCTCGCCCGGCACGCTGGAGTCGACGCCGTCGGGCACCAGCTGCCCGGAGTGCGAGCCGAAGGAGATCGTGGCGTTGTCACCGGCCCAGCACTGGTCCCCGGATCCCTTGACGATCTTCTTGCCGCTGCTGTCCAGCAGAGCGCCGCAGGAACGATACGCCCGCTCGACGAAGCCCGGCTGGTAGTCCCAGCCGTCACCGATCCAGGACGCCTGGGAGTTCCGGGCCGAAGTCTCCCCGTCCTCGGACTGCGAGTCGTAGGACAGCGCCACCGACGGGGCGTTCCCGCCGACTGCGGACGGGACGTCGATCGGGTAGGAGTAGGTGAAGGCGCCGGTACCGGAGGTCTGCCAGCTCCCCGCAGGGTTCAGGGAAGTTGCCGCGTAGGTGCCCTGGGAGCCGGAGCTGCCGGAGGTGACCTCCACGGTCGTCGTGTTCGCCGTGGTGGTGTTCGCCGACATCGGCTCGGCCGTGCCGCTCGCGGTACGTGACGCCGCGGCGCTGGAGGAGCCGAGGGAGAGCGTGGCGGTCAGCTGGTCCGCTGTCGCCCTGTTGATGAACGTGATGGGCGTCCGCGTCCCGCACTGCTTCAGCTGAGGCGTGGTCATCGCACAGGCCGGAACCTGGAACAGCCGCAGCCGTGAACCGAACCCACCGCCGTACGCCTTGGCCAGCGACGAATAGTCGATGACCACGCGCACCCGGCCACCACCGGACTTCGCATCGGCGCGGGTGAAGGCGAGCAGCATGCCGTCGGCGCCTGCCCGCAAGGTCTGGGCGTGCGACGCCACCTTCACCTTGACCGCCGCCGGGCCGAATGCCTTGGCGGACCCTGACTTGTGCTTGGCGGCAGGTGCCGGAGACACCCACACGGGCAGGGCACCGGCCTTGACGGGCTTCGTCACCGGAAGGACGCGAGTGCTCGGGGAAGGCGTGGATTTCACTTTGGAGGGAGCACTGGAAGCACTGGCGGGGCTGGACGGCAGACCCGGCGTCGCCGCGATGCTGGAGGTGGTGTTGCCAGGTCCGGTGGTGTGCGTCAGGAACACCGTTTTCGTGCCGGCCTCCGGCCACACCGGTTTGACGGCCTGATAGCGGTTCGCCGCCTTGTAGCCCTTGGGGTGCACGGAGGCGGGTTGGCGCAGGGTATGACTGCCCACTGCCGGGGTCTTCGGCAGGGTTTTCGGGTTCCACACCGTGCCCTTGAAGCGGTAGGGCCCCACGACCACGCCGGCGGCCACCGCAGCGGGCACGAGAAGAGTCAGCAACGCGACGGCTGTCGTCGCGAGAGTCAGCGCTCTCCCCCAGATCCGGTACTGGACGCTCGCATACCAACGCCGCTTGCCGCTCACTGAAATCCCCCCACGACCAGCGGTCCTGACAGACCGTCGTCCCCCCACCACGCCCGCTGCGTGATCGTCGGGAGGCTATTGATAGGGGGCGGGCAACTCAATACCCTGTGCCGGCGATGTGACCATGACGTATGCCAACTGAGTGCCTGATGTGCCCTTTCCGTGAAGTCGCGAACATCAACACCTGATGGCAAACCGGACACCACGCACACCGTTCGCCACAGCTTCAACATCCATCGATGTGGTGAAGATCACGAATGCAAAGCATTTGCAAAAAGAGGGGGAGTTGCTAAGTGTTGTCCGGATATACCCGAAAGCAGCGCAGGAGAAGAAAACTGACGCGCCGTCTGGCGCTGATCCCCGCGCTGGCAGGGCTGTTGCTCACCGTTCCCGCCGTGCCGGCAAGCGCCGACGAGTCATCCCCGAGTGATCCGATGCTGGCCGCCCAGGCCGAGGCCGTCGCCAGCGGTCACGATGCGCCCGTCGATTCCCTCACGACGGAGACCTCCACCGTCACCGCCAACCCCGACGGCACGTTCACCTCCACCATCAATGTCATGCCGGTACGGGTCCTCAAGGACGGCGCCTGGACACCCGTCGACGCCACTCTGGCCACGAATGCGGACGGAACCCTCTCACCCAAGGCCACGCCGAACGACGTCACCCTGTCGGGCGGCGGCAGTGGCCCGCTGGTCACACAGACCAACGAAGACGGGCACAGCATGGCTCTGACCATGCCCTTCACGCTGCCCGCGCCCGTCGTCAGCGACGACACCGCCGTCTACAGGTCGGTTCTGCCCGGCGTGGATCTGTCTGTGTCAGTCACCGACCAGGGCGGCTTCAGCGATGTACTGATCGTCCACGACGCCGCAGCCGCAGCCGACCCGCACATCAAGAAGCTCACCGAGGCCGCCTCCACCCAGGGCCTGACCCTCTCCGCCACGGACTCGGGCGGCATGAACGCCACCACCGCGGACGGCACCGTCGCCTACACCAGCCCGCGCCCGCTGATGTGGGACTCCAGCACCACTTCGGACGCACCGGCGACAACCGCACCCGCCTCGGACACCACGACGGCCGGCGATGCCCCTACGGCGTCCTCCGCCGACGGCCCCGGTGAGGGAGCCAACGTCACCACGGTGCCGATGAGCACCACGTCCAGCGGCATCACACTGGCACCGGACACAAGCGTCCTCAACGCCCCGGACACCACCTACCCGGTGTACATCGACCCATTCAACAACCCGGTCACCGAGGACGCCGGCCACTACGACGAGGTGTACTCCAGCTCCACCTGCGCTGACAGCCCGCAGTACGACAAACTCCAGACCCTCGGTGAGGGCGTGGGCTACCAGCGCTGGGGCGGCGTCTGCGGTACCGGCCTGGAGCGCGCCTACTACACCATCCCCACTGACAAACTCGACCCCTCCATGCATGTCTACGACGCTCAGATCACGGTGAACTCCACCTACGCCGCAAGCTGGGACTGCTCGCAGAACCAGCCGATCACCCTCCACACCACAGGCTCGATCGACTCCGGCACCGACTGGAACAACAAACCCGACCCCATCGACGACAACTATGACCCCGTCAAAATCACGATTCCCAGTGGGGCCAACTCCGGCAGCAGCTGCAGCAACCACCCTGCAACCTTCAAAGTCCTCGCCCAGGCCCAGCGGATAGCGACCTACCACAGCGCCAGCGGCGACCACTGGACCGTCGGTCTCTTCGGCAACGAGAGCATCTCCTCCAGCAACGACGACTACCTGCGGATGTCCAGCTCCCTCAGCCTGACAGTGAAATTCGACATCCCCCCGGACGTCCCGACCAATCTCCTAACCACGCCCCCTGCAACCGGCGCAACCGGCAACTGTGTCATGAGCGGCGACGGCTGGATCGGCGCGACCACTTATTCTGGCGCCGGAAGCAACATCCAACTGCACGCCAAGGTCAAATCGAACGTATCCGGCGAGAACGTCAGGGCGGTCTTTCACGTCTGGGACCGAACCGTCCTCGACTCCAACGGCAACGCCCAGGACGAAGGCAAACCCACCACCGGCTACGTCGCAGCGGACACCGCCAGAGACGTCAGCCTACCCATCGGGTTTACCCTCAAAGACGGCCACGAGTACGGCTGGGACGCCTACGCACAGGACAACAACTCAGTTCTGAGCCTGACCTCCGACATCAGCGACCACTGCTGGTTCAAGACCGACTTCACCCCGCCGGGCACCCCGGATATCGCCGACAACTCCGATGTTCCGCCCGTCGGCACAGGCGCCACGGCCAGCGGTATCCACGCCGGCACCAAGACCAGCTTCACCGTCACTGCGGCGGACGGTGCCCCCTCCGACAGCAGCTGCATGCCCAACGCATGCCTGTCCAGCGGCGTTGACCACTTCCGGTGGCTCCTCGACAGCCAGCCCACCGCCACCACCGGCACGCCCGTGTCCGTCACAAGTACCGACAGTCAGGGCACCGCGACCGGCAACATCGCCGTCACCCTGCCCACCTGGGGCGTGCACACCTTGTATGTCGCAGCCGTCGACGCGGCTGGCAATATTTCGCAGGCCCCGGCCAGCTACACCTTCACCGTCCCCTGGAACCCCGCCACGAAGATCACCCCGGGTGACATCAGCGGCGACGGCGTCCCTGACCTACTCGCCACCACCAAGACCGGCGACCTCGAACTCATCCCCGGCAACACCGACCCCGCCCAGAGCCCCGCCCCCGCCCAGACCGGCCCCACCACCACGACTCCCACAATCAACGGCCCGGTCCTCGTCTCCACCCCGGCCGACTCGCCTGACGGAACCGGCTGGAACAACTACCTGATTGCCCACCGTGGAAACCTGCACGGTGCTGACGTCGATGATCTGTTCGCCTTCAACCGCAAGACATCCAAGTTGTACGTCGTCCCGAACGACCTAGATCCTGCCAACGACAACGCTTTTCCTCTCGTCCCCTGGTCCAACTACCCCGGCTACATCGGCAAGCGCTCCGGCGACCCCGTGACCAAGGACCCCTGCCAGCCGACCGTTCCCGACAGCCGATGCGCGGGAGCCGGATATGACCCGACCACACCCTGGAACATCACCCAGCTCATCGCCCCCGGCAACGTCTACGGAAACCAGCAGGGACACCCTGCCATCATCACTGTGGAGAGCGGCAAGCTGTGGATCTACCAGACCGACAACGGCAAGCACCTCGCCAACCCGGTCCTGCTCGGTGACGGCGACTGGTCCGGCCTCACCCTCATCGCGCCCGGTACCGTCGGCGGCACTCCCACCCTGTGGGCCCGCGACAAGACCACCGGCGCCCTGTACACCTACTCGCTCGCCCTCGGCTCCGACGGCCTGCCCCCGCTCCTGCACGCCACCACCCGCACCGCGCTGCCCCTCACCCTGCCTCCGGCGACCTACCCCCAGGTCGCATCGTCCGGCGACGTGAACAGCCTCTCCGGCGGCTCGGACGGCAACCCGGATCTCTACGTCACCGACACCCACGGCGAACTGATCGAGTACCCGGGTACCACGTCGACCGGTACCACCGCCAACTTCGCCGCCCCTGTCTCCCTGGGCACCGCCTCCAACGCCGCGACTCACTGGTGGAACCTTGACGACGGCGCCGGCAACACCGCCGCCGACTGCGCCACCGCGACAGACGCCGGCTGCAGCGGTGGGCTCCCCGCGTCACTGAGCGGCGCCTATACCTGGAGCAGCGACTCGACTCGAAGCAAGTACATCAACCTCAACGGCACCACCGGCCATGCCAACACCTCCGGGGCTGCCGTCGACACCTCGCGAAGCTTCACCGTCTCCGCCTGGATCAAGCTCAATTCGTCGTCCGCCAATTCGACATTCGTCTCGCAGGACGGGACCGTCAACAACGGCTTTCAGCTGTACTACTCCTCGGGCGCCCAGGCGTGGGCCTTCGGTAGACACAGCACCGACGCGAGCGGTGCCGTCTGGCAGGCCACCTACGGCAGCAAGCCCGTCATTGGCAAATGGACACACCTGGTAGGCGTCTTCGACGTCACCAACCAGGAAATCCGGCTCTACGTCGACGGCAAGCTCACCGCCGCCAAGGACTGGACCTACACTCCCTGGAACGCGACCGGCTCCCTCCAGATCGGCCGCAAACTCTCCTCCGGCGCCTACGGCGAGTACGCCAACGCAGGCATCAGCGACATCCACATCTACAACACCGCCCTGCCTCCCGCCGACGCGGCCGCGCCCGGTGACAACCCTGCCATCAGCCAACTCGACTGACCGCTGAGGGGCGTTCAGGCGCTCGGCCGAGTCACTTCGGTCGAGCGCCTGCCAGGTCCGACGGGACGATCGTGCAGCAGACCTGCGTATCGAACCGTCAGAGCGCACCACTACAGTTCTCGATCACTTGACCGATCCAAGAGCGCCGAGGGACCGCAGTCGGATCCTCGCGCTCTCGCTTGCAGAGTCGACCAATTCTCTGGGGGGACCATCATGAGACGCAGCACCTTCTTGGCGGCGGCCACGGCAACCGCACTGACCACCGGCCTGCTCACGGGCCTCGCACCGGCCTGGGCGGACGGCACCACCGGCGGCCCCGTCCTGGTCGACGCCAACGGCTGGAACGAGCCGGGTCTGGTCTTCGTGACCGCGCATTCCGACAGCCCGATCACCCGTATCACGGCCCACTTCTATCCGCTGGACGCACCGGAGGGAGCCCAAGAGGCAGGATCGACCGAGGACTTCACCCAGTACTCCGGACAGGACGCGACGTCCGGTACCTGGCGGGCGCCGGTCCACCTGGCGGACCTCGGTGACTACCGGGTCACCGTCGATCTGCAGGACGCCTCCGGCGCCACCGTCACCGGCGCCCTCTCCCGCGACCCCCTGCAGTACCGGACCATCGTCATGGTCTCCGGTCTGACCCCCACCCCGAGTGTGCCCGACTACCTCCACCAGCAGGTCTCCGTCAGCGGCACCGCCGTCGCCCGGGATCCCCGCACCCCCGACACCCCGACCCCCGCCGCCGACACGCCCGTCGACGTCGTCGCCGACACCGGACTCGGCCGGACGACCGTGACCGCGACCGCCGGCCCCGACGGCCGCTTCACCGCCGCCTACGTCCCCACCGAGCAGTCCTTCCGGCTGTCCGCCGCGCCCCTGGCCTCCAGCAGCTACCCGGGAGCGATCGACCTGTCGACGTACCCCACCCAGTGGCTGCACACCACCCAGGCACCGGTCCGCTTCACGGCAAGCACCCACGCCCTGAACCTGAAACAGGGCGCCACCGGAACCGTCACCGGGCACGCCGAGATCCAGACCACCGCCGGCTGGCAACCACTGCCGAACACCTCGATCACCCTCTTCGGCCTCGGCTCGGACGGTCTTCCCGCCTTCGCAGTCGGCGAGACCACTACCGACAGCAAGGGCGCCTACACATTGCCCGTCTCCTCGTACAACGCCGCCCCGAACGCCGAACTCGTCGCCGGCAACAGCGGGATGCCCTTCCAGCAGGAAGCCACCGAACCCTTCAGCCTCCACGTCGCCTACACCACCCACATCGACGCGGGCGTGTCCCTG
Source organism: Streptomyces sp. NPDC001714 (assembly GCF_042892755.1). NCBI lineage: Bacteria > Bacillati > Actinomycetota > Actinomycetes > Kitasatosporales > Streptomycetaceae > Streptomyces > Streptomyces sp. NPDC001714. The sequence continues at coordinate 15,382 of NZ_JBIAUL010000040.1, forward strand.
TACGACGACTCGGCCCTCCATGTGGACGACGGCTACGTCTACTACGAAGACGCACGCGCCCACTGGCCCGCCAAGCCCACTGTCACTCTGCAGTACTCGAAGGACGGCAAGAGCGGCTGGAAGAACGCCACCACCATCCCCATCAAGATCCGCCACAACAAACCCCTGACCCTGGAGACGTTCGCCCGCACCCTCACCGCGCCGGACACCGACGCCTACTGGCGGGCCCGCTTCGACGGCAACCCCGACCTCGGTACCAGCACCACCAAGCCCGTCCACCTCTACCGCTACGCCACCCGCATCACCGGCTTCCACGCCTCCCCCGACCCGGTCCGCAAGGGACAGCCCATCAGATTCGCCGGCACCCTCCAGTACAAGAAGGGCACCACCTGGAAACCGCTCACCGACGACGCCTGGCCCACCCTCTACTTCAAACCCCGCGGCTCCAGCACCTACCACTACGTCTGCGAGCTGGACATCGACAAGAAGGGCCACCTCGAGGGCATGGTGACCGCCAAGCAGGACGGCACCTGGGCCCTCGCGCTCAACCGCGAGACCGGAGACCACTACCTCAGAAGCGCCCGGGTCACCGACTACGTCGACGTCCGCTAGCCGTTGCCCGTGGTGACGGCACCTGGACCCACCTCGTCGCCACCTCCCCGGCACCCGCCACAGGAGGCTCCACCACCGGCAACATGGCCCTCTACCAGAACGGCACCCTCATCGGGACCGCCACCAACCTCAGCCCCCAGTACGACTCCTCCATGCACCTCACCATCGGCGGCTGCATCAACAGCGCATCCGCCACCACCCCCTATCTGGCCTTCCCCGGCTCCGTCACCGACGTCCACGTCTACCCACACACACTCTCGGCGACCGAAGTCAGCACACTGCACTGACCCACCGAAACACGGCCCACGCCGACTCCGACACGAGCGGCGCGGGCCCACCCACGTCCGCGGCAGCCGCCAACCACACCCAGCCGGCGAACGGACCGACACCGTCGAACACTCCACCGAAGACCAGCCTGCGGAGACCACCCAGGAGATCACGCCCGCCAGCGCAACCTCGGAGCAAAGGCGCATTGCCGAAATCGAAGCGGCACACCACAGGCGCGTCTACCGGTAAGCCGCCGCAGAAGAGGCCCGCATCCAGTACGTCGGCTCAGCGCTCGCCATATCCACCATCGCGCCAGCCATGCCGCCGAGCCAGCCCAAAACACAACCAGCCGACGGGGGCTTCCTCACGCTGCCAGCTGTCACGGGCGAGTCACAAACCCCGTGGACACCCTCTCGGCACACGATCTCGAACCTAGACATATGTGCCCGCACAGGACTGGATGGACGGTCCTGGACGGCTTCTACGACATGTGCCAGGTGGTGCCCAGTGACGGGCCCAGGACCAGTACGGGGGCCTCTTCCGGCCCGTCAAAGCGGTATTGCAGGGTGTAGGACGTACTCTCACTCACCCGACTCACGCTCCCACATCTCACGGCCGCCCCCATGACGGGGGGTGTGAAGGGACGGGCCGGATCAGGTGAACGCCCTCTCGGGCGGCATTGCGTTCGAGGCATCGGATGATCTCGCGTCGGGTCTTGCCTTCCTGGGTGCGGCGTTCGTAGTACGCCTGGGTGCGCGGGTCGTGGCGCAGGCGGGTGAAGACGATGCGGTGCAGGGCGGCGTTGGCCTGCCGGTCGCCGCCGTGGTTGAGCCGACGCGTGCGCCGCCGGCCAGAGGAGTACTCGATGGGGCTGACTCCGCAAAGGGCGGCAAAGGACGCCTCGGTGTTCAGCCGCTCGGGGTTGTCTCCCATGGTGATCAGGAGAGTGACGGCGCTGTCCGGGCCGATACCCACCGGCACGAGCAGCTGTGGGGCGTGACGTTCGACGAGTTGGGTCAGGTGTTGGTTCAGCTCATTGATCTGCGCGGTGAGCTGTTCGATACGCTGGGCGAGCATGCGTAACGTCATGTGGGTGGCCTGGGCCACCGCGTCCTCGTTTCCCCCACCATCGGGCGGGCTGAGGGTCGCGCAGGTGCGGAACAGCTCGGCATTGCCCAAGGTTGACAACCGTTCCCGCAGGGCGGGATCGGCGATGACCAGGACGGCCTTGAGCTGGTTGATCGCCTGGGTGCGGGCCTTGACCGCGGAGTCCTTGGCGAGTTTGTAGATCCGGGCGCTGTGCACGGGTCCGTCGCCGGATTTGGCGTGGGCCCGGGCGCGACCGCTGAGCACGGCTCGCGCTGCGGCCTGCGCATCGAGCGGGTCCGACTTGCCGAGCAGACGGCGGGCCGTGCGGTCGCGCCGGTTCACTTCGAACACCTGGATCTGCTGGGTCAGCAGGTAGCGGGACAGGCCCGCGCCGAAGGTGCCGGTGCCCTCCACGCCGGCCCGGCGTACCGTCCCCTGCCTGCGGGCCCACACGAGCAGCCGACGGTAGCCAACGGCCGTCGCCGGAAAGGACTCTGTGCCCAGGACCTTCCCCAGCGGGGAGACCACGGCGGCGACGTGAACCTCGCCGTGCGTGTCCACACCCAGGACAACCTCGCGCCGAACGGGAGGATCCGTGCTCGAGGAGGTGCTGCGCTGTCGGGTCGTCATGATGGTTCGCCTCCCACGTGTGACGTGTTGGCTGGGTGAACCGGCCTGCTCGGACGGTCTGAACCGTGATGGCGCCTGGACTCGGCAAGGCCCCTATAGGGACACGCCCTGTGGCTCGGTGACAGCAGAAGCCAGCCCGCAACGACGGTCGACAAGCCTGTGACTGGACACTTCGGTCAAAGATCTCAAGAGTCAGACCCCCGTCCGGGACGGCATCGCGCAACCGTCGCATCGATCCCGGCGTATCGGCATCTACCGACCACAGCCGGATGGCTTCGCCCGAACCAATGCCCAACCTGGCCGGAGCAGGCTGAGAATGAGTTGACTCCCCGCCCACTCGCGACCGGCAATGACAGACAGCCGTCTGGGCCGCCTTACGGTCGCCCTCCATCGGCCATCGCACGAACGGCTTCGAGCCCTCATTCTGGTGCACGGTTGTCCGCAAGTCATGGCGCGGGCTGCCAAAGAGGCTGCCTAGCAACTCGGCAAAGGCACCGGCGAGTGCTTGGGAACTCGGTCTACTCGAGTAACGGGGAACAGCAGCACCGCACGAAGGGCCGCCCGCGTGGAAGGCATGGCGCATATGGGCGCTGCCGGACCCGATGCTCGCGGCCCCCGTCACCGACCCGGCGCCGCCCGATGGGTGGGCCGCCGAGGAGAAGTGGGACGGTTCTCCAGACACCTCGTGATGTCTCATTCGCGTTGGCACCGTTCACCCAGGTCACGACTGGTCCTTCGTGCGTGCGGCTGAGGCTTGCCGGGTGTCTGCGCCGCTGCTGACGTGCCGCTGGGTCTCCTGGGGGCCGTGCCAGTCCAGGCAGACGGCGGTGGCATCGTCTTCGAGCCGGCCGTCGGCGGCGTCCCGGACCGCGGACGTCAGCGCCAGCGCGGTCTCCCTCGGGTGCAGATTCCGGGTGCACCCCAGCAGGGCGGGCAGATCGACCTTCTCTCCGTGACGTTCGAGCATGCCGTCGGTGAACATGAGCAGACGGTCACCGGGCCGCAGGTCGAGGTCCTGCACACGGTACGGGTGGGGAGTCAGCTCAGACAGCCCGAAGGGATGGTCCACCTCGCAGGCAATCGTCTCCACAGCCCCGTCGCGCATGCGCAGCGGCCAGGGATGACCGGCGTTGACGAACCGGGCCCGCCCGGTATGGAGATTGATGCGCAGGAGCTGCCCGGTGGCATGACCGTGGCCGTGTTCGATCAGTGCCTGGTCTGCCCGGTGGGCCTGTTCGCCCAGGCCGGTGCCCGCCCGGCGGGCACCGCGCAGGGCGCCCACCAGGACCGTGGCGGCCAGGGCGGAATCCATGTCGTGGCCCATGGGATCGGTCACCGACACGTGCAAGGTGTCGCGGTCCACGGTGTAGTCGAAGGTGTCGCCGCTGAGGTCCTCGGAGGGCTCCAGGTTCCCGCACAGGGTGAACTGTGCGGCCTCGCACGACAGCGACAGGGGCAGCAGCTGGTACTGGATTTCAGCTGCCAGGGTGGCCGGCTTGGAGCGTTTGCCCCAGGTGTAGAGATCGGTGAAGCGGCCGTTGGCGATCACGATGTAGGCCAGGATGTGGGCGGCTTCCCCGACTGCGTCGAGCACATCCTCGCCAGGGCCGGTCGGCAGGAGCAGTTCCAGCAGCCCGATCGCATCCCCGCGGTTGGTGACGGGCACGATCACCCGCTGCCCCTCGCCGGTCGCGTCCTGATACAGGCGCTGGGTACGGATCACCTCCTCGTAGACACTGCCGAACAGGGGAACCCGCTCGGCCTGCCGCCCACCCTGAGTGGGAGCGGTGGACAGCCGAGCCACCGCCTTCCCCGTCAGGTCCACGATGAGGAAAGAGACCTTAGTGGCCTCGAAACGCCGCCGCAGGTCCTCCGCGATCACGTCGACGGCGTCCGCCGGCGCCGCTGTCTCCGCTGCTGTCAGCAATCGGGTGAGCCCACTTTGTCCACCGCTCACGACCGCAGTCCTTTCCACAACCCCCCACCAGCTTGGTAATAACCGCAGTGAGCGTCAATCCGTGAACAGTCACGCTCCGGCGTTCGCCCGCGGACGGTGCCGCCACGGCTGCTCTGTACAAAAGCGGCTCGACGGGCCCATGTCTTAGGAGACACGCCAGAGTCTGGAGAACGATCGCTGGAGAGCGCTGCTCTCTCTGGATGCCGGGCGTTTGGTGTTGCGCTATCGCAGGGGCAGGAACCTCGCACCGTCCTTCCCCGAGGTTCGTTCCGGGCACGGTCCAGCTGCCGACGCGACGGCCCTGGACGGCGAGCTGGTCGTACGGGAAATCCAGCAGGCTCGCCTTCGAGCGACTCCAGGGTCGCCTCCAGGGCGCCAGGGCTGCTCCGGAACGCCTCTTTGCCGAACAGAACCTCACCGCGCCGTGAGCGCTGTGCCCGTCGTTCCCCTCGCTGACCTGGGGATTCACGAAACTGCGGACAGGGCCCGGAAAGCGGCCAGGGCTACTTGTCGCCCCACTTGGTCCGGCGTTCAGCGGAGTGGGGAGTTTCAGCAAGCGTCGCGCCCGCTGCCGACCACGCGGCCGGTACGTTGGCGGCCACCGGTCCCGTGCTGACGTGGACCCGCAACGCAGCCGGCCCGCAATCCCGCAGTTCAGGGGCGGCCACTCCGCCGACCTGACCGCCGAATGCCGAGCCGGGTCCCATGGCCGGCCGCTTCACCGTGCCGTCGGGCCCGTTCCGTGGGGCATTCCTCGATACCGATGACCCGCAGTAGTTCCAGCCGCTCGCGAGCCTCGGCGACGCCGAGCGCGGCGCCGTGGTCGGCGAGCAGAAGACGGATGCCGCACCGGCCGCTCCCAGGAAGGCGCTGTGCACGGTGGCCAGCGGGGAGTCGGGCGGTGCGTCCAGGTCCACCCGCTTCTGAAGGACGGGAGCGCCTCCTATCAGTACCTGGACCAGGGGCGAGTGGGTCGCCTCCCCGACCGGGGGCAGACGACCGCGCCAGTCCTCCTGCCCGGCTGCACGGCCCTCCGGACCGGTCACGGCCACTCGGTGCACCTGACGGGAGCCGACCCGCAAGTCCATCGCGGCCCAGTCGGCGAGGCGGGGAGCAAGGCTGCGGCTTATCCGGGCGAGGGCCTCGTCCACCTCCAGGGTCTGACCGAGCACGTCGGTGATCTCCGCGACGAGTGTCAGCCGCTCGGCGAGACTCTCCAGAGCGCTCGCACGAGCCGCTCGTTCCGCCTGTTCCACCCGTTCCGCCTGTTCCACCCGTTCCGACCGCTCGGCGCGTTCCGCTCGTTCCCTACCGGCACGGCGGTCCGCCGCGGTCTCGACGATCAACACGACCATGCCCTGGCAGACGCCGGAGACGTCGTCCGCCAGGGGGGTGGCCGACCAGGAGATCGGGACCAGCCGTCCGTCACCACGCAGGCACCTGTCGTCGTCCCCGCGTGCCGCACGCCTCTCGGCCAGTGCCCACAGCAGCGGGCAGCGCTCCCGCGGAATGAGGGCACCTCCCGGGTCGCGATGGCACAGGGTCGTGCGTGGAACTCGCCGTCACCACCCGCCAGACCAACGGCGGGGCCATGGGCACCACCACTGCGGTCCCGTCAGCAGCTACCCCGGCTCGTTGGCTGAACCGGAGGAGCCTGAGTCGAGCCAGCCCCATGGATACACTGCTGAACGCCGCCCACCTCCGGGTCCCCCTCCCGAGTCCCCCACCCACACCGAAATGGCTGCCGCGATGTGCGACAGGCGCTCAATCTAAGCCGCGACCGGTGCGCAGGGCCCCGGGAGGAGGGGATGCTCTGGGACGCCGCGATCAAGACGTCTTCTTCCGGCTGCGGTTGATGCACTCCGAACGCACGGCCGTCGGCGCCCGCACCGGAGACCCGCGAACCGACTGTGAACACGGTCGGTCGAGCCAGGACGATACCCGGCCTCGTGATCCTGCCCCGGTATCTGATGGTCGAACAGTCCTCCGCCCGGATCGGGCGCGCCGACAGCCACCCGCGACCATGGACGGCACATCCCGCGATCCGAGCGGTACAGATCGTCGCAGGGCAGGGCCCACCGTCATGGCCGAGTTGAACCCTGAGTGAGCTCCGCTCCACCGGCTGCTGCGCGCCGTGGAACGGGATGCACGAAAACGGCAACCTGGGGTAATAGTCGAACTGTCGTCCTCGCAATTCCGTACGGCACCGGCGCCCCGGACGGGAAACCCGAGGTCTGGGATGTGATCATGATGGAAGACTCTCTGAACGGCACCCCGATGCGGCTCGAGGAGCACTTGGTTCCGGCACGGACACCGCCCCTGAACAAAATCAGCGAGTTGCAGACGGAAATCAGTCAGCTGCAGGAGGCCGTCGTCTCCCACACCGTGGTCGACCAAGCGATCGGCGTGGTCATCACCGTTGGTGGCCTGCATCCCGAGCAAGGATTCCAAGTGCTACGAGAGATCTCACAGCACACCAATACGAAACTGCGGCAGGTATCCGAACTGATCGTGGACTGGGTACACAGCGAACAGCTGCCCGACGAGATCCGCACCGCTCTCAACAAGGCACTGGCCACCGCACGATACATCTGAACGCAGAACAGCTCTGCCGCCCGCGTTCTGAGTCGGACGGCAGGGCGGGCGGACGAGTGGAATGCCAGCTCACTTCCGAACCCGCACGCGACACGACCTCCGCCCAACGCGTCCCCGAACCCACCTGACCAAAACGTCGCACGCCAGACTCTCCGGCGGTCGCTGATCACGCACGCTACGAAGCGCCGGGGCCAAACCGGAACGCAGCTCGGGACAACGTCGTGGCCGGTCCGTTCTCGTCTGCGTCATGCGCTGAGCGAGAAGCTGTATGTACGCGGGCCGGTGCCCGCCGAGGCCGCGTACCGGCACCGGGCGGCAGGCCGGCGCGGGCCGAACAGCCGCTCCGTACGCCTGGGACGCTGTGCGTTGGAGATCCTCCATGGCGTCCGGGATGACGGTGCGTCGGTGTCATGCCAGCCAGCTGCCCGCCACGTCGGCGGTTTCGCGCAGGGCCGCGAGCTGGCTGCGGGTGAATCCGGCGATGGGCCGGGCGTGATGCGTCGAGATCGCTCCCAGCAAGGCACCACGCTCGTCGAGCAGCGGGACGCAGTGGCAAGCGCGGCTGCCGACGTGCAGGATCACGTGCCGCGAACAGCGGCGAGCCGCACATGGCCCATGGCGGTCTCGGTGATCTCCCGTACGCGGCGCAGTCCCGCGCCGAGGACCGCGCCCTGCGGAGCCGTCGGGCTTGTGCTGCCGGACAGGCGGAGCCCCGGAAGCCGGGGAGCGCCGGCCCGGGCGCGGTGGGGAAACGAGCCGCCGGTCCGCTCATCCGGCCCGGCGATGCGGTTGACCGCGTCCGCAGGACGCCTGGCCGGACGGACTCGGACGGGCGCTGACGTGAGTGTCGATCTCCTGGCCCACGGGTGGCCGCCTCGCCCTCCTCGCTGCTCGGCAGGCCGCCCGTACATGATCCGGGCTCTTGCGTTGTCTCCTTGCCGGCGCGTGCACACCTAGTGTCACGGTCGCAGGATCATCGCGTACGGCGAGGATTCGCCCTCAGGGCGAGACGCCCTCGTCCGACTGTGGCAGTCGCAGGGCGAGCAGGGCGATGTCGTCGTGGGCCCCTGCCACGAGTGCGTTCATCAGCTCGTCGCTCAGCTCGTCGATGTCCTGGTCGACCAGGGCGGCAGCGTGCTGCCGGAGCCGGGTCATGCCGTGATCCATGGATTCGCCGCGCCGTTCGATCAGACCGTCCGTGTACAACAGCAGGGTGCTGCCCTCGGGCAGGGGCAGGCAGGCACTGGGCCGTTCGGCGTGCGGGTCGACGCCCAGCAGCAGGCCGTGTGCTTCCCAGAGGTAGGTGGTGTCGCCGTCCGCGGTGACCAGCAGGGGTGGTGGATGTCCGGCACTCGCCCACTCCAGCTGGTACGGCCCTCCTTCCTGGCCCTTGAGCAGTGCGTACACGCAGGTGGCGGTGCGGTGGCTGTAGAGGGCGTCGACTGCGAGGTCCAAGCGGCGCAGGATCATGCCGGGGGGCTCCCGGCGGTCGCAGGCGATGCCACGCAGCATGTTCCGGATCTGGCTCATGGTCACGGCGGCATGCAGATCGTGGCCGGTGACGTCGCCGATGATCAAAGTGGTGTCACCGCTTTCCGGCAGGACGAAGCTGTCGTACCAGTCACCGCCGATCTGCGCGGTGGCGAGCGCCGGGGAGTAGCGGGCGGTGACGCGCAGACCCGGTACGACGGGCAGGTCCGGCAGCAGAGAGCGCTGGAGGCGCTCGGCGACGGCCTGGGTCTCGGCGTAGAGCCTGGCGTTGTCGAGGGCCAGCGCGATGCGGTGGGTCAGGTCCTCGACCAGTTCCAGGTCAGCCTCGGCCCACGGCGGGTGTCCCTCGCCCCTGACGAGGGTCAGCGCACCCAGCACTCGCCGGCGTGCCCGCAGGGGTGCCACGATCACGGAGTCTCCCCCGAGTCGGGCGAACGGTTGCATGGTTGCCTTGTGCAGCGGATCGGACGCCTCCTGCGCGGTCGGCAGCCGCCCGGCCGACAACAGCAGGGGGCCGGCGCCGCGAAGCACCCGGGACAGCGGGCCTGTCGCCGTCTCCGGCACCGGCGGCAACGGTCCCGTCAGGCCGGTCAGGGCGGTGTTGGGGTCACGGTGTGAGACACAGACCCGCTCGACGGCGCCGTCCTCGTCCACCAGATCGGCCGCGGCCCAGTCGGCCAGCCCCGGCACCAGCACGCGGCACACCCGCCTGAGCCCCTCGACCGCGTCCAGCGTGCTCGACAGCGCCGCCGCGCTCCGGGTGGCGAACGCCAGCTGGTCGAGCGCCGCTCGCAGCGCCGCGGCCGCGTCATCCTCGTCCATGGCGACCACCTACCCGCCTGAGGGCTCTACGGCCGCTTCCACCCTGGGAAACCACTCCCCGGGCAGTGCACCGCGTCCGTATACGGCAGGGGCCCGGGCATGTCCTTACGGTCTCCCCGGGGCCGAGTCTCCTGCTTCCGGCGTGTTACCGAGCGTTCTGATCGGCCGGTCCGGCCGGCTCTCGCTCTGCGATCGCAGCATGCGCGGACGTCGCACGGCCTGTCGGACACCCTCTGGACGCCTCCGGCCCCCGTCACGGGTCAGGTCTCGGGCCTGACCGACATCCAGTCGGCGCGGCCGCCCGCCCCGAGCACGTCGACATCGGCACCGAGCTCGTCGGTCGACCCCTCCCCCAGTTCGCGCCGGGTGATGCGGCCGACCACGAACGGGAAGACCGGCCGCAAGGGCTGGCACCAGCGCAGCCACGGGGGCGCGTAGATGCTCCGGGCACGGTGTGTGATGCCGGTGGCGGGCCAGTCGGCCACCTGTGCGGGACTGTGGACCCGCCGAGCGAAGGGCGGCTGGTGTCGGCAGAGGACTCCCATCACCGGGTGCTCGTCCATTCCGGCGATCATGTCGGTGCCGGTCCAGTGCGGGTAGGCGATGCCGACCGCGACCCCCTCGGGGGGCGACCTCACCGCGCAGCGCCAGGGCGAAGGACTCCGCGCCTGCCTTGGACGCGCAGTAGGCGCTCATCATCGGAGCGGAGCCGAACGCTGCGGTCGAGGCGATCTGGAGGAAGTAACCTCCGGTCCGCTCGAGTTGGGGAAGGAAGGCCCTCGCGGTGTTCGCCGCCCCGACCAGGTTGACGTCGACGACGCGTCGCCACAGCTCGGCCTCGGTGCGGGTGAAGGGCCCGCCGACGGCGACGCCGGCGTTGGCCACGACGACGTCGGCCGGTCCGAGCCGCTCCTCGACCTGCCGCGCAGCCCTGTCGAGGGCGACCTGATCGGTCACGTCCGCCTCGATGCAGACGGTCATGACGGCCAGTGACGCCGCCACCTGGGACAGCGTCTCCTCCTCACGACCGAGCAGAGCGATCCGCATGCCCTCCGCGGACAGGCGCCGCACCAGTGCCTCGCCGACGCCGCGCGCCGCCCCCGTGACCACAGCGACCCGGCCACGCAGTGGGCCGTCGCGCATGGCGGCAGGCGGACGGCTGCCGAGGACAGTACGCATGCGACCCTCATCTCTCCCGCTGCCGTGGTCGGCCGCCTCCCCGCGTACCCGTAACTCACAGCCGGTCACCCCGCACGAGAGCCGGATCGTCGGCGGCATCGAGGCTTGAGCCGCGACCGCCCATGTAGGACTTCCGGAGGGGGGCAGCGTGCTCCCACGGTCGGCGACCTGCTGCTTGCCGAACGACGGTTCGTGGGGCCTGTGCCCGCGCCGCCGCTCATGCCGCGTCGCGCCAGGCGGCGATACCGGTCACCGTGACCGCGACGGTGACCGGCTCCGCGGCACCGTGGGTGGCGAGGTGAGTGACGAGGGTGGCTGTCACCCGGTCGTGGACGATTCGGGCGATGTCCAGCGCCCGCCGACCCTCCGTCAGGACGCAGCGCACCTCGATGTGCCATCCGGAACCGTCCGGCGCCCGGTCGGCGCGTACGCCGGCCTCGGGCGGCGTGGTGTCCGCCCGGGTGGGCGCGGCGGCTGCCGCGAGGCGCCGGGCGAGGCGGGGCTGCAGGGCGGCCACGCCAGGAACCGCGAGGGCTGCCTCGGCCGCGACGCCGAGGAGCGCGGTGGTGCCGGTGGCGGTCATCATGCGCCACCGCCCGTCGGGAGGCGGGGACCGAGGGTCGGTCCCGGTTCCAGTACGTCGGCCACGGTGATGTCGACGGCTGTCACCGTGAGCCCCAGGTCCTGTCCGGCCGAGTGGAGGACCGATCGGCGCACCTGGTGGACCCGTTCGGGCAGCGGGCGGTCGAGGGCGGCGGCCAGGGTCATGGTCACCCGCACGTCGGTGCCGTTGCCCTCGGGTACGAGCCGGCAGGTCGCGGCCCTGGCACCGGGGACCGTGTCCGCGGCCCGCCTCAGTACCTTCGCCGCGGCGCTCTCCGCGATCCGCAGGTCCCGGTCGGGGTCGGCCAGGGGCAGCAGCCGCCCGAACCGGACCTCTGCCCTGACGACGTCCATGACCCGGTCGGCGAGTGCGTGCAGGCCCGGAGGGTCCTCGTCGCGCAGTGTCCGGGCGGCCGCGTTCACCGTGGCCAGTCCCTCGACCGCCTCTCGGCAGTGAGGACAGGACACCGGGTGCGGGTCCGCGGCCGGCGGTGCGTCCCGCGCCTGTTCCCAGACCCGGCTGAGCAGGCGGCCGCAGGGCAGTACCTCATCGCCTGCGATCGGGGGCACGTCGGCGGCGGCCCAGCCGTTGCGGGGCCCGTCGGCTCCGGGCGGTTCGGGAGGCCGCGTGTGCGGGTCGTCTAGCGCCATGAGCCCATCGCCTCCTGCAGGGATCGGCGTGCCCTGAACAGTCTGCCGCGTACCGTCTGCTCGCCGGTACGCGTCACGTGCGCTATCTCCTTGTAGGGCAGGCCCTGCACCTCCCGCAGGATCCAGCAGACCCGCTGTCCGGCGTCCAGCTCGGCGAGTGCGCGGAACAGGGCGGCCGTGGCCGCGTCCTGCTCGGCGGCCCGGGCGGGCTGGCTCCACGCGTCGCCCGCCGCGGGTTCGGCGACGGTGTCCAGGGGGAGGGGCGGCGGCCGGCGGTGGCACATGGTCTGGCAGCGGTTGACGGTGATCCGGTACATCCAGGTGCGGAACTCCGCCCTGTGGCGGTATTCCGGCAGGTGGCGCCAGGCGCTGACGAAGGCGTCCTGAACGGCCTCTTCGGCGTCCTGGGGGTTGCCCAGCATGCAGCGGGCCAGGGTCAGGAGGGAGCGGCTGTGCCGCTGGACGAGAACGGCGAAGGCGTCCTCGTCTCCCTCGGCCGCCCGCACCGCCAGCAGACGGTCGGGCAGGCCGCACCCCAGTCGTGAGGAAGCAGTGCGTTCGATCATGGCGCTCCCACGCAGGCTCGGAACGACCGTGTACCCCCGAAAGGAGATGTGATGCACGTCACACACCAGGGCACGTGAGGACTCCGCCACTCGATATGTCCAACTTTCGACGGGCATCATTCCGGTGCCCGGCCGACCGATCGAGGCGACCGCCATGACGGACAACATCACCAGCGTCGGCGGGGGCAGCCGGCCCGAAGCGGGCGTGAGCGCGCTCAAGGGCCGCACCGGGGCCGGGGCTCCGGCCGAGACACGGGGCAGGACCACCATCGCGGACGGTGTGGTGGCCAAGATCGCGGGCATGGCCGCCCGCGAGGTACCGGGCATCCACAGCCTGGGCGCGGGGATGGCCCGCGCCTTCGGCGCCATGCGCGAACGCGTCCCCGGCGCAGGCGGAGGCGGAGGCGGAGCGGTCACCCGCGGCGTCAAGGTCGAGGTCGGGGAACGGCAGGCCGCGGTGGACCTGGACGTCGTCGTCGAGTACGGCGTCTCCATCGTCGACGTCGCGGGCGGCGTACGCACCAACGTCATCAGCGCCGTGGAGCGGATGACGGGCCTGGAGGTCGTCGAGGTGAACATCGCCGTCGACGACGTCCATCTGCCTGACGACGAGGAGGAACAGACCGAACCGAACGAGGGCCGCGTGAGGTGACCGCTGCCTGGAGCACCGCCGTGTCCTCGGGCCCGAGCGGATGATCACGGCGAGAGGGACGCTCGCGAGACGGGTGAGTGCGAGATGAACACAGCAACGACGGGACTCGCGGCCGGCATGGCCCTCGGCTTCGCCGGCTACTTCGGCGGCTTCTGGGCCTTTCTGCTGGTGCTGGTCCTGGGTGCGGCGGGGCTGATCGTCGGCCTCGTCGTACAGGGCGACCTGGACCTCCGGACACGGAGGCAGCGGTGAAGACCCGGCCCGGTTCCCCCGGCGAGGGGTCGGGCCCGCCGGCACCGGCCGCCGGGCTGCCGCCCCCGGCCGAGCGGGGCGCCACCGTCATCCCGGACAGGGTGGTCGCCCGTATCGCCGCACAGGCCGCGCGCGCGGCGCAGTCGCGGCGCGCCGCCGTACCGCCCGATCGGGGCGGACCTGCGGCACCCCACGCCTCCGCCGCCGTCCGTACCGGATCGGTGCGCCTGCATCTGACCATGGACCTGCCCTACCCCACCGACATCCCCCGTGTCTGCGAGCGGATCCAGCGGGACGTCGCCGAACGGGTCGCCCAGCTGACCGGGCTGCGAGTGGGAGAGGTCCTCCTCACCGTCCGGCGGCTGGTGACCGCCACCGACTCGAGCCGGGGGCGGGTCCGGTGAGCGGCCGGGCGGCCCGGGTCACCGGGCACGCCGTGCAGGAAGGGCGATCGTGATGACATCCGGTCCACCTCCCCCGGGCCGCGGCTCCGCGTCGTCCACGCACCGTGCCGCGGTGCCGCTGACGAAGGAGCCCGATCCTCCCGAACGCGACGTGTCCACCTCGGACCTCACAGCCGGTGAGCGCGCAGGGGGGCACCGAACCCGTCGCAAGTGGTCCGCGCGCCGCATCACGGCGGCGCTGGTCGCTGCGGTGATCCTCGTGGCCGCGGTCGTGACGCTCGTCGACGTCATAGCCGTACGGGCGGGACGCCCGGCGGCGGCCTGGCGACGGCGCCTGGCCGACGAACTGGCCACCCGCCCGGTGGACGACGTGTGGATGTTGACGGGAGCCGCCGTGGCCGCCGCCGTCGGCGTCTGGCTGATCGTCCTGGCCCTCACCCCCGGTGAGCGCCGCTGGCTGCCCCTGCGCTCACCCGCCGGCTGCCCGCGAATGCGGGCCTTTCTGGAGCGCGACGGCGCCGCCGCCCTGCTGCGCGACGCCGCCATGCGGGTCCCCGGAGTCGGCGCGGCGCACGTCCTGGTGCGCCGCCACCGCATCAAAGCCCGCGCGGACGTCCGCTTCCGCGACCCCCGGCAGGTGAAGGACGACCTCACCGCCGTCCTCGGCGAGGAACGCGACCGGCTGGCCCTCGCCCGTCTTCCCCGCATCGCCGTACGGGTGCGGCGACGCACCCGCTGACACAAGACCGCAGCACCGGAGCCCGCCATGACGCCGCGATCCGCACTCAACCGCACTCTGCTGGCCCTCGTCGGACTGGTCCTCCTCGGCGGCGGACTGCTCATCCTCTTCGCCGGGCTCGACCTCTACCGGCGGCACGATCTGGCCCCACCCGCCGGCTGGCCCCTGACCACCCCGGCCGACGTCCTGCTCGGCTCCGCCGACCGGGCCCGCTGGAGCAGCCAGGGCTGGTGGTGGTGGCCCGCGGTCATCGCCGCCCTCGTCGTCGCGGCTCTGCTCGCCCTGGGGTGGCTGCTCGCCCAGCTGAGCCGACGTCGCCCCGGCTCCCTGCCCGTCGGCGGCACACCCCCGCAGGAGGGCGTCGAACTGCGCGACCGCGCACTCAGCGAGGCGATCGCGAACGAAGCCGGTGCCCTGCCAGGGGTAGGCCATGCGGCCGTACTCATCACCGGCCGACCGGGCCGCCACCGCACCCGCATCGAGCTCACCCTCACTCCCGAGGGCACGCCCGGCGCCACTCTCGGTGCCCTGTGTGAAGGCCCGCTCCGCACCGCCCGGCGGTCCACCGGCCTTGCTGACATGCCCACCGAGGTCCGCCTGCAGGTCGCCCGCCACAAACCACACCGGGTGGAGTAGAAGGGATCGACCATTGCCACCTCAACGCGCTTTCAGTCCCTCGTAGTTCGCAGGGACTCAGCACTACTCCCCAAAGGAGAGATCATGATCATCCTGGGCATCATTCTGCTCGTCGTCGGCTTCCTCGCCGGGATATCCATCCTGTGGACCATCGGAATCATCCTGCTGGTCGTCGGAGCCATCCTGTGGATCCTCGGCGCGATGGGACACGCCGTCGCCGGTCGACGCCACTACTGGTAGTCGGGATCCTGCCCCGCAGGCAGTGAGCCGGGCCGCGGGCAGGGCGGCAGACGGCGCGGCCCCCTCAAAACGTTCGCGGCGCCGGAGAGGTCGATCCGGCAGAGGTCGCCGCCGGTGCCGACCAGCCGCCGCGGCTCGGACGCGGCGCGCACGAGCGCACGGCCGACTCGATGGGAGTCGGTGGGTCGGCCCCCGCGATCCGGGCGGAAGTCCCACGCCGCCTCGGCCGGTGAGTCTCTGTCGGGAGTCGGTATGCAGAGCGCCTTCCTGAAGATCCGCCAGAACGTCTCCCGGGGCCACGGCGATGACGGACCGTGAGCGACAGGAACCCGGGGAAGGCTCCGCCCGGTCGGAGCACTTCGGGGAGGAGTTTCTGGGAGTCCTGCTCGACCAGGGGCACGAGTTGCCGCCGCACCAGCTCGGTCCGCTCGTCGCACGGCAGGTCGGCAGGCTCGACGGCCGCGAGACCTCGCTCTTCTTGCAGGACTACGGCCAGGTGTGGCTGGTCCCCCTGCCGGGTGACGGGCTGGCGGCCGGGGAACCGCAGCCGATCGACGGCTCCGACGTCGGCCGTGCCTTCCGGGAAGCGCGTCCCGTGGAGGTGCCGCAGGCCGACGGCGTGCGGATCTACCTGCCCCTGCTGGACGGTGGCGACCAGGTGGGCGTCATGGCCGTCACCCTGGACCGCATCCACGACGACGAGCGACGGCTGCTGCGCCGACTCGCCTCGCTCGTGGCCGACATGCTGGTGACCAAGCACGGTTACACCGATCTGTTCTTCCGGCTGCGCCGCAGAGAACCGATGTTCATGGACCGGGCCGTCGCCGAGCAGTTCGGCCCCGACCACTTCGTGACCGCTCAGATGATGCGGCTCAACACGGCCACGGGCAGGCTTCAGTGGGTCAACGCCGGACATCCCGCTCCTGTGCTGATCCGTGGACACCGTGTCGTACGACGGCTGGAGGGCCCGACGACGCTGCCCGTCGGCTTCGGCGGTCACGAGCCCCGGATCAGTGAAGTGGCTCTCACCCCCGGCGACCGGATGCTCTGCTTCACCGACGGACTGATAGAGGAGCGCGATGTCGGCGGTGAGGAATTCGGTGAGGAGCAGCTCATCGGGTGGGTGAACCGCCTCGAGCCCGCGGCGCAGCAGATCCGGACGGTGGCGCGCTCCCTCTCCCACACGCTGCAACGGGCACGGGGCGGGATCACGACGGACGATGCGACGCTCCTGCTGACCGAATGGCGCGGGAGCGCCACCGACGACCTCGCCCTCCCGGAGTGAGCCGGCCTCCCACCCCCAGGGAAAGGCCGACAGCACGCAGCCTTTCCCCACCGCCGATCTCTCACACTCCTGCTGCCGCGGTGGGCACGTGACGGGTGACCGGTCCGTCAGGAGTGCGTGAGGCGGGGTGGGGGGCGTCGTGTCCGCCTTCGGAGTCCCAGACCGCCTCCCGGAGCGAGTCCGAGTCGGCCGCTGCCTCTGCCGCGGCCCGGAAACGTTCGGCCTCACGGATCAGGCCGCTCGGCGGGAGGCTCCGTGACGGGTCGGTGGCCGTGGCCATGAGCCGGGCCGCGGTTGCCGGCCCTGTCTCCGGTGGGATCACCAGCAGGCTCCAGCAGCCGAACGTATAGGACAGCAGCAACAGCTTGTGCGGGTCCTGCCCGGCGTTGGACCAGCCGACGCGCACCATGTGGCCGTGCGCGGGCACTTCTCCCGGGATGACTGGCCAGAACGTGCGGCTCACCGCTATCCGGGTAATCCGCCCCCACAGCGGGTCGAGACATTCGACGAGCGCCGGGAGCTGCTCCGTCAGGTTGCGCGAACGGGGCCACCAGGCACCGTCGATCAGGGCCGGAGGGGCACCGGCCGGCGCCAGCGTGAGTCGGAGCGGTGACGAAGAAGGGGCCCGGTCTCCGACTGCGGGTGTGAACGGAATGGTCGCGGTCATGGCGCGGACCCAACCCCGGGCCGGTCACGGCCGGCCCGGTTGTCATGAATCGCCGAGAACGACCCGGCGTGGAAGCCGGTGCACGAGATGCTCTCGGTAATCACCAGGATACTCCTCGCGGATGCCCGACGGACCGAGACGGAGCGGCGGGCTCAACGAACGCGTCCCACCTAACACAGCCGAGGAGTGCTGGGCCGGGGCACCCGAGCCATCGTGCCCGAGACCGGTCCGGTTACGACTCCCTGGGGCCTGCAGCGAGACTCCCGCAGGTATCGACAGCCGCTTCGCCGAATGCGGAGACGTCTCCACAACCGCCCCGGCGTGTGCGGAGTACCGTGGACAGCACCGAGGGCATTTCGCACACCGGCTTCCACGCCGGGTCGTCCTCGGCGAGAGACGAAACCCGGGTCGCCGCTGAGGCGGCCCGGAGACGGGTCCGCATCATGTCGGCGACCTTGCACCAACCCCTGCCACACCATGAGCCCGTCGCAGCCCCGGCCGCGCGTCTCGCGCTGAAGACCGACGGCCCGTCGCGCGGCCTCCTCGACGGTGCCTGGTGGCCCCGCTCCCGGGACCTGCTGAGCGAGCTGCCCGCACTGACCGATGTGCTGGACCCTCTGTGGGGCCGCATCACCCGCATCGCCGTCAACCCGAAGTACTGGCCGGTCATCCCGCACGAGATCGCCGTGGGCGGTCATGTCGTCAAGGTCGGATGGTTCACCCCGGAGATCGACCCGCACAAGCTGCTGCTGCTCTCCTACGGCTCCGGCCGCTGGGATCTGCTGGTCATCCCACCCGAGACGGAGACGAAGTCGGCGGCCCGCCTGATGGCGGCCTCGTCCGACTACGACGGCCCACCGCTGACCGCAAGCGCTCTCATGGCCGCGGACGAGACCCGGCACGCCGTCTCCACCGCCGACCGGCCACTCGAACCGGACGAGGCAGGGAAGTACGAGGACGGCCCCGCCTCAGCGGCCGTTCCGACACGGACCGATCGCGCCAGTCGCCTGGTCATCGGCATGTGAGGCCAGTCGCCTGGTCATCGGCATGTGAGATGACCGCCACAACCGGTGCCTTCCCGGGTTTCGGACCTGCCTCACGAGCCGGCGCAGGCACATGCAGGGGCCTCGACCGGCGGATCCTCGTCCCGAGGAGCAGCACATGCAAGCCCTGATCGTTCTCATCGTCGTGATCGGCCTCCTGGCCGTCCTGGCCCTCGCCCTGTCCGTGAAGGTCGTCAAGCAGTACGAGAAGGGAGTGCTGTTCCGCTTCGGCCGACTCGTCGGAACACGCTCCCCGGGGCTGCGGTTCATCATCCCGTTCGTCGACGCCCTGCACCGAGTGTCGCTGCGGGTCGTCACCATGCCGATCCAGTCCCAGGGCATCATCACCAGGGACAACGTGAGCGTGGACGTGTCGGCGGTCGCCTACTTCCGGGTCGTCGACGCCGTGAAGTCGGTCGTCGCCGTGGAGAACGTCAACGCGGCGATCAACCAGATCGCCCAGACCACCCTGCGGAAGGTCGTCGGCCGGCACACGCTCGACGAGACGCTGTCGGAGACGGACCGTATCAACCTGGACATCCGCCAGATTCTCGACGTCACCACCGTCGACTGGGGTGTGCAGGTCACGCTGGTCGAGCTCAAGGACATCCAGCTGCCCGACACCATGAAGCGCGCCATGGCCCGCCAGGCCGAGGCCGAGCGGGAGAAGCGAGCGAAGATCATCAACGCGGAGGGCGAGTCCCTGGCCGCAGCCGCGCTCGGCGACGCCTCGGACACCATGATGGCCCACCCCCTTGCGCTTCAACTGCGCAATCTCCAGAGCCTGGTGGAGATCGGTGTCGACCAGAACGCCACCGTCGTCTTCCCGGCCCCCCTCATGAGCACGATCGGCGAGCTCGGCTCCTTCCTCGCCCGGGAAACCGCTGCCGCCGCACCCTCCACGGCAGCGCCACCGGCCGGCACCGGCCGCACCGACAAGTCCCTCAGCCCGGCAGGCAGCGCGCCCGGCACCGCGGCGTGAAGCCGGACCACGGCCCGAGCGATCCGTGGCACCAGGGAGGATTCGTGACCGTCGCCTGTCGCGCGCGTCCTCCGGGCACCGGCTGATGATGGGGGTACGGCCGAACACGCGGAGCTGATCATGACGGGTTGGCGGGTCAGGGACTACACCCAGGACGATCTCGAAGCGGTGATCCGTGTCGACATGCAGAGCGGCACGACCGAGGAGCCGCCGCTGTTCCCGCTCTCGGACGCCGTGACGGCCCTCCAGACCCGCCACCCGGCCGTGGTGGCCACGGCCGACGACGTGCTGATCGGCGCCGCGGTGAGCAGGGTGGAGGGCGAACGGGCATGGATCCTGCGCATCTGCATGGCGCCCGGCTGGCGGCAGCGCGGGCTGGGCAGTGCCCTGATCACCGCCCTTGAGCAACGGCTCTTCGCCGCCGGCGTCCGCGCGGTGCACGCCGCCCTGCCCCAGGGCGAGACCGGTGCCACCGCCCTGCGCAACTGCGACTTCGGCGCCCGCCCCGGGCTGGTCTTCTTCGAGAAACGCGGACCGGTGACCCCGCAGTCGGCCGGCACGCTGTCCTCGCTCGGAGCGGAGCTGCCGCCAGGGGGGCTCTGGCAGAAGGTCGCGGGCATGCAACGGGAGAAGCAGCTCATCGAGCGGCGCCTGGTCCTGCCGCTGGCCCATCCCGAACTGGCCGCGCAGCACGGAGTGGAACTGCCGCGGGCGGTGATGCTGTTCGGGCCGCCCGGGACCGGCAAGAGCACGTTCGCGCACGCGATCGCCAGCCGCCTGGGATGGCCCTTCCTCGAACTGTTCCCCGCCCGTCTGGCCGCCGAGTACGGCCTGGCGACCGGGCTGAACCGGCGCTTCGACGAGATCGCCCGCCTCGACCACGTCCTCGTCTTCATCGACGAGGTCGAGGAGGTCGCCGGCGAACGCGGCGGCGCGGACGCGACCGCTGTCGGCGTCGTCAACGAACTGCTCAAGGCGATCGTCCGGTTCCGAAGCCAGGACGGACGGCTGCTCGTCTGCGCCACGAACAACGTGACCACGCTCGACTCCGCGTTCCTGCGGCACGGCCGCTTCGACTACGTGCTGCCGATCGGCCCTCCCGACCGCACCGCCAGGACCGCGCTGTGGGACAGCTACCTGGCCCGAGCGGGCGCACGGGCCGACAGCGCGGTACTCGCGTCCGCCAGCGAGGGGTTCACCCCCGCCGACATCGCCCACGCGGCGCGCACCGTCTCCCAGGCCCAGTTCGAGCGCACCTTCGACACCGGAACCCGGACCACCCCCACCACCGACGACTACCTGGACACGATCCGCGACACCAAGCCCACGGTCAGCGCCGCCATGGCCCGGGAATTCGCCCAGCAGACGGAGGAGTTCGCCCGCATCTAGCGTCCAGGCCGATGGGGAGTCGATCTGCGACGGACGTGTCAGGCCGGCGTAGGTGGCGTGTCGCTGCCCGTTTCGATGAGGATCTGCCTGGCCTCGATGACGTTTTCGGCCCGTACGGCCCTGGCCATCGCGGCGCGTGCCGCATCGGGCGACGTGTCCGGAGGGACCAGCAACAGAGAGAAAAGGTCCCCTTCGCCTCGGGTGATGAGGACGGTGTCGTCACCGACCGGGAAGGAGTCGATGTGCACGACTCGGCCGTCGACCACCACCCGGGTTGGCAGTCCGTCCCAGGCACTGCCGTCCAGACCGACCCGGGTGACAGGCCCGAGATGCTCGGTCAACGCGGAGATCAGCGAGGGAAGCTCGGCACCGATGTCCCGGGACCGCGGCCACCATGCGCCGTCCAGGATTCCCTCGCGTGCGTGTGTCGTCTCCAGCCGCAGCAGGGCCGTCCCGGGGTGCACCGACCGGTGGACGGCGTCCGGCAGGAGCCTGGGGAGGTGGTCGGGGGTGTCTGAGTCGGCCATGGTGTCCGCCCGTCCGTAGAAAAGCGTGCGACGCAGAGCGTGCGACCGCGATACGACCCTGCCACCTCACCGTACTCCGCACGACGCTCGCGCGAGCGCCTCGCCGCAGGGCGCGGTTACGGAAACAGGCAACGGCTCCGGCGTATACCCGCCGGAGCCGCCCTTCCGGGTCATCGCACGTGAGCGTGCGCCGACCCGCTTTCCAGGTTACGTCAAAGGGATTAATCCGCCATAAGCAATCCTTGCGAGGGTTCACTTCGGTCCGAGAAGCCGACGCGGCGGCTCAGCCATGCCCTTCCTCTTCCGTCTCCATCTGCCGGATCCCCTGGTGCGTCAGCGTGATCATCGCGGGCGTGTTGCCCCTCCCCCAGTCCACGACGACCCAGCCTTCACCCGCCAGGTACGTGCAGGCAGCGGCCATGTCCTGCTCAGGGATACCGAGGTCCGTGCGGAGCTTCGCCCCATCGACGCCCAGGAGGCGATTGCCCTCGGCGGCTTGGTAGAGAGCCTGCATGATCCTCTCGCGATACGTCTTCCGGTCTCGCAATATCGCCATCACGCGCCTTCCTCTACTGCCCACCGTCGGGCCGAAGTCGATGTCATCCGCGGTCGCCGTCGCGGTGGGGCGCGTCGGAACGGTCGCGTCCACCGCCGACCGACGGTGCCTCCCGGGCCGACGCCCGATCCCCGGCAGAACATCGCTGTAGTGGAAGGCAGCGATCCGTTCGGCGTGCTGGCCGTTGAGCCGGCGGATCAGAACGACTCCGACGGCGATCAGAAGGAGCAGCGCGGCCGCGGCGATGACCGTCATGGTCCTCTCACCTCCGTCGAACGGTGGGCGAAGGGCCTGCCGATCCGATATACCGGGGCAGGCCGACGGCCCGACCGGCTCCGCCGTCGGTCTCCCAAGCTTCTTCCCTGATCCGGGCGTCGGTCCTGTCTGCTGCTTCCTCCCGTGCCGGGGCCTCGGTGCCGTCGCCCGCCATCAGCTGCGCGGCTGCCTCCGCACGGGTTTCCGGCGGAATCACCAGCACGTCTCGGCGACCGTCGGGTAGGGAGAGAGTCAGTCTGTGCGGATCCTGGGTCTCGGTGGACCAGCCCACCTGCACGGTACGCCCGGCGACGGACACCCAGTGCGGGATGACGGGCCAGTAGGCCGGGTGCACGGTGACGCCTGTGATGCGGCCCCACTGTTCGACCAGCGCGGCCGTCAGGGTGGGCAGCTCACGGGTGAGGGCACGGGAACGCGGCCACCACATGCCGTCCAGCCCGCCCGGTGCGGGCGTCAGGGACAGCCGGGCCGGCCGCGGCGGCGCGCGCCTGCTCGATGTCGTACGGTCAATGGTCACAGGCATGGCGCACACCTGTCCCCGGGCTTGTGGGTGCGGCCCGGCATTGTCGATCACCGGAAACGGCACCCGCAGCGGAGCCGGTACGCGAAGAACTCCCGGTGCTTTCACACTACTCCGCTCACCGGCCCGAGAAGCCGGGGGTGACCAGGTATTTCCTGCCTTCGGCCTGGTCACCCGCGCCCGGCACTGGGCCGGTCAGAGCCAGTCCTTGCGCTTGCACGTCAGATACAGCACTGCGGACAGGACCACGATGACGGCTGCCGAGGTGATGAATCCGGACTGGCGGCCGAAACCGGGGTAGGGAAGATTCTGGCTGTAGTAGCCGGTGATCGCGGTGGGTACGGCGATGATCGCGGCCCAGCTCGTCACCTTCTTCATGATCAGGTTCATGCGATTGGCCTGGACCGAGAGGTTCGTCTCCATGACCGAGGCCACCAGGTCCCGCAGTGATTCCGTCCATTCGGTGGCACGCAGCACGTGGTCGTAGACGTCCTGGTAATACGGGACGAGAGGGTCGGCGACCATGTGCAGGCCGGGACGCATGAGTCCGTTGACCACCTCACGCATCGGGAGCACGACGCGGCGCAACCGGACCAGCGATTTACGCAGTGCGAAAACCCGGTGCTGTACAGCTTCGATCTCACGGCGCCCGGCCGCGAAGAGCAGGCCCTCCAGCTCCTCGATGCCGTCGTCCAGCTGCTGGACCGCGGCGAAGTGGCCGTCCACGAGATGGTCGAGCAGACCGTGCAGCAGGAATCCGACGCCATGGCCGGCCAGGTCCGGGCTCTCGTCCCAGCGGGCGACGACGTCCTCGATGTCGAGACCGTCGTCCTTGCGGACGGTGATCATGGCCTGACTGGTGAGGAACACGGCGATCTCACTGCATGACAGTTCCGCACCGTCCGGGCTCACGGTCACGGAATAGGCACTGAGGAACTCGTGGGTGCGATAGCGGTCGAGCTTCGGCCGCTGCCCACGCTGTACGGCATCCTCCAGAGCCAGTTCGTGGATGCCGAACTCCTGGCCGAGCATGGTCAACTCGGCAGGCCCGGGCCGGTACAGGTCCAGCCACAGGACCGACGCAGGATCGGCGAGATGCGCGGAAACGTCACTGGCGGGAAAGTCCTCCAGGACGAGAGCGCCGTCGTGATACAGCCGGGTGCGCGTCACCATGGCCCGAGGCTAGTGTCTTACACCTAGATCATGGCGCTTCGCCCGCATTGATCCTGACCGGCAATGACCGCCCCGACTTCCCGCGCCGCCAGGCCCCCGCCGCACCTTGGGCGGCTGTGGCACGGGAGGGGTGGGCGGGAGCGGATCAAGCGTCCGAGCTGGAAGTCGAAGACGTCGGCGTTCTCGGCCATGCGCTCGGGACGCACCGACTTGGGGATGGCGACGACGCCGCGCTGGCTCAGCCGGCGCAGCACGACCTGCGCGACCGACTTGCCGTACTCCTTGCCGATCTCGGCCAGCAGCGGGGTGGTGAACAAGTCGTTCCGGCCTTCGGCGAAGCCGCCCCAGGACTGGATCTGCACCCCGTGCTGCCGCATGAGGTCCTGGTAATCGGCGCGCTGGAAGAACGGGTGGGTCTCGATCTGGTTGACCGCCGGCACGATCTCGTTGTTCACGTTCAGGTCGATCAGCCGGTCCGGATAGAAGTTGGCGACGCCGATCCCCTTGGCCACGCCCTCGCGGTTGAGCGCCTCCATGGCGCGCCACTGGCCGTAGACGTCAAGGTGGTCCAGACCCAGCTTGTTCAGGGGCGTCTCGAAACCCGCCAGGCCACGGATGAGGGCCTTGAGGACCTGGCGGTCGGCCATGGCCCGGTAGGCGTCCGGCGCCTGGTCGAGGGTGAAGGTCTGGCACTCCGGACCACGACGCCCTTCTCCTTCTCGACATGACCGCGCCGCGGCCGCCGCAACGCCCCGCGCACACCCCGAGGGCCACCGGTCAACAGCCGTAAGCCGCCGTACCCGTCCCAGACCTCGCACCGCGTCGCGCGCAGGGCTGCTCCGGAAGAAGTCTCGTTTGCAGCCGGCCGGCGTCTACCCACGAACCGAGCGCATCCTCGCCGATTGCGCCTGCCTGTGCCGCCGGACAGGCCGGATCCACGCACTCAGCTCGCGAAGTGACCCTGCTCCGGCGTCAGTCCCAATGCGGACATGAGCGATTCCGCGGCCTGCTCGGTGGCCTCCGGTGGCACGACCAGCAGATCCCGGCGCCCGTGGGCGGGGGCCATCAGGACGATGGTGCTCGGCGTGCGCGCCGTGGTGGTCCTGCGCAGCCGTACGACCTGGTTGCAGACGAGCATGCGGCCCGGGGCCCCCGCCCACCCGGTGCCGTTCACCAGGACACTGACGATCTGGCCCCAGGCGCGGGGCAGGCCGGAGAGCAGTGACGGGAGCTCCGCCAGGAGGTCGAAGGTTCGCGGCCACCAGGCCCCGTCGATCCGGCGTGGCACGGTGCTCTCGGGCGCTAGGTACAGGCGAAGGAGGGGCGGGGCCGGTGGCGGGCGCCGCAGCTGGTCGCTCATGAGGTGTCCTGTCGGGTGGTTCGGCGCGGCATGTGGCCCTCGGCCGGACAGCGCGCCTCGGCGGCGGGCGATGCGCTCGCGGGGAGGCGGAGTGCGGCGTCGGCCTTCGTCCCTCCCAGGCGTCCTGTGCGTTCGCGTAGGCGGGGAAGCGGTCGAGCAGGCCGGTGTGACGGAAGACCAGGTCGGTCGTGTGGTTTTCGTACACGATGCGTACCCAGCCGCGCCGGGCGCGGCAGTCGGACCACGCCTCGCACAGCGCAGACAGGATGCTGGAGTCGGAGAAGGTCACCTCGCTGAGGTCCACGAAAGAGCCGTCCGGGCCGGGCCGCTCGGGCCTCGGCCAGGGCGCGGACCAGTGGTGTTGCGGATTGCGTGTCCAGTTCGCCATGCGTGCGGACGATGCGGCACTCCTCGAAGAGCGCACAGGTGTCATTCAGAGTGGGCAACGGCTCACGCGAGGATGGTGGTCGAGGCCGGCCGGTCGTCCCTGCCGCGGGCTCCCAAGGGGCCCCGCGCTTCATTCCGCCTCCCCGGCCGCGCCCACCGGGCGACTCGCATCGGCGAGCGCCAGCATGCTCGCGGCGGTCAGTGGGTTCTCCGGGTCTGCAGCGGCGGCCAGCAGCCGGACGGCTGTTCCGGGGGGCTCCTCGGGCGGGACGACCAGGAGCACCCAGCGTCCCACGGTGCCGCAGTCCAGGGTGATGATGTGCGCGTCGCTTCCGGGGCCGGTCGGTTCCACGGCGATCACCCGGCCTGGGGCCCTGACTGTGTGCGGGGTGTCGGGCCACCCGGCGGGGTCCACGGTGACCCGTATAACGGCCTCCGGCTCCGGCTCCAACAAGTCGACGAGCGAGGGAAGTTCGAGTTCCAGCGCGTCGCAGCGCGGCCACCAGGCACCGTCCAGCGGGCCGTGGCTGACGTCCGGGGTCAGGGTCAGGCGGGGCAGGGGCATGCGGTACGTGTGCGCGTCTGCACCGGGCGCGTCATCGGCCGGCGTACTGCTGGGTTCCATGGTCCGGTCCCGTCCCGGGAGCCGTAGGACGACTGCCCGTTTCGTCCCTCGCCGGGAACGGCACCGCCGGAAGCGCTACACGAAAAGCTCTCGGTACGGTCAGGCTACACCTGAGCCCAGGAGAAGCGGGCGGGTCAGCCGTCCGGCCCCGTCTTCTCTGGCCTCCCCTGTTCCCCTTGTTCTTCCTCCAGCTCCTCCATCAGGCAGATGCCCTCATGTGTCAGCGAGACGGCCGCGGGGGTCCGGTGCGACGTCCAGTCCACGCTGATCAGTCCCTCGTCTGCCAGATAGGCGCAGGCGGCGGAGAGGTCCTCGTCGGGCAGGCCCAGCTCGGCGCGGAGTACCGATCCGCTGACCTCGGGGCGATTGCGTTCGACGGCCCCGTAGAGGGATCGCAGGACCGCCTCCCGGTTGTTCTTGCGTTCGCGGAGTCTTGTCATGGCTGTCGTTCTCCGGGGTCACGGCCGCGGGCGACGGACACGCCGGCGGATCCTCGTGGCCTCGCGGATCCGGGTCAGACCTCGTCGGCGTGAGCGTGCGCGGACTCTGTCGATTTGCTGGTCGCGAGCCGGAGCATGCGGGTTCCACGGCGTGCGCGGTGTCGAGGGTGACATGAAGCCGGGTCCCTCCTTCGCGACCGGCGGGGCAGCTGCTCCACACGGAGCCCCGGACGCGAGACGAGTACGAAACGTACGGACCACGATTCGGGTCGCTGCCCGACGCAGGCGGGCGACGGTGTGGGGGGCCTGCGTCGCGTTTCCACGGCAGCCCCCTCTGCAGGGTATGCCGGGTACGGGTGGCCGTGCGTCCCATGACCGGCCGGGCGGCCGGCCGCCTGCCATTCGCCCGGCCGAGCCCGGTGACCACGCGAGCCGGCCTGGGCCGCAGGACAGCGACCGCACGCGGACGGTCGGCGCCGTTCCCGGTGCCGGCGACCGCCGGGTCGCCGGGGCGGGACCGGCCGGGAGTACGGTGGACACACCGAGGGCACGCCGCGCACCGCCTCAGGCACCGGTGCCGTTCTCGGGGATCGACGACGCCGGGGCGGCTTTCGTCCGCGCCCGGGGGCAGGGTTGGCAATGACCGCGCAGGTGCTCCCCCCCGACGACCCTGGCCATCCCCGCTCTCCGGCCGGCACGGGGCAGGCCGCGTACCCGCGCACTGGGCCCGCCGCAGAGGGAGCGCACGTCCTCGCCCCAGATTGCAGATCGGATCCATCGGCTGACGCGTGGTCAGGTCGCGGACCGTCTGCAGGAGCTGGGCGACCTGTACGCGGAAACCTCCGGTGGTGACCCGTGGGCGTGGAACCAGGCACGTGGCCCCTTCCTGGGCCATCTCACGGCCGACGCACGACGGCCGGGGTTCTCGCTGCTGATCGCGGAGACCACCGCCCTGACCGGTTACGCCTGTGGCTTCCCCACAGGCGGCTCGGGTCCATGGTGGGCGGGCTTCGACGGGCACGTCCGTGGAGGTCTGCTCCGCCGCGCCGCCTCCGGGCGGCTCTTCGTCGTCTCCGGGATCGTCGTCCCGCCTCGCGTGCGCCGGGAGTACCGGGACCACGTCTGGAACCTCGCCAGGCGCCTGCAGCGGCGACTGCTCGCCGACCACGGCGCCGCGCTCGGCGTCGCACTGGTGGACGTCCGGGACGGCAGGACCGTCGAGACAATGCGGTCCTGGGGCTGGCGGTACGCCGGAGACGACGGCCTTCAGGCCGTGTCGCCCAGTCCGTTCCGCATTCTGGCGCTTGCTCCGGGGACGTGAACAGCCGCGCCCCGTCATGGATCACGCCTCGGCCCGGTCAGGGCACGGGCAGGCGCAGGGCGAGAAGGGCGACGTCGTCCGTGCTGCCCAGGGGCATCCGGGCCGCCAGCTGGTCGCACAAAATGTCCAGAGGTTCGTGGGCGAGGGCGAGAGCGTGGCGACGCAGTCGGCTGAGCCCTCTGGTCAGATCGCTGCCGGGGACTTCGATCAGGCCGTCGGTGTAGAGCAGGAGCGTGGACCGCGGCGGCAGCGCGTGGGCGGCACTCGGGCGCGGATCGCCGGCACACGGGTCGGTTCCGAGGATGAGTCCCTGCCCGGCTTCGAGGTACTGCGCGCTCCCGTCGGGGGTCAGCAGCAGGGGCGGCGGGTGCCCCGCACTGGTCCAGTGCAGCGTCCAGGGGCCGGTGTCCGGACCTTCCACCCGGGCGAGGACGAGGGTGGCCATCCGCACGATGGTGATGGCGTGCATGGCGTCGTCGAGGCGGTCCACGACGGCACCGGTCGGCTCGGCATGGTCCCAGGCGAGGGAGCGCAGGATGCCGTGCAGCTGCGCCATGCCGGCCGCGGCGGTCAGATCGTGCCCGACGACGTCGCCGATGACGAGGGCGAGCGTGCCGTCCCTCAGCGCGAAGGCGTCGTACCAGTCACCACCGACCTGGGAGCCGGGCGGAGCGGGCTGGTACCGGGCGGCCAGCTGGAACCGGCCGTGCGCGGGCAGCGGGGGAAGGAGGTTACGCTGCATGGCTTCGGCGACCGCGCGCTGCCGGCCGAACCGGAGCGCGTTGTCGATGACCAGACCGACCCGGCGGCCGATGTCGCCGGCCACGTCGAGATCGCCGGTGTCGAAGGGCCGGGCCGGGTCGGTGCGCACCAGCGTCAGGGCACCAGTGACCTGCCGTCTACTGCCGAGCGGCACCGTGATGGCGGATGCCGCGCCGGTTGCTCCGAGGAACGCGTCGTGGACAGCGGCCAGCGGTGAGTCGGGCGGTGCGTACAGGTCCACCCGCTCCTGCAGGACGGGCGCGCCTTCGTTCAGTACCTGGACCAGGGGCGAGTAGGTCGCCTCCCCGACCGGGGGCAGATGGCCGCGCCAGTCCTCCTGCCCGGCTGCACGGCCCTCCGGACCGGTCACGGCCACTCGGTGCACCTGACGGGAGCCGACCCGCAGGTCCACCGCGGCCCAGTCGGCGAGGCGGGGGACAAGGACGCGGCTCAACCGGGCGAGGGCCTCGTCCACCTCCAGGGTCTGACCGAGCACGTCGGTGATCTCCGCGACGAGTGTCAGCCGCTCGGCGAGGCTCTCCAGAGCGCTCGTATGAGCCGCTCGTTCCGCCTGTTCCACCCGTTCCGACCGCTCGGCGCGTTCCGCTCGTTCCCTACCGGCACGGCGGTCCGCCGCGGTCTCGACGATCAACACGACCATGCCCTGGCAGACGCCGGAGACGTCGTCCGCCAGGGGGGTGGCCGACCAGGAGATCGGGACCAGCCGTCCGTCACCACGCAGGCACCTGTCGTCGTCCCCGCGTGCCGCACGCCTCTCCGCCAGTGCCCGCAGCAGCGGGCAGCGCTCCCGCGGGATGAGGGCACCTCCTGGGTCGCGATGGCACAGGTCGTGCAGATCCCGCCCGTACACCGACCCTGCTGCGCGCTGCAGAAGCCGCTCGGCGGCCTGGTTGACAGCGACGATCCGCCCGGCCGGATCGATCACGGCAAGGGCCGTGCCCAGCTGCTCGACCACCTGCTGCCACAGAGCCGGCTCCCCCGCGGACAGCCGCCGCTCGTGCTCTGCGCCGGACTTCAGGCCCTCCGCCACGTCGCCGCCGTCCTTTCCGCACGGACCCACCGCGGTGCGCGGCCCCCGGGCCGGCGGGTCACAGAGACGTCGGCACCCCGATGGGTTCCTCTTCGAGTACCCCGCACCCGCGAGTGGGTCGCCGCCCTCGCCCGACCGGCTTCGTCAGCCCGTGGAACGCGAAGCGTTCGACCGCAACCGTGCACGGGTGCCCGCCGAGACGAGAAGTCTGCGGCCGGCCTCCCATGCGGGGTCGCCGTCTCGAACGCCCACCCACATCCAGAGGGAACTGGCCCTCGCCACCCGCCACACCATCGGCGACGCCATGGGCATCGTCGTCGGTCGTCACCACTGCGATCCTGTCAGCGGCTCCCCCGGCTCGTTGGCTGAACCGGAGGAGCCTGAGTCGAGCCAGCCCCATGGATACGCTGCTGAACGCGGCCCATCTCCTGGGTCCCCCCTCCCGAGTCCCCCACACCCGAATGCCCTGCCGCGATGTACGGCAGGCGCTCGATCGTATGGTCATGTGAGCCGTGATCCGCTCCCGCAGGATCCTTGCAGTCCGTCAGGCACTCCCCTTCGTGGACAAAGCCGCGACCGGTCGTGCGCAGGCCCCCGGGAGGCGGGACGCTCTGAGACGACGCGGTCAAGACGTCTTCTTCCGGCTGCGGTTCATGCGCTCCGAAAGCACGGTCGTCTGCCCCGGCGTCTGCTGGTCGAGCAGCCCTTCGCCTGGATCATGCACGCCCGCGGGCACCCGCGACCACGAACGGAACATCCCGCGATCCGCACGAAGACAGCAACCCGGGGTAATAGTCGAATTGTCGTACTCGCAATCCGTACGGCATCGGCGACCCGGGCGGGAGACCCGCGGTCTGGGATGTGATCATGATGGAGAACTCTCGAAACGGCACCCTCACGCGGCTCGAGGAGCACTTGGTTCCGGGACGGACACCGCCCCTGAACAAGATCAGCGAGTTGCAGACGGAAATCAGTCAGCTGCAGGAGGCCGTCGTCTCCCACACCGTGGTCGACCAAGCGATCGGCGTGGTCATCACCGTTGGTGGCCTGCATCCCGAGCAAGGATTCCAAGTGCTGCGAGAGATCTCACAGCACACCAATACGAAACTGCGGCAGGTATCCGAACTGATCGTGGACTGGGTACACGGCGAACAGCTGCCGGACGAGATCCGCACCGCTCTCAACAAGGCACTGGCCAGAGCACGGTCATCTGTACGCAGCACAGCTCTGCCGCCCGCGATCTGAGCCGGACGGCAGGGCGGGCGGACGAATGGAATGCCAGCTCACTTCCGAACCCGCACGCGACACGACCTCCGCCCAACGCGTCCCCGAACCCACCTGACCAAAACGTCCCACCCCAGACTTACATCGCGTACGGCGAGCATTCGGCCTCAGGGCGAGACGCCCTCGTCCGACTGTGGCAGTCGCAGGGCGAGCAGGGCGATGTCGTCGTGGGCCCCTGCCACGAGTCCGTTCATCAGGTCGTCGCGAGCGCCTGTGGCACCCTCGCCACCGGCCAGGCCCGGACCGCGCGGACGGTCACAGCGGTGACGACGCCTGGTCGCGTAGCCCCCGTTCGAGACACACCCGGCCGGCCCGGTACCAGCAACGCACCATCCCGACCGGCGGTCGACGCAGCGTGCCCAAGACACGCCGGTCACAGACGCCCCCTGGACAGCTCGAAGAACGCCACGATGCCCGCACGCCCGACAGCCGGAGCACCGTGACGGGGCTGTCGGCCGGGGCAGCGGGCAACCGCAGCACGATCCCCGGGCCGCCCACACGCTGCGGCACTGCCTCCCCGCTGTCCCGGAGAACCGGGTCGGCCTCCCGCGGGCAGGCGGAAGTCGACGATCTCCGTTGCTGCTGGGAGAGGATGCACCCCTCGCACGGACGAGTGAGTGGGTGCGTCTGCAAATCAAGCACCCGGGAGAGCCACAGGCACACGGACCGCACGAGGCACCGACCGCGGCGTGCGAGCCATCGCGCTCGATCCCACGGAAAAGCCGCATCGGAGTGCTCCGGTGCGGCTTCGCCGTCTCACGCATCCGCGCAGAACTCCCGCCAGAGACGGACCTCGGTGGGGCTTCGCCGTATCACCGACGCCCCTATAGCGTGGGGGTGCGGGAAACCGGTCTGACCAGGTTGAAGACCTCGCGGGCGGCATATCGCTTGAGGCATCGGATGATCTCGCGTCGGGTCTTGCCCTCCTGCGTTCGGCGTTCGTAGTACGCCTGGGTGCGTGGGTCGTGGCGCAGGCGGGTGAACACGATGCGATGCCGGGCGGCGTTGGCCTGCCGGTCGCCGCCGTAGTTGAGCCGGCGCGTGCTCCGACGGCCCGACGAAAACTCGACGGGGCTGACTCCGCAAAGGGCAGCAAAGGATGCCTCGGTACTCAGCCGCTCGGGGTTGTCTCCCATGGTGATCAGGAGAGTGACGGCGCTGTCCGGGCCGATGCCCACCGGTACGAGTAGCTGTGGGGCGTGGTGTTCGACGAGCCGGGTCAGGCGTTGGTTCAGCTCATTGATCTGCCCGGTGAGCTGTTCGATGCGCTCGGCGAGCATGCGCAGCGCCATGTGGGTGGCCTGAGCCACCGCGTCCTCGTCTCCCTCACCGTCGGGTGGGTCGAGGCGCGCACAGGTGCGGAACAGCTCGGCGTTGCCGAGGCTGGCCAGCCGTTCCCGCAGTGCGGGGTCGGCGATGACCAGGACGGCTTTGAGCTGGTTGATCGCCTGGGTACGGGCCTTGACAGCGGAGTCCTTGGCGAGCTTGAAGATCCGGGCGCTGTGCGCTGGTCCGTCGCCGGACTTGGCCCGGGCCCGGGCGCGACCGCTGAGCACGGCTCGCGCGGCGGCCTGAGCGTCGAGCGGGTCCGACTTCCCGAGCAGTCGGCGGGCCGAGCGGTCGGGCCGGTTCACTTCGAAGACCTGAATCTGCTGGGCCAGCAGGTAGCGGGCCAGGCCCGCGCCGAAGGTGCCGGTGCCCTCCACACCGGCCCGGCGCACCGTACCCCGCTTGCGGGCCCACACGAGCAACTGTCGGTAGCCGGCCGCCGTCGCGGGAAAGGACTCCGTTCCCAGGATCTTCCCGAGCGGGGAGATCACGGCGACAACATGCACCTCGCCGTGCGTGTCCACGCCCAGGACGACCTCGCGCCGAACGGGCGGATCCGTGCTCGAGGAGGTGCTGCGCTGTCGGGTCGTCATGATGGTTCGCCTCCGACGTGGGTGACGTGCTGGCTGGGGTGGATGGCACCGGCCTGCTCGGGCGGTCTGAACCGTGATGGCGCCTGAGGATCGGCAAGGCCCCTATTGGGACACGCCCTGTGGCTCGGTACCTGCAGGCGCCATCCCGCAACGACAGTCGACAAGCCAGTGACTGGACACTCCGGTCATAGATCTCATGAGTCAGACCCCCGTCTGGGACGGCACTGCGCAACCGTCCCATCGATCCCGGCACAACGGCGTGACTCGAGACTGCCGGATGGCTTCGAACGAACCGGCGCTCAACCTGGCCTGGACCGGCTGACAAGGCGTTGGCTCTCGTCCGCTCCTGACCAGTATTGGCAGGGATACGTCACGCAAGGAGGTGGTGCTCACTGGGCTTGATCCGCTTTGACGGACGTCCGAGATCAGGGGTTCCGCCCCGGGAGGATGTCCATCGTGGAGAGCATGGGGAAGAAGAAGCCTCGGCCTCGCCGTTCGTTCACGCCGGACTTCAAGGCCGAGATCGTCGAGCTGTGCCGACGAAGTGACCGCTCGGTCGGCCAGATCGCCAAGGACTTCGACCTGACGGAGACCGCGGTGCGGCTGTGGGTCAGCCAGGCCGAGGTCGACGCGGGCGAACGCGATGGCCTGACCAGCAGTGAACGCGAGGAACTGGCTGCGTTGCGGCGGGAGAACCGCCGACTGCGCGAGGACGTCGACATCCTCAAGCGGGCCACGTAAACCGTCCTCAACCAGCACTGTCGCTTTCGACCGGTTGAATCTAAGACGGCTTTTTTCGCGAAGGAGACCCGGTGACGGTGCACCCGTTCATCGAGGCGGAGAAGCGAGACGGTCACAACGTCAAGCGCGCGTGTGTACTACTGCAGGTCTCCCGAACCGCCTTCTAAGCCCGCCACACCGCCAAGCCCGGTCCGCGGGCGGTCCGTGACGCCGAGCTGACCGGGCAGATCACCGAGGCCCACGCCAAGTCCCGCGGCACATACGGCGTTCCACACATCCACGCCGTCCTGAAACGCGAGGGTGCCCTCTGCGGACGCCGCCACATCGCCCGGCTGATGCGAGCGGCGGGCCTGGAGGGCTCCCACCGCAGACGACGGCACCTGACCACCACCCCCGACCCCCGCGCCGCCACCCGGCCCGATCTCATCTCGCGGCAGTTCGATCCCGACCCAGCCGGCGTCGACACCCGCTGGTGCGGCGACATCACCTACGTCCCCACCGAGGAGGGCTGGCTCTATCTGGCCACCGTCATCGACATCGCCTCCCGCCGGGTAATCGGCTGGGCAACGGCCGAACACCTGCGAACCGATCTGGTCGCCGAACCCCTCATGGCGGCCTGCCGACAGCGTCGTCCCACCCGGCCGGTGATCTATCACTCCGATCGTGGCTGCCAGTCCACCAGTCAGCAATTCGCCACTCTGGCAACGGAGTTCGGCGTCAGCCTGTCGGTCGGCCGGACCGGGCAGTGCTGGGACAAGCACTTGTCATCACACTGCTCCTCTTCTCCTATCGGGTTCACTTTGAGGTCGTTGTTGCTGGTCGGCGGTGGTTGAGGCGTACGCCTTGCTGGACGCGGGGCGGGTTGGGTCCCGGGTGGGGGTAGAGACAGGCGTTCTTGTCGTTGTACTTCTCGCCCTCGAGCAGTCCGGCGCGGTGCCATTTCCAGACGGTGGGGACGCTGACGCCGAGGAGTTCGGCCAGTTCGTGGGCGGTCAGCAGGCCACGGTCCCGCAGCCGGTCGAAACGGCTGGTGAGCTGGTAGTCCTGGCGGATGTCGCGGACCAGGAGGCGGTGGAAGGGCAACCCCTTGCCGCTGGTCAGGCCGCGCTGGTTGAGGATGTCGGCGATCTCCGCGTCGGTGTGGTCCTCGAGGAGGGTGTCGATGGCGGCGACGATGGGCTTCGGGGTCTGCCACAGTTTCCCGCCGCCCAGCGGGAGAGGCAGGTCGAGGGTGTGGTGCTGGCCGCCGGACAACCGGACCTGGGCGGTGATCCGTTCGGCTTTGGTGAGGGTGACGTCCGTGATCAGCAGGCGGGCGATGCGTTTGCGTTCTCGCATCGGGGTGCCCGGATCGTGCCAGAGGCGGTGCACGTCGCCGGCGAGGTGGGCCAGTTTCTCCCGCAGGGCCTCGTTGACGGGTTCGGCTTCAGTGCGGGCGCGTTCGATGTCCTTGCGGGCTGCGGCGACCTCGCGCAGGGCCGTGTTCCAGTCCGCTTCCAGGCTGTCGGCGACCAGACGGTTGTCCGGATCGACCGCGAGATAGCGGCGTTTGGCCAAGTCGGCGCGGTGCTGGGCGCGTTGGAGGTGGGTGGAGCGGAGCCGGTCGGCGTCGGCGGCCTGGGCGGCGAGGCGGTCGGTGACTTTCAGGGCGGCTTCGACGGCGAGCGGGGTCAGTTCTTTCAGGAGCAGGGTGGCGATGGCCTGTTCGATGCCGGGTCCGGGGATGCGCTGGCAGACCTTGCCGCCGTTTTGGATGGCGTGGGTCATGCACCGGTAGTCGGAGACCTCGCGGCCTTGCCGCAGGTGATAGGCGATGGTCATGCGTCGGCCGCAGCGGCCGCAGATCACCAGGCCCTGCAGCAGCGCGGGCCCCTCGCGCGGTGCGGTCGCGGTCCGCTCCAGGCCGCGGGAGGCGGCTTGCGCGGCGAGTGCGGTCTGGTTCGACTCCCACCGGGCGAAGGTCACATAGCCTTCGTGGTGATCGTGGATGAGAGTGTCCCACTCCTCGCGGGTCAGCAGCCGGATATGGGTCCTGCCGTCCGCACTGCGCTCGACTTTGCGCCGTCCGTAACAGAACGCCCCTGCATAGAGCGGGTTGTGGAGGACGTTGAGGACCTGCCAGTGCTTGAGCGGGCCCCAGACCAGCTCGCCCTTGCGGGGACCGGTGCGGATACGGGAGGGGAAAGTGAGACGGTTGGCGGCGAAGGCCTTGACGACCTGGCGGGCCGAGCCGGTGGCCGCGAAGAGGTCCAGCATGTGCTCGACGACGGACCGCACCGAGGCGTCGGGGTCCTTGACGATCCGGTCGGCATAGTCGTGGACATAGCCGACCGGCAGGCCCTGCTTCAGCTCGCCGCGGCGGGCCTTGGCCAGCTGCCCGCCCCGCAACCGGGCCGCCAGCAGGTGGAGTTCGGCCTCCGACATGGTGCCTTTCATGCCCAGCACGAGCCGGTCGTTGAAGGTCCGCGGATCGTATAGTCCGTCCTCGTCCAGGATCAGTGTCCCGGACAGCGCACAGATCTCCAGCAGCCGGTGCCAGTCGGTGTTGTTCCTGGCCAGGCGGGACACCTCGAGTCCCAGGACGATCCCGGCGTGTCCCATGGAGACCTCGGCGACCAGGTGCTGGAAGCCGTCCCGGCCCGCCGTCGAGGACCCTGAGCGGCCCTGATCGGAGTCGATCACGATGATCTGGGAGTCCTCCCAGCCCAGCGCGACGGCCCGGCCGCGAAGAGCGTACTGCCGCTGGGTGGACTCGCTGTTGTTGACGACCTGCTTGAGCGAGGACTGGCGCACATACAGATACGCGTCCCGCCGCAGATGCTCCGCCGTGACCTTCCCGGTCTGTTCGAAACTCACCGCACCCTCCTCGCCGCGTTGCTGTGGTCATCCGC
The DNA here is from genome assembly GCF_042892755.1 of Streptomyces sp. NPDC001714. Lineage (NCBI taxonomy): Bacteria > Bacillati > Actinomycetota > Actinomycetes > Kitasatosporales > Streptomycetaceae > Streptomyces > Streptomyces sp. NPDC001714. The sequence goes on from NZ_JBIAUL010000040.1 coordinate 51,969, forward strand.
TGCGACAGCCCCCGGCCGCCGTCCACGCCATGCGCGCCAGCACCTCCACCAACTCGCCCGCCACCACGACCGGCGCCGACGGCCGATGCCGAACGGCCTGCGATGACACGGGGATGGGGGCAACTGCCTTGATCCAGGCGGCCATGCCGGAACGGGCCAGCACCGCCCAGCCGTGCCGGGATCCCCCATCGACACCGCCGAGGACCGCAGCCCGCAGGTCCTCATACCGCCGGGCCATTTCGGTCCCGCCTGCCCGGGACACCGCCTCACCAGCGGTGATGGGCTTCCTCCGCAGAGCGTGGCTCGCGCCGCCTGGCCAGGGCTTTCTCCACCGACCGCGGATGAACTGTGATCCCGAACCGTTCCAAGACCGCTTCCGCCAGCTGAGCCGGCCGCAACGAGGCATCGCCGGCCCGGAGTTGTTCGACGAAGGCCATGACCTCCTCGGTGAGCTTGCGCGGTCCCTTCGGGCCGGGCTTGCCCGGCACCAGCGCGGCCGGCCCGCCCGCGTCCAGCGCGGCCGCGATCACATAGAAGGTCTGCCGGCAGAACCCGAAGGCCGCAGCGGCTTGCGCCACGGGCACCTTGTCCACCCTCACCCGTCGCACCATCTCGTACTTGACCTGCACCACATCGTCCGGGTCCAGGAACGGACAAGCGGCGAAGTCCTCGTCGGTCACGGCCTCGGGCCGCGGATTGAGCGCCCGGAACTCCTTCAGCGCCGCCTTCTTGCCTGCCGGCTGGATCATCGCGCCTCCCCGTCGATCCCGATGTCCCCAGAATCAGACCGCCCACCACCGGGGCCAAGAGCGCGAAGGCCGAGCAGAGAAGCGGAAGAAGCAGGTCACGGACCGTCCCGAGCCTCCACACGCCCCCAGCGGCACCTGCGAGCGCCCCCGGCAGCGGCCTCAATCCCACGACGATCACGGCGTCATCTCCCCGACACCGTTCCGGCGGCCGCCAGACAGCAGCCCGGCCACCAGAGCCGCCAGCTCGACCAGATCCCCGGTCCGATACGGGCACTCCTCGCCGGCCGCCGCGACGAACGCATCCACCGGTGCCATATCGGTCCACTCCAGCGGGAACGAACACCTGCGACCTTGCCCGTCGAGGACCAACACCACGTCCCCGCGCCACGAGTTGAGCCGCTCGAGGAACTCGAAAGCCTCACCACACCGGGGATGAAACGGATGGATCAACCGCACACATGCATCGTCATCGAGGGGAACGAGCGCATTCGACGGTGAATGCCAACGCGCTCGCCGAGTCGTTCTTCGCCACCATCGAACGGGAGGTGGCCTGATCCGCAGTGCGGGTCGGGCCCCTGAGTGGTTGTGGGGCCTTCTTGGGAGCCATCTGGGAGCCGAGTTCGGAATCCGGCTCCCGGGCAACGGCCTCCGCCCGCACCACTCTCTTGCACCTTCTCTCTCGGTCCCGTCAGGAACCGACCAGGGACAACACTTTCGGACCACCCTCGTGGATACCTGGAGAAGAGGCGATCGGTCGATCCCTCCGTGGCAGTACTCTCGTCATACGGCCGCCCGTGACCCCGGCCCTCTCCGTGAAGTCCCTTCCGCGCAACAGAGGCCCTGCGCAAGGCGAAAGCCACCCAGTGACAGAGGAGATGGGGCGCATGGGCCCGCATCCCGACCTGTTCGATGAGTTGCGTGTGGTCACGGCGGGCGGCGAGTTGGACGTGACGACCGTGCCGGCCTTTGCGCGTGATCTGGAGGACGCCCGCCATGGCACCGGCCGGCTGTTCCTGATCGTCGACCTGAGCAGCGTGACGTTCATGGACGGCAGCATCCTGGACCCGTTGTGCGCGGCGTGGCGCGATTGCCGCGGGCGGGGCGGATGGGTGCGCGTCGTCCACTCGCGGCGGGGATCGAACCTGGTGTTCCGGGCCGCGGGGCTGCTGGAGCGTTTCCCGCGGTATGCCAGTGCCCAGGACGCCTGGCAGGACGTACCCGCGGACCGTGCGGCGGCGGGCCGGGGCACGTAATGTACGGCGCAAGCCGGACGGCGTCTTACCTCGAAGTGCCCCGGCCGCCAGGGAGCGGAGAACCGTGATCAGCGACGGCATGGCCGAGGTCCTGCGGTCGCTGCGCCTGGGCCGGGTCGACGACCCGGCCCAGGCGTGTGCGCGGGCGTTGGACGCCGCGGGGGTCGCGCTGTCGCTGTTGGTCGGTGACAAGCGGTCGGCCGAGCCGCTGTGGTGCCATCCCGAGCTGAGCGCGCGGTTCGAGGAACTCCAGTTCACGCTGGGCGAGGGCCCAGGGCCGGACGCGGTCCGCGTCGGCTCACCCGTCGTCGAGCCGGACCTGGAACAGGTGCGCCCCGAGCGCTGGCCCGCGCTGCTGCCGGCCGCGCGCGAGCTGGGCGTGCACGGTGTGTGCTGCTTCCCGCTGGGCATCGGGGCCATCCGGATCGGCGTACTGACCCTGCTGTGTGACGGCGAGCGGCGGTTGAGCCAGCAGCAGTACGCGGACGCCACGGCACTGACAGCCGTGCTGACCAGCGCTCTCCTGAACGGCGACCGACACGACGGGGACGGGGGCGTTCCCAGGCTCGGCATGGCCCTGGAACCTCCCTCGGGGCTGCGCCGCGCGGTCGTGCACCAGGCCACGGGAATGATCAGCGTCCAGCTGGACGTGTCCATGGAGGAGGCACTGCTGCGTCTGCGCGCTCACGCGTACGGCAGTGAGCGCCCCCTCGGCGAGATTGCGGCGGACGTGGTCGCCCGCAGGCTGCGCTTCAGCGACGACTTCGATGACGATGTAAGCGGGCCGTACACGCCCGACGGTGGAAAGGGATGATCGGCATGGCCCGCGAACAACGTCTGGTCGAGATCTTCGTGGAGGTCGCGGACTCCCTCGTCGAGGACTTCGACGTCATCGACCTGCTGCAGCGGCTGTCCGCGCGCTGCGTCGAACTGCTCGACGTGTCGGCGGCCGGGATCCTGCTCGCCGACGCACACGGTGAACTGCAGATCATCGCCGCCTCCGACGAGCACACCCGTCTGCTGGAACTCTTCGCGCTCCAGCACGACCAGGGCCCGTGCGTCGAGTGCTACCGCACCGGCACCGCCCGCACCAACATCGACCTGACGCAGCCGGAGGCGACCGTCGGCTGGCCGCGCTTCGCCGCACGGGCCCGCGAAACGGGGTACGCGGCCACACATGCGGTCCCCCTGCGCCTGCGCAACCGGATCGTCGGCGCCCTCAACCTCTTCCAGAGCACCCCCCAGCGCCTTGGCTACGACGACATCGCGCTCGCCCAGGCCCTCGCCGACGTGGCCACCATCGCGATCCTCCAGCAGCGCACGCTGGAGCAGTCGCACGTCGAGAACAGCCAGCTGGAGACCGCGCTGACCAGCCGCATCCTGGTCGAGCAGGCGAAGGGTGTGCTGGCGGAGCGCTGGAACACCTCCGTGGACGACGCCTTCGAGGTGTTCCGGTCGTACGCCCGCTCCCGCCGTATGCGCCTGTCGGAGCTGGCCACACGGATCATCTCGGGCGACTTCGACACCACGGCCATCCCGGCTCCGGCATCGGACCGGCCCGGCGATCACCGCGGCTGACGGTCGTCACACCCCCGGCACCGCCCGACCGGTGCCGGTGTCAATGAGGATCTGTTCGGCCTGCGTGACGTTGTCGGCGCGGACGGCCTTGGCCATTGCGGCGCGTGCCGCCTCGGGCGTTGCGTGCGGCGGGACCACGAGGAGGGAGAAGTGGTCCTGTTCGCCCCGGGTGACGAGGACGGTGTCATCGCCGACCGGGAAGGAGTCGATGGATACGGCGCGGCCGTCGACGATGAGCCGGGTCGGCAGCGCGTCCCAGGCTCCGGTGTCCAGGCCGACGCGCGTGATCGGCCCGAGGTGCTCCGTGAGCGCGGAGATCAGGGCGGGAAGCTCGGCTGCGATGTCCCGGGAATGCGGCCACCACGCCCCGTCGAGAACGCCCCGTCGGTCGTGCGTGGTATCCAGCCGTACGACAGCCGTCCCGGGCTTCACCACCTGGTGGACGGCGTCCGACAGAACCCTGGTCACACGCGAAGAGCCGGAGTCGGACATGACGCTCGCCCGTCTGCGAGAGATATGGAGTGACTTCCTCGGCGCGCCCGCCCATGAGGGCCTCCGCCTGCCGGCGTCCCGGGCCGCGGACGAGGCCGGACACGGACTGCTCAACTCCTGGCCTCTGAGCCCCTCCCTCCCGCGCGAGCTCGACGACCCGCCGGTGACAGGCCACGCAGGGCGTCCAGTTTTTCGGCGTCGTCGGTTCCGGTGACTGCCGTGTAGGCGACGATACGGAGATCCAGGCCGGGGACCATGAGGACGTCGAGATCGAGGGCCATGTGTCCGACGAGGGGGTGCTCGATGGTCTTGCGGTCGCCGACGTGCAGGCCCGCGGTGCCGTTGGACCACAGCTGGGCGAAGCGAGGGCTGGTGTGAAGCAGCCGGTCGACGAGGGCAGCGAGGCGGGTGTCGTCGGGGTGGGTGGCGGCGGTGATCCGAAGGTCGGCGACGAGGGCCTCCTCCTCGGCCGCGTCGCCCGCCCAGGACCGCACCGGCCAGGCAGCGATGGAGTCGAACCGGTGGCCGCCGCTGGAGCGGAACATCCCGGCGACGAGGTTGCCCTGGTCCCAGCCGTAGGTACGGGGGTCGCCGACGGCGGCGGTCCACATCCGGTTCCAGCCGACCAGTGTCCAGTCGGCGGCGTACACCGCGACCGGCGTGTCACCGAGCTGCTGGACGAGCCGGTGGACCCTCGGCGGTACGTGCAACGGTACTTCGCCGGTAGCGGGTGGTGCGAGGCCGGCGCAGCGGAACAGGTGGTCGCGCTCGGCGGGGTCCAGGCGCAGGGCCCTGGCCAGCGCGGAGATGACCTGGGCGGAGGGGTTGCGGGCCCGGCCCTGTTCGAGCCGCACCACGTAGTCCACCGACAGACCGGCCAGGCGGGCCAGTTCCTCGCGGCGCAGGCCCGAGGTGCGCCGGCCGGTGGGGGTCTCCAGTCCGGCAGCCACGGGAGAGAGGCGCTCCCGCCAGCCTCGCAGGGTGGTGCCGAAGGTGTTCGCCGGTGCCATGCGGTCATCATCATGCGGATGCCCTGCTCACGGCAGACCTCCCCTTCCACATCTGGGTAAAACCCATGAGGAGAGCGGGCGTTCGGCGCCCGGCGCGGTGGGAGGCACGCCGGCCATCTGCCCGGGGGCCGGGCAGCGCCGTAGAAGGCGCCACGCGGGTGCGGTGTCGCCTTGCCTCGCGCGCCGGTGGAAAACACGGTGTGTCTGCTGTTCCTCCCCAATCTGCTTACGGAGTACGGGGGGTGATCGTGGTCACGACGGGAGCGCGGCGTTCGGCGCAGTCCCGGCGGCGGCCTTCCCGGCGGCCGACCAGTGCGCGCGGGTGAAGGCGGCGGCGGAGTCCAGTGCCTCGTCGGCCTCGTCGAGCATGACGGCGAACGACTGGAAGACGTGCGGGACTTGGGGCCACACCTGGAGTTGGACGCGGACGTCGTCAACGGCGGCGCGTGCGGCCAGTCGTACGGCGTCGTCCAGCAGAATCTCGTGCGAGCCGACCTGGACGAGGAGCGGTGGGAGGCCCGTCAGGTCGGCGAAGAGGGGGCTGGCCAACGGGTCGGTGGCGGCGGCTGTCGCCCCGAGGTAGTCGGCCGCCCGGGCGCGCAGGGCCTGCGGAGTCAACGCGGGGTCGAGGGCGGCCTTGCTCGTCGCACTCGCGCCGGACACCGTGAGGTCGGCCCAGGGCGAGAACACCGCGGCGGACGAGGGCTGGGGCAGGCCCGCGTCCCTGAGGGCGACCAGCGTCGCGACGGCCAGTCCGCCGCCCGCGGACTCGCCGACCAGGGCGATCCGGGCGGCCGGGACGCCCTGATCGAGCAGTTCCCGGTACGCGGCCACGGCGTCGTCGACGGCCGCGGGGAACGGGTTCTCGGGAGCGAGGCGGTAGTCGAGGCAGACGGCACGGGCGCCGGAGCGCCGGGACACGTCGGCGGCCAGGCTCGCCGCGTCGGCCGCGGAGCCGATGGCGTACGCGCCGCCGTGGAGGTACAGCAGCACGCGGGAGGGGTCGCCGCCGGGCGTCTCGACGGTGACGACCGGGACGCCACCGAGTTGCCCGGGGGTAATCGTCACATCGGGGGGCAGCGGTATCGAGGTCATCATCTCGTGGAAGACGGCGCGCGCTTCGGTCACGTCGCCTCCGACGTCGAGCGGAGCGTGCCGCAGCATCTCGTCGAGGTCGCGGCGTTGCTGCTCTGACATGGGGTGCCTTTCCTACGGATCGTACGACGGAGGTTCAGCGCGGCGGGCCGAGGACGATCTGGCCGTACCTGTCGGCGGCCTCGGCCATCAGGTCCTTGGAGATCTCGAACCCCTCGGGCCGGGCGGTCGACATGTCCCGCCCCGCGTGCCGGAACATGCCCTCGATGCCGGCGGGCGTGCAGATCATCAGCAGGTCCGCCGTGTCGGAGGTGATCCGGTAACCGTGCGGGACGTTCCTGGGGAGGTAGACGATGCCGCCCTCCGACAGCTCCATCTCCTGGTCGTCCGACCACACCAGGGCGGTGCCCTGGATCAGCATGAAGACCTCGTCCTCACGCGTGTGCATGTGGTACGGCGGTGCCTCCCCCTTGCTGACGCTGAACCGTCCGACGGTCAACTGCCCCTCGGTGGCCGCGCTGTCCAGGAGTACGGCGAACTGGCCGCCGTCGAGCCATTCGAGCTTCTGCTGCTGCTCGGGTTGTGCGAGATAGGCCATGCTCACGACACTGTCCGTTCTGTGCGGTCGGCCGGCGCGCTGCCCTCATCGGTGGGGGTGAGCGCGATGACGGGGATCACTCGCCGCGTCTTGCGCTGGTATCCGGCGAAGCCGGGGTGGCGGCCGGCCTGTTCGGCAAAGGCGGTGTCGCGTTCGGCACCGCCCAACTCCACGGCCCGCACGGCGACGACGACGTCGCCCACCTCGATGCGCACGTCGGGATGTGCGAGCAGGTTGTAGTACCAGTCCGGGTGGCGGTCGGAGCCGGCCTTGGAGGCGAAGACCAGATAACGGCCGCGGTCGGCCAGGTACATCATCGGATTCACCCGGGCGGCACCCGAGCGTGCCCCGACGGTGTGCAGCAGCAACACCGGGGCCCCGGCGAATCCTCCGCCCAACTGACCGTAGTTGGCGCGGAACTCCTCGATGACGCGGGCGTTGAAACCGGCGGTGTCGGCCATGGCCTCTCCGGTGCGAGACGGGTGGGTGGCCACGGGAGGTGGCCTTCGGGGGATCGTCTCCCCGGAGTGATCGTCCTCTTCCGGAGCACACCGCCACCAGAGGTGCGGATAGGACCAGCAGTACCACCGTGGAAGCCCGGAGCAGGGGCCTGCCGTAGTCGCCGGGTGTGACGGGTCCGGCGGCGGTCTGGGCCGTGCCGTCCGGTGGCTCATGGCGAGCCGTGTCCGTCAGGCCGAGGTGGCGAGGGACTCCTCGACCAGGACCGGTGCGCGGGTGCGGACGAGGCCGGGCAGCATCAGCGCGTAACCGTACAACGGTCCGACGACCGCGTCGAAGCAGCCGAGTGCGTCGACCGATGGCTCCCCGCGCGCGTCGGCCCGCTCCAGCACCGTGTCGGTGCGCTCGACCAGCGCCCGCTGGCCGGACACGCCCTAGTACTGCAACGGTGTTTGCCGTGACTGTTGGCCAGGTTGGTCGTTGGTGTGGTTGTGGGTGGGGACCTTGGTGATGTCAGGTTGTGGTCGGGTGAA
>NZ_JBIAUL010000041.1:0-56941 GCF_042892755.1 Streptomyces sp. NPDC001714
GCGCCCCCCCCCCCCCCCCCGGCGCCCCCCCGGGGGGGGGCGGCGGGCCCCCCCCCCCCCGCCCCACCCCCCGGCGCGGGGGGGGGGGCCCCCCCCCCCCCCCCCCCCCCCCCCGCCGCCCGTCGTGTCAGGCCCGCAGCCCGTCCACGAATCAGCACCAGGATCCGGGCGGCCCGCGCCTCGGCGTCACCCCGTGCCGGGTCGATCCGCCACAGGACGCTGAGCTGGAGGAGCACGTCCTCCGGGTCGATGCCGGGCTTGAGGCTGCCGTCCGCCGCGCCGGCGGCGAGCAGGACGCCGATGGCGGCCACGAACGGGCCGTACATCGGATCTTCGGCGGCGCCCCCGGTCGCCGCGTGCACGACCTCCGAGACGCCGAACTTGAGCCGGCCGTAGCGGGCGACCTCGTCGAACCAGCGGCGCAGCGCCTCCAGCGGCGGGTGCGTGCCGAGCAGCCGCGGCGCGAGGTCGATCAGGTGCTGGAGGTCGTGCCGGTACAGCTCCATGATCTGCGCCTCCCGGGTCGGGAAGTGCCGGTAGAGCGTGCCGATGCCGACGCCGGCCTTGCGGGCGATCGCGGAGAGCGAGGCCGTGGTGGAGGCGGCGAGCTCCGCCCGGGCCACGGAGAGGACACGGTCCCGGTTGTCGCGGGCGTCCCTCCGGGTCGGTTTCGATGGCTGGGTCACCAGGTCGGGGGGCTCGGTGCTCACGCCCAGCGGCGAGGCGACGTGCAGCACCCGGTCGACGCCCTTCATCGCCGCGTCCCAGCCGGCGTCGGCGGTGAATGACGTCGGCCGCGAACGCGGCGAGCCCGTCGTCGTACGCCTCGGTGTCACCGACGAGACACTGTGGACCGATCCGGAGGATCCGACGCTGATCTTCTACCGCCGGTCGAAGACCCTCGCCGAGCTGGCGGCCTGGGAGTACATGCGAGGGTACGACGGACCGACCAAGCTGACGACCGTGCTGCCCGGTGCTGTGTTCGGGCCGGTGCTGACGGCGGACACCGCCGGTTCCGTCGGGATCGTCGCCCGGATGCTGTCCGGGACGATGCCCGGGGTGCCGCGGATCGGTCTTGAGGTGGTGGACGTCCGGGACCTGGCCGACGTCCACCTCCTATGACCTCACCGGCCGCGGCGGGCGAACGCTTCCTCGCCACCGGCGAGTTCGTGTGGATGCCGGAGATGGCGCGGGTGCCGCGGGACGGCCTCGGCGGGCGCGGGCGGCAGGTGTCCACCCGCCGGCTGCCGGACTTCGCGGTGCGCCTCGCGGCCCGCTTCCGGGACCCCGGGCTGCGCGAGATCACCCCGGCGCTGGGCCGGCGCAAACGGCACACCACCGAGAAGGCGGCGCGGCTGCTGGGCTGGCAGCCGCGCCCGGCCCGGCAGACGGTGCTGGACTGCGCCGAGAGCCTGCTCGCCCACGGCGCGGTCCGCATCCCGGCGGTGGCTCAGAGGCCGTAGCGCACCGCGAACTCGTCCGGGTCGTAGGCGTCCCGGTCCGGGTCGTGCTGGATCGCCGGCCTGGTCTCCACCATGTCCTCCGGGCGTATCCGCTCGGGCAGCGCGCCGAACCGCTCCTTGCGTGTCACGGCCTCGGCCGCGGTCTCCTCGTGGCTCATGCTCGTCCTCCCCGTCGTAGCGGGCGTCACCCGTCATCATGCGAACGCGCGCGCCCCGGCGGGTGTTCCCGAACCCGCCGGGGCGCGCGGAGCCCGTGGAGAGATCCACGGGCCCCGGGAAGCGGCTGTCAGGCGCCGCAGGACCGCAGGAACTTCCGGGTGCGCACCGCGATGGGCAGCGGCGTGTCCGGCTCGCAGGGGTACATGTCCTGCTCGACGATCGCGAACAGCTCGACACCCAGCCGCTGCGCCGCCGCCAGCACCGGCGCCAGCTCCGGTACGCCGGCGGGCGGCTCGCACATCACGCCCTGGGCCACGGCCGGCCCGAACGGGGTCCCCTTGGCCTGGACGTCGGCGAGGATCGCCGGGTCCACCTGCTTGAGGTGCAGGTAGCCGATCCGCTCACCGTAGGTCTCGATCAGCTTGACGCTGTCGCCACCGCAGTAGGCGTAGTGACCGGTGTCCAGGCAGAGGTTGACCAGGTCCGTGTCGGTCGAGTCGAGGAAATGCTCGACGTGCTCCTCGGTGTCGATGTGGGTGTCGGCGTGCGGGTGGACGACGATGTCCAGGCCGTACGTCTCCTTCACCTCGTGGCCGAGCCGTTCCATGCCCTTGGTGAGGTGGGCCCACTGCTCGCCGGTCAGCTCCGGCGGCTCCAGGATCTCGGCGGTCTTGTCGTCCCGCCAGAAGGACGGGATGACCACCAGGTGCTTCGCCCCCATGGCCTGGGTGAGCGCGGCGACCTGGCCGACGTGCTCCCAGGTGGACTCCCAGACGGCCGGGCCGCGGTGCAGGCCGGTGAAGACCGTGCCCGCCGAGACCTTCAGGTCCCGCTTCGCGATCTCGTCGGTGAGCCGGGCCGGGTCGGTGGGGAGGTAGCCGTACGGGCCGAGTTCGATCCAGGAGTAGCCGGCCTCGGCGACCTCGTCGAGGAAGCGTTCCCAGGGGACCTGCCGGGGGTCGTCCGGGAACCAGACGCCCCAGGAGTCCGGGGCCGAGCCGACCCGGATGCGGTCGAGAGCGTTGGTCATGGGCTCAGGACTTTCCTTCCGGACCGGTCGCGGCGGGTGCGGCGAGGTCTTCCTCCTCGGGGAGCTCCTCGGTGTCGACCCCGCGCACCTGGGACAGTTCGTGCTTGAGGGCCGCGAGCTCGGCGCCGCCCGCCATGTGGTTGGTGAGTTCCTCCAGGGTGATGTCGCTGCGTTCGGCGGAGAGTTCCAGGGTGCCGAGGCGCAGGACGCTGAAGTGGTCGCCGACCATGTAGGCGTGGTGCGGGTTGTGGGTGATGAAGATGACGCCGAGGCCGCGTTCGCGGGCGGCGGCGATGTACTTCAGGACCACGCCGGACTGCTTGACGCCGAGGGCGGCCGTCGGCTCGTCCAGGATGAGGACGCGGGCGCCGAAGTAGACCGCGCGGGCGATGGCCACGCACTGGCGCTGGCCGCCGGAGAGGGTGCCGATGGGCTGGTCCAGGTCGTCCAGGATGATGCCCATGTTGCGCAGTTCCCGGTCGGCGGTCTCCTTCATCCGCGTGATGTCCAGACGGCGCACGGGCCAGGGGCCCTTGGTCATCTCGGAGCCGAGGAAGAAGTTCCGCCACACCGGCATCAGGGGCACCGTGGCGAGGTCCTGGTAGACGGTGGCGATGCCCTTGTCGAGGGCCTCGCGCGGGGTGGAGAAACGTACCGGCGCGCCGTCGACGAGGAAGTCGCCCTCGGTGTGCTGGTGCAGCCCCGAGATGATCTTGATGAGGGTGGACTTGCCGGCGCCGTTGTCGCCGAGGACGCAGGTCACCTGGTGGGGGAAGACCTTGAGGTCGACACCGTGCAGGGCGCGGATGTTGCCGTAGGACTTGCCCGCTCCGCGCAGTTCGACGATCGGGCCGCCGTCGGCGGGCGCGTCGTCCTGGAGGACGGCGCCGTGGGTTCCGGTGGTGTTGTCTGTCATCGGGTCACCTCCTGGTCGCGGTCCGCTGGACCCACAGGTTGATCATCACGGCGCCGAGGAGCATCACGCCGAGGAAGGCCTTGAACCAGTCGGGGTTCCAGCCCGCGTAGACGATGCCCTGCTGGACCATGCCGAACATGAAGGCGCCGAAGACCGGGCCGATGGCCGAACCGGCGCCACCGGTCAGCAGGCAGCCGCCGATGACCGCGGCGGAGATGTAGATCAGCTCCTGGCCCACGCCCTCGCCGGACTGCACGGTGTTGAAGGAGAACAGCTGATGCATGCCGACGAACCAGGCGCCGAAGCCGACCAGCATGAACAGCGAGATCTTGGTGAAGTTCACCGGGACGCCGACCGCGCGGGCGCTCTCCTTGTTGCCGCCGACCGCGAAGATCCAGTTGCCGTACTTCGTGCGCAGCAGCACCCAGGTGGCGATGGCCGCGAAGAACAGCCACCAGAAGATGGTGATCTTCACCTCGACGCCCCCGATGTCGAAGGACGACGCGAAGACCGCCTTGACCTGGTCGAAGCCGTCCATGTTGCTGATGTCGTCGGTGGCGACGTTGCCGGTGACCAGCTTGGTGACCGCGAGGTTCACGCCCTGGAGGATCAGGAAGCTGCCCAGGGTGATGAGGAAGCTGGGCAGGCCGGTCTTGACCACCAGCCAGCCGTTGAGGAAGCCGATGCCCAGCGACACGATGAGCGCGACGATCACGCCCGCCCACACGTTGAGGGTCAGCTGGTAGCTGAGCATGGCGGCGGTGAGGGCGGAACTGACCACCGCGACGCCGGCGGAGAGGTCGAACTCGCCGCCGATCATCAGCAGGGCGACCGGCAGCGCCATGATGCCGATGGTCGACGACTGGTAGAGGATGTTCGCCATCGAACTGGCCTCGCGCACCGGCGGTGCCGCGACCAGGAAGAAGACGTAGACCGCGACCGCGCCGAGGAAGACGCCGACGTCCGGCCGGGCCAGGATCCGCAGCGCCAGGGGGCGCTGCGCGGTCCGCCCGTCCTTCTCCTTCGGGCCGGGGGCCGGCGGTGTCGCCACCGCCGGCTGTGCCTGCTGACTCATACCGATCACCGGGTGCCCTTCGCGGCGAACTCGGCGACCTTGTCGACGTTGGACTTGTCGACGAAGGCCGGGCCGGTCAGCACCGGCTGCTCGCCGCCGCCCATGTAGTTGCCGTTGTTCTTGTAGAGCCACAGCGAGTCGATCGCCAGGTAGCCCTGGAGGTAGGGCTGCTGGTCCACCGCGAACTCGATGGTCCCCTTGCTGATGGCCGTGGTCAGGTCCTTGTTGAGGTCGAAGGTGGCGACCTTCGCCTTGCTGCCCGCGTCGGACACCGACTGGACGGCGATCAGCGCGATCGGGGCGCCGAGCGTGACCACGTGGTCGATGGCCTTGTCCTGCGTGAGCTTGGCGGTGATCGTCGACTTGACCGAGGTCGGGGACGTGCCGTCGACGTACAGGGTCTCCGTCGTCCCCGAGAACGTCTTCTTCACACCGTCGCAGCGCTGGGTGAGGCCGACGTTGCCCTGTTCCTGGATGACACAGACGACCTTCTTCGCACCCTCGGAGTTCAGCCGGTTGCCGAGCGCCTCGCCCGCGACCGTCTCGTCCTGGCCGAAGAACTCCAGCAGGCCCAGCTTCTTCCAGTCGCTCAGACCGGAGTTGAGGCCGACGATCGGGATCTTCGCGGCGTTCGCCTTGGAGATGACGTCCCTCATCGCGTCCGGCTTGGCGAGGGTGACGGCGATCCCGTCGACCTTCTGGTCGATCGCGTTCTGCACCAGGTTGGCCTGGTTGCCCGCGTTCGGGTCGGCGGAGTAGACGAGTTTGATGTTGTCCTTGTCCGCGGCGGCCTGGGCGCCCTTGCGGACGATGTCCCAGAAGGTGTCGCCCGGCGACTGGTGGGTGACCAGCGCGACCGTCATGCGGGGGGTGGACGCCTTGCCCGCGGAGGCCGCCGCTCCTCCCTCTTCGGACTTCTTTCCTCCGGAACTGCTGGAACAGCCTGCGAGGGTCAGGGCTGCCGCCGCGGCGACGGCCACCACGGGGACCAGCCTGCGCGAACGGGAGTGGGAAGAGCGATCCATCCTGCACCTCACTGTGCGACCGGGGGAAGGAAGGGATCCGGCGGATCCCCGGCCCGGGCCGTCGGAGGTGGCCCGGGTCACTGCTGTGCGCTGGGACGGGATACAAGTCCCTGTGAGGCCCGCTGTCAATACTTTGTTAAGACATCATTTCACATTCAGGTCCGAATGTAAGTACAAACCATTGACATCGCGACCTGCCCCGATCTACACCTGAGGGGCATCCGCCCACCCCCGAGGAGCCTCCCATGACCGAGTCGCCGCCGCAGGCCTCCGGCCTTGTCGCGACAGGCCGTTCCGAAGGCGATCTCTACCCGCTCCCGTCGGGCGTACCCCTCACCCGGGCGGAGCAGGACGCCGGCCCGCCCCTCTCCACCTCCCCGTCCGAATGAGGTCCCCCATGAGCCAGCCGACCACCCGCCTGACCGTCGCCCAGGCGCTGGTGCGGTTCCTGTCCGCCCAGTACACCGAGCGCGACGGCGTCCGGCACCGGCTGATCGCCGGCACCTGGGGCATCTTCGGCCACGGCAACGTGGCGGGGATCGGCCAGGCGCTCCTCGAGTACAGCGACGTCATGCCCTACCACCAGGGCCGCAACGAGCAGGCGATGGTGCACGCGGCGGTCGGCCACGCCCGCCAGCTGGACCGGCTCTCCGCGCAGGCGGTGACCACGTCCATCGGCCCGGGCGCCACCAACCTGGTGACCGGCGCCGCCCTCGCCACCATCAACCGGCTGCCCGTCCTGCTGCTCCCCGGCGACTACTTCGCGAGCCACGCGCCGGACCCGCTGCTCCAGCAGCTGGAGCACCCGACCGAGTTCGACGTCTCGGTGAACGACACCCTGCGCCCGGTCTCCCGCTACTTCGACCGGATCACCCGCCCCGAGGCGCTCATCCCCTCCGCGCTCAACGCCATGCGGGTCCTCGCCGACCCGGCCGAGACCGGCGCGGTCACCCTGGCCCTCCCCCAGGACGTCCAGGCCGAGGCGTACGACTGGCCGGAGGAGTTCTTCGCCGAGCGTGTGTGGCGGGTCCGGCGGCCCGCCCCCGACCCCGTGGAGCTGGCGGACGCCGTGAGCGCCGTACGGGCCGCTCAGCGGCCGCTGATCGTCGCGGGCGGCGGAATCCACCACAGCCGCGCCGAAGGCGCTCTGCGGGCCCTCGTGGAGGCCACGGGCATCCCCGTCGCCTCGACCCAGGCGGGCAAGGGCGCACTGCGCCACGACCACCCGGCCGACCTGGGCGGGATCGGGCACACCGGGACCGCCGTCGCCGACGACCTGGCCCGCACCGCCGACCTGGTCATCGGCGTCGGTACCCGGTACACGGACTTCACCACGGCCTCCGGCACCCTCTTCCAGAACCCGGACGTCCGCTTCCTGAACGTGAACATCACCGGCTTCGACGCCCACAAGCTGGCCGCGCGGACGGTCGTGGCGGACGCGCGGACGGCCCTGGAGGCCCTCGCGGGGGCGCTGTCCGGGTACCGCGTGGACGGCGCCTACGAGGCCGAGTACCAGGCCGGCAAGGAGCGTTGGGACGCGGTCGTCGAGGCCGCCTACCGCGCGGACGACGCGGACGCCGTGCCCACACAGACCCAGGTACTCGGGGCCCTCGACGCCGTCGTGGGCGATGACGACGTTGTCATCAACGCGGCCGGCTCGCTCCCGGGCGACCTGCACAAGCTGTGGCGGGCCCGTTCGCCGCGCCAGTACCACCTGGAGTACGGCTACTCCTGCATGGGCTACGAGATCCCGGCGGCCATCGGCGTCCAGCAGGCGGCGCCGGACGTCGCCGTCTGGTCGCTGGTCGGCGACGGCACCTATCTGATGATGCCGACCGAGATCGTCACCGCGGTCCAGGAGGGCCTGCCGGTCAACCTGGTCCTCATCCAGAACCACGGGTACGCCTCCATCGGCGGCCTCTCCGAGACCGTCGGCGGCGAGCGGTTCGGCACCGCCTACCGCTTCCGCTCCGCCGACGGCACCTTCGGCGGGGCGCCGCTGCCGGTGGACCTGGCCGCCAACGCGGCCAGCCTCGGCATGGAGGTGCTGCGCGCCAAGACCGTGCGGGAGCTGCGCGAGGCGCTCGCCGCGGCCCGCGCGAGCGACCGGCCGACGTGCGTGTACGTGGAGACGGACCCGGCGCCGACCGCCCCGGGGGCCGAGGCCTGGTGGGACGTGCCGGTCGCCGAGACCGCCGCCCGCGAGGCCGCCGTGCACGCCCGCGAGGAGTACGACCGGCAGGTCGCCGACCGCCGCCGGCACCTGTGATCCCCCGAACCCCGGAAGGAGGTGTCCCGGTGGCCCGTACCGGTGATTCCGCCCGCACCGCGACCGTCTCGGCGCTCGACACCCTGGACTTCGCACTGGACCGTGGCAGTCCGGTTCCGCTCTACTACCAGCTCGCCCAGCAGCTGGAGGAGGCCATAGAGCACGGGGTGCTCGCCCCGGGCAACCTTCTGGGCAACGAGATCGACCTGTCGGTGCGGCTCGGCCTGTCCCGGCCCACGGTCCGCCAGGCCATCCAGTCGCTGGTCGACAAGGGCCTCCTTGTCCGCCGCCGCGGGGTGGGCACCCAGGTGGTGCACAGCCAGGTCAAGCGGCCGCTGGAGCTGAGCAGTCTCTACGACGACCTGGAGTCCGCCGGGCAGGGCCCGACCACCCGGGTGCTGCGCAACGAGCGGATCCCGGCGACCGCCGAGGTGGCCGCCGCGCTCGGCATCGCGGAGGGCGCGGAGGTGGTCGTCCTGGAGCGGCTGCGCTGCACGCACGGCCAGCCGGTGGCGTTCCTGTGCAACTACCTGCCCGCCGCCCTGCTCGAACTCGACACGGAGCGGCTGGAGTCGACGGGTCTGTACCGGATGATGCGCACGGCCGGCATCACCCTGCACAGCGCCCGGCAGACCGTGGGCGCCCGCAGCGCCACCGCCGAGGAGGCCGTACGGCTCGACGAGAAGGAGGGCGCCGCCCTGCTCACCATGCAGCGCACGGCGTACGACGACACCGGGCGTCCCGTGGAGTACGGCAGCCACGTCTACCGGGCGTCCCGGTACGCCTTCGACTTCCAGCTGCTGGTACGGCCGTAGAACGTGCCGTGCCGGGCCGGTTGCTGCGGGTTTAGGCGCTGGTCCCGCCACCCGAAACCAACACGCCCGCACACGAGCCCCCATGGAGTTTGTCCCGTGGGGGCTCGGTCGTACCGCTTTGTTCAACAAACCGGCAGGCAACCATGTCGATTACGTTTCGGGCAAGAGACGGGCGAGAGAGACGCAGGCTATTGACGCATGAGCGGACAACCGGCTGTTATTGCGCCCACGATGTTCGGCCGAGTTGGTTTCTGATCGGTTTCGGGACCTTTCGAAGATCAACTCTTCCCCTTGCCGAACCCTGTTACTCAGGAGCCGCCATGCGCATCTCCCCGTCCGGTCTTCACGTGCCGGGTCCGAGCCGCCGTAACGTCCTGCGCGGTGCCGGTTCGGCCGCCCTCCTCGCCGGCGCCGGCATACCCCTGCTCTCCGCCTGCGGCAGCAGCGGGTCCTCCTCCGACCCGAAGACCGTCAGCCTCGGCTCCAACTCGTCCGACGCCGTGCCGAAGAAGGCCTTCGCGGAGATCTACGCGGCCTTCACCAAGCAGTCCGGCATCAAGGTCGACGTCAACACGAAGGACCACAACACCTTCCAGGAGCAGATCAACTCCTACCTGCAGGGCACGCCGGACGACGTGTTCACGTGGTTCGCCGGTTACCGCATGCAGTTCTTCGCGGCCAAGAACCTGGCCTCGCCGATCGACGACGTGTGGGCGAAGATCGGGGACAACTTCCCCGACGCGATGAAGCAGCTCAGCAAGGGCGAGGACGGCAAGTACTACTTCGTCCCGCTGTACACGTACCCGTGGGCGATCTTCTACCGCAAGAGCGTCTTCCAGGCCAAGGGCTACGAAGTCCCCACCAGCTGGGACGCGTTCGTCGCCCTGTGCAAGAAGATGAAGAACGACGGCCTGGTCCCGATCGCGTTCGGCGACAAGGACGCCTGGCCGGCGATGGGTACCTTCGACCAGATCAACTTCCGCCTCAACGGCTACGACTTCCACAAGTCCCTGATGGCGGGCAAGGAGGCGTGGACCGACCCCAAGGTCAAGGCCGTCTTCGACCACTGGGCCGAGATCCTCCCCTACCACCAGGACGGCTTCATGGGCCGCACCTGGCAGGACGCCGCACAGACCCTGGTGTCCAAGAAGGCCGGCATGTACGTCCTCGGCTCCTTCGTGGCCCAGCAGTTCACCAACAAGGCGGACCTGGACGACCTCGACTTCTTCGCCTTCCCGGAGATCAACTCCGCGTACGGCCAGGACACCGTCGAAGCGCCCACCGACGGCTTCATGGTCAGCAAGTCCCCCAAGAACCACGACGGCGTCGTCAAGCTCATGGAGTACCTGGGCACCCCCGAGGCCGAGCAGATCTACCTCAAGGCCGACTCCAGCGTGGTGGCCGCCTCCAGCAAGGCCGACACCTCGTCGTACACCGCGCTGCAGAAGAAGGCGTACACGATGATCAGCGGCGCCAAGAACCTCACCCAGTTCATGGACCGCGACTCCCGCCCGGACTTCACCTCCACGGTGATGCAGCCCGGTCTGCAGAAGTTCCTGCAGAACCCGAAGGGGATCGACAGTCTGCTCTCGTCCATCGAGCGCCAGAAGAAGACGATCTTCGCGTCCCAGTGAGCTCCCGAATGTCGACTGACACCCCCACGAAGTCCCAGGAGGCGGCCGCCGTGCCGCCTCCTGGGCGCGCGTCCGAGAAGAAGCGGGTCCAGCGGGGCCACAAGCGCCTGCTGACCCGCCGTGACCGGATCACCCTCGCCTTCATGGCGGGCGTGCCGACGATCCTGCATGTACTCCTGGTCTGGGTGACCGCCCTGGCCTCGATCCTCCTCGCCTTCACCTCCTGGGACGGCATCGGCTTCGACTCCATCAAGTGGGTCGGGTTCGACAACTTCCATCAACTCTTCACCGACAACCCGCAGTTCTGGCCGGCCGTCCAGCACAACGTCATCTGGTTCGTCGTCCTCATCCTGATCCCGACCCCGTTCGGCCTGTTCCTGGCCGTGCAGCTGGACAAGAAGATCCGGTTCAGCCGGTTCTACCAGACCGCGTTCTTCCTCCCGGTCGTCATCTCCCTGGCGTGCATCGGGTTCGTCTGGCAGCTGATCTACAACCCGGACACGGGCCTGATCAACAGCATCATCGGCGCCAACAAGCCGGGCCACTACATCGACTGGATCGGTGACCCGAAGCTCAACCTGTGGGCGGTCCTGGTCGCCGCGTCCTGGCGGCACACCGGCTACATGATGATCCTGTACCTGGCCGGCCTCAAGAGCGTCGACCCGTCGCTGCGGGAGGCCTCGGCCCTCGACGGCGCCAACGAGTGGCAGACGTTCAAGAACGTCATCTTCCCGACGCTGCGGCCGACCAACACCATCGTCCTGGTCGTGACCATCATCGAGGCGCTGCGCGCCTTCGACCTGGTCTTCGTCTTCAACAAGGGCGCCCAGGGCACCGAGTTGCTCTCCATCCTGGTGACCAACAACATCATCGGCGAGTCCAGCCGCATCGGTTACGGCTCTGCCATCGCGGTGGTGCTGCTGTTCATCTCCCTGATCGTGATCATTCCCTACCTGATCGCGACCTTCCGGAAGGAGCGGCGCGCATGAGCACCGTGAGCGCGCTGGCCAAGCAGCGCACCCCGATCCGTCCGGCCCGCGTCCTGCTGCACACGTTCCTGGCCCTGACGGCCCTGGCCTGGCTCGCCCCGCTGCTGTGGGCGATCTTCTCGGCCATGCGCCCGTACAGCGAGACCAGCGACCGCGGCTACGTGTCCTGGCCGCACACGCTGAACTTCGACAACTTCAAGAACGCGTTCACGCAGTCGGACATGACCCACTACTTCATGAACACGCTGGTCATCGCGGTCCCGGCCGTGCTGCTCACGTTGTTCCTGTCGTCGATGGTCGCGTTCTACGTCGCCCGCTTCGACTTCCGGGTCAACCTGTTCCTGCTGCTGGTCTTCACGGCCGGCAACCTGCTGCCGCAGCAGGTCATCATCACCCCGCTGTACCGGATGTACCTGCTGACGAACCTGCCGGGCATCACCGCGAGCGGCAAGCTGTACGACTCGGCGCTCGGCCTGGTCCTGATCCACGTGGCGTTCCAGTCCGGGTTCTGCGCGTTCGTGCTGAGCAACTACATGCGCTCGCTGCCGCACGAGCTGACCGAGGCGGCACTGGTGGACGGCGCGTCGGTGTGGCGGCTGTACTGGCAGATCACCCTGCCGCTGTGCCGGCCCGCGATGGCGGCCCTGGCGACCCTGCTGTCGATCTGGATCTACAACGACTTCTTCTGGGCACTGGTACTGATCTCGACCGGTGAGAACATGCCGATCACCTCGGCGCTGAACAACCTCTCCGGCCAGTACTTCACCGACCCGAACCTGGTCGCCGCCGGTTCCCTGCTCACCGCGATCCCGACGCTGGTCGTGTACTTCGCGCTGCAGAAGCAGTTCGTCAGCGGTCTGACCCTGGGCTCCGCCAAGGGCTGATCCGGCCCCGTCCGAAAGAGAACCTCGTGCACAACCCGTTCACCCCGGTCGCCTCCGTGGCCGTGGACACGCGCACCGCCCGTGTCCACGAGGAGGGCTGGCAGTCCTGGTCGCCCAGTGGCGCCTACGCCCTCGGCGCGGCCCCGTACCGGCCGACGAACGCCAACTGGGCGACCGTGTGTTACCGCCCCGGCCGTGCCGTCCCCGCCGGGGCCTTCCAGGGCGAGGGCCTGCTGGCGCTCGACCCGGGCGACGGCTCCCCGGTCCGGCTCTGGGCGGCGGCCGACCCGCTGCACGAGGTTCCGTCGGTCCGGCTGACCGTCGCGGCCGGGGTCGCGGAGGTCGAGGCCGACGGCCCGGTCAAGGAGTGGACCGGCACGGGCATCCAGTCCGTGCTGGCCGACTGGGCCGTCGCCCTGGCCGTGCCGGCGCCCCGCCCGGCGCCCACCGTCTGGTGCTCCTGGTACGAGTACTTCACAGCCGTCACCGAGGACGACATCCACGAGAACCTGCGGGCGATGGACACCCTCGACCTGCCGGTCGACGTGGTACAGATCGACGACGGCTACCAGAGCGCCCTGGGCGACTGGCTGACCCTCTCCGGCCGCTTCCGCTCCCGGCGGGGCATCGCGGACGCCATCCGCGCCCGCGGCCGCCGGGCGGGCATCTGGACGGCGCCCTTCCTGGTCGACCCGGCGAGCGACCTCGCCGCGACCTACCCGGACTGGCTGGTCCGCGACCCCGACGGCAGCCCGCTGCGCGCGGGCCGCAACTGGGGTCACGTGCTGTACGTCCTGGACACCACCCACCCGGCCGCCGCGGCCTACCTGACCGACGTCTTCGCGACGCTGCGCGCCGAGGGCTACGACTACTTCAAGGCCGACTTCCTCTACGCGGGCGCCCTGGAGGGCGTACGGCACTCGGGCGCGGACGCGCTCACGGCGTACCGGCTGGGCATCGGCCTGATCCGGGAGGCGATCGGCGCGGACGCCTATCTCCTCGGCTGCGGCGCGCCGATCCTGCCCTCCATCGGCCTGTTCGACGCGATGCGGGTCAGCCCGGACACGGCCCCGCACCGCCGTCCCGAGGCCGGCGACTTCAGCCAGCCCGGCCAGGCCGCGGCCGAGTTCACCGGGGCCGGCCGCCAGTGGCAGCACGGCCGCCTCTGGGTCAACGACCCCGACTGCCTGATGGCCCGCCCCGCCGTGGAGACCCGTGCGCGCTGGGCGGCGCACGTGGAGGCCGTCGGCGGCCTGGTCGCCTCCAGCGACCGGCTGCTCTCCCTCGACCAGTGGGGCGTGGAGACAACCCGCCGCCTTCTCACCGGAGTTACCGGAGCCGACCGATGAACGACCGCACCCTCTCCGTCCCCGGCATCGCCTATGGCGGCGACTACAACCCCGAGCAGTGGCCCGAGGAGGTGTGGGCCGAGGACGTCCGCCTGATGCGCGAGGCGGGCGTGAACATGGTCAGCGTCGGCATCTTCTCGTGGGCGCTCATGGAGCCGTCCGAGGGCGTCTACGACTTCTCCCGCATGGACCGGATCCTCGACCTGCTGCACGAGAACGGCATAGCCGCCGACCTCGCCACCCCGACGGCCGCCCCGCCGGCCTGGTTCTTCCGCGCCCATCCCGAGGCGCTCCCGGTGGACCACGACGGCCGCACCCTGTCGTACGGCAGCCGTCAGACGTTCTGCCCGAGCAGCCCCGCCTACCGCGAAGCCGCGCTGCGCATCGCGGGCGCGATCGCCGACCGGTACGCGAGCCACCCGGCCGTCAGGATGTGGCACGTCCACAACGAGTACGGCTGCCACAACGCGGCCTGCTACTGCGACACCAGCGCGGCCTCCTTCCGCCGCTGGCTGCGGGCGAAGTACGCCGACGACCTGGCCGCCCTCAACGACGCCTGGGGCACCACCTTCTGGAGCCAGTGGTACTACGACTGGGAGGAGATCCTGCCGCCCCGCGCGACCGGCGCGGTCCCCAACCCGACGCACCAGCTGGACTGGCGGCGGTTCTGCTCGGACGAGCTGCTGTCGCTGTACACGGCGGAGCGGGACGTGCTCCGGGCGGCGGCCCCCGCCCTCCCCGCCACCACCAACTTCATGGTGATGTACAACTTCGACGCCCTCGACTACTGGCGCTGGGCACCGGAGCTTGACGTGGTGGCCAACGACCACTACCTGATGTCGGCCGACCCCGAGTCGGAGATCGACATCGCGCTGAGCGGCGATCTGATGCGGTCGCTGGCGGGCGGCCCGTGGCTGCTGATGGAGCACTCGACGGGCGCGGTCAACTGGCAACCCGTCAACCGGGCCAAGACGGCGGGCGAGTTGCGCCGCAACGCGCTCGCGCACGTGGCGCACGGTGCGGACGGCATCTGCTACTTCCAGTGGCGGGCGGCGAAGGCGGGCGCCGAGCAGTGGCACTCGGCGATGCTGCCGCACGCCGGGACCGACAGCCAGATCTGGCGGGACGTGGTCCGGCTGGGCGCCGATCTGCGCGCGTTGGCCGAGGTGCGCGGCAGCACCGGCACGGCCGAGGTGGCCGTCGTCTGGGACTGGGACGCCCGGTGGGCCGTCGAGCTGCCCTCGCAGCCGAGCGAGAAGCTGCGCTACCTGGACATCGTGCGGGCCTGGTACGAGCCGCTGTGGCGGGCGGGCGTGGCGGTGGACTTCGTCCGCCCGGACGGGGACCTGTCGGCGTACAAGGTGGTGCTGGCCCCCAGCCTCTACCTGGTGGACGACACGGGCACGGCGAACCTGACCGCCTTCACGGAGGCCGGCGGCACGCTGGCCGTCGGTTTCCACAGCGGCGCGGTGGACGAGAACTGCCATGTCCGGCTGGGCGGTTACCCGGGCGCCTTCCGGGAGCTGCTGGGCGTGTCCACGGACGAGCTGTTCCCGCTGCTGCCCGAGGAGCGGGTGACGCTGAGCGAGGGCGGCGAGGGCTCGCTCTGGTCGGAGCGGGTGCGGCTCGCGGGCGCGGCGGCGGTGACGTCGTACGCCGACGGGCCGCTGGCCGGAGTGTCGGCGGTGACCCGGCACGGGTACGGCGCGGGCACCGCCTGGTACCTGGCGACGCTCCCCGACGCGGACACCCTGGCGGACCTGCTCGGCCGGATCCGCGCCGAGGCGGGCGTGGCCGCGGGCCGCCCCGCGCCGGCGGGCGTGGAGGTCGCCGTGCGGCGCGGGGCGGACGCGGACTACGTGTTCGTGATCGACCACACCGGCGAGGGCGCCGAAGTCCCGGTCGCGGCAGGGTCGGTGGAACTGCTGTCCGGCAAGCCGGCCGACGGCACGGTCACCGTGGCGCCGGGCGAGGTCGCCGTCGTACGGGAGCCGCGCGGTCAGTGAGCCGCGTCCAGGCGGGCGCGCTGGCCGGGCGTGAGCTCCAGGTCCACGGCGGCGAGGTTCTCCTCCAGCTGGGCCACGGACGACGCCCCGGCCAGCGGCACGACCGGCAGCGGCCCGCCCAGCTGCCAGGCGAGGACGACCTGGTTCAGGGTCGCGCCGGTCTCCCGGGCCACCTCGCGCAGGGCGGTGAGGCGGGCCGGGGTGCCGGGGTGGTCGTAGTCGGCCGGCAGCGGCTTGTCGGTGCGGGTGTAGGCACCGGCGAGCAGCGGTGAGTAGGCGACCAGGGTGAGGTCCGGCTCGGCCCGCAGATAGCTGCGCAGCTGGGCGTCGGCGGAGCCGAGGCTGCCGTCCGGGAACAGCCCGCTGGGGACGTCCGTGCGCGGGCGCAGGTAGCTGTGCTGGTACTGGAGCACCTCGTAGCCGGGCAGGCCCGCCGCGGCGGCGAGGGCGCGGGCGCGTTCCAGCCGCCAGACGGCGTGGTTGCTGGCGCCGAGCAGGCCGACGGTGCCCTCCGCGACGAGCGCGGCGAACCCCTCGACGGTCTCGCGGAGCGGGACGGCGGGGTCCTCTATGTGGGCGTACAGCAGGTCGAGCTTCTCGACGCCGAGGCGTTCGCGGCTGCGTTCGGCGGACTCCCGGATCACCTTCGCGGACAGGCCCTCCGGATTGTCGGTGTAGCCGGTGCCGGGGGCGAGGGGGCGGGCGCCGAGCTTGGTGGCGATGACGACCTCGTCGCCGATCCCGCGGCTGCGCCGCCAGCGGCCGAGCAGGTTCTCGCTCTGGCCGCCCTGGCCGCCGTCCTCCCAGAAGGCGTAGTTGTCGGACGTGTCGACGAAGTTCCCGCCGGCCTCGACATAGCGGTCGAGGACGGCGAAGGAGGTCTGCTCGTCGGTGCGGGACCCGAAGAGCATGGCGCCGAGCGCGAGGACGCTCACCTCGCGGCGGGTCCTCGGGTCGGTGCCGATCGTGCGGTACTTCATGCCGTCTCCTCCGTTCGCGCACCCGGGGGTTCGGGTGCACGGAGGTGAGTCTTCGACTTGAAGTGCTCTTGAAGTCAAGGGCGTCGGGCGAACGGTCCGTCCAGGGCCGCCCACTGCAACAGCATGATCGTCTTGGCGTCGGCGATCTCGCCCGTCCGGATCATCTCCAGGGCGCGCCGGAAGGGGAGTTCGAGGATCTCGATGTCCTCGCCCTCCTCCTCCAGGCCGCCGCCCTCGTGGGTGCGGGTCGAGGGGCCGTAGGCGGCCGCGTAGAAGGAGATCCGCTCGGTGACCGAGCCCGGGCTCATGTAGACGTCGAAGACGTGCTCGACCTCGCCGACGGTGTGTCCGGTCTCCTCGACGACCTCGCGGCGGACCGCGTCCTCCGGGTGCTCGGCCGCGTCGTCCAGGAGCCCTGCGGGGGTCTCGACCAGCATGCCGTCGGGGTGGCCGTTGACATACACCGGGAACCGGAACTGGCGGGTGAGCAGGACGGTTTCGCGTTCGGCGTCGTAGAGGAGGAGCGTGGCTCCGTTGCCCCGGTCGTGGGTCTCGCGTTCCTCGGTGTGCCAGGTGCCGTCGGCGTGCTGGAGGTCGAAGGTGGTGGCCCGCTCGACGTACCAGTGACTGGACAGCAGCCGCACCTCCCGGACCTTCACACGCGGGTTGCCGGCCAGATCCAGACCGGTCCGGTCGAGACCGGTACGGCCCCGGCGGTCGGGGGTGTCGATCCCGGCGGTCATCGCGGACCGGCCGGGCGGGCGGGGGCAGACAGGTCACTCATGATCCCCTGTCTATCACCCACCCGCGACCGGCAGGCGTCTTCCGGGCGGACCGGGCGTAGCCCCTACGGTCCGGCAGCGCCCCGCAAGGGGCGCTGGGGGTGCCCCCGGCCGAAGGCCGGGGGAGGAACTGCGCGACCAGCCACGACGAACCCGCAGCCAACCGGCAACGCACCCCCGGCTCCTCCAGCGAAGCGCCTAGTGCACTTCGGCAGGCCGAGGCCCCTCATCGAGGAACCCACCCGACTGGTGCTGCCACAGCTTGGCGTACGCACCCTCCGCGGCGAGCAGTTCGTGGTGCGTACCCTGCTCGACGATCCGGCCCCGGTCCAGGACCACCAGCCGGTCCATGGAGGCGACCGTGCTCAGCCGGTGCGCCACCACCAGTGCCGTGCGGCCCTCCATGAGCCGCCACAGCGCCTCCTGGACGAGGATCTCGCTCTCGGAGTCCAGCGCGCTGGTCGCCTCGTCCAGGAGCAGGATCGGGGCGTCCCTGAGGATCGCCCGGGCCAGGGCGACCCGCTGGCGCTGGCCGCCGGAGAGCTTGACGCCGCGCTCCCCCACCATCGTGTCGAACCCCTCCGGCAGCGCGTCGGCGAACTCCGTGACGTGCGCGGCCTCGGCGGCCAGCCGGATCTCGGCGTCGGTGGCGTCCGGCCGGGCGAAGGCGATGTTGTCCCGCAGGGTGCGGTGGAACATCGCCGGGTCCTGCGGGACGTAGGCGATCTGGCTGCGCAGGTCGGCCTGGCGCAGCCGGCTGATGTCCTGGCCGCCGATCATGATGCGGCCGGCGTCGATGTCGGTCATCCGCAGCAGCAGCCGGGTCAGCGTGGTCTTGCCGCCGCCCGACCGGCCGACGAACCCGAACTTCGACCCGCTGGGCACGTCCAGCTCCAGCCCCTCGAACAGCGGTTTGGCACCCGCATGGGCGAAGGAGACCTTCTCGAAGCGGACGTCGGCGGCCCGGGGCGCGAGCGGTTCCGGGGCCGGGGGGTCGATGACGGTCGGCGGTTCAAGCAGCAGTTCGGTGAACTGGGCCGCCTCCGTCATGGAGCTCTCCATGCGCCGGTAGATCTGGTTGAACTCGAACATGATCCGGGTCGCGTTGGTGTAGTAGGTGAAGGCGACCACGACCGCCTCCACGCTGTGCCCGCCGCCCGCCAGCGCCACCGCGAGCAGCAGGCCCACCGCGTTGGTCGCCACCGACATCGGCGCGACGAACGTGTCGATGCGCAGGTTCCCGTAGTCCCAGGAGCGCAGGGTGCGCCGCCTCGACTCGGCGACCCGCGACCGGTGTTCGGCGGCCTCCCGCTTCTCGGCGGCGAACGCCCGGACCGTGTCCATGTTCATCAGGCTGTCGGCGACATGCCCGGACACCCGGGCGATCGCCTCCTCGCGCTGGTCGACCAGCCGCTGCCGCCGGCGGATCAGCGGGAACACGCACACCGCCGTCACCGCGATCATCGCGAGGAGCCCGACGACGAGCAACGGCTGGTAGCGCCAGAGCACCACCGAACCGAACGCCAGCGGCACGAAGCTGCCGACGATGTTGAAGGTCAGCGTGTCGCCGAACTCCTCGAACCGGGTGGCGAAGCTCAGCACCCGTTTGGTGAGCGAACCCGCGAAGTTGTCGTGGAAGAACGCGGCGTCCTTCGCGAACAGTTCGTCCATGCCGATGACGTACAGGTGCTCGATGCCGAGGGCGTCCATACGGTTCAGGCAGTGCAGACCGACCCGCCAGAGCACCTCCGCCAGCAGCAGGACACCGGCGAAGCCGAGGACGTACGGCAGTGTGGCGCGCAGGCCCGGGCCGTGGCCGTCGGCGATCCGGCCGATCAGCTTGGCCACGACCAGCGGGGCCAGGTAGTTGATTCCGATGTTGCCGAGCGCCGGCAGCAGCATCCCGGGCAGTGTGAACCGCTTGAGGCGGGCCAGCTCCCGTCCGTAGTAACGAAGCGCGAGGAGCACCGCGCCCTTGCGCGGTCCCGTCGCAGGTAAACCGACAGAGGATGTCATCTCAACCCTGTGTAGTCGTCGCGCGGCATGCCGAGTCGACCGCCGCTTGGTCCGCGGCGGCCTGGAATCGGCAGGTCAGGAAAGGAAAGTGTCCCGCGACGACGGTCGCCCGGTCCACGTGTTTTTTCGTCGCCGACTACGGAGCGAACACACTCTCGACCGAGAGGGACCGGGTGGGCCGGCTTCACGAACGGGCAGCGGGCGACCGTCGCAGCACGGTGTCCTCCACCACCGGGCGCAGCCGCGGGGCTCCCCTCGCGCCGCGCGGCGGAGAATTTCGCGGACGGTCTCGCAAAGTGGCCCGCGCCATGGGAGGGAAAGTGGCCCAGAGGTACGGGCCGGTTCCCACATTGGGTCGAGCGGTGTGACAGCAGCGCCCGCCGCTCTCCCCGGTCCGCCGTCGGCTTCGGTGGCAGGGCCCGGCGCCGGGCGCTGAGATGGGTCGTGACGAACGGCCGCCGCCGGGCGGCGCCGGTTCGTCGCCCCGACGCCCCCCACTCTCCCGGAGGCCCCCATGCGCGCCATCACCGTCAAGGACCGCGACGCCGGAGTCGGCGGCCTGGCCCTCACCGAGCTGCCGCATCCCCATGCCGCCGAGAACGACGTGATCGTGCGGGTGCACGCCGCCGGGTTCACGCCCGGTGAGCTGACCTGGCCCGCCACCTGGACCGACCGGGCCGGCCGCGACCGCACGCCGAGCGTGCCCGGCCACGAGCTGTCCGGCGTGGTCACCGAGCTGGGCTACGGCACCACCGGACTGACCGTCGGCCGGCGGGTGTTCGGCCTCGCCGACTGGGCCCGCGACGGCACGCTCGCCGAGTACACCGCCGTCGAGGCCCGCAACCTCGCCCCGCTCCCGGCCGACGTCGACCACGTCACGGCCGCCGCCCTGCCGGTCTCCGGGCTCACCGCCTGGCAGGGGCTCTTCGACCACGGCCGCCTGACCACCGGGCAGACCGTGCTGATCCACGGTGCCGCGGGCGGTGTCGGCTCCATCGCCGTACAGCTGGCCCGGGAGGCGGGCGCGCGGGTGATCGGCACCGGCCGGGCGGCCGACCGCGACCTCGCCCGCGACCTGGGCGTGGGGATCTTCGTGGACCTCCAGGCCGAGCGGCCGGAGGACATCGGCGAGGTCGACGTGGTGTTCGACGTGATCGGCGGCGAGATCCTCGACCGCTCCACGGCGCTGGTCCGGCCCGGCGGCACGCTGGTCACCATCGCCCGTCCGGTCACCGTGCGCCCCGCGGACGGGCGGGCGGTCTTCTTCGTCGTCGAACCCGACCGGGCACGCCTCGCCGACCTCGCCGCACGGCTGCGGGACGGGCGCCTCAAGCCGGTCGTCGGCGCGGTCCGGCCGCTGGCCGAGGCGGTCGCCGCGTTCACCCCGGACAGGCGCACGCCCGGCCGGACGATCATCCGGGTGGCCGAGGACTGAGCGTCGCCGCGGTCGCTCGCCGACCGCCCGGCGCCCGGCCTCCGCGACCGTGTTCCGGCCCGGCCCGCGATCCGGCGTCCGTGCCGTGCCCGTACCGCTCCCAGTCCCGGTCCGGGAGGTCGAGCAGCCGGGCGATGTCCGCCGCCTCGGGCAACGGACCGTGATCCCCCGTCACCTTGAGCGCGGAGACGGCGGTGAGGTGGCCGAGCCGGAGGGCGCGGGGCAGCGTCTCGGCGCGCAGCAGCCCGGCCAGGAAGCCCGCCGCGAAGGCGTCGCCCGCCCCGACCGGTTCCACCACGGCCGTCCGCAGCGCGGGCACCGTGCAGGCGCCGTTCGCGGTCAGGGCGGTCGCGGCCCGGCCGCCGTCCTTGACGACGAGGATCCGCGGGCCGGGCAACAGGTCCCGCAGGCCGGTGACGGTCAGGTCGCGGCCCCACAGCTCCTGGGCCTCGTCGAGGCCCACGAAGACGATGTCCGCCCGGTCGGCGAGGGCGCGCAGCACCGTCGGCGCGGTGCCGTCCGGCCACAGCGCGGCACGGTGGTTGACGTCGAAGCCGACGGCGTACGGCCGTTGTGCGGCGGGCCGCTCGAGGGCCCGGGTCACCAGGGCGCGGCAGGACGCGGAGAGGGCGGGGGTGATACCGCTGAGGTGCAGGAGGGCGGCCGAGCGCAGGGGTTCGCCGTCCAGCAGGTCGGGGCCGAGGGCCGAGGCCGCCGAGCCGGCGCGGTAGTAGTGGACGCGGGTTCCGGCCGGGCCCGGGTTCTTGAGGAGGAGGCCGGTCGGCCGGTGCGGGTCGGTGCGCACATGCGTGACGTCGACCCCGGCGGCGGCGACCGCGGCACGCACCCGGCGGCCCAGCGGGTCGTCGCCGACGGCCGAGAGCCAGTGGGCCGGGACGCCGTGGTCCGCGAGGTACATGGCCACGTTCGACTCGGCTCCCGCGACGGACAGCCGCAGTTGCTCGGCGTCCGCCAGCGGCCTGGGCGGGTCGGGGGCGAGGGCTGCCATGGTCTCGCCGACGCAGACGACCGGTCCAGGGGCCGGACGCCAGGGAGCCGTCACGCCGGTCCCTCTTCCGCCACGGCGGCCCGGAACGCGCGGGCCCGGTCGCGCAGGGCGCTGATGCTGCCGCCGTCCGCCGCGTCGCCGACCAGGGGGGAGCCCACACCGACGGCGGTGGCCCCGGCGGCCAGGTAGGCCCGCGCGGCCGGCACGTCGACGCCGCCGACCGGCACGAACGCGGCGTCGGGGAACGGTCCGCGCAACGCCCTCAGGTACGCCGCTCCCCCGGCCTCGGCGGCCGGGAAGAGCTTGAGGGCGGCGGCGCCCCGGGCCTGCGCCGCGATCACGTCGGTGGGGGTCAGCACGCCCGCCAGGAGCGGCATGCCGAGCTGCCGCGCGGTGTCGGCGCCGGCGCCGAGGCCGGGGGTGACCGCGAAGCCGGCGCCCGCGCGGTGGGCGGCGTGGGCGTCGGCGGCGGTCAGGACGGTGCCGGCGCCCAGCGGCCGTTCGGGGCCGAGTTCCTTGTGGGCACGGGCGATGACGGTGAGGGCGTCGGCGCCGCTGAGCGACACCTCGATCAGTTCGATGCCCTCCTCGGCGAGGGTCAGCACGGTGCGCACGGCGGCGTCCGGGTCGCCGCCGCGCACGATGGCGAGCAGGCGACGGGCGGCGAGGGCGGCTCGCAGATCCACGAGCGGGGCTCCTTCCATGGTCAGCGGGGGCACGGGCAGTCGGATCCGACGGTGAGCCGCCAGCGCACCTCGCCCGAGGCGGGGACCCGGGCGGCGTCGTCGGGGCCCGCGTCGGCGAGGTCGAAGACGCGGCCGAGCATCGGCTCGACGCCCGTACTGCGGTAGGGCCGGTGGGCGGGGAAGCCGCCGAGGTTGCGCCACAGGGCGACGGAGAGCGGCTGGCCCTCCGCCTCGACGGCGAAGGCGAGCCGGTCCGGGCCGTCGTGCACACAGCAGCGGCCGCCCTCCACGACGGCTCCGACCGCCGTACCGTCGTCCGGTCCGAACCGATCGAGGCGGAGCCCCAGGGGCGCGGGCCAGGCGCCCGCCGTCCAGGGGGCGCCGTCCGGCCAGGGGTCGGCAAGCAGCGGCGCGGCCTCCGGGAACAGCCGGGTGGGTGCCCCCGCGCGGGCCCGCACGACGGCCTCCTCGGAGAGGTCGAGGAGCGCGTGGGCGGCCCAGAGGAAACGGAAGCCGGGGTCGGCCGTCAGCACGTAATCGACTTCGACACCGTCGGCCGTAGTGCGCAGCGTGCGTTTCAGGGTGAAGCGGTCGCAGCGGACGGACTGCGCGTCGCCGTCTCCGGTCCAGGGCCGGGACCACGCGTCCCCGTGGTCGGGCGTGCCGCGCACGGTCGGGACGCACTCCTCCAGTCCCCCCGCGTCCACGAACGCGTCGCCCGGTGCCACACCGTGGCGTTCGGGGCTCTCGCGCCGCCACAGCCACTCGCGGTCGCTGTGCCGCAGCGAGGTCCAGCGGCCGCCGTGCGCGAGGTCGGTCACGACGTCGAGCGGCATGGTCACCACTCCGCGAAGGAGCCGTCGGAGTGCCGCCACACCGGGTTGCGCCACCGGTGCCCCGCGCGGTCGGCCGCGCGGACGGCGGCCTCGTCGAGGGTGATGCCGAGCCCGGGGGCGTCACCGCGGTGCGCGTGCCCGTCCACGAAGCGGAAGGGTTCGGGGTCGAGGAGGTAGGAGAGGAGGTCGGCGTCCTTGTTGTAGTGGATGCCCCGGCTCTGCTCCTGGATGAGGAAGTTCGGGGTGGCGAAGGCGACTTGGAGGCTGGCCGCGAGGGCGATGGGGCCGAGCGGGCAGTGCGGGGCGAGCTGGGCGCCGTAGGTCTCGGCGAGCGTGGCGATGCGGTGCACCTCGGAGATGCCGCCGGCGTGCGAGAGGTCCGGCTGGGCGACCGCGATGCCGGCGGCGAGGACGGGCAGGAACTCGGCGCGCGAGTACAGGCGTTCGCCGGTGGCCAGCGGCACCGGGCTCGCGGTGACCAGGCCGGGCAGCAGGTGGCCCTGCTCGGGGACGACGGGTTCCTCCACGAACAGCGGGTGCAGCGGGGCGAGTTCGGTGAGGACACGGCGGGCGCTGGCGGCGGTGAAGCGGCCGTGGAAGTCGACGGCGACGTCCCGGTCCGGGCCCAGGGCGTCCCGGGCGGCGCTCACCCGGGCCACCACGGCCGCCGTCTCCGCCGCCGTGGCCAGCGGCGAGGTGGCCCCGGCGGCGTTCATCTTCACCGCGGTGAAGCCCGCCGCCACCTGAGCCGCTATCTGCTCGGTCAGCTGAGCGGGTTCGTCACCGCCGACCCAGGCGTAGACCCGCACCCGGTCGCGCACCGGACCGCCCAGCAGGGCGTGCACGGGCGCGCCGTAGGTCTTGCCGGCGATGTCCCACAGGGCCTGGTCGAGGCCCGCGACCGCGCTCGACAGCACCGGACCGCCCCGGTAGAAGCCGCCCTTGGTGAGCACCTGCCAGTGGTCCTGGATGCGCAGCGGGTCCTGCCCCACCAGATACTCGGCGAGGACGTCCACGGCCGCACGGACGACCTCGGCGCGCCCCTCGACGACCGGCTCGCCCCAGCCGACCACTCCGTCGTCGGTCTCGACGCGGCAGAACAGCCAGCGCGGCGGGACGAGGAAGGTCTCTATCCGCTCGATCTTCACCGGCCGTCGCTGCCTTTCGTGTCGTCGGCCCCGGCCGCCTCGCCGGGCCCGGTCGCCTCCTCGGGACCGTCGAGCCGGGCCAGGTCACGGCCCGCCTGGTCGAGCAGGGCCCGCATGGCCGTCTCGGCCGCCTGCGGGTCGCGGTCGCGTACGGCGTCCAGGACGGCGCGGTGGGCGGGGACGGGGTCCTCGCTGTGCGGGGAGCTGTGCACGATCCGGTCGCGGTGGGCGAGCCCCGACTCGATGACCATCTCCATGCGTTCGAGCAGTTCGTTGTGGGTGGCGGCGAGCAGGGCGCGGTGGAAGGCGAGGTCGGCGTCGACGGCGTGGCCCGGGTCGGCGTCCTCCCGGGCCATCGCCTCCACGGCCGTCTCCAGCAACAGCAGGTCGGCCTCGGTGCGGCGCTCGGCGGCGAGCCGGACGGCGGCCGGCTCGATGATGGCGCGGACCTCGGCGAGGTTGCGCAGCAGCGACCATTCCGCGCCGGTCGTCCCGCCGCCCTCGAACTGCCAGCGCAGCACGTCGGCGTCGAGCAGGTTCCAGTCCGCGCGGGCCCGCACGAAGGTGCCGCGTTTCTGGCGGGCGTCGACCATGCCCTTGGCGGCGAGCACCTTGAGGGACTCGCGCAGGGCGGTGAGGCTGACGTCGAGTTCGCTCTGCAGCGCCACCAGGTCGAGCGTGGCCCCTTCCGGGATCTCGCCGCCCAGGATGCGGCGTGCCAGGGCCTCCACGGTCTGGCCGTGCACTCCGCGGCGGGCGTAGGGCGTCATGTCGTACAGCCTTTCTTTTCAAAGGGCATCATGCGGAGGCCTTCACGACGCTCCAGCCGCCGTCCACGACGAGACTGGACCCGGTGATGTAGGAGGCCTCGTCGGCACAGAGGAACGCGATCGCGGCGGCCACCTCCTCGGGGGTGCCGAAGCGGCGGGCGGCCGTTCCGGCGATGCTGCGTTCCCGCTCCTCGGGCTCCACCCGGTCCCAGGCCCCGGTCAGGATCGGCCCGGGGAGGACCGCGTTGACGCGTACCTCGGGCCCGTACTCGACGGCGAGCTGCCCGCACAGGGACAGCAGGCCGCCCTTGGCCGCGGCGTAGGCGGGGTGGCCGGGGATGCCCGCGTGGGCGTGCACCGACGAGGTGAGGACCACGGCGCCGCGGCGGGCGCGCAGGTCGGGCAGGACCGCCTTGACGCCGAGGAAGCTGCCGGTGAGGTTGACGCCGAGCTGACGCTGCCAGGACGGCAGGGTCAGCTCGTGGGCCGGTACGACCTCGACGGTGTAGGCGTTGCTGACGAGCACGTCGACCGGGCCGAAGGCGTGGGCGGCGGTGACGATCCGCGCCCAGTCGTCCTCGGCTGCGACGTCCGCGTGCACGTACCGGGCCCGGCCGCCGTCCTTCTCGATCCCGTCCACCACGGCCTGGCCGCGTTCGTCCGCGATGTCGGCGAGCACGACGGCGGCGCCCTCCCCGGCGAGGCGTGCGGCGGTGGCTGCTCCGATGCCGGAGGCGGCGCCGGTCACCACGGCGGTGCGGCCGGTGAAGCGGGCACCGTACCGTCGTACGGACTGGTCCATCGGGCTCCTTAGAGGGTTAACTGCTGGAAACATATGCGTCCTACAGGCGCCTGAGCACCACCAGGTCGGCGTCGTGTTCGGCACTCCACGCGAACGACAGGCCGTGGTGGAGCAGATGGGCTCCGCTGTACGACGTTCCGGTGGCCGTGTCCCGGTAGCGTGCCGCCGGGTCCAGGCCGCGCAGCCGGAGCCGCTCGGGGCGGCCGGGCAGCAGCGGTGCGCCGTCGAGGCGGCCGGTGGAGAGCGCGGCGACGACGGTGCGGTCAGCCGCGTCGTACTGCACGCCGCAGGTGGGGTCGTACGGTGTGCCGAGCAGCCGGGCCTCCCCGTGGTGGACGACGTCCCGCACCTCCTTGTAACGGGCGGTCCAC
The DNA here is from genome assembly GCF_042892755.1 of Streptomyces sp. NPDC001714. Classification (NCBI taxonomy): domain Bacteria; kingdom Bacillati; phylum Actinomycetota; class Actinomycetes; order Kitasatosporales; family Streptomycetaceae; genus Streptomyces; species Streptomyces sp. NPDC001714. Next base: position 26,450 of record NZ_JBIAUL010000041.1, read on the forward strand.
CGAGCCGCCTCCGCCCGCTGCTCCGGGGTCCAGGCGCGCAGGTCCGCCCCGATGCCGAGGACTCCGCACATGGCGTTGACGAAGCGGAAGGCGAGGCTGCGCGGGCGCGGGTCGAAGATGCCGGGGGCGTCGGTGACCCAGGAGCTCATGACATGCGGAGCGTGGGCGTGCAGGAAGCCGTACTGGATGCGCAGCCGGTCCAGGGGCGCGGTGTTGTCGCTGGGCCAGACGACGTCGGTCCGGGCGAGGGTGGCGTGCTCGATCCGTCCGCCGCCGCCGGCGCAGCCCTCGACGGTGACGTCGGGGTGGGCGGCGCGCAGGTGGTCGAGGACCCGCAGGTATCCGGCGACGTGCTCGGCGTCCAGGTCGGCCAGGTCGGCCGGACCGGCGCCGGGACGGCCGCGTTCGGTGGGCGGGCGGTTCATGTCCCACTTCAGATAGCCGATGCGGTAGGCGCCGAGCAGCCGGTCGAGGGTGCCGATGACGAAGTCCTGGACGTCGGTCCGGCCCAGGTCGAGGAGCAGCTGGTTGCGGACGAGCCGGGCCGGGCGGCCGTCGATGCGGTAGACCCACTCGGGATGTTCGGCGTACAGCCGGCTGCCGGGACTGACCGCCTCCGGCTCCACCCACAGGCCGAAGTCCAGGCCGAGCGCCCGGACCTCCTCGACGAACCGGCCGAAGCCCTGCGGGAACGCCTCCGGGTCCGGGTACCAGTCGCCGAGGCCCCCGGTGTCGTCGGCGCGGCCGGTGAACCAGCCGTCGTCCACGACGAACAGCTCGGCCCCGATGTCCGCGGCCGCCTCGGCCAGCTCCAGCTGCCCGGCGGCGTCGACGTCGAAGCCGGTGGCCTCCCAGGAGTTGTAGAGCACCTTGCGGGGGCGGTGCAGCCGGTCGCCGGCGAGGTGGCGCTCGTAGCGGTGCCAGACCCGGGACAGGCCGTCGAGTCCGTCCGCGCTGAAGGCGCAGGCGAGCCGGGGGGTCGCGAGGGTCTCCCCGGGGGCCATGCGTACGGCGCCCTCGTGCGGGACCCGCCCGGCGCGGACCCGTACGGCACCGCCCGGTTCGGCCTCCGCCGTGATGTGCCAGTTGCCCGGCCATTCGAGGGCGACGCCGTACGCGGCCTCCTGGTCCTGCACGGCGAGCCAGGGCGCGTACGCGTGCCCGGGTGCTCCCTGCCGGCTGCCGATGCCGAACGTGCCTCTGGCCAGGTCGAGTTGAGTGTGCTGGAACTCCTGCGACCACTGTCCGGAGAGATACGTCAGCCGGGCCGGCCCGGTGACCGGGATGTTCACGGCGGCCGAGTCGAGCCGTTCCAGGCGGAGTTCGGCCGTGGCGGTGAACTCGGCCCAGCGGAGGACGACGTCGGTGCCGGGGACGGCCTCGTAGCACAGCACGGTCCGCAGGCCGATCAGCTCGTCCACGAAGGCGAGCCGGAGAGCCCCCGGCGCCTCCTCCGCCCCGGCGAACTCCCACCACACGCCCCGGTCCGCGCCCGGCGGTCCCGCGACCAGCTCGGCACCGGTGAACGGCCTCAGTCCATACGGCAGATACTCGGCCGGAGCCGCGTCGGCGGGCGTGATGAAGTGGGTGCGGTGCGACCAGTCGAGGGCGGACGGCCCGTCCTCGACACCCAGCGGGCCCCAGGCGTCGAGCTCGGCCCAGGGACCGTCCGGGGAGAGGCGGACGGTGTAGCTGGTGTGCTCGGTCCGCAACGTCCAGCGCGGGTCCGTCACTTGACCGCTCCCAGGTTGAGGCCGGCCACGAAGTGCCGCTGGAAGCGCAGGAAGACGGCGACCGTGGGCGCGGCGGCGATGACCGACCCCGCGGCGATCACGTTCCACATCGACACGTACTGGCCCTGGAGTCCGATGAGGGCCGCGGTGATCGGCATCTTGGTGTCGCTGCGCAGCACGGTGATCGCCCAGAGCAGGTCGTTGAAGATCCAGGTGAAGGACAGCGCGCTGAGGGCGGCCAGGGCGGGGCGGGTCAGCGGCAGGATGATCCGCCAGAAGATCTGCCAGGGTCCGGCGCCGTCCACGACCGCCGCCTGCTGGATCTCCACCGGGATCGACCGCATGAACCCGTGCAGCACGAAGACGTAGAAGCCGACGCCGAAGCCGATCTGCACGCCGATCAGCGCGGGCAGGGTGTCGTAGACGCCCATCACCTCGCTGAGCTTGGACACCGGGATGAGCAGGATCTGGGGCGGGAGCAGGTTGCCGCCGAGCATGAGCAGCAACAGGGAGCGGCGGAAGGGGAGTTCGTAGCGGCTGAGGGCGAACGCGGCCATCGCGGCGAGGGCCAGGGTGACCAGGACGCAGGGAACGGTGACGAGCAGACTGTTGATCAGGGCCTGCTGCTGGCCGCCGCCGGTCCAGGCCTGGCCGAAGTTGGACAGCGTGAAGGAGTGCGGCCGACTGCCCAGGCCGTGGGCGGCGATGTCGTCGAAGGAGCGCAGGCTGGTCACCACGACCAGGGCGATGGGCAGCAGCCACAGGACGGCCAGGGCGCCGGCGCCGAGGTGGAATCCGGCGGTGGCCGCTCTTCTGCGGCGCAGCGCCGTGGAGTTGGCGGACATCAGTCGGCCTCCCGGAAGGCGCGGACGAGGTAGGAGGCGATGACCCCGAAGGCGAGGACGAAGATGACGACGGCCAGGGCGGAGCCGTAGCCGAGGCGCAGGGACTGGAAGGCGGTCGAGTACATGTAGGTGCTCAGCAGCTCGGACGAGTGGTAGGGGCCGCCGCGGGTGAGGGACCAGACGACGTCGAAGGAGCGCAGCGAGTCGATGACGATGACCGACAGGACGACCGCGTTGACGCTGCGCAGCTGGGGCAGCGTGACGTGCCGGAACCGCTGCCGGGCGCTCGCGCCGTCGACCTTGGCGGCCTCGTAGAGCGCCGGGTCGATGCCCTTGAGGCCGGCCAGGTAGAGCACCATCACGTAGCCGATCTGGCGCCACAGCGCGGGCACGATCACCGCGTACAGGGCGGTGTCCTGGTCGGCGAGCCAGGCGTGCTGGAGGCTGCCGAGGCCCACCCCTTCCAGGACCCGGTTGAGGACGCCGTCGGGCTGGTAGATCGCCTGCCAGACGAGGGCGGTGGCGACCAGCGAGAAGACGACCGGCAGGAACAGGGCGGCCCGGTAGAAGCCGACCCCGCGCCGCTCCTGCTGCAGCAGCAGCGCGGCGGCGAGCCCCAGGACGGCGGACAGGCCGCCGAAGAGAACCAGCCACAGGACGGTGTGACCGAGCGCGCTGCGGAAGACGTCGTCGTGGGCCATCTCCCGGAAGTTGTCCAGGCCGACGAACTGCGGCGGGGAGACGCCGTCCCACTTGGTGAGGGCGAGGTAGAAGCCCTGAAGCGCGGGCCAGAACACCCACAGGGCCTCGGCGAGCAGCGGGACCAGGACGAAGGCGAGGACCAGCGGCGGGGTGCGCCGGGGGCCCCGGGGCCGCCTGCCGCTGACGGGCAGGCGGACCGGGGACTTCCGGTCGGGGGCGGTCAGCACAGCCACGTCAGGCGTTCCAGATCTTCTGGGCATCGCGCTGCCAGTCGGTCAGGATGCTGCCGATCGACTTCGGCTTGGCCAGGAACCTGGTCAGGGCGGTGTCCGCGGTGGGCTGGAGGGCGTCGCTGGAGTCGCGGTTGAAGAACTGGGTGATCTCGGCGGCCTCGGCGACGTGCGCGCGGCCCTTCTTCACCAGCGCGGTCCCGGCGTCCCTGGCGCCCGGGTTGCAGGGCAGGACGGTGCCGGAGGAGCCCTTGATGTAGATCTCCTGGGCCTCGGCGGTGGCGAGGTACTTCATCAGGTCGACGACCTGGTCGCGGCGGCCGGTGCGGGCGCTGGCGAAGTAGCCGTCGACCGGGGCCTCCTCGGCGAGCGGGACCTTGGAGTCGATGACGGGGAAGCGGAAGAAGTCGATGTCGTCCAGGGCGCTCTTGGGCGCCGAGTCGGCGAAGAAGGTACCGATGAGCATCATGCCGGTCTTGCCGCCCAGCAGAGCGGTCGTGGCGTCCTGGAAGGCGAGGGCGGTGCCGTTCGGGTCGAAGTACGGCAGCACCTCCTGCCAGCGGTCGAAGACCTTGCGCACCTCGGGGTCGTCGAACCGGTGCTTCCCGGCGAGGAGTTCACGGTGGTACTGGGCGCCGTTGATGCGGATGTCGAGGTAGTCGAACCAGGACGACGCCACCCAGGGGGTGTTGCCGCCGGCGCCGAGTCCGATCGGGGCGACACCCTTGCTCTTGAGCTTGTCGCACAGGTCGAGGAAGCCGTCCCAGCTGGTGGGCTCGCTCACGCCCCACTTGGCGAACTGGGACTTCCGGTAGAACATGCCCCACCAGTAGTAGGTGTTGGGCACGAAGACCTTCTTGCCGGAGCTCGCGGTGCAGAGCGAGTTCAGCGCCTTGGTGTACCGCTTGAGGTCGGGCGAGGAGCTCCACACCTCGTCGAGGTCGAGCAGCAGGTTCTTCTTGGCGTAGGCGTCCGCGACCGAGCCGGGGTACCAGGTGTACACGTCCGGCGGGTTGGCCGAGGTGAGGTAGGTCGGCAGCTGCGTGCGGAAGGTCTCGGCGGCGATCGTGTTGAGACTGGCCTTGCCGGAGCCCTTCTTGCCGTATGCCGCGACCAGGTCCTCCATCGCGGTCTTGGCCTGCGGGGCGGACAGGTTGGACTGGAGGGTCACCGCGCCCTTCGAGGAGCCCTTGCCGGAGGAGGTGTCGGTGACGCAGCCGCTGAGCAGTGCCGCGGTCCCGGCGGCACCGAGTCCGGCGAGGAACCGCCGTCTGCTGGTCTGGGGGTTGGCCATGGTGGATTCCTCGTTCACTTGAATTGGGTCCGGTACACGTGGCCGTCGACTCCGCGGAACACCGCGTCCACGGCTCCGTCCGGGCCGGCGACCGCGCCGAGCGCGCCGTCGAACGCGGCGCTCGGGAACTCCTGCCGCTTGCTCCAGCCCTGCCAGGCGCCGTCGGCGTACCGCTGCTGCCAGAGCGTGTAGTCGGCGGCCCGTGCGTAGAGCAGCACCGCGTCTCCGACGGCGACCAGCGTCGGGCTGCCGCTGACGGTCCCGCCGAGGGACGTCCAGTCGGACCACTCCCCCGACGTGTCCCGCGTCCGCGTCCACACGTCGTCCGCGGCGGTGCGCACGGCTACATGAACACGCCCCTGGGCGTCCACGGCGGCGGACGGGCGGCCGTAGACCTGCCTGCCCCCGGGTTCGCCGAGCGACGACCAGCCGGTCGCCGGGCCGCGCTGCACGACCGTGCCGTCGGCGCCGCGCGCGAACAGCGTCCAGTGGGCGGGATCGGTGAGGGCGACGGACGGCGCGTCGGTCAGCTCCCCGCCCAGGGACTGCCATCGGCCCCAACGGCCGTCGGCGTGAACCCGTCGGTAGGCCCGCGAGTCGGCGCCGCGCACGAAGACGTCGATCCGGCCGCCCGCGGAGGCGTACACGGCGGGCTGGCCCAGGATCTTCCCCTGCGCAGGACCGCCGAGGTCCTGCGTGCTCCCGCCGGTCCTCTCGACGAGCGAGCCGTGCGGCCCCCGGAAGAACGTGGAGCCGTCGCTCGCCACGGCCGGGCTGGCCGTGGCCGTCACGCCCAGGTCCGTCCCCGGCAGGGCGTCGGCGCCGGTGAGCTCGAGGAACGCGGTGCCGTGCGCGGGGACCTCGACGGTGTACGACCCGGTGTACGTGCCCCGGTCGGCACGGGCGCGCAGGTCACGGACCCGCACCGGGCCGCCGAGGCCCGTGTCGGCGAACTGCACGGTGCGCCGGGCGGGTTGGTCGGAGCGGTTGAGCAGGACGACCGCGCGCTGTCCGTCCCCCTGGAGCACCTTGCTGTAGACGTCCCCGACCGGGTCGGTCGCGATCCGTACGCCCTGGACGGCGAGGGGGTCCTGGTCGACGGCGATGATCTCGGGGTTGCGGAGCGTGGCGAGCATCGGGCCGGAGAGCGTCCGCGGGTCGGAGCCCAGCATCAGCGGCGAGCCCATCTCGGCCCACATCACGAACTGCGTGGTGGACTCCTCCTGGGTGAGCTCGTACGTCCCGTCGGTCATCTTCCGCATGGGGATGAGGTAGTCGGGGTCGTTGTAGTGGCCGGGGCCCTGCGCCTCGGGGTGCCAGGCGTTGGCGTCCATGTTGCGCAGGATGTTGGGCCACTCCCCGGGGCTCGGGCTTCCCCAGGCGATGTCGGTGCCGGTGCGCCAGGAGTCGGCGATCACCGGTGCGTAGACGTAGGTGTTGTGGGCGTCCTGCTCGGGGGTGTGCGGCAGGCCCCAGTCGTCGGTGAGCGGGTTGCAGAGGTTGAGCAGCATCTTCCGGCCGGACTTGGCGACCGCGTCGCTGAACTCCTTGTAGGCGGGCCCCGGATCGAGTTTCGCCCCGATCCCGCAGAGGAAGTCGACCTTGATCGCGTCGATCTTCCAGTTCGCGAACTGCCGTGCGTCCTGGTCGTAGTACCCACGGCTGCCGAGCCCACAGCTCTTACCGCCGTCGTAGGTACCGGCGTCGGTGTAGATGCCGGCCCGCAGGCCGCGCTTGTGCAGGTAGGAGACGAGGGCCGGGATACCGGAGGGGAAGCGGTCCGGGCTGGCCGTCAACCGGCCCTGGGCGTCCCGGGGGTTGTCGGCCTGCCAGCCGCCGTCCAGCCAGACGATGTCGTAGCCGGCGTCCCGCAGACCACTGCTGACCAGTGTGTCGGCGACGGCGCGCACCTCCTTCTCGGTGGGCGCGCCGAGCCCGTAGTAGGTGTTCCAGCCCATGTAGGGCGTCGGAGCGAGGCCGCTGTCGTAGGAGGAGGGCGCGCCCTGGTCGACCGCGGTCTGCGCGACGGCGTCGGGGGTCACGGTGGCGGCCAGGACCACCGCGACGGCGGCCGCGAGGGCGGGCCGGGTGAACCGGTGGTGCCTGTGTCTTGGTACGGGCGGGTGCGGAGTCACGTACGTCTCCCGGGGATGGGGAAGCCGGAGATCGTGACGCGGTCCCCTGTGCGGCAGGGGCCGACGACGTCACGGCGATGACTGTGGCTCGTGGCCGAAACCGTGTCAAGATTAATTACTAATTTAGTAGAAGCAAGGCGAGGAGGTGAGCCTGGGACCTTGGCAGGCCCTCGCCCCTACCCGGGAGCGTCGCGGCGGGTCCGGGCCGCAGGCGCGCCTGCGGCCAGAAGGGCGCACACCACGAGCACCGGCGGGAGCACTCCGGCCCAGCCCGGCGCCGTCCGCAGTACCGCCGCGCAAGCCGCCGCGCCCGCGATCAGGGCCGCCAGCCGGACGGGCACCCAACGGCTCGGGCGACCCGCGCCCACTCCCTTGACGATGTACGTGGCCAGGGTGCCGGTCAGGTAGGTGGTCGGCGCCGCGGCCAGGCCGGCCGCCACCATGGCTCCCGACTGGATGCCCATCGTCAACGCGGCACCGAACTGCAGGACGTCCCGGGCCCCGCGCCCCGGCGCTCCGCCCTGCACGGCCCAGACCACCGCACCCGCGGTCAGCAGGAGCGCCTCGCCGACGAGACAGAGCAGCACCGGCCGCGGCCAGTGGGTGACGGTGCCTTCGTTCCGGCGGGTGAACCAGGCGGTGACGGCGGCGCCCAGCCCGAACCCCGCCAGCGCCAGCACCGCCGCGGTCACGCCCGTGCCCTGGGCGCGGCCGACCGCCATCCCGAGCAGAGCCAGGTTGCTCGTCATGACCCCGGCGAAGACATGGTCCAACGCGATGAAGGAGATGGTCTCCACCGCCCCGGAGGCCGCCACCAGAAGCACGACGGCCAGGCGCAGTGCGGTCCCCGGTTCGGCCGACGGCTGCCCGGGGATCTGCGTCGCTGGCTTCCTCGGCGAGTCACTCACAGTCCCCGAGCGTAACCTGCGGTGAGGATCGGTCACGGCTTCAGCGGGCGGGTCGGAGCCGCCGGCACCGGCCCCCGCCGATCCGGTTGTCCCGCCGGTCTACGTCCGGCCCACCATGGTGGCCGGGTCCACGATGCGGTCGAACTTCTCGGCGGTGACGGCGCCGGAGGCCAGGGCCGCCTCGCGCAGGGTGGTGCCCTCGTCGTTGGCCTTGTGCGCGATGGCGGAGGCCTCGTCGTAGCCGATGACCGGCGAGAGCGCGGTCACCAGCATCAGGGACCGGTGGACGTAGGAGTCGATCCGGTCACCGTCGAGTTCGATCCCCTCGATGCAGTACTCGCGCAGCTTGGCGCACGCGTCGGCGAGGACGGTGGCCGCGTGCAGGAAGTTGTTGATGACGATCGGGCGCATCGCGTTGAGCTCGAAGTTGCCCTGGGAGCCGGCGAAGGCGATCGCGCTGTCCTCGGACAGCACCTGGATGCAGACCATGACCATCGCCTCGCACTGGGTCGGGTTGACCTTGCCCGGCATGATCGAGGAGCCCGGCTCGTTGGCGGGGAGAACCAGCTCGCCGAGTCCGCAGCGGGGACCGGAGGCGAGCCACCGGATGTCGTTGGCGATCTTCATCAACGGCACCGCCAGGGCCCGCAGCCCGGCGGAGGCACCGACCATCGCGTCCAGACCGCCCTGGGCCGCGAACTTGTTCTCGGCGGTGGTGAACGGATGGCCGGTCGCGGCGGCGATCTCGGCGGCCACCTGCTCGCCGAACCCCGGCGGGGCGTTCAGCCCGGTGCCGACCGCGGTGCCACCCATGGCCAGCTCGTACAGGCCCTCGGCGGATCCGGTGACCCGGGTGGTGGCCTGTTCGAGCTGGCGGGCGTAGCCGGACCACTCCTGTCCGACGGTGAGCGGGACCGCGTCCTCCAGATGGGTACGGCCGATCTTGACCACGTCCCGCCACTGCCCGGCCTTGGTCTCGATGGCCTGCCGCAGCGCCTGCACACTGGGCAGCAGCCGGTCGTGGACCGCCTCGACCGCGGCGATGTGCATGGCGGTGGGGAAGGTGTCGTTGGAGGACTGCCCCATGTTGACGTGGTCGTTGGGGTGGACGGGCGTCTTGCTGCCGAGTTCGCCGCCGACGAGCTGGATCGCCCGGTTGCTGATCACCTCGTTGGTGTTCATGTTGGACTGCGTCCCCGACCCGGTCTGCCACACGTACAGCGGGAAGTGCTCGTCCAGTTCGCCCGCGACGACCTCGTCGGCGACGCGCCGGATCAGCTCCGACTTCCAGTCCGGCAGCCGCCCGGCGCGTCCGTTGACGAGGGCGGCGGCCTTCTTGACGTGCCCGTAGGCGTGGTAGACGGCCTTCGGCATCCGGTCGTCGCCGATGGAGAAGTGGATCAGGGAGCGCTGGGTCTGGGCGCCCCAGTAGCGGTCGGCCGGCACGTCGACGGCGCCCATGGAGTCGGTCTCCCGCCGGGTCCCGGTGGCGTGCACGCCGATGGGGAGGTCGAGGATCTTCGGAGCCCGTTCCTCCCCGGCGGGGCCGGTTTCCGTGTTCCGCGAGGTCATGACGGCGTCTCCTCGGCGTAGGAGGGTTCCCACATGGCCTCCCGGACGGCGCGGTCCGGGTCGTCGGGCCCGAGGGTGGCCACACCGTCGGCGAGTGCGGCCCGGACGACGGCCGCCGCGGTGATCGCGGAGGACTCCCTGAGGTCGTCCACGGGCGGCAGCAGCGACGCGCCGGGCGCGGTGACGTCGACCTGGTCCGCGACCGCCTGCGCGGCCGCCAGCAGCATGCCCGCGGTGACCTTGGTGGCACCCGAGACGATCGTGCCGAGGCCGAGTCCCGGATACAGCAGCGCGTTGTTGGCCTGTCCGATCCGGTAGGTGAGGCCGTCGTACTCCACCGGGTCGACCGGGATGCCCGTGGCGACCAGGGCCTTGCCCCGGCTCCAGCGGATCACGTCGGCGGGCATCGCCTCGATGCGCGAGGTCGGGTTGGAGATCGGGAAGACGATGGGCCGCTCGGTGCCCCGGGCCATGGCCTCGACGACTTCCTGGGTGAACGCGCCGTGCACGGTGGAGGTGCCCAGCAGGATGGTGGGCCCGACCTGCCGCACCGTCTCCAGCAGCGAGATCGCGCCGTCGTCCCGGGCCCAGCCGGTGACCTCGGCCGGGTCGCGCGCGTAGGGCTCCTGGAAGTCGCGCAGACCGGGCATGCCGGTGGTGAGCAGCCCCTGCTTGTCGATCAGCCACACCTGCCGGGTGGCCTGCTCGGGCGTCGCGCCGTCCCGGATCATCGCGTCCCGGAGCTGGTCGGCGATGCCCACTCCGGCGGTGCCGGCGCCGAAGACGACCAGCGTCTGGTCCCGCATGGGGATGCCGCTGACCTTGACCGCGGAGAGCGCCGCGGCCAGCGTGATGGCACCGGTGCCCTGCAGGTCGTCGTTGAAGATGCGGTAGTCGTCGCCGTACTTCTCCAGGATGCGGCGGGCGTTGCCGGGGCCGAAGTCCTCGAAGTGCAACAGCGCGTGGGGGAACATCGAGGACGCCGTCCTCAGGTACCTCTCGATGAAGGCGTCGTAGGCGCCGCCACGGACCCGGCGATGACGGTTGCCCAGGTACAGGGGGTCGTCGAGCAGCGACGTCCGGTCCGTGCCCACGTCCAGCGACACCGGTACCACACGGCGTGGGTCGATGCCGGCGGCCGCGGTGTAGACGGCGAGCTTGCCGACCGCGATCTGGATTCCGCCCACACCCCAGTCGCCGATGCCGAGGATCTCCTCCGCGTCGGAGCAGACGATCAGGTCCACGTCGTCGGGGCCCAGCCGGAGGGTGGCGAAGGCCTTCTCCATGTCGTCGGGTGCGTCGACGGACAGGAAGATGCCCCGGGGGCGGCGGTATTCGTGGGAGTACTTCTCGATGGCCTCGCCCACGGTCGGGTCGTAGACGATCGGCAGCATCTCGGCGAGGTGATCACCCAGGACCTTGTAGTAGAGGCTCTCGTCGCGGTCGTGCAGCTGCTCCAGGTAGACGTTCTTGGCCAGGTCGCTGTCCTGCGCCTGCACCTGCCGGTAGGCGAGTTCCGCCTGGTCTTCGAGGGTGAGGACCGCGGACGGCAGCCGGCCGGTCAGGCCGAGGGCCCGCCGCTCCTCCTGGGTGAAGGCCGTGCCGTGGTTGAGCAGCGGATCCTGCAGTACGTCGGGGACGGCCGGGGTCCGAGTCGTGGTCTGGGCCATCGGAATTCCTTGTGACTCGTGGCGGTCACGCACGCGACGTCTCCGTGGCAACGGCGCGGGACGGCGCCGGCGGCGTGCTGGAAGCCGGGGTGCGGGTGTGCCACGCGGAGTCGAACGGTGTCGTCCCCCTCCCGCGGGACACCTGCGCACCCGGACGTCAGGGGGCTGTGGAGGACAGGACCCCGACATGGACCGAACACTCACGGCGCGCACAGGCGCCGCCGTGTTCTCCCAGGCTATCCACCCGCCGACGGCCACGCGACCGCGCTGGCCGACGGTCAAAGCCGGTCACCGGAACAGGAGTCCACGGCGCGGGGAGCACGCCGGTGCCGCGATGTACGTCGGAGGAGGAGCCGACCAGGGCATGACTACGACGTGTGGCTCCCCGTCCCCACGCCGTTCGTGCGTGCGTCGCGCGTCCGCACCGGTTCCGCCGGCCGCGGCTAGGAGTTCTTCGCCGCCCGGGCCCGATGCGCCGCGACCGTCGTCCGGCTCGCGCACGCGTTGGAGCAGAACCGGCGTGTCCGGTTCCGTGACTGGTCCACGAAATGGTTTCCGCACCCGGCCGCGGCGCACCGCCCCAGCGTCACCGCGGGCTCCCCGGCCACGACCAGCGCGAGCTGGGCGGCGATCAACTGGCCGACCCAGCACCCGGCCGGGGTGCCGTTGCGGCTGAAGTGGATGTGCCAGCCGCCTAGGCCGTCATGGTCGGACAGGTGCATGCCCGGCGGGTAGTCGCGCAGCAGACGGTGCACGGCTTCGGGGGCGGCGCCGTCGACCGACTGCGCCAGGGCGGTGCGCACGAGGTCCGGCAGCTCGCCCCGCCCGTTCCGGTGCCGGGGACGTCCATCGAGCGGGCCTTGCCGCCGAGGGCGTCGTAGTACTCGTAGACCGTGACCTCGTAGCCGCGTTCGGCGAGTTCGTGAGCGGCGCTGAGGCCGGAGACCCCGCCGCCGAGGACGGCGACGCGCTTGCCGGAAGAGGCCGCGGCCGCAAAAGACGGGCCCACGCAGGTTCTCACCTGCGAAGACCCTTCGCACCGTCGGGACGACAGGACTTGAACCTGCGACCCCTTGCCCCCAGAAGCAAGGGCCAGGAAGGACATCCTGACATACAGACCAATCCTGGGCGGGACTCGACCAGCTCACGGCGTTGGCGAAGACGCGGCTGAAACGGATGCAGCACCGCACCCGCCTGGTCGAAGGCCTCATCGCCGAGACCGGGCTCGGCCTCCAGCCTCCGTGACCTCAGCCGTTGAAGATCCCTAGAGGCCGCCGGCCGCCGAGGGGGGAACGGTCTGGACGCGCGCGCCGAGCTCCTGGGCGAAGTCCCGCCAAGTGTCCGCGTACTGCCGCGCCAGGTACGCGACCAGGTCTCCGCAGTGCGGCGGCACCGCCGCGGCCAGTTCCGGCCACTCCTGCAACCCCGACGCGTGCTGCTGGAGCAGATGCAGAAGGTGGCGCCCGCCGGACTTGTGGCGCAGTGACGGATCGCGCCGCAGCTTGACGAGCACGGATTCCGGGTCCGACTCCGCCCTCCGCAACATCCGCCGCGTCCCCTGCCGGCCGTCCGCGGGCAGGGGGGTGTCCTCCGGCGCGTCGCTCTCGTCCGCCTCATCGGGCCGGAGCCGCTTGCGGACATCGCTTGCCGTCGCCAGGGAGATACCGGCCAGCCGCGCGACCTCCCGCAGCGACGCCTGTGGACGCTCCGCCATCACCTCGGCGGCCCTGCGCCGCCCTTCCGCACTGCTCAGTGGGCGAACCTTGCCGTCCCGGCCCACGCGGGCGTTCACCTGCGGCACCGAGTCGGTCGAGCGTCTGATCTTCGCGACGGTCTTGGCACCGAGCCCCGAGGCCCGTGCGATGGCACGGTCGGACATCTCCGGGTGTGAGAGGACGATCCGGGTGGCCGCGGCCCGGCGGTCGGCGTGCGACAGCGGAAGTCCGTGCGTCACGTTCACCTCGACCGCGCACAGGAACGCTTCTTCAGGGGTGCCGTCGAAGAACTCCACCTCGATTCCGTCCTGACCGCGCAGGGATGCGGCCATGAGGCGATGCATGCCGTCTATCACCCGCATGGTGCGCCGGTCGACGAGAATGGCGGGAAGCGGCCCGTCGTTCTCCACCAGGCGGGCCACGTGCTCGTGATCCAGCCCGTTCGCACGAGGGGTATCACCCGGCAGCAACAGAGCGATCGGAACGGTTAAGGCTTCACGCAGTCGGGATTCCGCGGACAAGGGCAGGGCAGCCGGATCGGCCGCCTTTCCACAGGTCTCGGATTCCGGAAAACCAATAGCTGACAGATCCATTGGAGCCCCTCGCCGGTCGGTCGATCACGGCCTTGCCGTTCCCATCTTCACCGACCGCACCACTGGTGTCGACCCTGCGCCGCGCGATTTGTCGATCAAAACCCGACGGTAAAATGTCGGAAAATACAAGACAAAAAATAGGATGCGCCGCGCATGATCCTTCTCCGCCCAGTAAGCGGTACCTACCCGTCCGGTTCCGCGGGTGTCGCGCCGGAAAGCAGGAAGAAACCCACAGGAAAACAGAGGAATTCGGCTGAAAAACCAGAGTATGCCATCCCGTCCGACACAAGGACCGGGCGCCGACGGGCACCCGGTCCGCTTCCTTCCCGACTGCGTCAGCCCTCCACCCAGCCGCGCTTCGCCGCGAACTGCACCAAATCGCGACGCACCGCCAGGATTTGCTGCGCGTCCAGCGGCGGCGCAGCAGCGGTGTTCAGCAGAAGCTCGGTCACATCCCGAAGGTATTCGTCAGCGCCGAGCACATCGCACATCTGCTCCTCGCCGGCCGCCGCCACCCTGGCGGGGACGACCGACGGGCTCTCGGCGTCCGGGGCAAGCCGGACCGACGTGGCCTTCAGGCCGCGCCCGCCGTCCTCGACCTCGAATTCGACCGACAGTCCCGGGCGGAGCGCCGACTGCGGGATCTGCAGATCATTCACATGCAGGAAAACGTCATCGCCACCGGCGTCCGGAGCGATAAATCCGAAGCCCCTCGCCGCGTCGAACCGCACAACTCGACCGACAGCCACGACAAACACCCCCAACAATGCCGGACCCCTTGCCCGACAAACCTACCCGGGAGCCTAGCCGCCCCGCGGCGGACAATCCAGGCGAGCACGGTGTTCAACGCGACGTTCAACGTGACGCATTGATGCCGTGCACACCCGTCGGCCATAGTCCTCACGGAACGAATGACGTGAACTTCGCGCTAGGGAGGACGGCACGATGGCGAACCCGTTCGACGACGAAGAAGCCCCGTTCCTGGTTCTGGTCAATGACGAGGGGCAGCACTCGCTCTGGCCCGTTTTCGCGGACGTTCCCGGCGGGTGGGAAGTCGTCTTCGGAGAGGCGGGACGGCAGGAATGCCTCGACTACATCGAAGCCTCGTGGACCGACATGCGTCCGAACAGTCTCATTCGGGCCATGGAGCAGAACGCCCGGGCGAACTAGGCGCCCGGCTTGAGCGAGAACGTCCGCGCGTCCGCGGCCGGTACCGCCGTCACCGCACGCCACTACGTACTGGTCTGCTCCGTGTGCGGCCATCGGCAGGACGACGACGGAACCGTCCTGGAGTGCCAGGGCGACCACGCCCCCGCACTGCTGCGCACCGAGTACCGGGACCGGCGCTTCACCCCACGGGCCGGTGCGGAGGGGATCTTCCGTTACCGCGACTGGCTTCCTGTGGTGGCGACGGGCCGGAGCGCCGGCCGGAGCGCCGTCTTCCGCAGCCGGGGACTCGCCCGGGCCCTGTACGTCGATGAGCTCTGGATCGCCTTCAACGGCTACTGGCCCGAGCGTGGGGCCGCTCTCGACACCTGCACGTTCAAGGAGTTCGAGGCACACACCGTGCTGGGACGGCTGCCGGACGATCCCTGGATCCTGACGGTGGCCTCATCCGGCAACACCGGGGCGGCATTCGCCTGGGCCGCCTCGCAGGGCCGGATCCCGTGCCTGCTCGTCGTCCCCGAGAAGGGCCTGTCCCGGCTGCGTTTCCGGACGGAACTCGACCCGTGTGTCACCCTCGTCGTCATCGAGGACGGCGACTATCCGGACGCGATCGACCTCGCGGCGCGTGTGGGGCGGTTGCCCTCGTTCCGGCTCGAGGGCGGCGTGAAGAACGTCGGGCGGCGCGACGGCCTGGCCACGGTGATGATCTCGGCGGTCGAGGCGATGGGACGCCTGCCCTCGCACTACTTCCAGGCAGTGGGCAGCGGCACCGGAGCGATCGCCGCGCTGGAGGCCGCCCGCCGCTTCATGGACGCCGGCGTCGACGGGCCGCTGCCCCGGCTGATGCTCTGCCAGAATCTCCCCTTCACCCCGGTCCTCGACGCCTGGCAGGCGGAACCGGAGCCCCTGGACCGGACGCCCGGGCACTACCGGGAGGTCCTCCGCCAGGCCTGCGCGGACGAGCTGGCCAACCTGACGCCCCCCTATGCGATCGGGGGCGGGGTCCGCGACAGCCTCGTGGAGAGCGCGGGCGATGTGCTGGCCGCGGACAACGCCGCCGTCCAGGAGGCCATGAAGCTGTTCCTGGACACCGAAGGCATCGACATCGAACCGGCCGCCGGTGTGGCCGTGGCCTGCCTCGCCGACGCGGCCGCCCGCGGCCGGCTGGACGACGACTCGGTCGTCCTGCTGAACATCACCGGCGGCGGCCGGTCCCGGCTCGGCACTGACCACGCGCTGATACCGGCGACGCCCCGGCTGCGTATCCCGGTCGGGGCCGCCCGGCACGCGGAGACCGTCGAGGGGATCGCGGCACTGTGCGGCCGCTGACCGCCCACGGCGAGCGGTCCCGGCCCGCCCGGCCCCCGGCACCACACCTTCTCCTTCGCCCTCCTGCTGTCATTCCGTCACCGTGACGCGGTGTCACTTCGGGCAGTGAACCGCCCGGTCTTGTCGATGACGTCCTCGCTGTAGATCCGGAGGGACTGCTGCACCGCGAACTCGGCCATGTAGAGCCGGAACGCGTCCTCGGACTCCTCCGCCAGGTTCAGCATCCGGCGGTTGGCGACCACCGACGGCGACTGCAGCCGTTGCAGGCCGCGCTCCACGACGGCGTCCATCTCCTCGGGCTCCACGACCTCGTCCACGAGGAACCGGGCATCCGGCTCGCACGCCCGGATGCGACGGCCCCCGAGGATGATCTGGCGCGCCGGTCTCGTCCCGGCCGCCCGGGTCAGCCGCAGGTTGGAGGCACCGGGCACGATGCCCTCCTGGGCCGCGGGCAGGCTGAGATACACGTCCGCGGCGGCGATGACATGGTCGAACACGAGGAGTACCTGTGCCCCGCCGCCGATGGCGAAGCCGTCGACCGCGGCGACCCACGGCTTCTCGACGGTCCGTGCGTACCAGCGTTCCGGATCGTCGACGAGCACCCCGTGCCAGACCTTGCGGAGGTAGCCGAGTTCCCGGCGCAGGAGGAAGTCGACGAGGGAGATGCTCCCGTCGTGCAGCGCCTTCAGGTTGATGCCGGCGCTGAAGACGCGCCTTCCTCGGTAGCGGGGATGCGTCATCGTGCCGCCCCGGACGAGCCCGACCCGCACCTGCGGGTCGAGGAGTGCCAGGTCCACGGCGGTCTCCATGTCGTCGACCTGGCGCTCGTCCTCGGCGTTGAGGCAGTCGTCGCGGCACAGGGTCAGACGTGCCGCTCCGTCCCCGCGCTCCACCTTCACGGAACCGAGGTCGGCCACTCCGGTCCTGGTGAACGAGGGCAGGAGTTCCACAGCTCGCGGGGTCGGCCGCAGCATGGCGTCCAGCAGGTGCGGGCCGGCCTGTGCGGAGCGCAGCACCCGGCTGACGAAGATGCCCTGGTCGATCTCCAGGCCCTCCTTCGCCGCCTGCCGGCGAGCGCGTTCGGCGACGAGTTGCGCGGCCGAGGGGACCAGTCCCGGGAACGCGGAAGCGGCGGCCCCGGCGAGTTCCGCCAGCCTCAGGTGGCGGGTTCTGGCGCAGGTCAGTTCGTCGTACACCGCGTCGACGTGCGTGTCCAGGAACGCGCACCGCAGGCCCCGGACCGCGTTCTGCTCCGCCGCGGCCGCCGCGCGTTCCTCCGGCGACCGCTGCTCGGGTTCCGGCAGTGCGGCGACCGCCGCCGCCGCGCGCCGGGCGGCGGCGGCGAGGGCCCGGCGGGCCTCGGCGAGGGGGCCGCGGACGGCCGCCGGGTCGGCGAGCGGCGCCGCCGGGCGTCGCTGACCGGTGAGAGCGCTGTGTGTGGTCATGACGGCACCTCGGCGGTGGCCCGCCGCAGGGTGCGGTCGCATGCGGCCAGATGCGTACCGAGGGCGTCTTCGAAACTGACCGCCGCCGCGTCGTGCAGCAGCTGGCGCCGAACGGCCAGTTCCCGGCCGGACAGGTACCGGGTGCGTGCCCGGGTGGCGGCGAGGGCCGTGGCCGGGTCGTCCGTGACCTCGTCCAGCAGGTGCTGGGCCAGTCCGTCCGCGGCGGGGGTCGGGGTGCCGAACAGCACCGCCCGGCGGATCGCGGCGCTGTTCGTGGTCTGCCGGACGAGCCGGTACAGCGCCATCCCCGGCCAGACGGCCGCCGAGGAGACGGGCAGGACGAGGCGCGTGGCAGGCGTCGCGATCCGGTAGTCGGTGGCCAGCAGCACGTCCAGGGCGGGACCGCCGCAGTCCCCGTCGGCGACGGCGATCGTACTGACGGGCAGCCGTTCGAACCGGCGGACTTCGCGCTCCCACTTAGTCACCAGCGCGATGGTCAGGTCGTGAGGCCAGGTCTGCCCGGGGGAGCCGGACACGTGCACGACGACGTGGTCCCCGTCGCCGTCCTCCGCGCGGTCGCAGAGTGCGGCGAGGTCGGCCAGGGTGCCTGCCGACAGCGGCCGTGAGCCGTCGACCCGCAGGACGAGTTCGTCGGCGTCCTGGCCGCTCGCCTGTGCCGGTCCGCCGGTCACCACTGGACCAGCGCCGTTTCGATGGTCGAGCCGGGACCCATGGTCATGAGGACTCCAATGTCGCTTCGGCGCACCGCGCCTTCGGTATGCAGCCGCTGCAGGGAGAACAGGAACGAACCGCTGGAGAGATTGCCGTAGTCGCGCAGCACACCGGTCGTATGCCGCAGGTCGTGACGGGTGAGGCCCAGATTGACGCGGACGGCGTCGATGACCTTCTTTCCGCCGGAGTGGACCAGCCAGTGCCGGACGTCGCTGCGGCGCAGTCCGGCGTCGGACAGCAACCGGTCGACGACGCGCTCGGCGTGCGCCCCGACGACGTAGGGGATGTCCCGGTCGAGGAAGAAGCTCAGCCTGTTCTGGTCGCTGTCCCAGTCGAAGCGCATCGCCTCGATCGCCTCGGTGACGATGTAGCTGGAGAAGCCCAGAATGCGCGGCCGGAGTGCGGCGGAGGTGTCGTACGAGCCGTCGCGGGCGGCCTGGGTGGAGCGCGTCCGTTCGGCGTCCCCTGCGATGACCGCGATGGCGGCCGCGCCGTCTCCGAAGAGGCTGTTGACGACGGCGGTGCGCATCGTCGCGTCCATGGTGTACGCGGCCGAGCATGCCTCCGAGCAGATCAGCACGGCCAGCCGGCCGGGGTTCGCGACGGCCCATGAGGCGGTGGGGCCGAGGGCGTTGAGGCCCGCGTTGCATCCCATGCCCACGATGTCCGCGCGGCTGCAGCGGGGGTCCATCCCGGTGTCACGGACGATGTAGGCGCTGAGCCCCGGGGTGAGGAACCCCGTCGAGGTGACGCAGCACAGATGCTCGACGTCGGCAGGCTCGGCGCCGATGTCGGCGAGGCAGGCGCGCAGCGCCCGGATACCCATGGAGACGGCGTTCCGCTTGTGCTTGGCCAGGAGGTCCTCCTGGCTCTCCGGCAGGGGGGTGCCGTCGGCTCCGGTGGGCGGGAGGGAGAGGAAGCGCCGTTCGATCGCGCTGTTGGCGAAGACGGAACGGATCTTGGGGTCGGTGATGCCGAAGATGTCGAGCAGGTCGGACTGTGAGTAGGAGTGATCGGTCACGGCCGTGCCGAGGCTCGCGATCCGCGCGGGTTCCGGCACGGGGGGCCACGAGGGCACCAGGTTCGGGTCCGGGAGGCTGGTCTGGATCGTCATCGGTACGTCCACGGCCACATCCGGGGCTTGCTGCGCACGAGCGGTACCACCGTCGTCATGTCAACACGTCCTCCATGGAAGGGGATGGGTCACGGTTGCGCGATTCCGCCTCGATGAAGCGGATCAGTCTGGCGACTCCCTCCTCGATGTCCTGCTGCGTCAGGTAGCTGGTTGACAGGCGCAGGGCGTACTCTCCGCCGCCCTCGGGATAGAAGTACGACATGGGGGTCCAGATGACGCCGAAGTCCCGGGCCGAGCGGGCGAGCGCGGCCTCGTCGGCGTGGAACGGCACGGAGACCTTGAGGAAGAAGCCGCCGGTCGGCTCGTTCCAGTGCACGCCCAGTGCGGTCCGGCGCTCCGGCGGGAGCCGGCGGGAGAGTTCCCGCAGCGTGGCCCGCAGGGTGTCACCGTAGTAGGCGGAGGTCCGCTCGTTGAGCGCCGCCGCGCCGCCTCCCGCGGACAGCAGCATGCCGGCCACGACCGCCTGGCTGATCGGGGACGTGTTGACCGTCACCATGCTCTTGACCTTCGCGAGTTCGTCCGCGAGCAGGCTCGTCCTGCCCTCGGCGTCGACCACGGACTGGTCCGCGACGACGAAACCCAGGCGTGCCCCGGGGAAGAGGGACTTGGAGAACGAGCCCAGGTGCACGACCCGGCGGCCGGTGTCGAGAGCCTTGAGGGTCGGCACCTGCGAGCCGGGACTGACCAGCCGGTAGGGGCTGTCCTCGAGGACGAGGAAGTCCAACCGCCGTGCCAGGGCGAGGAGTTCGTGCCGTACGGCGAGCGGCATCGTCGTGCCGGACGGGTTGGCGTGGTCGGGAACGACGTACAGGGCGCGCGGTCGCCGTCCGCCGGCCGTCTCGGTGCGGAACGCCGCTTCCACGTCGGCGCAGCGAAACCCGTCCGGGTGCTCGGCTACGGCGGTGAGGCCGATGCCGAGCAGGCGGGCGGCGCCGGTGATCCCCATGTAGCAGGGGCTCGACACGAGCACGACGCTGTCGGGGCCCGGCACGAGGGCGCGCAGGGCGAGGAACATCGCCTCCTGGCATCCCACGGTCACCACGACGGATTCCGGCGGTACGTCGATGCCCTCGTCGATGCGCAGCGAGTCGGTGATCAGGCCACGGATCCGGCCGGCGGTGGGGCCGTACTGGAACAGGGCGTCCCGTATCTGCTCCGGAGTCGAGCCCTGCTGCGCCAAGTGGTCCAGGTAGCGGCGGATGTGCTGGAAGATCTGCTCGGTCTCGAAGAAGCCGTCGTAGGGGCGGCCGGGCGCGAACGAGATCGCGTCGGGATGACGGAGCGTCACCTCGTTCAGGAAGTTCATGGTGTCCAGGACGGCGTCCGAGACGGCGGGGTGGAGATCGCCCTTGTCGATAGCCCATGCGTCGCTCACGGGGCCACCACCTTCCTTGTCCCGAACGGGTCGAGGACTCTCAGAACTTGTCGAGGAACTCGATGATCGCCGCGTTGACCTCGTCCGGCCGCTCCAGGAAGCCGAGGTGGCCGCAGCCGGCGATCTCCAGGTAGTCGCAGTCGGGGATCGTCTCGGCGACCTCGGCGGCCAGGTGCGGTGGGGTGATCACGTCGTCGGCGAAGGCGATGACGCGGCACGGCACCCGGACGGTGCTCAGTGCCTGGCGCCGGTCGCCCGTGAAATCGACCCACACCTGGCCCCCGCCGGGCGGTGTCGGCGCGTACGTCAGCTCGAAGAGGTCCAGCCAGGTCCTGACCGCGGCGTCGTCGTTCAGAGTCTGCGGCGACAGCATCTGCAGCGCCGAGGCGATGACGCTGTGTGCCGCGGGCACGCGCTGCCCCTTCTCGGCCAGCACTTGGTCGGCCTGGTGCAGTGCGCGCCGGAAGGCGTCCGCGCGCAGCCGGGTGGCCATGAGAACGGCGGCGCCGAGCAGTTCGGGACGGGCGGCGGCCACCTCCTGGGCGATCATGGCCCCGAGCGACACGCCGACGATCCGGCAGGGTGCGAGGTCCAGTGCCTCGATCAGTCCCACGGTGTCGGCGACCATGTCGTCGAGCGAGTACTTGCCCGGCGGGGCGTCCGACGGTGGCATCCCGCGGTTGTCGAACGTGATCGTCTCGTATCCGGCGCGATGGAGCGCGGGAGTCTGGCGCATGGTCCACACGTGCGCCGAGGCGCCCGTCCCCATGACGAGGAGGACCGGTTGCCCGCCGCCTGAGCGCTCGTAGGAGAGGCGAACCCCGTTGACCTTGACGAAGGACACGACGCGGCCTCCTCATGAGGGCTGTGCCTGCGGTGACTTCAGCGCGTCCGCCTCAGCGGCCGACCGCGTCACTATGACCGAGCACCACCGAGACGAGCAACACAAGCCATGGGCGGCGGGGTCGCTCAGGTGTTCAACCGCTGCCGTGCGTCGGTTGAACAGCGGCACCCGCCTGGCGCTTCATTGGAGGAGCGAAAACATCCGGCCGGATCGTCATCGCACGGAGGTCTTCTTCTCATGCGGAACGCCACGGGCCCCTTGTCGAGGCTCCGCCTCGACGAGTCGATCACCCGTCAGAGGATACGCCCGGGCACGATCCGCCGAATCCTTCCGTACGCGCTGCGCCACCGGTGGAGCGTGCTCTTCCTGCTGCTCGCCACCGCGGCCGACGCTACCGTGACGGCGGTGCAGCCCTTGATCCTCAAGGTGATCATCGACGACGGGATCATCCCCCGGCGGACCGGCACGGTGGTGGCCTGGGCGCTGGTCGTCACCGCTCTCGCCGTCCTGAACGCGGCCGCTTTGCTCGCGCAGGCGTGGTTCTCCGGGCGCGTCGGCGAGGGACTCATCTACGACCTGCGCACCGCTGTCTACGACCATGTCCAGCGGCAGTCCGTGGCGTTCTTCTGCCGCACCCAGACCGGCGCCCTGGTCAGCAGGCTGAACACCGACGTGGTCGGGGCCGAGCAGGCGGTCACGGCTCTGCTGACCCAGACCACGTCGACACTCCTGTCCCTGGTGCTGGTCCTCACCGCGATGTTCTATCTGTCCTGGCAGATCAGTCTGGTGGTCCTGCTGTTCATCCCGCTGTTCCTGATCCCCGGCAAGGTGCTCGGCCGGCGGATGCAGCGGCTGTCGCGCGAGCAGATGCAGCTCGACGCCGAGGTCGGCTCCCTGATGAACGAACGTTTCACCGTGGCCGGGTCCATGCTGGTCCAGCTCTACGGCCGGCCGCGGACCGAGTCGGCCCGGTTCGCCGAGCGGGTGGGGCGCATTCGCGAGGTCGCGGTGGTCGCGGTGGTGCACAGCAGGCTGCTCGTCGTGATCGGTACGCTGCTGGCCGCCCTGACCAGCGCCGTCGTGTACGGCCTGGGCGGTGTGCTGGCCGTCCGCGGCTCCTTCGAGCTCGGCACCCTGGTCGCCATGGCGGCCCTGCTGACCCGGCTGTACGGCCCGATCAACCAGCTCTCCAACATGCAGGCCTCGTTCATGACGGCGCTGGTCAGCTTCGACCGTGTCTTCGAGGTTCTGGATCTGCGGCCCCTCGTCACCGAGCGGAAGGACGCGCGGCCCCTGCCCCACAGCACGGCGGCCGCCGGCGACAGAGCGCCGTCCGCACCCGAGATCGTCTTCGAGGGCGTCTCGTTCCGCTACCCCACGGTCTCGGAGGTGTCGCTGGCCTCGCTGGAGTCGATCGGGTTGCCCCAGACGGAGCAGCCGGGCGAGGGATGGATCCTCGACGACGTGTCCTTCCGCCTGCCCGCCGGCACGCTCACGGCACTGGTGGGGCCGTCCGGCGCCGGGAAATCGACCGTCGCGCAGCTTCTGACGAGGCTGTACGACCCGGTCGCCGGGACGGTGCGCATCGACGGTCACGATCTTCGGGAGCTGACGCTGCCGTCCCTGCGCGACGCCGTGGGCGTGGTCTCGCAGGACGCGCACCTCTTCCATGACACGCTTCGCGCCAATCTCGCGTACGGCCGGCCGGACGCCACCGACGCCGAGTTGCGGGAGGCCTGCGTCACCGCCCGGATCTGGGACGTCATCTCGGCGCTGCCGAACGGTCTGGACACCGTCGTCGGCGACCACGGCTACCGGCTGTCCGGCGGGGAGAAGCAGCGCGTCGCCCTGGCCCGGCTGCTGCTGAAGTCCCCGCCGGTCGTCCTCCTCGACGAGGCGACGGCGCATCTCGACTCCGAGTCGGAGGTGGCGATCCAACGTGGTCTCACGGCCGCTCTCGCCGACCGGACGTCCTTGGTGATCGCCCACCGGCTGTCCACGATCCGCGACGCCGACCAGATCCTGGTGCTGGACTCCGGCCGGATACGGGAGTGCGGCACGCATGCCGAACTGCTCGCCACGGACGGCCTCTACGCGCTCATGTACCGCACCCAGTTCGCCCTGGGAGCGGACCCCGGGGACGCCGTGGACGGCCTGGCGGCCAGCGGCTCGGCAGAGGACAGGCGCTGACCGCTTCGAAGTAGAGTCGTCAGGGAAACCACCATGAATTGACATAAGCAGACAAGGAGATGTTCGGGTACCAAAAAAAATCAGCCAACATGACTGGAGAAGGAACATGCTTGTGCGCGGGCAGCACGTCCGCGCGACATCGAGGGCGGCGAATTCAGTAGCGGTATCCGCAACGGGGAGGAACCGATGGAAGTGCAACGCCCAGAAACCGGTACCACCTTCACCATCCAGGAGCCGGCGGCGGACGTCATCGTCCCCGCCGCCAGAAGAACCGGCGCTTGGCCGCAGGACTGTGTCGACGTCCCCCTCCACCTTCTGGCCCCAGGCGACTCGCCCCGTCTCAACGGCTGCGACGAGGCGCACGTCGCCCGGCTCGCCGAGGTCGACGCGCCGCTTCCGCCGGTTCTCGTGCACCGCCAGACCATGCGGGTCGTCGACGGTATGCACCGGCTCGCCGCCGCGGTGGCGCGCGGCGACCGGACGATCGCGGCGACCTTCTTCGACGGGGATGTCGCGGACGCCTTCCTGCACGCCGTGCAGTCCAACATCCGGCACGGCCTCCCGCTGTCACAGGCGGAGCGCAGGGCGGCCGCGATGCGCATCATCGCCTCGCACCCCCACATGTCCGACCGGTCGATCGCGAGGGTGGCCGGTCTGGGAACCAAGACCGTCTTCACCCTGCGGCAGAAGGCGGGGGGCCGACAGACCACCGCCCGGGTCGGCCGGGACGGCAAGGTCCGCCCGCTGGACCACACGGCGGGCCGGCTGCGGGCCGCGGAACTCCTCACCCGGCATCCCGAGATCTCCATCCGCGAGGTCGCGCGCACGGCGGGGGTGTCTCCGGCGACCGCGAGCGACGTCCGCAGACGTCTCGCCCGCGGTGAACCACCGACGACGGGCGCCCCGCGGCTGCAGCGCTCCGGACCTGGGCCGACGCCGGCCTCGCTGGCCCCTCCCCAGGTCCTGGACAAGCTCCTGAAAGACCCGTCCTTGCGGGACAAGGAAGCGGGGCGAAGGCTGCTTCGGCTGCTGCGGAACGTCGCCATCGACGATCAGGAGTGGCAGGACCTGCTGTCCACGGTGCCGCCCCACTGCGCCACGCTGGTCGGCGAACTCGCGCTGCAGTACGCGCAGACGTGGTCGACCTTCGCCGATTCCCTGGCCGATCAGTCGAAGTCCGAGTCGCTGCGGATGACCGCGGACTAGAGGTCTCATCCGCTCGCCCGGCCACGGGGACGCCGCATCGGCGTCCCCGTTCGCGTTTCCGCTCAGCGCTGCCTCGGACCGCTCACCGCGCCGGCCGCGTCCACTCCGCGATCGCCGACCACACCACCTCCAGGTTCTCCGGCCGCATCATCCCAGGGTGCGTGCAGGCGATCCGGCGTTCCGTGATCTCTCCCGCGACGTACGGCTGCCAATGCGCCGCCGGGGAGACGTCCTCCGGCTTGTCCAGCGTGGAGACGACCAGCAGGACGTCACCGTCGTAGCGCCCGAACTCGTGCTCGTCCAGGATCCGTCCGCTGTTGAGGTAGACCCGTGCCATGCCGGCGAGTTCGTCGTCGGACACCACCGGCAGCACCCGGTCGCGTACTCCGCGCAGCCGTTCCATGACGTCGTCGAGTTCGTCGTCGACCAGTTCCCCGGGCAGCTCGGCACCGTCCTCGAAGACCGACTGCGGCCGCGGGTAGGTGTCCAGGATGACCAGGGCGACCTCTTCGCCGGCGGCCCGCAGCTGCACGCCGACCTCGTGCGCGACGACCCCACCGAACGACCAGCCGAGCACCCGGTACGGTCCTGAGGGCTGCACCGACCGAATGTGCGCGATGTACTCCCGCGCCGTCTCCCGCACCGAGCCGAAGAGCCGGCCGCCCTCCGCCAGCCCGCGGTCCTGGAGGCCGTAGACCGGGAATTCCTCGGGCACGACACGCACCAGCGGCATGTAGCCCCAGCTCATGCCGCCGGCCGGGGGAAGGCAGAACAGCGGCTGCCCGGGGCCGTGCCGCCGGATGGGGAGCACTGCGCTGAACGCGCCCCGCATCGACTCGAGGGAGACACGCCCGACGAGGCCGGCCGGTGTCGGCGCCTCGTAAAGTGCCTGCAACCCGATCCGGATCCCCCAGTCGCGCAGCCGCTCCACCAGGGCGACGGCCAGCAGGGAATGCCCGCCGAGGGTGAAGAAGTCGTCGTCGGGGCCCACCGACTCCAGGCCGAGGACCTCGGCGAACGCGGTGCGGAACGCCTGCTCCGCCCGGGACGACGGATCGCGCTCCGTCCCGGCGGTTCCGTACACCGGGGCGGGCAGCGCCGCGCGGTCCAGCTTGCCGTTCGTGGTCAGCGGCAGCGCGTCGAGGACGACGACCGCTGCGGGAACCATGTGGGCGGGCAGTCGCTGCGCGACGAAGTCCCGTACGGACTCCGCCACTTGGAGGCCAGCCCCGGCGGCGGTCACGACATAGGCGACAAGACGCCGATCGCCATTGCCGTCCTCCCTGAGGACGACGGCCGCCCCGTCCACCGACGGATGCGCGGTGACTGCCGCCTCCACCTCACCCGGCTCGATCCGGAAACCGCGGATCTTCACCTGGTCGTCGACGCGCCCGGCGAACACCAGCTCCCCGTCGGGTGTCCAGCGGACCAGGTCTCCGGTCCGGTACATCCGCCCGCCCGGTTCGAACGGACAGGCCACGAACCGTTCGGCGGAGAGGCCGGGCCGGTTGGCATAGCCGCGGGCGAGCTGCACACCCGTCATGTACAACTCGCCGACGACCCCTTGGGGCACCGGGCGAAGCCGTGCGTCGAGCACGTAGACCCGGGTGTTGGGGATCGGCGAGCCGATCGCCGCCTCGGGCGCGTCCGGCCGGTACCGCCAGGTCGTCGCGTCCACGGTCGTCTCCGTCGGACCGTAGGTGTTGAACAGCACGCGCCCGGCGGACCAGCGGGCGAGCAGGTCCGGCGGGCAGGACTCGCCGCCGACCTCCAGCAGGACCCCGTCCGCGATCGCGCCGTCCGCCAAGGTGGCCAGGACGGCCGGCGGCAGGACGGCGTGCGTCACGCCGTGCTCAGCGAAGAACCCCGCGAGTTCGGCACCCAGCCGGCGCTCCTCCGGGACGATCGCCGAGGTCGCGCCGGACAGCAGGGCCATCGCCCAGTCCGAGCAGAACTGGTCGAAGCCCGCCGACGCGAACTGGGCGACCCGGTGGCCCGGTGCCAGGCCGAAGCGGTCGCGCACGGCGGCGGCCATGTTCGCGAAGCCCTCGTGCGTGACGACGACGCCCTTCGGCGTCCCCGTGGATCCGGAGGTGTAGATCACGTAGGCGGGATGCGCGGGCAGCAGCGGGGCGCGCCGGTCGGCGTCCGTGATGTCGCCCTCCGGCGTCGCCGCCAGGCGCGAGACCATGTCGGGCTCGTCGAGGGCCAGCACCGTCGGCGCAGGGGCGTCGTCGGCCGGCGAGTCCGTGAGGGAGGTGACCGTGACCACACAGGAGGCTTGGGCGTCGCGCAGCATGAACGCCCTGCGCTCGGCCGGGTGGTGCGGGTCGACGGTCAGGTAGGCTCCGCCGGCTTTCAGGACGGCGAGCACGGCCGCGAGGAGGTCGGCGTCTCTCGGCAGGCACACGCCCACCACCGATTCGGGGCCGACCCCCTGGGCGATCAGCAGTCGCGCCAGGCGGTTCGCCCGGTCGTTCAGGTCCGCATAGGTGACGGGCGGCCGACCGTGGGCCGTCACGGCGACGGCGGCGGGGCGTCGCACGGCCTGGGCCTCGAACAGAGCGGGCACCGAGGACGGCCCCGTGCCGCGGGCCGTGTCGTTCCAGTCCGTGAGCATCGTCCACAGCTCGGTGGCGGCCAGGGCGTCGAGCCGCCACAGCGGTGTGCCGGGTGCTTCCTCGAGCGCGGTGACGAGGCGGGACACGACCGTGTTCAGCAGTTCGCACAGGGACCGGGGGTCGACCGGTGCCACCGTCTCGGCGGTGATGCCGAAGCCGGTGCCGAGGTCGTCCACCGCCACGTCAACCGGGAAGTTGGTGTGGTCGTGGCTGTACATCGTGCGCATGCCGTCGGCTCCCCCGGCCCCCGGCGTCGCGCGTCGGCCGCCGGGAGCCACGGTGTGGCGGTAGTTGAACAGGGAGGTGAAGAGCGGGGCGGGGGCGGGAACACCGCTGGCGCTCTGCGCGAGCGGCAGCGGGGCGTGTTCGTGCACCAGCAGCCCGGCCAGCTGAGCCTGCATCGCCTCCACCGCCTCCAACACCCCCACCGAACCCGTCCGCAACCGCACCGGCAACGTGTTCATGAACAACCCCGGCGTACGATCCGCACCCGCACCCGCGTTCATACGCCCGAACAACACCGTCCCGAACACCACATCCTCACGCCCCGCCAACGACGCCAGCACCCGCGCCCACGCCACATGGAACAACGTCGCCGGCGACACCCCCACCACCCGCGCCGACTCCCGCACCCGCTCTGCGATGTCGTCCGGGAGCGCCATGGCATGCCGTGCCGTCGTGGTGCCGTCGCCGTGCACGTCCATGAGCCCGAACGGCGCGGTCGTCTCCGTGACATCACCCAGCAACCCGGCGAAATACTCCTCGTGCTCCGCACGGGAGACACCCAGCCGCGCATGCGCCACGAAATCCCGGAAGGGCACCGGCTCGGGAAGCAGTTCGCCCTCACCGCGCAGGATCGCCGCCACTTCCGCCAGGACGACCCCGAGCCCGGTGTGGTCCTGGAGCATGTGGTGCGTCTGCAGCAGGGCCAACCACCGGCCCGTCCCCGGCTCCGCGGCGAAGGACACCCGCAGCAGGGGTGCCCGCCGGAGGTCGATGCGGGCGTCGGCCGATGCGAGCAGTCCGGCGACGGCGTCGTCGCAGTTCTCCGGGAGGACGACCTCGGTCACCGGCAGCTCCGCGCTGCGCCAGACCACCTGGACCGGGCTGCGCAGGCCCTCCCACACGATCGCGGTCCGGTAGATGTCGTGCCGGTCGACGACCTGCCGCAGCGCCGACAGTACGGCGTCGAGGCGGTCCCGGGAGTCGAAGCCGACCACGGTGGGCCGCAGGTAGACGTCGTCACCGTCCTCGTCCTTGGACAACAGGTGGTGGAAGAACATCCCCTCCTGCAGGGGCGCGAGCGGATAGACGTCCGCCACGTTCCCGGCGCCGCCGGGGACACCGGCGGTGATCAGGTCGATCTCGGCCTGGCTGAGCTCGACCAGCGGCAGCATCTCCGGCCGGATCTCGGTGGCGTCCGCGGGGATCAGGTTCGGCGGCACCGCCACCTCGGCTCCGCCGGAGCCCGCGGCGATCCCCGCGGGGGTCGGGTCCATGAACAGGGCCCGCACACTCGCCGACACGCCTCGTTGCCGCAGCCGCTCGACCAACGACACGGCGAGCAGCGAGTGCCCGCCGAGCGCGAAGAAGTTGTCGTCCACGCCGACCCTCTCCAGCCCGAGGACCTCGGCGAAGGTCGCACACAGAACCTCCTCCACCACGGTGGACGGACCGCGCGACTGCGCGCCGGGTGCGAAGTGCGGGGCGGGCAGGGCGTCTCGGTCCAGCTTGCCGTTGACGGTCAGCGGCAGCGCGTCGAGGACGACGACGGCGGACGGCACCATGTGGGCGGGAAGGCGGTCGGCCACGAACGCACGGACCGACGCCTCGATGTCCGCTCCGTCGGCGGGGCTCGCCGCAACGAGGTAGGCGACCAGCCGTTTGTCACCCGCGGTGTCCTCCCGGACCGTGACCACCGCCTGGTCCACCTGCGGGTGCGCGGCGACGGCCGTGTGCACCTCGGACGGTTCGATGCGGAACCCGCGGATCTTCACCTGGTCGTCGTCCCGGCCCAGGTATTCGAGCACCCCTTCGGCAAGCCACCGGACCATGTCACCCGTGCGGTACAGGCGCGTCCCGTCGGCACCGAACGGGTCGGCGACGAACCGCTCGGCCGTCAGCCCGCGGCGGCCCAGGTAGCCGCGGGCCACCTGCGCACCGCCGACGTACAGTTCGCCGGCCACGCCAACCGGTACGGGTCGCAGCCTCTGGTCCAGCACATAGGCACGGGTGTTGGCCATCGGCCCGCCGATCGGCACCGTGCCGGACCGGTCGCCGTCGAGGTCGGCGGTGAGGTGGTCCGTGCACCCCACGGTGACTTCGGTCGGGCCGTAGTGGTTGACGACCTCGACGCCCGGATGGCGGTCCCGGAAGGCCCGCAGCGTCGCCGAGCCGAGCGCCTCTCCCCCGATCATCATGCGGCCGGTGGGCGCCCAGCCCGCCGGCAGCGATTCGAGGACCGGCAGATGGCTCGGCGTGGCCTTCAGGAAGGTCAGCGGCCGGTCCTCCAGCAGCTCCGGCAGGTGTTCGTCCACTGCCGCGACGACCACACGGCCGCCGCTGGTCAGTCCGCCGTACAACCCGGTGACGCCGGCGTCGAAGGACACCGAAGCGTGCAGCAGGCTGCTCCCGGCGACCTCCGGGTACGCCCGTCGACACCATGCCACGTAGTTGGCCAGATTCCCGTGCGTGATGACGACGCCCTTGGGCACGCCGGTGGAACCGGACGTGTAGATCACGTAGGCGGGGTGAGCCGACAGGAGCGGCGCGAGGCGGTCGGCGTCGGCCAGATCGCCGGGCGAACACGCCTCCAGCGCCTCGACCGGCGACGGGTCGTCCAGCAACACCAGAGATGACCGCGCGCCGGACAGCGACTGCGCCACGTCCGACTCGGTGAGGACGCACACGGGTCGGGCATCGGCGAGCATGAACTCCAGCCGCTCCACCGGATAGTCCGGGTCCAGCGGCAGGTAGGCCCCACCCGCCTTCAACACCGCCAGCACCGCGACGATCAGATCCACACCCCGCGACAGGCACAGACCCACCACC
>NZ_JBIAUL010000042.1:0-53382 GCF_042892755.1 Streptomyces sp. NPDC001714
GGCCAATTCCTTCATCTCCCGCACAGCATCACTTGAGGATGCAATTCCTACATAGAGCTCCTCATCGTGTTCAGGACACACTCCCCGACAGAGTCGGCGTCCGGGGATCGGTCCGGGCCCCCCTTCTGGTTGTCGGTTACGACCGTGCGCCGCGCGTCCGTACGACGGCGAACGCGGCCGCCGTCAGGCCCAGGACGCCGACGATCAGGCCCGCGATGCCGAGGCCGCGGGCGGTGGAGTCGGCGGCGGTGGCCGTCGCCTTGGTGCCGGTCGTGGCGGCCGGCGCGGACGAGGCCGCGGCCTGGTCGCCCGCAGCGGTCAGCTTGAGCGTCGGCGCCGGGTTCTCCGGCTCGTCGTCGCCGCTCTGCGCCTGCTCGATCCAGCGGACGACCTTGCCGTCGGAGTAGGTCTGCAGGGTCTTGAAGGTCAGCTGGTCGGTGTCCTCCGGCAGTTGCCCGAAGGCGACGTCGAAGTCCTCGAACTGGCCGGCAGCGATCTTGCCGCCGGTCCAGGTGATCTCGGAGGCGGCCTCCGTGATGGTGCCGTCGTCGGTCTTCACCGGCGTCTTGAGCTTGGTGGTGGTCACCTTGGCGGTCCAGCCGTCGTGCGGGGTGCCGAGGACGCCCAGGACCGGGTGGTCGGTGGGCAGGTAGACCTGGACCTTCGTGGTGGCGGCGGTGTCCTCCTCGTTGGGCACGCGGAAGGTGAGCAGGCCGTCGGTGGCGCCCTTGGCGTAGCTCTCCGGGTGGACGGTGACGTGCGCGGCGGCGGCACCGGCGGCGGCGAGCACCGACGCGGCGGTGAGCGCGGTGACGGTGGCGGCGCGGCGGAGGGTCAGTCGGGTGGTGGACATGGGTGAGTCGATCTCCGTACGAGTGAAGTCTGGCAGAGGGTCCTGCGGGTCAGGCCGGGTACGGGATCGGGCTCGGGGGGCCGCGTCTGCTCACCGCGTGCCGCAGCGCGAGCAGCGGGCGGGGCCGTATCGGGCCGGCCGGGGCCGGGCGGGGCCCGCCGGCCGGGGCGGGCAGTGGGGCGTCCTGCCACCAGGCGGCCAGGCCGGGGACGAGCGCGGCGGTGCGCCGCAGCAGCGACCACAGCGCGGCCTCGCCGCGGCGCAGCCACCAGGCGGCGACGAGCGCGGCGAGGACATGGGCGAGGGTGGCGTGCGCGGTCAGGAGGACGTGGAGGTGCGGGTACTGCGGCCCACCACTCCCCGTACCGCCCATACCCGCCATGCCGGTCATGACATCGCCGTGCGGGCGGATGTGGGCCATGGTCATGGCGGGCGCGGACGCAGGCGCGGGTGCCGGGGTGACCGCGCGGGCCGCGTCGAAGCCGAAGTGCAGACCGGCCTGGGTGAGCAGCATGCCCACGCCGATCTCATGCAGCCCGCGCTCGCGTCCGGCGAGGGCCCGGCTCAGCGCGAAGACGACCGCGAATCCGGCCGCGTCGGCCCACAGCGGCGGCAGATCGCCCATGGCGAGCCCGTGCCCGACGGCGGCCAGGAGCACGCACACCGCGGCGAACACCGCGGCGCGCAGGCTCCGTACCGCCGGTGACGCATTCATGGTGAGCGATCCTCCCACGCTGGGGGGATACGCGCCGCGCCGACGCCCCGTTCACTCATGGCTGGGGTTTTCCCGTGCGGCGGTCACCGTTCGCTCTGGGACGAGGACGGGCGGAGCCCGTCTCCGCCCGCGCGACGCCTGGAGCCGGCGGGTGCCGCGAGGATCAGGCCTCGGAGGCGAACGCCACGAACTCCGTCCAGCCCTCCCGGCACACCGCGAAGTGCGGCCGGGACACGTCCTTGGAGTCCCGTACGCAGACGGTCTGTGCGGTGACAGCGACCTCGATGCAGCTGTCTCCCTGGCTACCGCTGTGGCTGGACTTGAACCAGGCGAGTTCCGTCGTGCTCATAGTTCTCCTCGCAGTCGCTCCAACAGGCCCCGCGAATCTTCGGGGTTCAGGGCCTGCGAGCGCAGTGTGTCATAGCGCTGCTGGAGAAGGCTCACCTCTTTCACGTCACCGATCAGCCGCCCGTTCTGCTGCCCTTCCGAGTAGGCGAAGCGCCGCCCCTCCGGCGTCTCCAAGAGCTGCACCGGTCCGTCCAGACACGCGTGCAGCCCCGCCTCCAAGGGCACGATCTGCAGCGTCACGTTGCGCAGGGCGGCCCGCTCCAGCACGTGGTCGTACATCTCGCGCATCCGCTCCGTGCCCCCGAAGCGCCGCAGGAACACGTGCTCCTCGACGATGAAGCTGAACGGCACCGTCGGCCGCTCGTACAGCATGCGCTGCCGCGTCATCCGTACGTCGAGCAGGTTCTCCAGCCCCTCGTCGGTGACCACCGGAATGGTGCCGTCGAACACGGCCCGCGCGTATCCCTCCGACTGCAACAGCCCCGGCACCAGCCTGCACTCGTACGTGCACAGGCTGACCGCGATCCGCTCCAGCCGGGCCCACCGCCGGAACCAGACCGCCAGCCCCCGGTCGCCGCGGGTCAGGAACTGGGCCGCCTTCCGTAACGCCCCGGTGTTGCCGAGCACTTCCTCGGCCCGCTCCACCAACGCCCGGTCCGGCATCCGCCTGCCCAACTCCACGGACGCCACCGTGTGTTTCGAGTACCGCACCAGCTCGGCGAACTCGGTCCTGCTGTACCCGGCGTGCTCCCGCAGGGCATGGACGACGGCCCCGAAGGTCCGCAGGCTGTCGGAGGGATCAGGCTCGCGCTCCACCACCTCGCAGCCCGTCAGGTCCTCGCCCTCACTCTCGTCCACACCGTTCGTCATACGCGGCCACCTCCAGGTACGTGCGCACTCCGCTCCCCGCGCTCAGCCGCCCCAGAGTGGCGGCAGGATCCGCGTACCGTCTACGGATTGCCCTCGTACGCTGACGCAGCGTACGCATCGCACCCCTGGAAGGGTGCGCGGTCGTCGCTCACCTGCACGACGGTCGAAGGTGCGGTGGGCGCGGAACTCCCCTGGTCCGCGCCCACCGCGGTGTGTGTCAGGCCGCCCGGCGGGCCTGTCCCCGGTGGTCGCGGATGATGTCCGCGTACCGGTGGCCGCTGCCCTTGATCGTGCGGACCTGGGTGCGGTAGTCGACGTGGACCAGGCCGAAGCGCTTGTCGTAGCCGTACGCCCACTCGAAGTTGTCCAGCAGCGACCAGGCGAAGTAGCCGGCCAGCGGGGCTCCCTTGCGGGCCGCCGAGGCGCACGCCGCGAGGTGGCCGACCAGGTACGCCTGGCGCTCGGGGTCGTCGACCGTGCCGTCGGGGCGGACCACGTCCGGGTAGGCCGAGCCGTTCTCGGTGACGTAGATCTTGCGGGCGCCGTACTCCTCGGTGAGGCGCAGCAGCAGCGTCTCGATGCCGCTCGCGTCGATCTCCCAGTCCATCCCGGTGCGCGGGACGTCGGGGCGGCGCACCGAACGGGCGTACGGGGCGGGGCCGTCCGGGTCGTTCTCGACGTAGGCCGGGAAGTAGTAGTTCAGGCCCAGCCAGTCGAGCGGGGCGGCGATGGTCTCCAGGTCGCCGGGGCGCTCCGGGAGTTCGACGCCGTAGGTCTCGACCATGTCGGCCGGGAAGCCGCGGCCGTGCACCGGGTCCAGCCACCAGCGGTTGACGTGCCCGTCGTGGCGGCGGACGGCGGCCGCGTCCTCGGGGCGGTCCGTGGCGGCGAACACGGTGGAGAGGTTGTTCACGATGCCGACCTCGGCGCCGGGCGCGGCGGCGCGGATCGCCTGGGCGGCCAGGCCATGGCCGAGGAGCAGGTGGTAGGAGGCCCGGACGGCGGCCGTCAGGTCGGTCCGGCCGGGGGCCATCTTGCCCTCCAGGTGGCCGATCCAGGCCGAGCAGGAGGGCTCGTTGAGGGTGGTCCAGTGCTGGACGCGGTCGCCGAGCCGTTCGGCGACG
Source organism: Streptomyces sp. NPDC001714 (assembly GCF_042892755.1). Lineage (NCBI taxonomy): Bacteria > Bacillati > Actinomycetota > Actinomycetes > Kitasatosporales > Streptomycetaceae > Streptomyces > Streptomyces sp. NPDC001714. Next base: position 3,911 of record NZ_JBIAUL010000042.1, read on the forward strand.
ACGGAGGCGTACGCGGCGAAGTGCTCGGCGGTCGCCCGCTCGGGCCAGCCGCCCCGGTCCTGGAGTGCCTGCGGCAGGTCCCAGTGGTAGAGGGTGACCGACGGGGTGATGCCGGCTGCCAGCAGGGCGTCGATCAACTCGTCGTAGAAGTCGAGGCCCTTGGCGTTGACCGGACCGTCCCCGCCGGGCCGCACGCGCGGCCAGGCGACCGACAACCGGTAGGCGTTCGCGCCCAGTTGCCGCATCAGGTCGATGTCCTCGCGCCAGCGGTGGTAGTGGTCGCACGCGACGTCGCCGTTGTCGTCGTTGTCGATCTTCCCCGGGGTGTGCGAGAAGGTGTCCCAGATGGAGGGTGCACGGCCGTCCTCGGCGACGGCTCCCTCGATCTGGTACGCCGCGGTTGCCGTGCCCCACAGGAAGTCGTGCGGGAGGGCGGCGAGGTCGATGGTCACGAAATTCCCTTCGGAACTGGCTTCGTTGCGAAGCGGGTTCACTTGACGGCGCCGGCGGTCAGCCCGGCGACGAGGTAGCGCTGGAGGAGCAGGAAGCCGGCCACGACGGGAACGCTGACCACGAGCGAGGCGGCCATGATCTGGTTCCAGTACACGTTGTTGAGCGTGGAGTAGCCCTGGAGGCCGACGGCCAGGGTGCGGGTGGTGTCGTTGGTCATCACCGACGCGAACAGCACCTCGCCCCAGGCGGTCATGAAGGCGTAGACGGCGACCGCGACGATGCCGGGGATCGCGGCGGGTACGACGATCCGCAGCAGTGCGCCGAGCGGCCCGCAGCCGTCCACCAGGGCCGCCTCGTCAAGGTCCCGCGGCACCGAGTCGAAGTACCCGATCAGCATCCAGATCGAGAACGGCAGCGAGAACGTCAGGTAGGTGAGGATCAGGCCGCCGCGGGAGCCGAACAGGGCGATGCCGGTGGCGTTGCCGATGTTGACGTACAGCAGGAACAGCGGGAGCAGGAAGAGGATGCCCGGGAACATCTGCGTGGACAGCACGGTGACCGTGAAGACGCGCTTGCCGCGGAACTCGTAGCGGCTGACGGCATAGGCGGCGAACACTGCGACGACAACCGAGCAGACGGTCGCCGCGACCGACACGATCAGCGAGTTCACGAAGTACCTGGCGAGCGGGATCGTCGACCAGATGTCGATGTACGGGCGGATGGTCAGCCCGCTCGGCAGCCAGCGGAACTTGCCGGTGACGTCCGAGAGGGGTTTGAGCGAGCTGGAGATCATCACGTACACGGGGATCAGCACGAACCCGGTGAGCAGCGTGAGGAAGATCCGCCGGGACCAGAGGAAGGAACGCGGCGGGGCCATGGGTGAGCTGGGGCTAGACATCCGAGGTCCTCCGTCCGCGCGAGGTGAACACCAGGTACACGCCGGTCACCACCAGCAGGAAGAGCAGCAGGAGCACGGACATGGCCGAGCCGGTGCCGAAGTTCCAGGTGACGAAGGAGGCCTGGTAGATGTGGACCGAGATGAGGTCGGCGGCCTCCGGGGCGGACTTGCCGAACAGCACGTACGGCGTGTTGAAGTCGTTGAAGGTCCAGAGGAACAGGACCAGGATCAGGACCTGGTTGACCGGGCGCAGCGACGGCAGGGTGATCCGGCGGATCTGCTGCCACATGCCGGCGCCGTCCAGGGCGGCCGCCTCGTACAGCTCCTTCGGGATGTTCTGCAGGCCGGCCATCACGATCAGGAAGGCGAACGGCCAGCCCTTCCACACGGACACGGTGAGCAGTGCGTAGAAGCTGTTGTCGCCGATCAGCCAGAAGGACGGCTTGCCGGTGAGGTGCAGCTGGTCGTGCAGGACGTGGTTCACCAGGCCGTTGTCGTGCTGGAACATGAACACCCAGGTGATGACGGCCGCGTAGACCGGCAGCGCGTAGGGCACCAGGAACAGGGCCCGGAGCAGGCCCCGGCCCTTGAAGGTGTCCTGCATGAAGACCGCGGCCGCGGTGCCGATCAGCCAGCACAGGCCGACCGAGAGCAGGGTGAAGCCGACGGTGACGAAGAACGAGTGCAACAGGGCTTTGCCGATCGGGGCGTTGAACTCGACCGACAGCTTGTAGTTGCCGAATCCGGCCCAGGGGGCGGTGGTCCAGTCGCGGATGTAGAACTGGGTGAGCTCCTTGAAGCTCATCACGACGCCGATGACCATCGGGACGAGATGGACGAGGAGTTCGAGCAGCAGGGCGGGCAGGAGCAGCAGATAGGGCAGTCCGATGCGGCGGATCCGCCCGGGGCGGCGGCCCGAGCCGCCCGCCGCCCCGGGGGAGTTCACCCGCGCCGGTTCCTGCACGGGGGTGGTGGTGGTCGTCATGGTGCTCAGGCCGCCGGCATCTGCTGCTGGGCCTTCTCCAGCTCGGCCTTCACGGAGTCGGTGGTGATGGCATGCCCGGCGGCCGCGTCGGCGAACAGGTTCTTCACCGCCGTACCGACGGTGGTCTCGAACTGCGACTCCGAGGCCACCTGGGGCAGGGCCGCGGCGCTGGTGGCGAGGGTGTTCTTCAGGACCGCGTTGGCCGGGGTGTTGAAGGCCGCGTCCTCCTGGGCGGTCTTGACCGGCGGGATGGAGCTGTAGGCGGTGTTGAGGATCTTCTGCTCGTCGTCGCTGGTCATGAACTTCACGAACTTGGTGGCGCCGTCGAGGTTCTTGGTGTTCTTGAAGACCGCCAGGTTGATGCCGGCGACCATCGAGTTGACCTGGGTGCCGGTGCCGGGGGTGCCGGACTGCACGGGCACCGGGGCGATGCCGTAGTCGCTGTCGCTCATGCCCTGCGACTTGAGGTTGGAGGAGGCCGACTGCCACAGCAGCATGGCCTGCTTGCCCTTGGCGAAGTCGCTGACCGACTGGTTCTGCGCGTACTCGGCGTCACCGGTCGGGATGACCTTGTCCTTGGCCATCAGGTCGACGTACTGCTTCACCGCGGCGACGATGTTGTCGTTGGTGAAGTCCGGCTTGCCGTCGGCGGTGAAGAAGTCGGCGCCGTGCTGCTTGGCGAAGACGAAGACGTGGTGGATGTTCTCCGAGACGTTGCCGCCCTCGGCACCAAGGACCGACTTGCCCTTCGCCGATATCTTCTTGCCGTCGGCGACCAGCTCGTCCCAGGTGGCCGGGGGCTTGGCGATGCCGGCGTCGGCGAAGATCTTCTTGTTGTAGTAGAGCGCGTACGCCATCGAGTACAGCGGTACGGCCGCCGGGTCCTTGCCCTCGGCGCCCGTGGAGCCGAGCGCGGAGTCGACGAAGCGGTCCTTGCCGCCGATCTTGCCGAAGTTCTTCGCGTCCCAGGGCAGCAGCGCGCCGGTCGCCTGCAGCGAGGCGCTCCAGGTGTTGCCGATGTTCAGCACGTCGGGGCCCTGGCCCGAGGTGGTCGCGGTCAGGATCCGGTTGAGCAGGTCCGACCAGGGCACGACCTCCAGCTTGACCTTGATGCCGGTCTGCTTCTGGAACTTGTCGAGCTCCGGCTGGAGTACTTTCTTGTCGACCTCGATGCTGGCGCCCTGGTTGGAGGCCCAGTAGGTGAGCGTCTTCGGGGAGTCGTCGGACCCGCCCCCGGTGGACGAACCGCCACCGCAGGCCGTGGCCGCGAGGGCGAGAGACATGGTGACGGCGCCTACGGCCGCGGCTCGGATGCTGCGCATGGCTCCAGCTGTGCCTTTCCGGGAGTCGAGAACCCCGAGAGGGCTTCGCGAAGGCCGGCGCCCGCGTGTGCGGACGCCTGGACCGACGTTCGGCTTCCGAAGCCCCTCATGGCTTAATTTAGGACGTGAGTTAATCCCCCGAACAGGAGCTCGTCAAGGGATCCGGCACGGGTATCCGCGCAGGCGGGCCGGGGAACAGCTGGTTCCGCAGCGGCGGCTCCCCCGCCCCGGCGGCGTGACCTGGGCCGGAGCGGGGTGACCTGCGCAAGGAGGGGGCGGCCGGCGTTCCACAACGGTTGTGTTTCGACGGGTGGTCGCGGGCGAGGGGACGGGGCCGGGCGCCTTGCGCGTCGGCAGGTGCGAGCAGCCGGGCGCGGACGGCGAGGGCGTCGGCGGGCACCGTCGGCGGAGGCGTCGCCGGGCGCCGTCGGCGAAGGCGTCGCCGGGCGCCGTCGGCGAAGGCGTCGCAGGCGCCGGGAGGCGGATCCGGAAGGCGGGTACGACGGTGCAGGCGGAGGAGACCGTCGGGTACGGGTACCGGCGGCGGCGCGTGGCCGGGCGGCGGCGGGTGCCGGGGAGGTGGTCCCCGGCACCCGCCGTGGTTCACCGGACGGGCGCCGCGGCCGGGGCCGGGGCGTGGCCGACCGGGCGGGTGGTGAAGGTGCCGCGGCCCTGGGTGCGGCCGCGCAGCCGGGTCGCGTAGCCGAACAGCTCGGCCAGCGGCACGGTGGCGGTGAGCACCACCGCGCCGCCCCGCGCCACGGAACCGGTGACCCGGCCGCGCCGGGCGGCCAGGTCGCCGAGCACGCCGCCCACCACGTCCTCGGGCACGGTGACCGTGACCTCGGCGACCGGCTCCAGGAGCGTCATCGCGCAGGCCCGCAGGGCCTCCCGCAGGCCGAGCCGCCCTGCCGTGCGGAACGCCGTGTCGGAGGAGTCCTTCACATGCGTCGAGCCGTCGGTCAGCGTGACGCGCAGCCCGGTGACCGGATGCCCGCCGAGGGGACCCTCGGCGAGGGCGTCCCGGCAGCCGGCCTCGACCGCGCGGACGTACTCCTGCGGCACCCGGCCGCCGACGACCGCCGACCGGAACACGAAGCCGGTCTCGTCCCCGTCTTCGTGGCGGCCGTGGTGCCCGCCTTGGCGCCCGCCCTCGTGGCCGAGGGGTTCGACATCCAGGACGACGTGGGCGAACTGCCCGGCGCCGCCGGTCTGGTGGACGTGCCGGTAGACGAAGCCGGTCACCCCACGGTCCACGGTCTCCCGGAGGGCGACCCGCGGCCGGCCCACCGTCACCTCGGGGCCGCCGTCCCGGCGGATCTTCTCCACCGCGACCTCCAGGTGCAGTTCACCCATCCCGGACAGCACGGTCTGCCCGGTCTCGGCGTCGGTGCGCACCACCAGCGAGGGGTCCTCCTCGGCCAGCCGGGCCAGCGCGATCGCCAGCCGGTCGGTGTCAATGCGGCGGCGGGCCTCGACGGCGACCGAGACCACCGGTTCCGCGGCGGCCGGCGGCTCCAGGAGCAGCGGGGCGTCCGGAGCGCACAGCGTGGCGCCGGGGCGGGCCGACTTCAGCCCGACGACGGCGACGATGTCACCGGCCACCGCCCGGTCGAGGGGCTCGTGCCGGTCGGCCATGACACGCAGGATGCGCGCCACGCGTTCGGCGCGGCGTGTCGCCGGGTCCCACACGGTGTCTCCCTTCTCGATCGTGCCCGAGTAGACCCGGACGTGGGTGAGGCGCCCGGTGGCGGTCGCGGTCACCTTGAACGCGAGTGCCGCGAACGGCCTCTGGGGGTCGGCGGCCCGCCGCTGCTCGGCGCCCCGATGGGTACCGCGCACGGCGGGGACGTCGAGCGGCGAGGGCAGGTAGGCCACCACCGCGTCGAGGAGCGGCTCGATGCCCCGGTTGCGGTAGGCGGAGCCGCACAGGACGACGACGCCCTCGCCGCTCAGCGTGAGATCGCGCAGGGCGCCTGCCAGCGTGGCGTCGGACAGCCGGCCGGGCGGCGCGCAGAACTCCTCCAGCGCGGCCGGGTGCAGCGCGGCCACCGTCTCCTCCAGCGCGTGCCGGCGCCGGTCCGCCTGCTCCCTCAGCTCCTGCGGAACGGGCCCCTCCGTCGCCGTACCGCCGTCGTCCGCCCAGACCAGCGCGCGCATGCGCACGAGGTCGACGACGCCGGTGAAGCCGTCCTCCGTGCCGATGGGCAGTTGGACGACGAGCGGGGCCGGGTGCAGGCGGGTGCGGATCGACCCGACGGCTCTGTCGAGGTCGGCGCCCGCGCGGTCCAGCTTGTTGACGAAGGCGATCCTGGGGACGCCGTGCCGGTCGGCCTGCCGCCACACCGACTCGCTCTGCGGCTCGACGCCGGCGACCGCGTCGAACACGGCGATCGCGCCGTCGAGGACGCGCAGCGAGCGCTCGACCTCGTCGGCGAAGTCGACGTGGCCGGGGGTGTCGATGAGGTTGACGCGGTGGCCGCTCCAGGCGCAGCTGACGGCCGCGGCGAAGATGGTGATGCCGCGGTCGCGCTCCTGGGGGTCGAAGTCGGTGACGGTGGTGCCGTCGTGGACCTCGCCGCGTCGGTGGATGGTGCCGGTGGCGAAGAGGACGCGTTCGGTGACGGTGGTCTTGCCGGCGTCGACGTGGGCGAGGATGCCCAGGTTGCGTACGGCGGCAAGGGGGTTGACGGAGTTCGTGCGGAGTTCGGTGCGCATGGCCCGGTGCCTCTCGGATGACGGTTGCCGGAATGGGCAGCGCGATTTCCCGTGCGGCGAAGTCCACCGGTCACATATGACGAAATATCAGAAGACCTGCATGTGGCGGTGGTTGACTGATCCGGTCGCTCGTCACGGAGTCCGGAGCCGGCCGCGCGGCGGGCACCGGAGGGACGGGGACACCAGGATCACGTCGTACCGGGAAAGGGAGGGGGCGACGGCGGTGCGGTCCCGCATGGCCCTCTCCCCTCGTTCGTCCGGACTCGTCACGGCAGGACACCGCGGCCGCGGGTCGCGGCTACGGTGCGTGACAGTGGATGAGTGTAGGCAGGGGGTGCGGGGCGCGGCACCCGGTTTTCGACCGGCCGTCCCGATCCTTCAAGTCCCGCACGGCCGCCTGCTCTTCGACCGTCACCTCGTGGCCGCCCGGCCGGGAGCGCCGCTGGGTGGCGTCGTCGCGTTCGAGCCATCGGCACGGGAAAGGCGGCCCCATGTCCCATCGAGACGACACCCCCGTACAGGAGAGCGCCGGGCAGAGCCGGCGTGGTTTTCTCCGCAGCACGGCACCGGCCGGTGCGGGCGCGGCGGCCGGAGGAACCGGCGCGGCCGTGCTCGGCGCGACGCCCGCGTCCGCCGCGGAGGCCACCGGCAGCGCCGAGGCCGGCGCCTGGAGACCGGGTCCGAACGCCCTCCGGTTCACCCTCGCGGTCATGCCGGACGCCCAGTCCCTTTACCGGGGCAGCCAGGACAGCGTCAACCGGACGCCGCAGGAGGCGTCGTCGCTCGGGCTGCCGTGGCTGGCGGGCGGCCACGCGTACGCGGGCGCCGTCGACATGGTGTTCCACGGCAGTGCCGGTGACATCCGGATCGCGAACCGCCCGCCGGCCGCGGAGGAGTTCCTGGCCGCGCGGTGAGCCGGGGTCTCCCGTCTCCGGCCCGTCCGCCGGAGGCGGGAGACACTCCCGGTCCGAGATGCGGCGCGGGGAGGCGGGTCCGGGCGACACCGCTCGCGAATGGTATGGAGTTGGTCTAGTCCTCTTGACTGACGGGCCCCGGCGGCGGTTTGGTATGTACCAAATCTCGGCCCACCCCCCACCACCCCGCCCTCGATGGGCATCCCGAAAGGGCCACTGTCATGCACCTGGCAAGATTTGCGGCCTCCGCCTGTGCGCTCGCACTCGCGACGACCGGCGTCACCGTCGCCCTGGCCCCCGCCGGCAGCGCCGCGGGGAGCAGCGTCTACTCCGTGGCTCCCTACGTCGACATGTCGAACGGTCAGGAAGGACTGCTCGACACGGCCATCACCGGACACGGGCTCAAGGCCTACACGGCGGCCTTCGTCCTCGGCGAAGGCTGCACCCAGATCTGGGGCGACACGCTCCCCATCGGCAACGACTCCTACACCGACCCCGAGATCGCCAGGGCGAAGTCCGAGGGCGCCTCCGTCATCATCTCCTCCGGCGGGGCGAGCGGTGAGCCGCTCGCCTGGACCTGCTCCACCCAGAGCAGCATCGACGCCGGGTACCAGGCCATCATCAACGACTACGGCGTCACCCAGCTCGACTTCGACGTCGAGGGCGCCGCCATCGCGGACACCGCCGCCGCGGCCCGCCAGATGCAGGCGATGAAGGACCTCAAGGCGTCCAACCCGAACCTGAGGTTCTCCATGACCCTGCCGGTCCTGACCAGCGGGCTGACCGGCGACGGCGTCAACATCCTCAAGGCCGCAAAGACCGCGGGCATCAAGATCGACGTGGTCAACATCATGGCCATGGACTACTACGCGGGCACCGGCACCGAGATGGGCCAGGGCGCGGTCTCCGCGGCCAAGGCCACGCTGGCGCAGATGCAGTCCGTCGACTCCGGTTACACCTATGCCAACCTCGGCATCACGCCGATGATCGGCAAGAACGACGACGGGTCCACCTTCACGCTCGCGGACGCCCAGACGGTGGAGTCCTTCGCCGCGCAGAACGGCATCGGACGGCTGTCGTTCTGGTCGGCCAACCGGGACCAGCCGTGCAGCGGCAGCGCCAACTCGCTGTCCACGTGCAGCGAGATCAGCCAGAACACGCTCGCGTTCACCGACACGTTCGTGCCCTACGAGGGCAGCTCGGGCGGTGGCGGCGGAGGCACCACGACCGACTTCTCGCTGTCCCTGTCGCCGGGTTCCGCCTCGGTCGCCCAGGGCGGTTCGGCGACCGCGACCATCGCCACGGCCGTCACCTCCGGCAGCGCCGAGTCCGTCAGCCTCTCCGCCTCCGGCGCGCCCTCCGGTGTCAGCGTCTCCTTCAGCCCCACCTCCGTGACGTCCGGCGGCAGTTCGACGCTGAGGGCGACGGTCGGCTCGTCCGTGGCCGCGGGCACCTACCCGATCACCGTCACCGGCACGGCCGCGAGCGGCAGCCACAGCGCGACCTACTCGCTCACGGTCACGTCCTCCGGCAGCGGCGGGGGCGGCGGCGGCTCACTGACCAACGCGGGCTTCGAGTCCGGCAGTCCGAGCCCCTGGACCTGCACGGGCGGCAGCGCGGTGGTCTCCAGCCCCGTCCACAGCGGCAGCCACAGCCTGCAGGTCGCGCCGAGTTCCAGCAGCACCGGCGAGTGCGACCAGAGCGTCACCCTGTCCGCCAACCACACCTACACCCTCACCGCCTGGGTGCAGGGCCCGTACGCCTACGTCGGGGTCAGCGGCGGCGCCACCGCGAGCACCTGGTCGAACAGCAGCAGCTGGAACCAGCTCACCGTCAGCTTCACCACCGGCAGCAGCGGAACGGTCACCGTGTACGTGCACGGCTGGTACGGCCAGTCCAACGTCGACGCCGACGACTTCACCCTGAGCTGAGTACCGGCACATCGACGAGGGGGCCGGTTCCCCGGGCGTGTGCCCGGGGAACCGGCCCCCTCACCTGTGCCGCCGTGACGTCCTACTGGCCGAAGCCGTAGGCGAACAGGTGGTCGGTGCCGGTCTGGCCGGTCACCGGCAGCGTCACCGACGCCACCTGCTTGGACGGATCCAGCGCGACCTTCGTCGCGAAGACGTAGGTCTTCACGCCGTCGCGGCCGCCGCTCCCGGTGTTCCGGTAGGCGGTGGTCACGGCCGTCGTGTCACTCGGCAGCGGCTTGCTCGGGCCGCCGTTGAGCGTCCAGTCCGAGAACCCGACCGTCGCCTGGGTGGTGGTGCCGTCGGTGTAGGTGACGGTCAGCGTGCCCGAGACCCCGCTGCCGTCGGTCGGCGCGTTGACCGCCGCGCCCAGCAGCCCCAGCGACGCCCCCGACGTGCCGGCCGGCATCGGAATCGTCTGGCCGGCCATCTCCAGGTTGTCCAGCCGACCGGACGTCACCGTCGGCCAGGTGTAGGAGATGCCGTCGACCGTGAGGGCAGAGCCGCTCGTGACACCGGCCGCCGACAGCGCGTTCTGCGAGTAGGCCCAGCCGCCGCCGTCGAACCCGCCCGAGTAGGTGGTGTCGTCGGGGTAGATGCCCTCGTTGGTGGCGTACGGCCACAGCGCACCGGCCTTGGCGACGGCCACCCGGAGGGTCGCCCCGGACAGTGCCGTACCGGTGCTGTGGTCGGTGAGGGCGAAGGCGACCGGGTAGGTTCCCTCGGTCGCGCCCGCCGTGACGTGGACCTTCGCCTCGACGCTGCCCGAGGCGGGCACGGTCAGCGAGCCGGACGCGGTGTCCAGGGTGACGCCGAAGGGCGCCGTCGCCGTCCAGTCGACCGTGACGGGCTTGCTGCCGAGGTTGGTCAGGTCGAGCGTGCTGTCACCGCCCGTGCCCGGCTGGAGGACGAGACCGTTGCTGGGACCGGTCGCGGCCAGCACCCGGCCGCCGCCCGTGGTGTCCGACGGCGGCACCGCCGACGGGCCGGACGCCCAGGAGGTGTTCGGCTGGGTGCCGAGCGTGTAGTCGAGCGTGCCCGCGCCCTCGAACTGCCCGAACGTCAGCCAGGAGGTGTTCCACGCCTTGCCCTTGACGTTCAGCGACTGCACGTACGGCGCGTCGGGCGCGGCCTGCGGCGCGTTGATCTTCACCGTCCTGCCGTTCCCGAGGGTCACCTGGGCGGTCGGGAACGCCGGGCTGCCGAGCACCAGGGTGTCCGTGCCCGGGGTCTCCGGGTACATGCCGAGCTCGGACCAGACGTACCAGGAGCTCATGGCGCCGAGGTCGTCGTTGCCGAACGAGCCGACCGGGGCGTTGAAGTACAGGCCCTGCTGGGCCGCGCGGACGGCCGCCTGGGTCTTCCACGGCTGACCGGTGTAGTCGTACTCCCACGGGATCTCGACGCTGGGCTCGTTGCTCAGGTCGGCGTCGGTGCCGCCGGGGCTGGTGATGTCGTCGAGGAGGCTGTCCAGGTACGACGAGTACGCCTTGGCGCCGCCACGGGCCTGGATGAGCTGTTGCAGGTTGAAGGGGACCATGGGGGTGTACTGGGCGGAGGTGCCCTCGACGAAGCCGTTGGAGGTGCCGGGGGTGAAGCCGCCCGCGAACTGGCCGTCCTTGTTCTTGGCCTGCAGGTAGCCGGTCTGCGGGTTGAAGACGTTCATCCAGTCCTGGGCGCGGGTGGCGAACTTCTGGTAGACGGACGTCCTGCCGAGCGACTTCGCGAAGGCGGCGAGGGCGTAGTCGGCGCTGTCGTACTCCAGTTGGGTGGAGACCGGACCGTAGAAGTTGCAGCAGTTGTAGTCGTTCTCGTCCAGCGGGAGGTAGCCCTTGGCGTCCCGTACCGACTCGCCGGGGCGGTCGTTGTTCGGGACGGTGGCCTCGTGCTGGAGGGCGGCGAGGGCCTTGGCCGTGTCGAAGTCGGTGGCGCCGAAGGCGTACGCGTCGGTGATGATGCCGGCGGCCGGGTCACCGACCATCACGTAGCTCTCGCCGTTGTTCGAGGCCCACTTGGGCAGCAGGCCCGTCTGGTCGTAGCCGTTGAGCATCGAGGTGACGACGTCGCTGGCGACCTTGGGCTCGACCATCGCCATCAGCTGGGTCTGGGAGCGGTAGGTGTCCCAGCCCGAGTAGTTGGCGTACTGGGCCTGCTGTCCCTTGGCCAGTTTGTGGATCTGGTTGTCCATGCCCATGTACTGGCCGTTGTCGTCGGAGAAGACGTTCGGGTGCAGCAGGGCGTGGTAGAGCGCGGTGTAGAACTGCGTCTGCTGGTCGGCGGATCCACCGCCCACCTGGATCTTCTTCAGCACGGCGTTCCACGCGTCGTGGTTGGCCTTCTCGACGGCGCCGACGTTCCAGTTCTTGATCTCGGTGGCGAGGTTGGCCGCCGCGTTGGCGTCGCTCGTGTACGAGATGCCGACCTTCGCCGACACCGTGGTGTTCGAGGAGGTGTCGAAGGTCAGGTACATGCCGTTGGCGCCGGTGGTGGGCGGCTGGGCGGCCCGGGCGGCCTTGGACAGCCGGGATGCCGTACTGGCGCTCGGTGTTGCGGAGGCCGTGGCGGAGGCCTTGGCGGAGGCCTTGGCGGCGCTCCCGTGAACCGTCGGGGCGGGCTTCGCGGGGACGGTGAAGTGCTTCTCCTTCAGCGGCTTCGACGTGGACTTCCGCGGAGCCTGCCGGACCTTGCCCGCCTTCAGCGACGTCGCGTCGGGGGTGATGGTGCTGCCGACCCAGGTGCCGCTCGCCGCGAACGGCCGGTCGAACTTGATGTCGAAGTGCAGCGTGTACCGGTTGCTCGCGCCGCAGAAGTGGCCGCTGTCGATCGCGCCGCTGATCTCCTTGCTGTTGACCACCTGGACCCGGGTCCCGTCCACCTGGGTGGCGCCCCCGCTGAGCTTGAACAGCAGGTTCGCCTGCGGTCCGGCAGGGAAGGTGAAGGTGCCCAGACCGGCGCGGGTGGTGTCGGTCAGCTCGGTCTTCACGCCGTTGGCGTCGGTGACCTTGTAGGACCCGATGGCGGCCTGCTCGTCGGTGTGGCCGAAGCCGACCGACGTGCTGCCGAGGTCGCCCGAGAGCGCGCCGGTCACCGGCAGCACGGGCAGGTCGCCCGCGACCGGGCAGCCCGGGCCCGAGACGTGGGTGAGGCTGAAGCCGGAGATCTTCTTGTCGGCGTACTCGTAGCCGCCGCCGTCGGGGCGGTCCGGCGTCGTGTCGGGACCCCACTGCACCATGCCGGCCGGCATGTCGGGGCCGGGGAAGGTGTCCACCGCACCGGAGGTGCCGATGAGGGGGTTGACGAGGGACGCGGGGTCCGTCACGAGGGCCGGCGTCCCGGCGCTCGCGGCCAGGGCGCTGCCCGTCGCCGAGAGCGGCAGGGCCGCCATGCCCAGGACACAGGCCACGGCAAGGCGTCGGCGGAATCTCGCTCGGGTGGAGGGTGGTGCGGCTGAACGTCGGGGTCTCACCATCGGTTGCCTCCGCAGCAGTTCGTGCTTCGCACATCAGGTGTCGGCGCGCCGAGAAACACCGGAATGCCGGCGACAGGCAACGAACCCGGTCGCCCCCACGGCGTCCTGACAACGTTGCCATGCACGAGAGTCGAGTGAAACGCCTGTGCTTGCGGCATGTCAACGAGGCCAACAAGACTTTCTGCGCGCGAAGTTCACAGATGGTCAGATATGGACCCGGATGGCCGCACCGCGGCCGGCCCTTGCGCCCGAGCTCACCCCGCACGAGGACGCGAACCCACCCCGGGCGCGGAACCGGCCGGCCGGACGGGCCGAGCCGCCGGAACTTGCGGCAGTGACGGTTCCCGGCCTAAGGCTCCCTCCGCACCGCCACCGCCGCCTCCACCGCGCACGCACCGGCCAGGACAACCGCCGCGGCGCTGTCGCCGGACCGGCAAACCTGTGGCACCCGCACCGAGGCGCGACCCGCTCGACGGAAGCCGTCACGATGCCGGGCACCGTGCCGGGATTCCCCGGAGAGGAAAAAACCCGAATAGCTGTCACGGCAATCAATTGACCATCGCTTACCGCTTCTTGACCGAGCATTTTCTCGAACTTTTTCGAATTCAGAAGTGCGTTGTGTAGAGCGATCCCACTCACGGCGGACGGCCTGCCCCGATCCGCCGTGCGCCCGTTCACACAACTGACCGGCGGTTACGCGGACTTGACCCCTCGACCAGCGAAAGCGCCAGATGCGCGACGGCTGGGCGATCCGGTCCGGAACGGCGCGGAACGGCTTCCTGTGAGAAAGCTATTCGTTTTCCATTGACCTGAACCCGTCAACTCTGCTTTGCTTCTCCGCGTCTGACAACACATCACCATTCCGACGGCAAGAAGCCGTAGTGCTAACGCTTCTTGCTGCCTTTCCATCAGTCCGGTCGAGGACGAGAGTTCCCCGCGGATCGCAACACCGTGCGTGAGTCCCCAACTGCCGAGCACATCGCCCGTGCAGTCACCCCGGTGCCGCTCGGGCCTCTCCTCCTGCTCTGCGACGAAACGGGCGTCAACGTCGACGGCCGGAGCAGGCCGGCGGTGATGCGCCTCGTCGACGTTCCATGCACCTCACCTCCGCCGGACCGACGGCGGAGTCCATGCGAAGAAAGGGCCCCATCACCCATGGGCACTCCCCACCTCCGCGGCGCAGCCCGAGCGACCCTGACCGGTCTCGCGTCGTTGTCCCTCGTCACCGCTGCGGCACTCGCCTCCGTACCCCAGGCGACAGCCGCTCCCCAGGCCACGGGTCACACGGTGAGATCCAACCCCTACAGCCCGGCCTACCAGCACTCCTACCGGCACGGCGTCATACCGACCATCCAGCGGAACGCCAAGATGAAGTCCTGGGCGGCCAGCCACCCGGCCGCCGCCGCGGCGACCGGACCGGAGACGCTGTCCTACGGCGGCGGCATCGACGGCATCGGTGTCCAGAGCGGCCACTCCAAGGTCTACCTGGTCTTCTACGGCTCGCAGTGGGGCACGCAGAGCACCAACAGCAGCGGCGACGCCACGTTCTCCGGCGACCCGGACGGCGCGGCCCCGGTCGCCCAGGAGATGTTCAAGGACATCGGCACCGGGAACGAGCGGTGGTCCGCGGACCTCACCCAGTGGTGTGACGGGCCCAACGTGTCGTCGGGCGCCACCAGTTGCCCGTCCAACGCGAACTTCATCCCGTACCAGAGCGGCGGCGTGCTGTCCGGCGTGTGGTACGATAACTCGGCGGCCTCGCCGAGCGCCGCGACCGGGCACCAGCTCGGCGCCGAAGCCGTCAAGGCGGCCGGACACTTCGGCAACACCACCGCCGCGTCCAACCGTGACGCCTACTACGTAGTACTCTCGCCGCACAACACCAACCCGGACAGCTACCAGGGCCAGTACTGCGCCTGGCACGACTACAACGGCGACAGCACGCTCACCGGCGGTGCGGTGTCCTCCTCCTACGGGGACATCGCGTTCAGCAACCAGCCGTACAACATGGACTCCGGCTCCGGCTGCGGCGTCGGATTCGTCAACTCGCCCGGCACGCTCGACGGCTGGACCATGACGCTCGGCCACGAATGGCACGAGATGATGTCCGACCAGAACCCGGCCGGCGGCTGGACCAACCACACCGGCAGCTCGTACGACGGCCAGGAGAACTCCGACGAATGCGCCTGGCTCTCGCCCGGCAGCACGGGTGGGGCGGCCAACGTCACCATGGGCACCGGTACCTTCGCCGAGCAGGCCAGCTGGTCCAACGACACCAACAGCTGCGCCATCTCCCACGCGATCGTCGGCGGCGGCAGCAGCGGCGGTGGCGGCGGCACCCTCACCAACGGCACCTTCGAGACCGGCAGCCTGTCGAGCTGGACCACCAGCGGCAGCACCTCCGCCACCGCCTCGGCGGCGCACAGCGGCAGCTACGGCGCGCTGGTCGGCTCGACCAGCCCTACGAACGCCTCCTCGGTCTCCCAGTCCTTCACCGCCCCGTCCGGCACCAGCAAGGTCTCCTTCTGGTACGACGTCACCTGCCCGGACACGGTGACCTACGACTGGGCGACGGCCACCCTCCAGGACACCACGGCCGGCACCACCACGACGCTGCTCGCCAAGACCTGCACCCAGGGTGCGGGCTGGAAGAAGGTCTCCGGCACCGTGACCCCGGGCCACACGTACACGCTCACCCTCACCAACAACGACGACAACTACGCGGGTGACGCGACCTACACCTACTACGACGACGTGACCGTCTCCTGACCCCTCGAACCGTACGGTGGGGGCGAGCCATCGGCTCGCCCCCACCGCCGTCCAAGCGCCCGTACCGGGCGGCATCCACCGGAGGGCCCGTGTTCCGTTCGTCAGTCCGCATGTGCCCCGCCCGGCGCGCGCTGCGCGCCGGGCTCGCCGCCTTGGCCGCGGCAGCCGCGACGGCCGCCCTGGGCGGCTGTTCGTCCGGCCCCACCGGACCGGCGGTTTCCCCTCCGCCGTCGCCGGCTCCCGCCTCGTCCGCGTCATCCGCACCGTCCGGATCCGCCGCCCGGTCGGTCGTGCTCGACGAACGGGCCCGCGGAACCACGGTCCGGGTGACCACCGGCACGCTCGTCGTGGTGCGCCTGCACAGCGCCTACTGGTCGACCCCGGCCGGCTCGGACCCGCGGGTGCTCGCCCCCGTCGGCGGCGGAACCACGGCCACCGCGACCTGCCCGCCCGGCCGCGGCTGCGGCATCTCCTCCGCGCGGTTCACCGCCCTGCGGCCCGGCACGGCTCAGGTCACCGCCGGACGCAATGCGTGCGGGGAGGCCATGCGCTGCCCGCCGGGCCAAGGACGCTACGACGTCACCGTGACGGTCACCCGATAGCGCGGGCGGCCGCCGGGCACCCCTTCCGGCGGCGGGCGGCGGCCCGTCCTCACGGGACGGCGTTCGCCGGCAGGTCCACCGCGGAGTGCGCGCGCAGGCTTCACCGTTGCCCGGCGGCTCCGGTGACGACCCGCAGGGCGTCGGCGAGTTGCTCCCGGTGCCGGCGCAGCGCCTCGGGGGTGATGCCTTTCTCGGCCACGGCCACGGCCAGGTCGTCGGTGGCCACCTTGAGCACGGCGCTCATGGTGGCGGCCCGCATGCGGATGTCGAGCAAGTCGGCCGACCCGCCCGCGCGTTCGCCGAGCACCTCGGTGAACGTCTCCTCCGCGCGCTCCCGGAGCACCAGGTAGACGGCCCGCAGCGCGGGCTCCTCGTGAGTCATCCGGATCACGGTGAGAACCGCCTCGGTGTCCTCGTCGGACGACGCGTCGGGCGCGGGCCGGTAGGCGGCGCGCAGGTGCTCGGTCAGGTCGACGCCGGGCGGCCAGGCGTGGAGCACCGCCTGAAAGGCCGCGAGCGACTGGCTGAGCAGCGGCTCCACACAGCTTTCCTTGCTGGGGAAGCAGCGCCACAGCGTGCGTTCCGAGACTCCGGACGCCCGCGCGATCTGCCCGCCGGAGGTGGCGGCCACTCCCTGTGCGGCGAACAGCCGGACCGCGTGGCGGGAGATGTCGAGGCGCTGCCGCTGCCGCTGCCGGTCGCTCACCGGGGGCCGGCCCCGACGGGGTGCTATCGGGCCACTGTCCGCCGTCACGTCCTCCATCGGGCGATCCAATCACGCCGGGGCGACGGGACGACTGGCCGAAACATTATTGGCAGTCACTGACAATAAAGTGCTACGGTCGAAGTGCCGGAAGATCGCGTTCCGAGGTCCAGGAGGAGGACCATGAACGGTGCCGCCGAGCGTTCCCGACTGCCCTTCGCACGGCCGAACGTGCTCGATCTAGCGCCTCTGTACGAGGTGCTGCGCCGGGAGGCGCCGATCACACCGGTCACCACACCGGCCGGGGATCCGGCCTGGCTGGTCACCCGTTTCGAGGAGGTCCGCGACCTCCTCGCCGACAAGCGGCTCGGCCGCTCCCATCCCGAGCCCGAACAGGCGTCCCGCATCACGAGCGCCGCCGTGCAGGAGGGTCCCTCGGGCAACTACGCCACCGAGGAGGCCGACCACACCCGGATGCGCCGGCTGCTGACCCCGGCCTTCTCCGCCCGGCGCATGGTGATGCTCTCCGAGCACGTACGGCAGCTGGTGGACGGCTGCATCGACCGGATGCTGGTCGAGCGGGCCGCCGCGCCCGACGGGGTCGTCGACCTGCATGCGGGGCTGGCCTTCCCGGTGCCGGTCGCGGTGATCTGCCGGCTGCTCGGCGTGCCCGAGAGCGACCGCGAGCACTTCGCCTCGTTGTCGGAGCGCATGGCCGACTACGCCATCGGGGACGGGGCCGAACGGGCGCGGGAGGAGTTCAACGACTACATGAGCGCTCTCGCCGAGGCCAAGCGCGCCCGGCCGGGCGAGGACGTCATCTCCGACCTGGTGCGCGCCCAGAGCGCCGACGCGGACTTCGACCACGCCGAAATGATCAGACTCTGCGTGGGGCTGCTGTTCGCCGGGCACGAGACCACCGTCAACCGCATCGGGCTGGGCACCCTCTTCCTGCTCACCCGCCCCGGCCCGTGGCAGGCGCTGACCGCCGACCCGGCCGGGCGGGTCAACGCCACCGTCGAGGAGATCATGCGCCTGGGCGCGCCCGGTGACCTCGGTCTGCTGCGCTACGCCCACACCGACGTCGACGTCGCCGGGGTCACCATCCGCACCGGCGACGCCGTGATCCTCTCCGTCAACTCGGCCAACCGCGACGCGTCGGTCTACACCGACGCCGAGGCGTTCGACCCCGACCGTCCGGAACGCAACCACCTCGGATTCGGCCACGGCCCGCACTTCTGCATCGGGGCGAGCCTGGCCCGCACGGAGCTGCGCGTCGTCTTCGCCGCCCTGGCCGAGCGCCTGCCGGGCCTGCGGCTCGCCAAGGATGTCGACGACCTCACGATGCGCACCACCCTCACCGGCGGGGTCAGGGAGCTGCCCGTGACCTGGTGAGGGCGGCGCGCCCGTCGTCTCACCCCTCGTCGCGCAGCCGGGCGGCCAGGGTGGTCAGCGGCTCCGTCTCCCCGCTGTGGCCCAGGGCGGTGAGGTGGGAGACCGCGTCGTCGAGGCGGGTGAGGGCGGGCGCGGGGCGCTCCAGGTAGAGGCCCTCCACGACGGCCGCGAGCCGGACGCACTCGGCCCACTCGCCGACGTGGTCCCTGTCGTGGGACTCGGGTTCGGGTTCGCCGAGGAGGGTGAGCGCCTTGTCCAGGGCGGTCAGGGAGGTCTCGTACTCACTGGCGTAGGCGTTGACCCGCCCGTGCTCGTAGGCGAGGGCACTGTCCAGGTCACGGCCGCGGCTCTCGTACCCGGCGGCGCGGGCCTCGTCGGCGACCCGGCCCGCGTCGGCGAGCAGGGCAAGGGCGTCGGCCAGGCCCTCGGCCCCCTGGTGCTGGGCCTGGAGGCGGGCGAGTTCGCGCAGGCAGCTGCTGAGCTGCTCGTAGCGCGGCGCCCGGGCGTGCGCGGCGAGGGCCTGGTCCGCGGCCTCCCGGGCCCGGCCGAACTCACCGGACTCGGCGAGGAGTACGGCGGTCTCCGCGGCGATCATGGCGTGGCTCGCGGGGTCGTCGTCCCAGCCGGCCGACTCGGCCGCGAGGGCGGCGTACTCCGCGGTGGCGGCCTTGAGGTCCTCCCCCGCGTGCAGCGCGCGGGCGCGGCTCAGGCGCAGCTGGGCGACGAGCCGGTCGTCCACCTCCCCGGCGGCGATGTCCGGTTCGGCCAGGAGGGAGTCGAGCAGCGCGATGCAGTCCTCGACGCGGCCCAGGTCGAGGCTGAGCTGGGCCGCGTTGCTGTAGGTGCAGAACGCGTCGATCCGGCTGCCGCGGCGCAGTTCCAGCTCCGCGGAGCGCGTCAGGTGCCGCAGCGCCTCGTCGGGGCGGCCCAGATGCATGGACGCCTCGGCCAGATCGCTGTGGAGGCGAGCGACGCCGCCGGCGTTGGAAGGCCAGTCGGCTGCCAGTCGCAGGCCCTCGGTCAGGTCCGCGTGCGCGGCCTGCGCGTCCTTGAGGCCGAGCTGGATCCGGCCGCGCAGGGCGAGCGTGCGGGGCAGGTGCCAGGCGGGGCCGTGCGCCTTCAACCGGTCGAGGAGGGCGTCGATCTCCGTGATCGCGGTGGCCAGGTCGCCGGAGACGGCGTACGTGCTGGCCCGCAGCAGGTGGGCGCCTGCGACCTGGCCGGCGATGTCGTGCCGGGTGGCGAAGGCGAGCAGCAGGTCCACCTCGGCGAGGACCTGCGCGCGGTGCTCCTCGTTCCTCGACGCCTGCAGCCGCATGCCGAGCGCGGTCGCCCGCAGCCGCAGCAGCCGCGCCTCCTGGTAGGGGGCGAGTCCGGTCGTCTCCTCGTGCAGCCGGACGAGGGCCGCGTGGGCGGCGGTCAGCGCGGCGGCCTGTGCCTCGGCCCCGTCGCCGTGCCCGCCGGGAAGGCCCCCCGCGGGCAGCAGCGCGCAGGCCCGGGCGAGCGCCGCATGGCCCGGTGCCCCGGCCTCCTCGTACAGGCCCGCCGCCTCCTCGTACAGGGCGGCCGCCTCGTCGAACTCCTCCTTCTCGCCCGCCCTGCCCGCCTCGTCCTCCAGCAGGTCCGCGTGCAGCCGTACGAGCGGTCCCACGGCCGGGTCGTCGGGGTGGGTGTAGCCGGGGGCGGCGACCAGCTTGCGCAGCCGTGCCCAGCAGGCCGCTGCCCCGGGGTGTCCCTGCTCGTCCAGCTCCCGCGCCCGGTTGATGAGTTCGGGCAGCGACTCGGGGACGGCACCGGCCGGGGCGGCCGCGGCGGGTACGGCGGCCGGGGCCACGTCGTCCAGGCCGCGGGCGCGCAGGGTCAGTTCGAGTGCGTCCAGGAGGGGGGCGCGGTCGAGGCGGGCCAGGCGCCGGTCGGCGTGGGCCGTGGTGCCGTTGCGGGCGTCGAAGCGGGCGGCGAGGTCGTCGGCGCGGCCCCGGACCTCGGCGCGCAGGCCGGCCACCGTCCAGGTGCGGCCCGCGTATCCGGCGGCGGGCAGGTCGCCGTGGCCGAGGGATTCGACGCGCTGGAGGAGGACCTCCACGCCGGTGAGGAAACTGAGCTGGTCCAGCGGCGAGTCGACCTCGTCGAACAGGTTCCGGTTCTCGGCGAGGAGCTCCAGGCCGCGCGCCTCGTTGCCGGTGAGCGCGCAGAACTCCAGGTGCCGGCCGACCTCGCCGGCCATCGAGGGGTTGCGGCGGCAGGCGCGGTAGCCGGAGAGGTGCAGGGCACGGGCCCGGTCGGCGGCGCCCGTGCGCAGCAGGGGAAGCAGCGCGTACGAGACGGAGCGGGCGGGCTCCTCCTGGCAGGACTCCTTCCCGTCCAGGACGGGCTCCCAGGTGCGCAGCGCCCGCTCGTCGTCGTCCGCGCCGAGGTGGTACAGGGCGCGCTCGCAGATCTCGCAGGCCTCGCAGTCACTGAGCTGGGTGCGGGTGCGCCCCGCCCACAGTTCGTAGGCGAGGTCGGTGTCCTCGCCCACGTGGGCGGCGAGCCGGTAGGCCTGTGCGTAGCAGGGCTGGAGCGCGAGACCGGCCTTCTCGTACCGGTCGCGCATCTCGGTCAGCCACTGGCGCAGACTCGCGAGGGGGATCTCGGGCAGCGCGATCAGCGCGTTGGCCACCCATTTGAACCGCCAGAACAGCATGTGCCGCAACCGCTCGTCGAAGACGTCGGGCTGCTCGTCGAAGAGGGTGAGCAGCCGGGCGAAGACGACGGGCGACTTACGTGGTTCGGAGCCGTAGGTGTAGGCCTCCTGGAGTTCGAGGAGCGCGTGGACGAGCGGCCGGGGCTCCGCGAACTGCTCGGCGGCCTCGGCCAGTTCCTCGGCCGTGACGGTGCGGGTGCGGCCGTAGGGCCGCCGGTCGTTCTCCTGGAGCGCCTGGTACAGCTCGTCGGTGGTCTGGGGTGCGGTCGGCATCGTCAGCTGTCCTTGCGGAGGGCGTGGGCGAGGAGGTCGAGGAAGGAGCGGTTGATGAGGCTCGACTCGGCGGGCCGGAGCGGGCGCCGGGACAGCATCGCGGCCTGCCCGTAGAGGGCTTCCGCGCTGGTGCGGGCCAGTTCCGGCTCGTCGATGGCGACCGCGGTGCGGACCAGCGGGTTGAGCTGGTTGAGGATCAGCTGGGCTCGCGGGGCCTCCTGGCGCAGGTGGCCGAGGATGTCGCCCCATACGCCGCCCTGCTGCTCGCGGGCGAGCTGGGAGCGGGTGCGCTCGTGCCGGGCCTCGCGGCTGTCGAGGAGGAGGGCGGGGGCGGAGGCGGGCTGGAAGGTGCGCAGCGCCACGTCGCAGTCGAAGACGGCCAGGGCGTCGCGGGCCAGGGCGAGGTAGGCCGCGGCGGCGAGTTCCGTCTCCCGGTCGACGGGGTCCAGGTGGGCGGTGAGGGTGCCCGGGTCGAGGTCGGCGACGGCGACCTCGGGCCTGATCTCCGGCAGCCGGTGGACCAGTTCGCGGTCGTAGGTGTAGCCGCCGTTGACGACGCCGAGCCCGGCCGCCCCGGCGATCGCCGCCACCTGCCGGAACTCCTCCACGCTGGAGGTCACGAGCACGGTGCGGTGGGTGCGCGCGAACTCGTCCAGGGTGGCGTGTCCGTCGGTGGTCTCGAACGGCAGCCACGGCAGCAGCATCCGCAGGATCTCGTCGTCGTGCACGGCCAGGGACTTCACGGCCAGATGGTGGGTCTGGAGGAAGCGGCCGAGGAGGTCGGGATCGCTGGCGGCGGTCCGGGCGATCCAGGCGCGCAGCCGTTCGGCGAGGGCGTCGCGGACCGCGGCGAGGGTGTCGTCCTCGTACAGGGACTCGCGGGACGCCGTGGGGCGCAGGCTCTCGGCGTCGAGGACGCAGCGGACGAAGAACGCCCACTCGGGCAGGATCTCCTCGGCCTGCTCGGACAGCAGCATGCCCTTGACGTGCACGCGGTGGCCGTGGCGGCGCCCGGCCGGCACCGCCTCGGGGAGCACGCACGCGATGCCCTTCAGGCCCACGGCCGGCAGGTCCAGGTCGATGGTGTCCAGCGGTGTGAATCCGAAGATCTCCTCGCCGTACGCGGCCAGCGCGCGGGAGCGTGCGCCCGGGGTGGGGTAGGTGCGCGCCCAGGGGGCGGGCTCGGGGTTCACGGGTGCGCCCGGACCGCCAGTGCCGTCGTCGAAGGTCACCGGGTGGCGCAGCAGGGAGCCGAAGTGCCGGGCGAGGGCCTGCACTTGGACCGGCCTGGTCCACTCCCCCGCGTCGGCGCGGGGCGTGAGGGTGACGGTGGTGCCGGGCCGGGGACGGGCGGCGGCGGGCAGGGCGCGGACGGTGTAGCTGCCGTCGCCGCGGCCCCGCCACTCCACGGCGGGGGCGTCGGGCGTGCGGGCGGAACGGCTGACGACGTGGATCTCGTCGGCGACCAGGAAGCAGGAGAGCAGACCGATGCCGAACTGGCCGATGAAGTCCGCGCGTTGCTCGGCCACCTGATCGGCACGCTTGCTGCTGCGGCCGATCGTGGCGAGGAAGGTGTGCACGTCGGCCTCGGTGAGGCCGACGCCGTCGTCCTCCACCCGGACCACCGAACCGTCGGCGTACAGGCGGATGCCGAACGCGTCGGCGGCGGCGCCCGGTTCGAGGCCGTGCCGGGCGGTCAGCGCGTCCACCGCGTTCTGCAGGAGTTCGCGCAGGTAGACGCGGGGGCTGGAGTAGAGGTGGTGGGAGAGGAGGTCGACGAGCCCGCGCAGGTCCACCTGGAAGGTGCGGTCGGCGCCGGCCGGGCTCGAAGGGGTGGTGGGCAGAGTCATCGGGCAGTCCGGGGTGAGGTGAGTGACGGGCGGCGGGCGGGGTCAGGCGTTGCGCCGGGCAGCGGCGTACTTCTTCTCCGGCTGCGCCATGTACCTCCAGGGCCACGGCGTGTAGGCGCCGCCCAGCGCGCGGAAGACACGCGGCAACGCGAGCCTCCCGTTGGCCAGGGACAGGGCCATGGCGAACATGTTGAAGTCGACCTGCCAGCCCGGGCGACGCACGTAGGCGGGGTGGAGGATGCTGCGCTCGGCCGTCTCCAGCAACTCGTCCTGGATCTCGGGGGTGATGAGGCAGTTCTTGCGGTCGGACTCGACCCAGTCCTCGATGTGCGCGATGGCGATCACGCAGCCGAGGCGATGGCCGTCGGGCGCGCCGGCGAACGCCGCACGGGCGAACGCCAGGGCCTCCCCGGGCTCGCCTCCCCAGCGGGGCTGCAACTGCGAGACCCACTCGACGTGGGTCTCCAGGTCCAGGGGGTCGCGGCGGAGGGCGGCGTCGAGCCGGGTCTCGTTGACGGCGGAGCCCAGCGACATGCCGCGGCCGGAGGTGAGGAGGCGGCGCCACGGCGTGACCCAGTCCGGCCGCAACTCGGCAGCCTCAAGCAGCTGTTCCTCCGCGATGAGGAGCCGCTCGCGGAAGACCCGCCACTGCTCGGGCTTGACGTCCACGGCAGACGCGCGGGTGCGTGCCTCCCAGCCCCAGCTGATGTGGCGCGCCCCGGATATCAGCAGGGCCGTCGCCCGGTGCTCCTTGTCCTCCTCGGCGGCCCGGCCGATCCAGTCCTGCACACCGTCCAGGTCGGCAAGCTCACCGAGGACCAGGTCGTCCCGGCCGAGATCGAAGGGGGCGAGCGCCGCCCTGACCACCGTCCAGTCGCCCGCGGTGGCCGCGTCCACCAGCGCGGAGACGCGGGTGTCCCCGAGCGCGTGCAGCGTGTACATCCCGTTCCTCAGCACGCGCGGGGCGGGGATGGCATGCGGGTCCGCCGCCGGTCTGCCCCCGCCCCTGCCGAACAGCTTCTGGAACATGCCGCGCCCTCCCCAGGTTTCGCGTGATCAATTCCGGTGCAGCATAAGCGGCCGCACCGACACGGCTTCCACAGGGTTTTCACCGGCGGCTCACGGGAAGCGGTCCCGTCGGCCGGATGCCGGGCGGGATGGCCGGTATGTTCAGCGGCGGTGGACGCTGACGGCGTAGCCGCCGCCGTCGTACGGGTCGGCGTCCCAGGTGGCGAAGCGGTCGACGAGGGTGAGGCCGGCCGCGGCGCAGTAGTCGTCGTACTCCGGCAGGGTGATGCCGGGCGGCACGGGCAGGTGGGCCTCGTCCAGACCGAAGCCGGCGACCAGCAGACCGCCCGGGCGCAGGGCCGCGGCCAGGCGTTCGACGACGGTGGCCTCGGTGCCGGCGGCGAGCAACGGGAAGATGTTGCCCGCCGCGACCACGAGATCGAAGTCCGCCGCGATGCCGAGCCGGCGGGGCTCGAACGCGGCCAGATCGGCCTGGAACCAGAGCAGTTGCGGCGCCTGCTCCCGGGCCACTGCCAGCATCGACGCGTCGAGGTCCACCCCGACGCAGTCGTACCCGAGCTCCGCGAGCCGGATCATGACCCGTCCGGTACCGCACCCGGCGTCCAGCACGCGCGCTCCGACGGGCACGAGCGCCGCGCAGAAGCGCGCCTCACCGTGCACGTCCTTACCGCTCCGGGCCACGGCCGCGAACCGTGCGGCGTACTCCTGTCCGGACGTCCCACCGGTCAGCTCATGCCAGCGACTCATGCGCTGCACTATAGGTCGACGGTGAGCCGCCCGGCGTCGCGCCTGACGCACGCGCGAAGCCCCGGGTCCCACTCCGTGCGCGGCGCGCGGGCCGTGCTCGTACGAGCCGCCGCGATGACCGCGCCGGCCAGGGCGAGCAGTACCAGCGGCCCCGGACCGTAGACGTCGATGTCGGCGGCCGGGATCTCGGTGCCGGTCGACCGGCCCATCGCCGGCACGACGAAGTGGTGCAGTGCCACGCCCAGCGGTACGTCGACGGCACCGGCCGCCAGTCCGGTCACCGTCACCGTCACCGGGACGAGCACCATGGTGACGGTCTGCCGGGGTGTCATCCCCAGCGCCTTGAACACCCCGAGGTCGTGGACGCGTTCGCGGGTGCCGAGCACCACCGTGTTGAGAACGCACAGGCAGGCCACCGCCACCAGCATCACCGTCAGCATCGCGATCAGCGTCCGCATCACCACGATGACGGTCGAGGAGCGGTCGTCGTCGGAGCTCGTGGCCACCCCGCCGACGGTCTTCAGCCCGAGCCGCGTCCCCGACGCGGCGTCGGTGCGCACCGCCATGCCCGGGTCACCGCTTCGCCAGGCCTTCGGGGGGTGCCACCGCGCTGCACCGCGACCTGTGGGCGCTCACGCGCCGGGAGCTCGAGGTCCTGGAGATCCTGGCCCGCGGTCTGACCAACGCGGAACTGGCCGTCCGTCTCCATCTGAGCCAGGCGACGGTGGAGACGCACGTGACGCACGCCCTCGCCGAGCTCCGGCTCCGCGACCGTGCCCAGGCGGTCATCGCCGCGGACGAGACGGGTCTGGTCACCCCGGGCTCGACGGACGTGCCGCCGCCGAACTGTCACCCCTCGGACGAGGCGAGGCCGTCAGGCGCCGAAGACCTGGAACTCCGAGACCTGCCCGGCCGGCCAGCCGTTGTTGGCGGTGAAGGTGAGTCGTACGTAGCGGGTGGTGGCCGTGGCGGGGAGGGTGAGGGTCGCGGTGTTTCCGGTCGCCGGGTCGAAGGTGTAGCCCGCGGAGGCGAGCAGCTGCGTGAAGGTGCCGCCGTCCGTGCTGCCCTGCACGGAGAGGGTCTGGGTGCGGGTGGCCCAGGCGGTCGACGGAGGAAGGTCGAGGACGATCCTCCTGACGCCGGTGGCGGCGCCCAGATCGACCTGGACCCACTGCGGGAAGGCGTTGTTGGCGGACTCCCAGTAGGTCTTGGTGTCTCCGTCGGTCGCGTTGGACGAGGCGTAGATCTGGGTGTGGCTGCTCTCCGCGGTGGGGCGGTGCAGGGCAAGGTCGGTGGTGCCGGGCGGGGGGTCGGTGGGGACGACCGGCTGGGTGGGGCGGGCGGCGGTGAGCGCGATCTGGCCCTTGAGCATGCGGCCGCCGTCCCCGGTGAGGCGCAGGTAGTAGTCGGCGGAGCAGGCGGTGCCGTCCTCGTCGAGGGCGAGGAACCCGGAGTCGGCGGGCACCCATGCCTGGGTCTCGGCGGTCTTGGCGATCTGGTTGCCCTCGTTGTACTCGTCGAACATGGAGATGTAGATGCCCTGCACGCCGGCGCGGACCATGTTGTAGAACTGCCGCCACATGAAGTCGCCGTGCGCGCGCTGCCGGCCGGAGACGTCACCGGGCAGCACGCAGGGCTGGTAGTCGATGCCGTTGGCGTTGCAGTCGGCCTGGTCGGGGACCGTGTACGTGGTGTACGCGTTGTCGGCCTCGGTGACGTTCCCGATGGCGCCGACCATCCACGGCGAGAGCATGTGGAAGGCGTGGTAGACGCCCAGGAAGCCGGGCCGCGAGCCGCCGGTCCCCGTCCGCCATTCACGCGGGACGCCGCCGATGACGTAACAGCCCTGGTTCTTGAACCAGTTGACGACGTCGAGGCAGGCGTCGGGGGTGAAGGGGTGGTTGGGGTCGTTGAAGCCGAAGCCCCAGATGCATACAACGGGCTTGCCGTTCTGCTTCGCGTACGCGGAACTCGCCGTGTGCGCCGACATCTTGTTCGTCCAGTCCGTCTTGATCTCGGACTGCATGTTCGTCCAGCCGGAGACGTCGTACATGATGTAGAACTTCCGGCCGTACGCCTCGGCGGCACTGCGCACCTTGGTCGCCATGGCGTCCCTGGTGGGGCCCTCGCCGCCGGTGGGGTTGAAGCGCTGCAGGGCGGCGGTGTCGATGCCGTTCTGCTGCATCCACAGGAAGTGGGTGTTCACCGTCTGCTGGTCGTACGAGGAGAACAGCTTGGCGGGCTGACCGTTGCCCAAGGCGGCGTACGAGGTCTGGTAGGTGTTGGTGTAGTCACGCATGTCGGGCCAGCACTTGATGTTGGTGTTGGTCGGCGACGGCGACCTGCCCCAGTCCTGGCTCCAGTGCCACCAGCCGTTGATGGGCGCGCCGTCGCCGACGCAGGCGAACCAGCCCTGGTAGCCGACGGTGATCTTGCCGACGACGTCGCCCGGCGCGCCGGCCGCCGACGCGGTCGGGGCGAGTACGGTCTCGGTGGTGCCCACGGTTCCCACCGCGCCGGCCGCGACAGCGGCCCTCAGGAAAACTCTGCGTGTGACACCCATCTGAACTCCTCTCGGGGCCCTCGGTGTTCGGTGCCGCGGGGCGCGTGCTCACCCGCGCCCCGCGGCACCGTCGGATCGGATCAGGTGTTCCAGACCTGGAACTCGGAGATCTGGCCGGCCGGCCAGCCGTTGTTCGCCGTGATGTTCACCCGGAAGTACCGCTGGGTGGTCGCGGTGAACGTGATGGTGACCGTGTTGCCGGTGGTGGGGTCGAAGGTGTACGTGGCCGACGACTTGACGGTGGTGAAGGAGGAGCCGTCGGTGCTGCCGGACAGGGACAGCGTCTGGTTGCGGGAGCCCCAGGTCGCGGGGAGCTGGAGGACGACGCGGCTCGCGCTCTGCGCGGAACCGAGGTCCACCTGCACCCACTGCGGGAAGGCGTTGTTGGCGCTCTCCCAGTAGGTGCCCTGGTTGCCGTCCGTCACGTTCGAGGACGGGTACACGTCGGTATGGCTGGACTCGGTGGTGGCCGCGCCCGCCGCCAGGTTCTTGCTCACCGTGCCGGCGCCGGTGCCGGTCAGCGCGACCGTGGTCGTGCCGTTCGACGCGTTGCTGGCGATGCTGAGGCCGCCGGTGCGGGTGCCGGACGCGGTGGGCGTGAACGTGACGGCCACCGTGCAGGAGGCCCCCGCCGCGATCGACGCCCCGCAGGTGTTGGTCTGCGAGAAGTCGCCCGTGACGGTGATGCCGGAGACCGTCGCGGCCGCGGTACCGGTGTTGGTCACCGTGACCGTCTGCGCGCTGCTGGCGGTGTTGAGCGCCTGGGTGGGGTACGTCAGCGACGTCGGGTTGGCCGACAGGGTCGCCGGCGAGGAGCCGCCGTCGCTGGGGAACACCTCGAAGTCCGACAACTGGGCCGCGTTCCAGCCCGTGTTGGCGGTGATGTTCACCCGTACGTATCGCGCCGTGGCGGAGCTGAACGTGATGGTCACCGTGTTGTTGTTGGCGTTCGGGTCGAAGGTGTACCCGGCGGACGCCTTGATCGTGGAGAAGCTGGAGCCGTCCGTGGACCCCTGCACCGACAGGGTCTGCGTGCGGGCCGACCACGCCGTCGCGGGCGGGAGCTTGAGCACGACCTTGCCGACGCCGTAGTTCTGGCCGAGGTCGACCTGCGCCCACTGCGGGAACGAACCGTTCGTGCCCTCCCAGTACGTCGAGGCGTCGGTGTCGGTGAGGTTCGAGGCGACGTACGGGCTGTTGCTCGAACTCGCCGTCGCGGGCCGTCCGGCGGCGATGTCGGTGGTGCTGTCGATGCCGCTGCCGGTCAGGGCGACGACGGTCGGGCTGTTGTTGGCGTTGCTGGTGACGGTCAGGTTGCCGGTGCGCGTGCCGCCTGTGGTGGGCTTGAACCCGACGGTCACCGTGCAGGACGCGCCGACCGCGAGGGTGGCGCAGTTGTTGGTCTGGCTGAAGTCACCGGTCGCCGAGACGCCCGAGACGGTCGCCGACGCGGTGCCCGAGTTCGTCACCTTCACCGTCTGCGTGTCGGCCGAGGAGCCGACCACCGTGGCGGCGAAGGACAGGCTCACCGGGTCGGTGGTCAGGGCCGGGCCCGGCGTGGTGCCGGTACCGGAGAGGGTGACGGTGTTGGTGAGTCCGCCCGCGTTGACGGTCAGCGTGCCGCTCCGGCTGCCGGTCGCCGTCGGCGCGAACTTCACGCTGACGGTGCACGAGCCGTTCGCCGCGATCGACGAGCCGCAGGTGTTGGTCTGGGAGTAGTCGCCGCTGATGGAGACCGACGAGACGGCGGCGGCTGTGTTGGTCGGGTTGGAGACCGTCACGGTCTGTGCGTCGCTGGTCGAACCGGTCGGGACCGAACCGAAGTTGAGTGCGCCGGGGGTGGCCGTCACGCCTTCTGACGGGTAGGGCGGGTAGACCGGGGCCGGCCAACCTCCGCAGTACGGCGTGCCGCTGATGCCGGAGTTGCCGCCGCCGTCGGTCACCGTGAAGCTGCCGGTCGAGCAGCTGTACACCGGGGAGGAGTAACCGACGCCGGTGGCGGTGACGTTGGTGAACTTGGCCGCGCCGCCGGTCTGTTCCTGCAGGGCGAAGGTCCCGGTGCCGGCGATGGTCACGTTGTTGAGGTTGACCCCGCTGATGGTGCCCTCGACCCACTGGATCGCCTCGTACGGGCTCTGCTGGATCAGCGCGTTGGTCACGTTGATCGGACCGGTGATCGCGCCCTGGCTGCCGTCGAACCACAGTGCGCCCACGCCGAACTGCCAGTTCGGGTCGAGGCTGCCGTCCCGGACCATGGTGTTGTCGGAGATGGTGGTGGTACCGACCGGAGTGGAGGAGAAACGTTGCCCGACGTGGATGCCGCCGCCCTGGGTGATGCCGGAGTCCACCACCCGGTTGCCGCTGACGGTGTTGTCGTGGCCGCCGTAGATCGCGATGCCGTTGGCGAGGATCTGCAGGGAGACGGTGTTGTTGGAGATCGTGTCGTTGGCGTCGGCGCCGACGCCGGAGTCGGCCCAGGTGGCGATGCCGTCGTCGCCGGTGTTGCGGATGTCGCTGTTGGTGACCTTCGAGTTGGTGACGGCGCCGTGGAAGTTGATGCCGTCGGCGGTGGTGTCACGGATGCGCATGCCGCTGAACGTCAGGCCGTCCATCGGCCCGTCCATCCAGGCGCCGACCTTCATGTGGTCGATCCACAGGTTGGAGACGGTCGAGTTGCTCATCGCGCCGCCGATGCCGTTGACCTGCGCACTGTCGTTGCGCTCCTGCACATCGCCGAAGACGGCGAAGTTCTGGAGGTGCACGCCGGTGCTGGCCGAGGGCGCGGAGTTGCCGTAGAAGCCGGGGGCCGTGCCGGTGACGGTCGAGTACCACATGCCGGCGCCGGCGATGGTGACGTTGTTGACGCTGATGTGGCCGGGGATGTTGTAGGTGCCCGGCGGGATCCACACCGTGCCGCCGGGGCCGGCCGCGCTGATCGCGGCGTTGAACGCGCTGGTCGCGTCGGTCGCACCGGTCGGGTCGGCGCCCTTGCTGGTCACCGACACCGACCCCGAGGGCGCGGTCAGGGCGGCGCCGACCTGCTCGAAGTCGGCGAAGTCGATCGTGTACGAGGAGGCGGTGTCGCCTGAGTCGACCTGGAGCTTGAAGGTGGTGCCCGCCGGATAGGTGGTGGAGAACAGGCGGTGGGCCTCGTCGAAGAAGTGGTGCGGGTTGCTGCCCGGGGTGTTGGTGAAGGGGTAGCTGCCGTAGTACCAGCTGTAGGCGTTGGTCAGGGTGAAGTCGGGCTGCTTGACGCCGTTGATGTACAGGGACAGCGCGGCGGTGTAGACCGAGCCGCCCGAGGTGTCGGGGATGCTGTACCGGAAGTTGATCGAGTTGGTCGCCACCGGCGTGGTGAACGTGACGTACCGGCCGGTGCCCTGCAGCGTCGTCGCCTTGCGGTACGACGCCTCGTCGGCCAACTGCCCCTGGGTGTAACTCGGGCCGATGGTCGTGCCGTTGGTGGCGGAGTTCTCCGCCTGTACCTCGACGTACGGCAGGCTCGCGCCGCTGCCGCCCGTGGCGGCGGCCGCGGCCGCGGCCGGCTGGACGGCGAGCGCGAGGACACCGGCGACGGCCAGCATCGCGGTGCTGACCGCCCAGACGAGGGCGCGTCTCAGATCTCGGATGGAATGGAACACTTACCACTCCTTTCATCACGGAATGCCCGAACTGTTCCGCTGGCGTCACCAGGGTCGGGAGGGGAGGCGGGGGTGGTGGCAACGCAGGGGGACCGTAATATCCGTGACACTGTCGCGCAATAACTAGACAGAGCATTGCAACAATAAAAATTTGACATGCAAGATCTAATGCTATGGGGCACCGCGCGTGCCGGCGCCGCCGGACAGGTGTCCGGGAGCACTGCGGGACGAGCGGCGGGTCAGGAACTCCAGACCTGGAACTCGGACACCTGGCCGACGGGCCGGCCGTCGTCGGCGGTGACGGCGGCCCGGCTGTCCACCGCCCGGCTGTCGGCCGCGCCGTCGGTGGGGGCGTCGTCCGGCACCGCACGGCAGCTCGTGATCGAGATCGAGTTCGCCGGCTGCGTCTGCGGCGCCGGCGGGTTCTCCATGTCGTGCGACTCGTCCCGGAAGACCCCGGGGTCGCCGTCGGCCGGGTTCTGGTTGTCGTTCGTGGTGCAGTTGCCGTTTCCCTCGTACACCCAGCTCTGCCGCGAGTTGAGGTTCAGCGACTGCCGGAACACCCCGTTCAGGAGTGGCCCGACGCCTCCAGGGCGGCGCTCGAGCACTGGGGCGTCGGCGCCGAGGTCAGCGACCGGACGGTCGCGCCCCCACCCGGCGTTCCCGCCTCGGCCTCGTGGACCGAGAACGGCTCGTCGCGCACACCCCCTGCGTCCGCCGGGAAGCGGGGGCCGTCGCGCCACGCGGAGCGCCTGGGACGGCGGCGCCCCCTGTGCCGCGGCGGCCGGTAAGACGGACACGCACAGCGCGCCGACCGCGGCGCCGACGGCCACCGCCGGTCGACGGGGTCTGGGGATCGTCAGCATGTGGTGCTCCTCGAGGAATCATGTGGTGCTCCTCAAGGAATGCGGGGATCCGGCGCCCCGACCATACAGAGCCGCCATCCACCCCGCCAGATTCCGACTAGGTAAAGGAATTTATCAGGCAATCACTGCAAGTTTCTTGCTGAAGTTCGCAAATCTCGGATTCCATGATCCCGACCCGCGCGGGTGCCGAGCACCGCGTCCACACTCCGCCGACCCGCACACGTCGCGAACGGCCGGTGACCGCGGGGTGCGTGTGCGAGACGGCTGGACCGGATCTTGCCCTGCCCGGGGGGAACAGCCTGTCCGGCCGACGCTGTTGCACCGACCGAGGGACCCGCACCGCGCCGGGGGAACACGGAGACC
Organism: Streptomyces sp. NPDC001714; assembly: GCF_042892755.1. NCBI lineage: Bacteria > Bacillati > Actinomycetota > Actinomycetes > Kitasatosporales > Streptomycetaceae > Streptomyces > Streptomyces sp. NPDC001714. The sequence continues at coordinate 36,124 of NZ_JBIAUL010000042.1, forward strand.
GGAAGGCCGCCCACCCCGCGTGATCCGGGGCCCCTCGGGTCCGCGGTACACCCGGTGATCTGCTATTCAGGGACGCCCGCTCACCTACCCGCCGCGGCCCCGGACCGAGACCTTGCCATCCAGGAGGACTGTTTCATGAACGACCGGCCCTTGACGCTCATGGCGGTACACGCCCACCCCGACGACGAGGCCACCGGAACCGGAGGCGTCCTCGCGCGGTACGCGGCGGAGGGCATGCGCACGGTCCTCGTGACATGTACCGACGGCGGTTGCGGCGACGGACCCGGGGGTGTCAAGCCGGGCGATCCCGGGCACGATCCGGCGGCCGTCGCCCTGATACGGCGTCAGGAACTCGAGGCGAGCTGCGACGTCCTGAAGATCAGCCATCTGGAGACGCTGGACTACGCCGACTCCGGAATGATGGGCTGGCCGGCCAACGACGCCCCCGGCTCCTTCTGGCGCACACCCGTGGCGGAGAGCGCCGCCCGGCTCGCGGAACTCCTGCGGCGCTACCGGCCCGATGTGGTCGTCACCTACGACGAGAACGGCTTCTATGGCCACCCCGACCACATTCAGGCCCACCGCATCACGATGGCGGCCCTGGCGATGACCGCGCCGACGCCGAAGGTGTACTGGACGACGGCGCCCCGCTCGATGATGCAGCGGCTCGGGGAGACCATGCGCGAGTTCGGTGCGGACGTGCCGGAGCCGGATCCCGCCGAGGCCGCCGCGATGGCGGAGATCGGGCTCCCCGACGAGGAGATCACCACCTGGGTGGACACCACCGCGTTCGGCGGCCAGAAGTTCGACGCGCTGGCCGCGCACGCCAGCCAGGGCGAGAACATCTTCTTCCTCCAGATGGGCCGGGAGAGGTTCACCGAGCTGATGGGCGTCGAGACCTTCGTACGGGTCCAGGACACCACCGGTGCGGCCGTGCCCGAGAACGACCTCTTCGCCGGACTGCGCTGATCCGTCCGCCCACCGGGGGCCTCGCCGCCTCTGCGCGGCGGGCCGCCCCCCGCTACGGCCTCCTACGGCCTCGCACGGGGGGAGCCAGGTCTCGCGTCCCGGCGCGGCCCCCGGCCACAGGGCCTCCCGCGGGACTGGTCTCCGTCGGCTGACCGCAGACGATGCGAACCGGCGGTGGACGCGGTCCATGCCCGAGGCCTACGAACGCCATCTGGTGCCGGTCCTCTGATGACCGGCCTCCTCGGCACCGGCCCGGTGACGGCGCCGATGACCGCGACCGTCTACACGGCACACCACCGGGCATGACCCTGCCCGTCCGGTGGACACGGCCCCGAAGGGCCCGGCGAGAAGACGCCGAACACCGCGAACCGCACCGGCGACCGATCCGTTGAGCCCACGGCAGCGGCGGAGACGACATCCGAAGCCGAGGTCAGCGGCTTGGGAGTGGTGGTAGCCCCAGGAGGATCGGGAGGCATTCCCCCGGCGGATCCGGTAGCTGGCCAGCTGTCGGCGCGGTGCGGGCCTTGCCCAGACTCGGCGGCATGACCTTCTCCATCGACGCGCCCGCCGCGCCCGCCGCCCCTGCGCGGCCCTCCGGTCCCGGCAGCGATTTCGCCAGGCTGTCCCAACGCGTCGGCGAGGCAGGCCTGCTGGACCGGCGCCCGGGCTACTACACCGTGCGGCTGGGCCTGGTGATCGCGGCTCTGCTGGGTGGCGGAGCGGCCTTCTTCGCGCTCGGCGACACCTGGTGGCAGCTGGCTCTCGCCGCCGCCCTGGCCTTCGTCTTCGGCCAAGTGGCGCTCGTGGCACACGATCTGGCTCACCGGCAGGTCTTCCGCCGGCGCCGCCCGAGCGAGGCGTGGGGCCGCCTCTTCGGCAACCTCGCCATCGGCATGAGCTACGGCTGGTGGATGAACAAGCACACCCGTCACCACGCCAACCCCAACCACGAGGAACTCGACCCCGACGTCGCTCCGGACATCCTGGTGTGGTCCACCGGCCAGGCACGCAACAGCAGCGGCCTGGCCCGGCTCATCGGCGGCCACCAGGCGTTCCTGTTCTTCCCGCTGCTGACACTGGAGGGTTTCAACCTGCACGTGTCGAGTCTGCGGGCGCTGCGCTCGCCGTCCATGAAGAACCGGGTGCTGGAGGGCGCGCTGCTCATCCTGCACCTGGCGGCATACCTGTCCGCGCTGTTCCTGGTGCTCTCTCCCGGCAGGGCCGTGGCGTTCCTCGTCGTCCACCAGTGTCTCTTCGGTGTCTATCTCGGCTGCACGTTCGCCCCGAACCACAAGGGCATGCCCACCATCACCGGCGACGAGCGGCCCGACTTCCTGCGGCGACAGGTCCTCACCTCCCGCAACGTGAGGGGCGGTCGCTTCACGGACGTGATGCTCGGCGGGCTCAACTACCAGATCGAACACCATCTGTTCCCGAGCATGCCCACACCTCATCTGCGACGCGCCCAGGTGATCGTGCGGGAGTACTGCGCGCAGATCGGTGTGCCGTACCACGAGACCGGGCTGCTGCGGTCCTACTGCGAGGCCCTCTCGCACCTGCACCGGGTGGGGGAACCCATCAGGCGACAGCGCAAGGCGTCCTGACGGCTTCCCGGTGGAGCTTCCCGGAGGACGAGCGGGCCGGTCCACGGTTGCCGGGCCGAGTTCCCCGTCGCCGCTGTGACGGAGCACCGTTGTGCTGAGCGCCGCACAGTGCGGGGATCGAGACGGCCGGTGGGGGCAGCAGATCTCGCCCGATCGGGTCGTGTTCTCCCGGAGTGGTCCGACATCGCATGTCTGTCGCGGGAGATCTGCGGGAGATCTCACTAGTCTGCGGGCCCTGTGACGGTCAACGGGAACTGGAGCCTCGTATGTCCAAGATCGCCCTGTTCGGCGCCACCGGCACCCTCGGATCCCGCATCCTGGACGAGGCGCTCCGTCGTGGCCACACGGTCACCGCGGTCGTACGCAACCCGGCGAAGATCACCCGGGACGACGCCAACCTGACGGTGGTCACCGGCGACGTTCTGGACCCGGAGTCGGTGGCCGCGCACGCCGCGGGACAGGACGTCGTCATCAGCGCGGTCGGCGGAGGCGACGGGCCGGGCCACATCGCCACCATCAGGCCCAGCGCCGAAGCCCTGGTCGCCGGCGTCCGCACGCTGGGAGACGACGCACCCCGGCTCATCCTGGTGGGCGGCGCCGGTTCCCTGCGCAAGCCGGACGGTACACAGGTCTGGGACGCGGAGGGGCTGCCGGAGTTCCTGCTCCAGATCATGCACGCCCACGGGGACGCCCTGGACTTCTGCCGCACCGTCAAGGACGTGAGGTGGACGTCCCTGAGCCCGGCCGCGACGATCGAGCCGGGCGAGCGCACAGGCACCTACCGCACCGCCACGGACCAACTGATCGTGGCCGAGGACGGCACCAGCCGCATCTCCGCCGAGGACTACGCAGTCGCCCTGCTCGACGAGATCGAACTGTCGCGGCACATCGGCGAGCGTTTCACCGTCGGCTACTGACCCAGCACCCGGCGTCAGTGATCAAACATCGCTGCCACCGGCTCGGTGGTGAAGCCATGCCAAGCCGGGTGCTTGTGCATCACGTCGAGGTGGTGACGGTCTCGGTGCGGCACGTGATTGTCTCGGCCGGGGAGACTGAAGACCGCGCAGACGTCGGCGGGCCGGGTGAGGATGCTGGATTGCCGGCCGAAGGTGAGGGTGTCGTTGACGTGGTGCTCACAGCCTGCCGCGTCCAGGGCCGTGACCAGTTCCTCGCGGAGCACGGTGGCCTCGAACGACTCTGATCCGGGCAGGACGAGAGAGGGGAGGCGCACGGTCGAGCCTGGCCACAGGTTGATCCAGATGCCGCTGACCGCCCGCTGTGCGACAACCGACTCGAGCCCGCCCCGCGAGGCGCACCTCGGAGTCTCGTCCTGCGGAAGGGAGTCCTGGGGCCGGCGGGTCGCCCTGGCTCAGCGCAGGGTGTCCAGTAGCGCGGTGACGTAGGCATCCAGCCGCCCCTCCACCGTCCGCGTCGTCAGTTCCGTCCTGCCCGCCTCCTGCCACGGCCGCGCCACCCACCGCACCTGCCCCGAGAACGCCAGAGCGTCCAGCAGCCGCCAGTACAGCCGTTCGCTCGCGGCCGCGGCCAGCACCCCGCCGGCCTCCTCGTACGCCTCGGCGAACCGCAGACCCCAGGCCGGGCCGTGCAGCATCGCGAGATTGGTGGAGCAGTGCGCCACATCGAGATCCGCCGGACCCCAGGAGGTCTGCACCCAGTCGACGACCCCGGTGATCCGGGGGCCGGCCAGGCCCGGCGGCTCCACGTCGAACAGCACGTTGCCGGGGTGGAAGTCCCGGTGCAGGAACCGCCCTTCGTAGAGCGGCGCCGGCTTGCGGATCACGTCCGTCGCCGCGGCCCATGCCACCGCGTCGGCGCCGTCCGGCGGGACGACCGCGTCGGCGGACGTCCACGCCTGGTACTCCCGGGGCCGCTCGGCGGGCCCCAACGCGTGGATCGCCACGAGCTGACGGGCCAGCAGGGGGACGCGCGCCTCCAGTCCCCGGTCCTCGAGGACCGTCCGGCCCGGCAGATGTGTCATCAGGAGTGACGGATACTCGCAGTGCGCGGCGGCCGGATCGACCGCGACCGGTCCGGGAGCCGGCACGCCTGTCCCCGCGAGCAGGGCGAGGACGCCGGCCTCGCGGTTCAGCAGGTCCTCGGCGTGCTCCACGAACGACGGGTCGGCGAAGGTCCGCAGCACCAGGTCACGGGTGCCCCCGTCCCGGGTGCCGATGGTCAGCCGCCGCATCTCGGCGGTGATGCCCCCGTGCAGCGCCTCGGTCGCGACGACGCGTTCGCCGACCGCCAGATGCCGGCTCACCCAGGCCAGGGCCAAGGGTCGGACGGCCCCCGTGTCATCTCGGTTGAACACCGTGCCACCCCATCATCCCGGCGGCGGCCCGCGCAAAGGCTTTCGTCGCGGTCGCGATGGCGCGCAGCCGGTCGCGGTGGGACACGCCGGGTCCCTCGACCGCCCGGCCGAGGCTCCTGCGAAGGGGGACCGGCGAGTTGGGCGCCGACGAGACGCTCGTGCCGGCGCGGGGGCGGCCCGGTCTCCGAGATCCGCCGGGTCCCCCCTGCCTCGCCGGGCTTACGGAGCGCTGCTCGAGGGCCGTAGGGCAGCGGCGCCTGCCCGCACCATCGCGGACAGCGGCGACCTTGCCCATTGCACGAGGTCACGCGGCAAGCCGGTGTCGAGCTCGATGGTCAGCCGCACGTAACGGGTGTGCAGCTGACTGACTTTGACGGGACGCGGTACGACCGCCTCCGGTCCGCGCTGCAGTGCGGCTCGGTAGGTGTCCTTGCGCTGGTTCATGCCTTGTCCTGTCGCTCGATGAGTTCGTCTGCGAGGTCCATGTACGCAGAGCCTTTGACCTTCACCGGACTTCCGAACGACTGGGCGTACAGGTCGAGCCGCGGAATGTGGGTGGACAACACGTCGAAACCCCGCTCGGTGAGCGCCTCGCGGGCGTCGGCGTCGGGACCCGTCCGGGTGGCGTCGGCGCGATTGGTCCGGTTCAGCAGCACGGAGGCGTGGGCCGGCTGGACGCGCAGGGACTGTACGTCGCCCATCTCGCCGCCGATGGGCGCCATCCGATCCAGCTCGATGGGGGCTGGGGTGACCGGCACGATCCATTCGCCTGCGTATCGCATGATGCTGCGGGCGATGTGCGCGTGGTCCTCCAGTTGCGGAGCGTCGAAGACGACGGCCTGCCGGTCGCCCAGGAAGTCGTTGACGCGCCGGTGCACATCGCCCACCGGAAGAGCGACCACGGGAAACGGGAAACCACCCGCCAGTTCGCTCCAGCGCAGCGCGGAGGAAGCGGGGTCGCTGTCGACCAGCAGCGGTGGGATGCCCGACTCGTGTAGTGCGTGGGCCAACCAGACCGCGCTGGTCGTCTTTCCCACCCCGGGCTTCAGGTTCACAAAGGCATAGCTCAGCGGCACACGAGTCAACGTAGGGTCGCGAGCGGCTGCCGGCCGCCGACTCGGGGCACAGAGTGCGGTCGTTCACCCTGCGGCGCCGGTGAATCATTCGTATGGGCCAGTACGGAAGCATCGAGGCCCGAGGGGCCCGAAGGGCGCCGTCAGCCGCCCGCCGACATCCAGGAGCTTCACGTCGGTGGCTCCGCACCGGACTTCAGAGCCCAGGCAGCGGAAGCGTCACCCGTCGTCCCAGACCGAACTCCTCGGCCTCGTCGCTGCTGACCACGGCAACGGTTCCCGCAGGGACCCCGGGCAGCGTGGCCACACGGGACGCCACCGCCAACAGATCCCCCTCACCGGCCCCGGTGACGAAGAAGACGTAGACGTCGCCGTCCTGCTCCCCCTCATCGAAGACTTCCACGTCACCCTGGTCCTCGAGACCGGCCAGGAAGTCCTCGACCTCGTCGATCCAGGGAAACGGATAGGAGCCGTCCGGCAGGTCGGACGGCGGCAGCAACGGCACGTGGATCTCGACAACCATGGTGGACATGAAGGCATCCTGCCCTCAGAGCCTCCACGCGGCTGGACCGGGGGCGGGGTGCCGGTCACTGCTCGCTGTGGCGCACCTGCGGTGCGGCGTCAAAGACGCTCGTGCCCCTGACCGACACCCTGCTGTCGATAGACCGCGCCGCCGCGGACCGCCCCTTCTGTTCGGCTTGTTCTTCAACCTCGACGGTCATGCCTCATGGGAACCCGAGGCTTTCCGTACGGGATCGCAACCTCTCGGGCAAGCTCGCCGATGCCATGGGCACCCTGCGCGAGGCCAACGCCGCTCCCAGGAAGTGACGCCCTCGCGTCCTCCCCGGTTGATGCCCGAGGGCGTGCGCTGTCGCAGCGCTCTCGGTCAGGCCCTTCGGTCCTTCCGTGCCGCCCCGGCACGCGGTGTGGTCCGCGCGGCGAACGAGCGGACGAGACGACCACTCCCCCAGCCGGTCCGCCGCAGCACGCATGCGTGTTTCGTGCAGTGGGGCGCGCGGATCGTGCAGGAGTTCACGCGGACGTCCTTCGCATACTCGGTGGCTCAGGAGACCGACGCGACCCGATGACAGGCGGAGGCAGAGTTCCATGCGGACGTTCGTCTACACATCCCACCCCACGCGGGTGGTCTTCGGTGCCGGCACGGTCGGGCGGCTCGGCGAGGAGGTCGAGCGGCTCGGCTGCTCCCGGGTGCTGCTGTTGTCCAGCGGGCCCCTCGCAGCGGCCGCCGCGCGGGTTCGCCAGGCGCTCGGCGGCCTTCTCGTGGCCGAGTTCGACGGCGCGGCCATGCACACCCCGGTGGAGGTGACACAGCAGGCCCTCGACGTGCTCAAAGAGGCCTCGGCGGACGGCATCGTCGCCGTCGGGGGCGGTTCGACCACGGGCCTGTCGAAGGCGCTGGCGCTGCGCACGGGACTGCCGCAGGTGATCCTGCCGACCACGTACGCCGGCTCCGAGGTGACCCCCGTCCTCGGTGAGACCCGGGACGGGCGCAAGGTCACCCGGTCGTCTCCGGACGTCCTGCCCGAGACCGTCGTCTACGACGTCGACCTCACCCTCACCCTGCCGCTGCCCCTGACGGTCACGAGCGGTGTCAACGCGCTCGCCCACGCCGTCGAGGCCCTGTACTCGGCCGACGCGAACCCGGTCACCGACGGACAGGCCCTCGACGCGGTCTCCCGCATCGGCCGGGCGCTGCCCCGGCTCGCCGCCGACCCGGCCGACCGGGAGGCGCGTGCCGACCTGCTGCACGCGGCCTGGCTCGCCGGGACCTGTCTCGCCACCGTGGGTATGGGCCTGCACCACAAGCTCTGCCACACCCTCGGCGGGAGCTTCGGTCTGCCGCACGCCGAGACGCACACCGTCGTCCTGCCGCACGCCATGGCCTACAACGCGCCCGCGGTGCCCGACGTGATGCGCCGCATCGCCGACGCGCTGGGCGTGCCCGACGCCCCCGGCGGCGTGTACGACCTGGTCGCCTCCCTGGGCGGCCCCACCTCGCTGCGCGACCTGGGCATGCCCGAGTCCGGTCTGCCCCGCGCCGCGGAGCTGGCCACCTCGACGCCGTACCCGAACCCGCGTGAGCTGACCGCCGAGGGCATCGCGGAGCTGCTGGCCGGCGCCTGGCACGGACGTCGCCCCGAGGGTCCCCCCTCCACGCAGGCCCGGCTGGCCCGTCTCACCGAACGGGTCGTGGCGAGCTTCGAGCAGGCTTCCGACCCGCGCGTCCGTACCTTGCTGAGCGACCTGGTCCGGCACCTGCACACCTTCGTCGCGACCAACGACGTCACCGAGGACGAGTGGCAGTACGCCATCGACTTCCTCACCCGCACCGGCCAGATGTGCGGCCCGACCCGCCAGGAGTTCGTGCTGCTGTCGGACACCCTGGGGGTCTCCAGCGCCGTGGATCTGCTCACCAACTCCCGTACGCCCGCCACCACTCCGTCGGCGGTGCTCGGTCCCTTCTACGTGGAGGGCCCGCCCGAGACCGCCAACGGCGGGGACATCTCCGGCGGACTGCCCGGCGTGCCCCTCTGGGTGGACGCGCGGGTCACGGACACCGACGGTGAGCCCATCGGGGGCGCGGTCGTGGACGTGTGGCAGTCCAACGCGGACGGCTTCTACGACGTCCAGCTCCCGGAGCTGGAAGGACCGGTGCTGCGCGGCCGGCTGCGCACCGACGCCGAGGGGCGGATCGCGTTCTGGTCCATCCTGCCCTCGGAGTACCCGATCCCGGGGGACGGGCCGGTCGGGCAGATGCTCGACGCGATCGGCCGCCACCCCTACCGCGCGCCCCACCTGCACTTCATGTTCGACGCGCCGGGCCACCGCCGGCTCATCACGCAGCTGTTCGTGTCGGGCGGCGCCTACATGGACAGCGACACCGTCTTCGGCGTCAAGGACGAACTCATCGTCGACTTCACGCCGCAGACCGGCCCCACCCCCGACGGCCGCCAGGTCGACGGCGCGTGGCGCCGGCTCGCCTACACCTTCCGTCTCGCCCCCCTGGCCGGATGACCGAGGAGCGCCCACCCATGACCACGACCGAAGCACCCGACACGTACGACACCGACGTCCTCGTCGTCGGCAGCGGCCCCGCCGGGGGCTCCGCCGCACTGCTGCTGGCCGGCTACGGCGTCCGCACCCTGCTCGTGACGAAGTACGGCTGGCTCGCCAACACACCGCGGGCACACATCACCAACCAGCGCACCATGGAGGTGCTGCGCGACCTCGGAGTGGAGTCCGAGGCGCTGGCCGTCGGCAGCCCGTCCCACCTCATGGGCGACACCGTGCTGTGCACGTCGCTGACCGGGCCGGAGATCGGCCGCATCCACAGCTGGGGCACGGGGCCCGCGGCGGCCACCGAGTACGCCTCGAAGAGCCCCTGCCAGATGGTCGACCTGCCGCAGACCTACCTCGAGCCGATCCTGGTGAACAACGCCGCGGCCCGCGGTGCCAAGGTCCGCTTCGACACCGAGTTCGTCAGCTTCACGCAGGACGACGACGGCGTCACCGCGCTGCTGCGCGACCGGGTGCGCGGCGACGAGTTCACCGTACGGGCCCGCTACCTGATCGGCGCCGACGGCGGGCGCAGCACGGTCGCCGAGCAGCTCGGCCTCCCCTTCGACGGCCGGATGGCCAAGGCCGGCAGCATGAACATCGTCTTCAAGGCCGACCTCACCCGGTACTGCGCCCACCGGCCCAGTGTCCTGTACTGGGTGCTGCAGCCCGGGGCGGAGACCGGCGGCATCGGCATGGGCCTGGTCCGCATGGTCCGCCCGTGGAACGAGTGGCTGCTGGTGTGGGGGTACGACATCGAGCAGCCGCCCCCGGAGGTGGACGAGCAGTCGGCGCGGCAGATCGTGCGCGACCTCGTCGGCGACCCCGACCTGCCCGTGGAGATCACCTCCACTTCGCTGTGGACGGTCAACCACAGCCACGCGTCGGTGTATTCGTCCGGGAGGGTGTTCTGCGCGGGCGACGCGGTGCACCGTCATCCGCCGTCCAACGGGCTCGGCTCCAACACCTCCATACAGGACTCGTACAACCTGGCCTGGAAGCTCGCGATGGTGATCCGCGGCGAGGCCGGCCCCGGGCTGCTCGACACCTACTCCGCCGAACGGGCCCCCGTCGGGCGGCAGATCGTCGAGCGGGCCAACCTCAGCCGCGACCAGTTCGGCCCGATCTTCGAGGTGCTCGGCCTGGCCGGCGGCGGTGACCACGCGGCCATCGCCGAAGGGCTCGCGGCGATCGGCGCGCCGACGCCCGAGGGTGCCAAGCAGCGACGCCGGCTCGAAGAGGCCATCCAGCTCAAGAACTACGAGTTCAACGCGCACGGTGTCGAGATGAACCAGCGCTATGTCTCCACAGCCGTGCTTCCCGACGACGCACCCGCCGAAGTCTGGGAGAGCGACCGGGAGTTGATGGCCCAGCCGACGACCCGGCCCGGTGCGAAACTGCCGCACGCATGGCTCGTCGACGCCGACGGCGAGCGTCTGTCCACGCTGGACGTCGTCGGCGACGGCACCTTCACCGTGCTGACCGGCCTGTCGGGCGGCGTCTGGGACACCGCCGCGACCGCGTGCCGGGCGGACCTCGGCGTGCCACTGCGGGTGGTGCGCATCGGCGACGACAACTGCCGTGACGCGTACGGCGAATGGAGCCGGGTCAGCGAGATCGCCGAGGACGGCGTGCTGCTGGTGCGCCCGGACGGCCATGTCGCCTGGCGCCGCGCCACCGCCCCCGAGACCGCGCGGTCGGCCCAGGACGAGCTGCTCGGCGCACTGCGCCGGGTGCTGGCCCGGTAGGAGAGAACCAGGATGGACAAGGTGACGGCCACGGCCGCGGAGGCCCTGGCGGACGTGACGGACGTGACGGACGGACAGTCGTTCGCCGTCGGCGGCTTCGGGCTGAGCGGCGTGCCCGAGGTGCTCATCGCTGCCCTGAGAGCGGGGCGAGCGGCCCGGCGGTCGTGTCGAACAACTGCGGCGTCGACGGCCGTGGTCTCGGCATCCTGCTCGCCGCGGGCCGCCGGCCAGGTCGCGGCCCACACACCCCTGACGACCCCTCGTGAGCATGCTGCCGGGAGCAACCGATGATCGAGCAACCTCGTGACGTGTACGTCGTCGACGCCGTCCGTACCCCCGTCGGCCGCTATGGCGGTGCCCTGGCGGGCGTACGGCCGGACGACCTCGCCGCCGGAGTGCTGCGCGCCCTGGTCGGCCGCAGCCCCGGCCTGGACCCCGCCCGCATCGATGACGTGCTGCTCGGCAATGCCAACGGCGCGGGCGAGGAGAACCGCGACGTCGCCCGCATGGCCGTCCTGCTCGCCGGACTCCCGGTCACCGTGCCCGGCGCCACGGTCAACCGGCTCTGCGGATCCGGCATGGAAGCCGTCATCCAGGCGGCCCGCGCCATCGCGCTCGGCGACGCGTCCATCGCGGTGGCGGGCGGTGTCGAGTCCATGAGCCGCGCGCCCTGGGTACTGCCGAAGCCGGAGCGGGCCTTCCCGGTGAAGGATCAGCAGCTGTACTCGACGACGCTCGGCTGGCGGATGGTGAACCCGCGGATGCCCGTGGAGTGGACGATCCCGCTCGGCGAGAGTGCCGAGCTCGTCGGCGCCAAGTACGCCGTCACCCGGGCCGCTCAGGACGAGTTCGCCCTGGCCAGCCACCGCAACGCCGCCCGCGCCTGGCGCGAGGGCCGGTACGCCGGAGAGGTCGTGCCCGTCGAGGGGGTGGACCTGGACCGCGACGAAGGCATCCGGGACGACACCTCGCTGGAGGCACTCGCCCGGCTCAAGCCGGCTTTCACGGCGGGCGGCACGATCACGGCCGGCAACGCCTCCCCGCTCAACGACGGGGCGGCCGCGCTGCTGCTCGCCGACGAGGACGGCCTCGCGGCGATCGGGCGCGAGCCCCTGGCCCGGATCCGGGCGGCGGCGGTGACGGGCATCGAGCCGCAGTACTTCGGGCTCGGCCCGGTCGACGCCGTCCGCAAGGTGCTGAGCAAGGCGGCGGTGACTCCGGGCGACCTGCACACGGTCGAGCTGAACGAGGCCTACGCGGCCCAGGCGCTGGCCTGCCTGGCCGCCCTGCCGGAACTCGACCCGGAGGTGGTGAACCCGCGCGGCGGTGCCATCGCCATCGGCCACCCGCTGGGCGCGTCCGGCGCCCGTATCACGGGAGCGGTGGCACACCAGCTGGCCGCGGCGGGCAGCGGCACCGGCCTTGCGGCGCTGTGCATCGGGGTGGGTCAGGCGCTGGCCCTGGTGCTGGAACGCTGAGCCGTGACCGCAGGGGCTCCTCAGCCGGACCGGCGCAGTACGGCCGGGGTGGTGCCGAGCCGGGCACGCATCACCCGGGTGAGGTGCTCCTGGTGGGAGAACCCGCACGCGGCGGCCACCTCCGCGATCGGGGTGGAGCCGGTGCGCAGCATCCGGCACGCGGCGTCCAGCCGCAGGCGGAGCAGGAACTGGTGCGGCGACTGGCCGGTGCTCGCCCGGAACCCCCTCGTGAACTGGCTCGGGCTCAGCGCGGCCGAGGCGGCGAGGTCCGCGATCGGCAGCGGTTCGGCGAGGCGCTGCTCCATGAGTTCGCGGACGGCGGCGAGTTGCCGGTCGGACAACCCGGACCGGGCGGGCGGGGGCGCGGTCTCACCGGCACCATGGCGGCGTACGAGCTGCGCGGCGAGCATCCCGGTCAGCTGGTCGATGTACGTGCGGGCCGACGGTTCCCAGGAGCGGAGCGTGCCCTCCAGCGCGAGCATGAGCTGCTCGGCGAGTGGATCGCTGGCCCCGAGCTCCTCGGTCAGCTCCACGGGCCGCCCGCCGTTCGCCTCGCGCAGGGCGTCGTCCGTGAGGTAGGCGTGGATCGTGTCCAGCCGCCCGCGGAGCTCGACGGCGAGCCGCCGGCCGGCCGGCTGCAGGAAGAGCCCACCGGCCGGGATCGTCCGTGACCGCCCGTCCGCACCCTGTCCCCGCCGGACGGTGACGGGGCCGCTGAGGTGCAGGATCAGCAGGTGGGTGGGGGCCGCGTCGAACGCCGCGCAGTAGGGCTGCTCCACCTGCGTGGAGAGGTACAGCCGCTCCCATCCGAGCCCTGAGCTGCTGCGCCGTGTCCGCACGCCGGGCTGGCGCAGGATGCCGACCGTGTCCCCCAGACCGAGTTCCGTCATGGTGCGACCTCCTCACGACACCATATGGTTGAAGGGTAAACCAGACGGCGTCGCATCGAGAATCAACCGGATCCGCGCGCTCCACTCGACGTCGCGGCCACCCCGAGACTCGTGACGACGACGGCCACCCGTCCCCGGCTGCCGCAGCTCTTGGTGGTGACTGACACCCCAGTCGGTCAGCGCAAGGCGCGATCCATGGCCGCCCGGTGCTCGGAGACCCACTGATAGGCCTGCCGCACCTCTGCCACCACCCCAGCCTCGCGGAGACGGATCATCGCGAGGTCTCCGGAGTCGGCAGCAGCCTCGATGCCACGCCGGCACCGGTCCTGCCACCACAGGATCACAGAGACGAGATCACGCCGGTCGACGAGCTCATAGGTATCGGCGATCAACCGCAACCGGCGCGCAGTGCCGGAGAGGTCTTCGATGCCTGGCCCGAGCCCGAGGTACTGCCAGCAGACGTGGGCGATGTCATGGATGCGCTCGCCCGGCGCCGCCAGATCCCAGTCGATGAAGGCCACCGGGCGCAGGACGCCGCCGACGGGTCGATAGACGGTGTTCTTCGGCGCGAGGTCGTTGTGGCAGACGACCTCGTGCGAGCCCGCGAGTTCCGTGCCCGCCGTCAGGTCGTGGAACTCCCGCACGAGCCGCGTGACCCGTATCAGACTCCCGTCGCAGTACACGTCTGGCGGCTGCTGCGGCTTCCAGGCCACATGCCCGTCGAGGTAGCTGAGGACCTCGCGGCCCTCCTCGTCGATGCCGCGGTAGCGCGGCGCACCGGGCCAGCCGCCGGCCTCAAGGAACGTCAACAAGTCGCCGACGAACCGCGTACCGGCAGAGGCGGGACGGCGCACGGTGGCGCCGACACGCACTACGTGATTGATCAGGCCACCCGGCAGCGAGGACTCGCGCATCCCTCCACTGTGCACGATCTTCATTCAACAATTTGCCGTCACTCACGGTGTGCGTCCGCACCCTGCGACCGCCCACGCCGGGCCGGCCCCCCCCTGCTTGTTGCCGTCCAGACATGCGACGGGAGAGGGGCCGATCGAACCGTTCCACGGCTCCCGTCGGGCCGTCGGCCCCATCAGGGCATCGCGGACAGTCTCCCGTTGCACCCATTGCCGCACCGATCACCGATCCTGACGAGACCACTCGCCTCGGCGCACGCCCGCTCCCTCGCGCACCGCACCTGTCAGGTCGCGGTGCGCGGGAACAGACGGTCGTGGAGAGGGTGAGCGGCACCCTGGAGGAGGGGGTGCCGCGGCGGTCGAGGAGGCGTCATGCGAACCAGCGACGAGATCTATCACTGGATCCGCTGGGACCCACGGTTCGACCCGGCCCGGTTCGTGCTGGGGATCAGTCAGCGCGGGGACGCCTGCAAACGCATCCCACTGCCCTACTTCGTGCCGGGAGGCGACATTCCGTGGCACCGGGTGGTGTTCATCGAGGCGGACGGCGAGGTGGTCTGGGACCGGGCCACGGGGGTCGACCGCATCGACGCGTCGGGCGCCGGGCGCTTGCGGGGCCCGCAAGCGGACCTGCGTGCCGACACGAACTCGGGCGGGGCCGAGCCCGCCGGCAGCGTCGACGTGCCCCCGACCGCCCGCACAGCGGTGGCCTGGATCCCGCCCGCGGAGCTGTGGCCGCCGATCCAGGACGTCCGCCGGGATTACGATCCGCAGATCCACCGCTGGCCGCCGCACGTCAATGTGCTCTTCGGCTTCGTGCCGGAGTCCGACTTCGAGCGGGCCGCCCCGCATCTCGCCGCGGCGGCGGCCGGGACGCCGGTCTTCACCGCACGGCTGGACGGGGTGCGCGCCTTCCGGCACAGGGCGTACTTCACCGTGTGGCTCGACCCGGCGGCAGCCGGCAATTCGCCGTGGGCGGACCTGCACCGCGTACTGCAGCAGCGGTTCCCGCGCTGTCGTGGGCCCGCCAAGAACTTCACCCCGCATCTGTCCCTGGGCCGGACCCGGGATCTGCGGCGGGTCAGCACCGACTGCGCCACCCGGCTCGACGCCATGACGGCGACAGTGTGGGAACTCGCCCTGCTGTCTCGCAGGGGCGACGGACCGATGCACCCACGGGCCACGGTCGCCCTGCGCACGGGAGAGGTCCGCTGGCTGCCCGCACCCGGCCTCGAGGCGCCGGGCCCGGAGGACACGGCATGGCTCTCCGAGATCACCGACAGGTGAGGCCCTGGCCAGGTGGGCGAAACGCCGCCGGGGATTCAGCTCGCCCGGGCCGACTGTCCGAGCCGCCGCGAACGAGCATGCCGTGCTCACGGCTCCGCCCCACGAGCCCGTGCCCGCCGAGCAGTACGCGCTGTGAGAAAGGATCACCACAGACCGATCCGAAGCCTGCACCACGACCTCGGTTCGGTCGCCCTACGGCCTGCGCCGATCAGCGAGAGCGGATCGGCTACCCGCCATCCGACCGTCGAGCAGAGCCTCGGCGGCAGTCTCGCAACGCGTGCAATTCGCCACAATGCCTATCTTCTGAGCGTATGAACCCATAAAAGTAGTTCTTTAAAGCTGGTTG
This sequence comes from Streptomyces sp. NPDC001714, assembly GCF_042892755.1. Classification (NCBI taxonomy): domain Bacteria; kingdom Bacillati; phylum Actinomycetota; class Actinomycetes; order Kitasatosporales; family Streptomycetaceae; genus Streptomyces; species Streptomyces sp. NPDC001714. The sequence continues at coordinate 51,840 of NZ_JBIAUL010000042.1, forward strand.
CACTCCGCCGGTAACCAGCTCCAGGGACTCAACGACCAGTGTCACGGGAGAAGCGTTTGATCACGGTACGTAAGCGAACCACCGGGCTGATGGCTACGGCCGGCGTACTGGGCGGCGTACTCGCGCTCACGGCCCTCGGCGGCACCAGCAACGCTGCCACCGGGGGCAACGACACCGGTAACCAGCCGACATCGCAGGCGCAGGCAGACCAGGCGGGCACCCAGGACGCTTCCGACGCCCGCATAGTGATCACGCCGGGGCAGGGCGCTTACGGCGTCGGGATCGACGACCCCGTCGAAGTCACCGTAAGCAACGGCGAGCTCACCAAGGTGACCATGACCGACGTCGCGACCGGTGCCGCGATTCCGGGCACCCTGTCCGCGGAAGGCACGTCCTGGAAGCCGAACGGCCCGCTGGAGCGAGCCACCAGGTATCAGGTCGCCGCAGAGGCCGAGGACGCCAAGGCCCGCCCCGTCACCGGGAACGCCACGATCACCACGGTCTCCCCGGCCAACGACTTCATCGGGCATCTCTCGCCCGAGGACGGCTCGACCGTCGGCGTGGGCATGCCGGTGACGATCTCCTTCGGCAAGGCGGTCGGCGACAAGGCCGCCGTGGAGTCGGAGATCCAGGTCAGCACCAGCAGCGGGCAGCGGGTCGTCGGCCACTGGCTCAACGACGCCCGCCTGGACTTCCGCCCCGAGAACTACTGGACACCCGGGTCCATCGTCACCGTCAAGCTCACCCACCACGGCATCCAGAAGACGGCCACGTTCAAGATCGGCCGGAGCCAGATCAGCACCGTCGACGCCAGGACGAAGCAGATGACCGTCGTACGGGACGGCAAGACGATCAAGACCATCCCGATCTCGTCCGGCAGCCCCGAGCACCCGACGTACAACGGTCGGATGGTCATCTCCGAGAAGTTCGGGCAGACCCACATGAACGGTGCGAGCGTCGGCCTCATGAAGGACGGCAAGCCCGCGTACGACATCAACGACGTACCGCACGCCATGCGCCTGACCGCCTCGGGCACCTTCATCCACGGCAACTACTGGGGTGCCGACTCGATCTTCGGCAGGGCCAACACCAGCCACGGCTGCATCGGCCTGAACGACGTCAAGGGCGGCGGCGACGGCAAGCAGCCCGCCGCGTGGTTCTTCGACAACTCGATGCCCGGTGACGTCGTGGTCGTCAAGAACTCCGCGGACAAGACCGCCCTGGCCCCGGACAACGGCCTCAGCGACTGGAACATGCCGTGGAACGAATGGGTCTCGGGCAACGCGTCCGGCTGACGCCTTGCCACTCCACACACATGAACCCGAATCCCTTCTCTTGGGGGATACGTCCCGTCGTTCCCGCGATGGGCCGGGAGAGCCCGCCTGGGCATGGGGCGGACAGCGACGGCAATCGTCGTGTCCGCCCCGAGCACGTACGTCGCCTGCTACGCGGCGGGGGTGAGTTCGGCGCGGCCGAACAGCAGCGCATAGCCGGAGGGGAGTTGGTGCAGGATGCGGGTCAGCAGGTCGGGACCGGCAAGGGC
>NZ_JBIAUL010000043.1:0-48351 GCF_042892755.1 Streptomyces sp. NPDC001714
CTGGAACAGTTCCCACAACTCGTCCGGCACCATGCGCTCAACCATCACCACACAGTGCAGACTACCCAGCACGCCAAATGAGACGGCGTCTTAGGCCTAGGAGGATCCAACTGGCTCCAGCTCATGACCGCCGCCGAGACGAACATCGAGGCCGTCGAGATCCTCGCCGAAGCCGGCCGGACCAAGCGGATCCGCAACACTGCCAGGACCGGCCTCAACCACCGCAGCGAGAGCTGAACTCAGCTCACCCACAACTCTTGACTATTGCTCCAACGACGGTGACGCCACCGCGTAGGGCCGTGTGCGAGGAGGTCGATGCTTCGTGGAGGTAGCGGTAGCCCGTGGCCTGGGAGATGCCGGCGTCTCGGGCCAGGCAGTGTACGCAGCCGCGCTCGCGGAACCAGCGCAGGACGAGAACAGCCTGGCGGAAGGGGCCGAACGCGCGGCTGCCGCGCGGGGTGCCGATGCGCCGTCGGTGGACGGCCAGCAGACGGGACAGGTACTCCACGACGTGGCGCGGGAGTCGAGCCTGGCAGCGTAGGTGACCAAGGTGAGGCCTCTGGCCCAGCAGACGATCTTGGGAGAGAGGCCTGGCCTACCAGAGGTTTCACGTCTGTCTGGGCACAGGGCCCGCATACCCGATCCGCGCTGGATCGAGTGGTTCAAGCCTTCTGGGCGCGGATCGAATAGGTGAGGGGGATCCGCGGAGCGCCTTCAGGATGCCGGTAGATCTCGCCGTCGTGGCTCTCAAGCGACTGGCGTTGGAGGTAGAAGGTGTGGTCGTGCTCGTGGAGGAACTGGATCCGTAGTCCAGCTCCGGCGATCGCCGAGACAACGGTCGACAGACTGTGCCGCCACTCGACGGTGTCGTTGTGCTCGGTCACTGCCGCCTCGTCGGCGTAGGTGCCGGGGCCTCCTGAGGCTTCCGGACCTTCATCGAAGTAGTCGTGTGTGACCGTGCTTCCGGTCTCATCGTCGAGGACGTAGCTGAAGGGATGGAACTCCGCGAGGTACAGGCACCCAGCGGGAGCGAGTAGTTCAGCGACCACCGACGCCCAGCGGCTGATGTCGGGAAGCCAGTTCAGCGCCCCGAAGCTGGCATAGACAATGTCGAAGGTCTCCCCCTCGACCGCCGAGACCGCGTCGTAGACGTCCGCGGTCAGAAAGCGTGCCTTGATACCGAGTTCAGTCGCGAGCCGTGAGGCCGCTTTGATCGCGGGGGGAGAGAAGTCCAGCCCGGTGACCTGCGCTCCTCGTGCCGCCCAGGACAGCGTGTCCCGGCCGAAGTGGCACTGCAGATGGATCAGGCTCTTGCCCCTGACATCCCCCACCTCGGCCGTCTCGAAGTCCTTCAGCGAATCGGGCCGGGCGCGGAACCCCTCCCCGTCGTAGAAGGCAGAGCCCAGATGAATGGGCACCCGCTCGTCCCAGTACGCCTTGTTCAACTCCCGCCAGCGCCCTGCCAGGTCACCCATGAACCCGGACAATACACAAAGGCGGACTGGCGCACTACGCTGCCGGACTCGCCACCCCTTTGGTCGTCATCCGCAGCTCGAACGGTAGTAGAAGGCTCATGAGGATCTTGAACCCAGGGAGTCAGAACGTTCAGTTCCCGGCGAACTTGTTCATCAGGTTCTGAGGTGTGTCGTCGCCCAGGACCTCGTGGAGATCGGGTTGCTCAGCGGCGGATGCGGCGCTTCGGGGGAACATGGCCTGCTCGTACTCAGTGAGCGCGGTCTTCATGTCGTCGGAGTGTGCGGCGATGGCTCGGCCGAGTTCGGCGGCGTCGTACATGGCCAGGTTGGCGCCTTCGCCATTCGGGCCCGTGAGGTGAGCGGCGTCGCCGAGCAAGGTCACCCCCGGTGTCCGGTCCCACCGGTGGTCGTGGGCAGGGTGTGTGGAGGGCAACGCGGCCCCCGCTCCGGGCTCTGGCTGCCGTCGCCTGCGTAGGTCCAGGCGGTCCGGGCTGCCGGGTCGAGCTGCATGACGCGCTCGCGAGACACGCGTTCGCAATGTCAGGCGGCCGGCGTCAGCGTAGTTGACCTCGGCTGGTGCTGGTGTTCGCAGGCGACGGGGCTGAGCTGCCCGTTCGCGGAGTGTCGGCGTCGGGTGTTGTAGCGGGTCAGCCACCGAAAGACGGTGCGCCGGTAGGTGGCGGCGTCACCGTAGTGCCGGGCGCGGCGCAGGGTCTCGCGTTTGAGGGCGGCGTGGAAGCTCCCGCAGGCGGCGTTGTCGGCGCTCGTCCCGACGGCCCCCATGGAGCGTGTGACGCCCAGATCGCGACACAGCTGCGCGTACTCCTTTGATCCGTACTGCAGCCCGTGACCACTGTGGACCACCGCGCCGGTGAGGCCGCCGCGGGTGGCTGCGGCCACGCAACCCTTCGCCGAGAGGGGTCAATCCGCTCCGCTGCTGCGGCGCGCGTAGGCGCGGGCGGCGCGGGCCCGGTCTCCGCAGCGGGTGGAGCACCAGAGGCGCCGGCCGTGTGTGCGCAGGAGGAACCGGTCGCAGGGGGCGGAGCCGCACGCGGCGAGGAGGCCGGCGTCCGGGCCGGTGAGCAGGTCCGCGGCGTCGGCGGCCAGGGTCGCGAGCGCGTGGTTGACGGCCTGGTCGGTGGGGTGGGCGTGGATGCGGCGCAGCCCCTGGGCGCCGTCCCAGGCGAGCAGGGGTGCGGTCGGTACAGCGGTCAGGGCTTCGTTCACCGCGTGCAGGGATTCCTCGGGCGGGGTGGTGGCGTCGACGCGCGCAGTGAACAGGGCTCGGATGTGTCCGCGCAGGGTGCGCATCCGCTGGGCGCACACCTCGTACAGCTGGACGTCCGGGGTGGTCAGGTCGTGTGCGGTGAGCCAGTGCATGGCGGACTCGGGTGCGGCGAGCAGGTCGTAGCCCTGGCCCGCGGGCAGGGTCGCCGTGGTGTCGGCGAAGTCCAGGGACCGGTACCGCTCGGCGCCCGGGGCCGGAGGCAGGGCCGTCTTTGCGATGTCGGCGGGCGGGGTCTCGTTCACGCCTCTCATGGTAGCGCTTGCAGTTTTCCGTGAGGCCTGCCTACCGTGGGATCACGGAAAGGAGCAAATTTTTCGCGAGCAAACGAGGAGACGGCATGTCCCAGCACGACGCCCAGCAGTTCCCGGTCCGCACCTTCGGCGGCCCCACCGCCCTGTTCGAGTACGGCGGCCTGCACTTTCTGACCGACCCGACCTTCGACGGCCCCCGCGACTACGCCACCCCCGGCGCCCCGACCCTGACCAAGACCGCCGGCTCCGCCATCACGCCCGACGAGGTCGGCCCCGTCGACGTGGTCCTGCTCTCGCACGACGAGCACGCCGACAACCTCGACATCTCCGGCCGCGCCCTGCTCGCCGACGTCCCCCTCACCCTCACCACCCCCGGCGGCGGCGAGCGCCTCGGGGCGAAGGCCACGGGCCTGGCCGACTGGGAGTCGGTCGACCTGCAGCGTCCGGGCGGCGGCACCATCACCGTCACCGGCGTGCCCGCCATCCACGGCCCCGGGCGGCGTGAGGAGGTCGAGCCGTTCGCCGGCCAGGTCGTCGGCTTCGTGCTGACGGGTGAGGGGCTGCCGTCGGTCTACGTCAGCGGCGACAACGCCTCGCTCGACGCGGTCAGGGAGATCGCCGAGCGCTTCGCCCCGGTGGACACCGCCCTCCTGTTCGCCGGCGCGCCCTGCTTCCCCGTGCTCTTCGACGGTCGGCCGGTCGTCCTGGACAGCGCCCAGGCCGCCGAGGCCGCCCAGATCCTCGGTGCCCGCCGCGTCGTCCCCGTCCACCACGACAGCTGGGCGCACTACACCGAGGGCCGCAAGGAGCTGGAGGCCGCCTTCGCCGCCGCCGACTTGACCGACCGCCTCGACCAGGACTGGCTCAAGAACGCCTGAGCGCAGACCTTCGTCCGCACACCACAACCTCACGCCGGTCGGGGCTCGCGGCACCCTACGCTCCAACCGGCGTGCGACCATCTGCGCGGCGCTTCACGGCACCGCCCGTTACGACAGAAATGGCCGACCATATGTCCACCGAGACCCGCACGCAGCTCGTGCGCCGCTTCTACCAGGCCCTTGAGGAGGGGGGTTCATCGAGGCGGAGAAGAAGCACGTCGACGCCTTCCCCGGCGTCCGGGTGACGATGATCGACACCGTCGCCGAAGGCGACAGGGTCGGCGCCTGCGCCGTGGTCGAGGGCGCCCAGGGCGGCGACTTCCGCGGAATCCCCCCGCGCGGAGCACACGCGCGTTCTCCATGAACCTGTCCACGATCAAGGACGGGAAGATCATCGAGAAGCAGGCCCACTGCAACCGGGCCGACATCATGGACCAGCTCACGGCCGACCCCAGCGCATAACGCTGTCGCGTGCTGCGGCGCACGCGGCGGCGGCGCGGTCCATGGCGCCGTGGGGCCACCACCAAGCTCACGGGCCGCCTCAACAGCCCGCGAGCGGCACGGCATCGTCACCCGCACGACCTACGCGGAGAGCCCCCCGCGCGTCGAGTACGCGCTGACCCCACAGCGACTCCCAGATCGGGCAGAGCCTCGACATGCGCCCAGCCACCGTGCGGTCTTGGCCGCCGGACCGAACCGGTGGCCCGCTCCGGCGGCCCGCCCGGGCCTACGCCGCACCCGAGTTCTTCCAGCAACTCCGTGATGGTGGTGCCGCGCTCGTCAGCGAGGACACGCCCTCGAAGGGCACGCCGTCGACATCGCCGTACTGCGGATGCTTCTGCTGCTGAAACAGCGGGTCCCCCGCCTTCACGGCCTGCCAGGCGATCGCCGCCGCGTGGGCCGCCGGCCAGTCTCGCAAAAGGCGCCGTCTCGGGAAGGAACCGCCAGTGCGGAAGCCACTTCGAGGGCTCCCTCGCCTCTGGCTCCGCGTTGGAGGCCGCTGAGCGGTCGGCAGTTGTCGGCGTTGGTCATCGTTGAGCGCCCTTCCACGGCCCGAGGACGGCCCGGGAGGGCGCTCGTGCGTCAGTACCGCGTGAGGAGTTCGATCTTCCCTCGGCCCGCTCGGGCTCGCCCCGTGACCGCCGTACGGCACCAGGCGCGGCCCTCCAGGCCCTTGTGCAACCATATCGAATATCGATAGTATCGATTTTCGATGGCGTGCGGGCCTGAATGCACGCACACGCTCGCGAATGTGAGGATGCTTTGGAGTCGCTTGTGACCGGCCCCGCCGAACCGATCGCCCGCGCTAGGCGACTCCCTGACAAACTCGCCGTCCTGATGCTCTTCCTGGCGATCGCAGCACCGCTGTACGGCATCGTCTACGACATCAATGGAGCCACCCAGGCCGGTGCTGACGTCGGCGTGAGCGTACATGTCCGAGCAGTGGACCGCCTCAAGATCCCCCTGCCCGACCATGACATCACCGCCGCACAGGCGGAAGGCCTGGCAGGACGCGAAACGCAGCACGCTCTACGCCAGTACGATGGCGACCCCACCGGCCACACCCTGCACCTCGATGTACCGGGCGCCCGGGGCGCCACCTGGCTGGACGCCGACCTGCCCACAGTCACTCTGAGATCCTGGGGCTCCACCGTGCCCGAGCAGATCCTGGCGCGCGGCGGCACCGCGGTGATCACCGTGTGCGTCGGCGTCGGTGCGTTCCTGCTCCACCGGATCCTGCTGTCGATCGCGGCCGGGCGACCCTTCGAATCCCGCAACCCCAGACGGATCGCCGGCCTGGCCGGAGCGATCTGGGTGGCCGGAGTGGTCCCGGGGGTCCTGACCTGGGCAGCCGCGAGCCTCGTCCTGCACCGCACGGGTCTGGCCGGGCCGGACAGCCCGGTCGTGGCCCCAACTGTGGACCTCATCGGCTCGGTGATCGGGAACCTCCTGCTGCCACTCCTGGTGCTGGCGTTCGCGGAAGCCTTCCACCGCGGCGGTGAGCTGGCCCGGGACGTCGAGGGGCTCGTCTGACATGGCATCCGATGCTGCAGAAGAACCGCACAAGGTGGTCTGCCACCTCGACGCGCTGCTCGCCGAACGCGAGATGACCCTGACCGACCTCGCCGCTCGCGTGGGCGTGACGGTCGTGAACCTCTCGATCCTCAAGAACAACCGGGCCAGGGCCATCCGCTTCTCCACTCTCACCCGGATCTGCGAAGCCCTCGACTGCCGGCCCGGCGACCTGTTCACCGTCACCCCCGCGCCGAACCGGTGACACTCGGGCCGCGCACGGCCAGGCAGCAGGGCGGGCATACGGAAGCCGCGCACACCCCACTGCTCTCGCCAAAGATCTCGTGAAGCGGCGGGCCCTGCATGGCCCTTGTTGAATTTTGCCCTGCATTGAAGCAGAGCGCGGGACGGCGAGTCGTGTTGGAATACGCCTCTGGTGAGGTGACATGGTGCACAGGGATCAGTTCTGCGACCCGCTGCACGGTTTGCTGTTCTCGCTGCCTATCTACTGGTGATGGCACCTCCGGAACGCGGGCCCTTTCGCGAAGCGGTACGACCAGCCGGGCTCCGTCGGCGAGTTGCTCCCGCCAGGCCGGGGTGATGTCCGCGGTGTTGTGTCTGATCACAATGCCGTCGAAGCCGCCGGCCGGGACACGGGCGGGCGCGCCGAGGCAGCCGTCGCCCAGGACGGAGATGACCTGGCCGCCGCCGGCTTCCGCGCACAGCCGCGTGGTGCGGTGGACGACGTACGGGTCGAGATCGACGGTGATCACGCGGCCGTGCGGTCCGAGGACGTGCGCGAGGAGTTCCGCGTTTCACCAGCCGGAGCCGACTTCGAGCACGGTCATGCCCGGCTCCAGCTGAAGCTGTTCGATCATGTCGGCCTGTAGCCAGGCGGCTGACACTGAGCTTACTGCCGACGTGTCGGCTTCCCGGACGGTCACCGCGGATACGTCGTCGTGGTAGGCCGTCTCCAAGGAGGCCTGGGGCATGAACCGGTGCCGGGGTACCTGGCGCAGCGTGGCCTGGACCCGCGGGGAAGGCGCCCAGCCTTTGTCGATCACGGTGTCGGCCATCCGTGCCCACAGCCGTACGGCCTCCGGCGGTTCACCGGGCACCCGGGGGGGCGGTGTCGGCGCACGGGGAGGAGTGGACGGGCGGCAGGCCGGTCAGCGCTCCTGGCCACACTGCGGCCAGTGCGTGCGCGGAGGGCGCGAAGATCTTCCCGAGGGTGGGCAGGGTGTGCAGGTCATGCCACTCCCAGCGTACGAAGTGGTGCGGCTCGGGCAGGCTGAGTTCGCCGCTCCGGCTGGCGGGACGACCCCACGGTCGTACAACCCGCGCCGCCTCGGCGAACGACCTGGCCGCTTCGTTCCCGATCGTCGAACCGGATCGCTGAGCGCAGAACCGGCGGGACGTTCACGGAGACGTCCACCTCCCCGGCTGCCCGAACGGGCGGCTCCACAAGGGTCTAAGGTCACCGGCGAGAAGTCAGCCAGCCGCGCTCCTGGGCGAGGAGCGCGATCTGGAAGTGGTTGCGCGCACCCAACGCCGTTCCGATGTCGCTGATGTCCTTCTGTACGGTGCGCCGGCTCACCCCCAGCGTGCGGGCGATCGAATCCTGCTTCATGCCGAGCGAGAGCAGTCGCAGGACCTCGCGTGCCCGCGGGTTCGGCGTGTCGGAGGCGGGCGCCGGCGGCACTGGGCGTCCCTCCTGTCTCCAGGGCACCCCGTGCGCCCACAGGCTCTCGAACAGCGCTGCCAGCACGTGCAGCAACGTCGGGGAGTGCACCAGCAGTGAGCCGGCCGCCGCGTCGTCCCGCCGCAGGGGCATGATCGCGGTGGTGCCGTCGAAGATCACCAGCTTCATCGGCAGGCCGCTGGACAGTCGCACCTCGCCACCGATCTCCACGCCGCGCCGCACGGTCTCCAGCGATATCTCGTCGGTGAGGGTGTCGCTGTCGTACACCGACCGGAAGCGGACCCCCGTGCGGATCGCCGCCGCCTGTATTGCCAGCCTGTCCGACACCCCGTCGACCGCCGCCACGTACGGCGGCATCACCAGGTGCAGCACCTCCTGCCGCGCCGCTCTCAGCTGATGGGCGTAGCGAGCGGTGACCCGTTCCTCGGTGTCGAGGATCTCGAACTGGTCAGACGCGAAACGGTGGTTGGTCACCGAGATGTGCATCTCGTGCAACAGCTCGGCGTGGGTCTCCAGACTCGCCAGCTCCTCGCGGCGGCGGGCCAGGAGGCTGCCGAGGGCCGGGCGTGGCGGGCTGGCGCTCCAGCGGTCCGCGTGTCCACTGACGCGGACGGCGAGCAGTTCGGCCTCCAGCAGCCGAAGGGCCTGGGCGGCATCGGACGTCGACGCGCCCAGGGCCGCCGCCACCTCGGCGGGAGCCGCCTCCGGATGCGCGACCAGGTACTCCAGGACCCGCCCGGCCAGCGGCGGCAACCCCAGGCCACTCCAGGGGACCTGCGGGATCTGCGGCTCCGCGGCCATCGGGCGGCCCCTGCTGTCGTTCACCGGTGGAAGTGGAGTGATCCTAACCCCGTACCGCGCGCTCCAGGCCGGCGAGGGAGCGTTCCCATGCCGTCATGACCGGGTCCGTAAACCTGCCCCAACCACACCATTTCTGGGCCAACTACCGTCCGGCACACAGCGGCCGCGTCGCGCCAAAGTGCAACTGCGCTCAACCGCACCGGCATTTCCTTGTCCCCGTCGGCACACCCGTCCCAAGGTGATCAGCAACTCTCTGCACCCGCGCCGCCCCGAAGTCCCCGCGCGCAAGGAGCATGTTGATGCACCGACACGTAAGACAGGCAGCCGCCGCGCTGGCCCTGCTGGTCCCTTTGGTGGCGGCCGGCCCAGCCGTGGCCGCGCCCGCCGGCGACCCCGCACCGGCCGCGCCCGCGCAGCACAGCCTGACGCTCGCGGACGGCTCGAAGGTGGTCTGGGCCGACGACGGCACCGGCACCCTCACCGACCCGCAGGGCCGCACCCGCGCCTTCCCGGTGCCGCGCTCGGCCGGCCGCACCGGACTCGGGGCCACGATCACCCCCTCCACCACCGCGCTCACCGCCCGTGCCGAGGCCGCCCGCGGTGCCTCCTACACCCTCGGCACGAAGCAGGGCGCCGCCGCGCAGCAGGCACCCCTACAGCCGATGAACACCGGCCCCGTGAAGCTGCCCGCCGCGGCGAAGGCGGCGCTGCGGCAGGACGCCCGCAGGGCTCCCCAGCCCGGCCCGGCCACCGGCCTGCCCGGCAACGACGGCCTCAGTACGTCCTTCCAGTCCTACCTCAACGCCCAAGGCGTGGATGCCGCCGGCGCCTTCGCTGACGCGGCCGCCTACCTGCACGCCCTGCCCGGCGCCGGACAGATCGTCACCAACGTCTCCATCGGCGACCTCACCGACCAGTCGATGGCCGACGGCGGTGACGACTACGTACGGGTGTACGGTCCCACCACCGTCGTCAAGAACGGCCGGCGCTACCTCGACGAGCCGTCGATGCCGCTCATCCCCACCTACACGGCTGACAACGACGGCAAGCTGGACCCCCTCGGCTCGACCGAGGGGCAGGATCCGAACCTCGGCGAGGTGCTCCTCGACTTCTCGATGATGGCCCCGCTCCCGCACGACCGGCAGCGCCCCGGCGCCACCGGCAGCGGCGCCACCGACCTGCTCGGCATAGCCCCCGGCGCCCAGTACCGTCTCGTCGTGCCGCAGGAGGCCAGCTACGAGGGCATCACCGCCGCGCTGAAGGCCGCCGCGAACCAGAAGCCCCGGCCGGACGTCATCACCGCCAGCCTCGGCTTCGGCACCGACGAGCAGATCGGCTTCCCCGGCCGCTACCTGGAGGACGACCCGACGATCCGGGCCACCCTGGCCTCCATCGTGAAGTCCGGCATCGCCGTGGTCGTCTCCTCCAACGACGGCACCCGGCTCGCCCTGCCCGTCTCCGTGGGCCCCGACGGCGGCAGCACCCCCACCGACACCACCACCAAGGCGAGCGCCCAGACCGACATCGACGACGTGGAGCCCACCACCACGCCCTCGAAGGTGGTCGACAGCGGCGTCATCGCAGCCGGTGCCACCACCACCGACGACACACTGAGCTCCGCCGACACCCGGCAGGGCGTCTACCCGACGACCCGCTACAACGGTTCGGCCGCCTACTCGTCCGGTTTCGGCACCCGCATCGACCTCGCCGCTCCCGGTGACAACCTGCCGTCCCTCATGCACGTCTGCACTTCCAGCCCCTGCAAGGCGCAGGATGTGGAGGTCGTCCTGAACGGCGGCACCTCTGCCTCAGCCCCTGAGATCGCCGCCGCCGTGGCCGACGTGCTCCAGGCCGCCAAGGCCACCCACCAGAGCCTGACCCCGCGCCAGGTCCGCGACCTGCTCGTCTCCACGGGCAACTCCATCGCACAGCCCCCGCAGGCCGATCAGCCGCTCACCGTGGGAACCCAGCTCGACGTGACCCGCGCCGTGGAAAGGGTCCTCGCCAAGACCTACCGCATCGCGCCCCGGCCCGTGCGGCTCTCGGTGGCCCAGCGGCAGCTGCTGCCCACGCAGTACGGCACCGCCTTCACCGAGTCCACCGACCCCACGGCGATCGACCTGGCAGGGCCCGCGGACGGCAACGGGACGCCGACCGGCCAGAACGCCGTCTCGCCGATCACCCTCGGCCTGGACATGACCGGCGACCTCAGTGGCCTGACCTACCGGGTCAGGGTCGGCGACAAGGGCGTGTTCACCGCAAGGACGCCAAGCCTGCGCCTCACACCCGCCCAGGTGCTGGGCGCCGCCGGGCTGCCGCTCGCCTCCGACACCCCCCGCAGCGTGCCCGTCACCTTCCAGGCGCTGCGGGGCGGCAAGGTGGCCGGCGAACTCTCGCAGCGTCTGACCTTCCTCGCCGGCGACGGCACCTACGCCCAGGCGCTCGCCCCGGCGGCCCCCGGAACTGCCCCGCTCGGCCGGTCCGTCACCGTCTCCTATGACCTCACCGGCCTCCGCGGCGCGGACAGCCCGCGCCTGGTGCTCTCCTCCGTCGGCCACTACTCCCCCAGCGCTGCGGTGGACGACTTCAACGTCCAGTGGTCCGCGCCGCTCACCCGGACCAGGGGCACCGTGACGATCCCCGCCTCCGCCTTCGCTGCGGGCGGCGCCGGACTCTACGGCGTCGGCATCCGGCAGGCCGATCTCTACGGAGTGCTCCCAATCTACGGCGACTTCCGCGCCCTGCGCATCGGGCCCGCCGCCGACGAACGGCCCGACGCCCCGCTGCTGACCACGGACGGCCACACCCGTGCGCACGCCGCCGACACCGCCCGTAGCGCGCCGAGAGTGACCGTGAACTGGGACGCGACCGGTGTACACGGCGCGGACGGCGCCGAGTTCGAGGTGATGTCGCCCGGCCCCACGCTCTACGGCTCGCTGAACACGGTCACCAACCAGAACGGCAGCCACCGCGACGACGACGGCTTCAACCACCCGTCCACGCTCACCGTCAGGCTGCCCGCGGTGAAGGGCCACACCGTACTGGACCTGTCGGCGCTCAAACTGCCGACCGGGCTGCAGTACCCGGTGCGGGTGCTCGCCACCCGGCACGGCTCGCCGATCGGCCAGGCGTCCCCGACGTCCTTCCTGCAGTACCGCGACGGCGACCAGGTCCCCGGCACCGTGGAGAGCTTCACCGTCTCCGGCGGCAAGGCGCTGGTCTCCACCGACACCTTCACCCTGACGGGCGGCGACGAGGTGTACCACCTGGACCGTTCAGCCACCACCGGCTACGACCTCACCACCGGCACCGCCGGTGACTCCTTCGCCGAGTCCACCGACGGGCAGACGATGCAGGAGGTGCTCGGTACCGACCCGGCCAGCGGCCACGCCCTGATCATCCACACCCCGTTCGCCGGTTCGAACGCCAGGATCGACGTGGAGAACCCCGCGACCGGCGCCCCGGTGAAGGTCACCGCTCTCTCCGACCTGATCAGCGGCACCGCCTACCTTGAGGGCGGCACCGTCGACACGGCCCGCCATCGCGGCCTGGTCACCACCTACGAGCCGGACAGCGGCCTCAGCCGGGTCTGGCCGGTCGACATGAGTACCGGACAGGTCGGTAAGTCGCTGGCGCTCAACCCGAACAACCTGTACCGCTCCTACAACAACGTTTCGGTGGACGCCTCCACCGGCGAGGTGTTCGTCGCCACCGCCGGAACGATGGGCCCGTGCCTGGGCGGCCGCGTCTCCTACGGCGCGGTCGGCGCGGACTTCAGCACCGGCACCGTCACCCCCGTCGCCTCGCTGCCGCAGTGCGTCTCGGCGTTGCTGCCCGACGGCAAGGGCGACAAGGTCTACGCAGGCGTCGGCGCCGCCCAGCCCAATCCCGAGGGTGGTGATTTCCCCACCAGCACCTGGCTGACCGCCGACCAGAAGACACTCACCCCGTCCACCACGGTCGACACCGGCACCCACGGCCCGGTCTGGCCGACCCTGGACACCACCCACCAAATCGCCGTGGAGGCGAGCCTCTACGAGAGCGGAGTCGAGACAGACAACAACGCCATGAGCGAGATCACCGTGCTGAACCCGGCGACCGGCGAGGTGCTGGCACGCCACGCGGTGGCCAACCTCGTGAACTCCACCATCGCCGGCTCCAACTTCGAGTTCACCGGCCGCCAGGGACTCTTCCTGGATCCGCACACCCGCACGGGGTGGGTCCTGAACGGCTGGGGCACGGGGCTGGAGCAGTTCTCCTACTGATGTCCAAGCCCGGGCGAGTCCCGAAACCCCCGGCGGGCCCTCGCCCTTCGAGCGGACGACGCCGCTTCCAGGACACGCCGGGGCAGGAGTACGGCCCCGCCCCGGCCCGAGACGCACACCGGTGCCCGCGCCCGCGTAGTCCCGCCGTACCGGCGGCCACGTGTCTGACGTCATGGCGGACACGTGGCAGCCGCCGGACGCAGGCAGGTCATGACTCCCCCTCCGTTCCTGGACGGGGACCGGTTTCTCGGGCGCGTCCGTGACGATGCCCGATTCGGCGGCTGCCGCGTCGTCCCCAACTGCTCTGGTCCAGCTGCCGTAGGCAGCCTCGGCCCTGCGAGTGTCCGCACACATGGCAGGCAGGCAGTTCAGATTTCAATTTCTACTTTCCTTGTGCCGATGATCAGATTCGGTCCCTCAGTGATCCAGGAGTGAGTGTGCATTCTCTGTTCGCGCGAAGATCGGGTGGTTTGGCAGCGGCAGTCCTCGCCGCCGCGCTGACCGCCCCCGGGACGGCCCACGGAGCGACTCCTCGTCCGGCCCCGCAAGCCGTGGGCGACAGGTCCCCCGGAGCGCGGGGCCTGCCGGTCACGGTGACACTGATCACCGGCGACAGGGTGACGGCGATTCAGGAGCCTGACGGATCGGTGTCGGTGGACGACATCAAAGGTGTAACCAAAGCGGACGCCTCGGCGCGCGTCGTGGTCGAGGGCCGGGACACCTTCGTGTATCCCGACAGCGCCATGCCCTACATCGCGGCGGGACGGCTCGACAAGCAGCTCTTCGACATCACCCAGTTGACGGCCCAGGGTTACGACGACGCCCATATGAGCTCCCTCCCGTTGATCGTCACGCACTCTCCGGCCGGGAGCGGTGCCCCCGGCGGGCGGCTGCGGTCCGACGGTCCGCTGCCGGGAGCGAGAACGACCCTGGCTCTCCCGTCCGTCCACGCAGAGGCCGTCGAGGCTCGGCGGTCGACGACACCCGTCTTCTGGGACGCCCTGACCGGCGACGGCGGACGGGCCGCCCTGCGGACGGCGGGGAGGACCGACGCGGCTTCCGGCGGAACGACGGGACCCTCCTTCGCGGCGGGTGTCGACAAGGTGTGGCTCGACGGCAGGGCGCGGGCGGACCTTGCGGACACCACGACGCAGATAGGCGCTCCCGCGGCGTGGAAAGCGGGGGCGACCGGCGCGGGCGTCCGGGTGGCGGTGCTCGACTCGGGTGTGGACGCCACACATCCGGATCTGGCCGACCGCATTGTGGGGGCTCGTAGTTTCGTCGAGGGAGAGGACGTCGCCGACCGCAACGGACATGGGACGCACACCGCGTCCACGGTGGCCGGAACGGGAGCCGCCTCCGGCGGAAAGGAGCGCGGAGTCGCCCCCGGCGCAGACCTGATAGTCGGCAAGGTCCTGGACGACAGCGGATCGGGCCCCATATCCGGCATCATCGCCGGCATGGAGTGGGCGGCACGGACCGAGCACGCCAAGGTCATCAACATGAGCCTGGGCACGCCGGCGTGGCACACCCAGGACGACCCGCTGAGTCAAGCGGTCAACCAGCTCAGTGCGGAGACCGGCGCCCTCTTCGTCATCGCCGCGGGCAACTCCGGGAACAACCCGTACAGCGTCAGCGCACCGGGAACGGCGGACGCCGCCCTCACCGTCGGCGCGGTGGACTCCACCGACCACCTCGCGGACTTCTCCAGCGCGGGACCGCGGATGAACGACGACGCTCTCAAGCCCGACCTCACCGCTCCGGGGGTGGACGTGCTGGCCGCCCGCTCGCAGCTGATGAGCTCGGGCGAGGGCTACTACCGTACGGACAGCGGCACTTCGATGGCCGCTCCGCATGTCGCCGGGGCAGCGGTGCTGCTGGCCCAGAAGCATCCGACCTGGACCGGCCGGCAGATCAAAGACGCCCTGATGAGCACCAGCGCCCGAACCCCCGGCTACAGCCCCTACCAGGCCGGCACCGGCCGACTCGACGTGGGCGCCGCGTACCTTCAGGACCAGATCGTCGCGAGCGGGTCTGTCGACGCAGGGCTCGTCCCCTGGTCGAAGGACCGGAAGCCGAAGCCGGTGAAGCGGCAGATCACCTACACCAACACGACCGGGCACCCGGTCACCCTGCGCCTCCAGGTGGACCGCGGAGACGCGCCCGCAGGGGTGTTCACCCTCGCGGCCGACCGGGTCACCGTGCCGGCGCGCGGAACCTCGACGGTGACCCTCGTGGCAGATCCCCGGGGGCTGCGGCCGGGACAGTACGCCGCCCAGATCACCGCCGGCTTCGCGACCGGCGCCGTGCACACCGCCGCGGGTCTGTCCGTCGAGTCCGAGAAGTACGGTCTGACGGTTCACCTCAAGGACCGGGCGGGCAAGCCCGTCAGCGGCGAGGTCGAGATCACGGGAGCCGACGGGAAGACCACGATCATGTGGGTCCCGAACGGCACTCTCACCAGCCGCTGGGCCCCCGGCACCTACACCGTCGTCTCCACCTTGGACGTGACGGGCCGCAACGGACCGCACTCCCTGGGATACGCCGTACTCGCCGCTCCCGAGCTGAAGCTGACGTCCGACACGAACATCGACCTGGACGCGTCACGCATCCGCCGGATCAAGGTGGCCACGCCCAAGCCGACTTCGGTCACCACCGCCAGGATCGACCTCTACCGTTCCTTCACCTCCAGCCTGCCGACGCCCGTCGACGACCGGGCGCTGCACGAGATCCTCATGCCCTCACCCGCGTACGACAGCCTCTGGGCGCTTCCCAGCAAGGGCGAGGTGACCCAGGGCTGCTTCGTCTTCACCACCCGGATCCGCGCCAAGCAGACGCCGCTGACCATCACCTACGACGGGCACCGCCTGGATGACGCATTGCTGGTTCAGCCGGGATCCGCGTCGTTCCACGACGGCTCCACCCACGTGGACGCGGTCTTCGCCGGCAACGGCGCGCCCGTCGACTACACCGGCCTGCACGCCCGCGGCAAAGCCGTCGTCGTCCGCCGCAGTGACGAGGTGACGCCGGCAGACCAGGCGGCCGCGGCGCATGCGGCGTCGGCGGCCATGCTCCTCGTCGTCAACGAGGGCGACGGCCGTGGGTACGACTGGTACGGCGATCCGGACCAGAGGACAACCGGCCCCCTCCCGGTCGCCTCGGTCGCCCAGGACGACGGAGAACGCTTGATCCGCACCCTCACAGCCACCGGAAAGAGGGGGGCCGGTCTGGCAGTCGAAGCCCATCCCGCACCGGCGTACCTGTACGACCTGGCCGACTACCATCGGGGAGGAGTGCCGCAGGACCCCTCGCCGGACACGGACCCCGGCAGCCTGGCCCGCATCGACAACACCTTCTCCGCGCCCGCCGGCAAGCAGATCCTCGAGAGCCGGGAAGACAGCCCGTCGTACGAATACTGGCCTGCCGCCTACCCCTACTCCGTGTACGGGGGAACGCGCGTTCCTCCGTTCCCGCGGGAACCGGTGGCCGCCCGGCACCGCACCGACTGGGTCTCCGCCGGAAACGGCGTCAAATGGCAGCAGTACGCGTCCATCGACGGATGGTCGACCTTCACCGACATCACGAGCTACCGACCGCGCAGCGTCCACGGCGAGCACTGGTTCGGCCCCATCACCCGGCCACGGATGCTCAGCTTCGAGGTCCCGCACCGTGTCGGAGACGCCATGGGCGGCACACTCGCCGGATTCGGCGACGGGGGCTCCGCCCACAGCGGTGACACGGGCCTGATGTCCCGGAGCTTCGCGCTCTACCAGGGCGACAGGCTCCTGATGCAGAACGGCCCGCGGCCCGACTTCGGAGTCGGCGACCTCGCACCCCAAAAGCTGCCGTACCGGCTCGTCGCCGACACGCAGGGAAACCCCGACCTGACCCCCTACTCCTCGACCACGCACACGGAGTGGACGTTCGTCTCCGGCAGCGCCGACAACCAAGCCATCCCTCTGGCCCAACTCGACTACGGAACGGACCTGGACGGCAGGGGGCGTGCGGCACGCACCTCGGACTTCTCGGTCGACCCCGTCGTGGTCGGAAGCGACGCCGTGAAGGACGCCGTCACAGCGGTCGGACTGGAGGTGTCCTATGACGACGGCGCCTCCTGGCATCGGCAAGTCCTGAAGGACGACCAGGGCTCATGGCGGACCCGGCTCCACGCCCCGGCCCGGGCGACCTACGTGTCCATCCGTGTCACGGCCGAGCAGCGAAGCGGCGGCGGTGTCCGGCAGACCATCAACCGGGCCTTCGGCCTCAGGTGACCTTCGCGAGCGGCCGGAGTCCACGCCGACGACGGCATCCGGGCACCGGCCGCTCCAGAGGTCCACACGAAACGCACGGATGCCCGTGCCGGCGGGCCGGTGTCCAGGCTCCGCTCACGCGCAAGGAACTGGCCCACGCTCTTTGCCGCACCCCATCCGGTGGCAGGGTGCCGGTAGGGGTGGGACTCAGGCGCCTTCCTGCCCTCGTGTGCTTCGTCGCCTGCGGTCATCGTGCCGTCTCCGTCACTGGTACTGTGCGGTCCGCGCCGGGCGCGGCAACCGGCGGGAGGCCGTCACCGTGGATGATCAAAGTGGGACAGGGGGCGTGCTCGGCGCAGGCAGCACTGACTGATCCCAGCAGGAGACCGGTGAAGCCGCCGTGCCCCCTGCTGCCGAGGACAAGCATTCGGGCACCGACACTCACATCGAGCAGGGCGGCGGTGGCGGCGCCCGCAGCAACAGTCTTCTTGAGGTCCTTGGGCGGGGTGGTGCCGAACACCTCGTCGCAGCACTCGGACAACATGGCGCCTGCCTCGGCGGCGGGATCCCAGTCATCGGCTATGCCGGTCCAGGAAGGGGGGTTCTGCCAGGCGGTCGCCACCTCCAGTACCCCTCCCATCATCGAGGTCATGTAACTGCCCCAGGCCAGAGCCTGTTTGGAGGACGGGGAGCCGTCGACGCCCACGACGATCCGCGGGGGCGTGTCAGGTGTCGACTGGTTCATCGGCGTTCGTCCTTCGTGTGGGCCGGAAGGCGGCGGCGCGAGGAAGAAAGAGACTGGGGCGCGCTACCGGCGCGGCAGGCGTCCGCGCATACGTCCACAGCGGGGCCGCTCGGAGTAGCAGAGGGAACCTCTTGGCTGGCCGGGATCCGGCCGGACCAGCGCCCGAGAGTGCCGGCGAAGGCGAGTGAGGCGAGGAGCATGACTGCCGCGCCGTACTCGTAGGCGGCTCTTTCCACGCCACCGCCGTACACAACGAGTAGTCCAGTAATGATCGTCGGCAGGCCGAAGCCGAGGTAGGAGATCAGATACATGACGGACAGCAGGCCCGACCGCTGCTGTGGTTCGGCAAGTGGCACGACCGTGCGGATGCCGCCCTGGAAACCGGCTCCGAACCCGACACCGGCGATCGCCGTGCCGACGAAGAACAGACCGGCGGCGCCGAGCGTGACGGACACCAGGGTGGCCCCCACTCCGACGATGAGAGCCAGCGCCCCCACCCGCATGGTGGTGCGCGGAGGGGCGTTGCGCAGCACGAGGACGGTCAGGGCACCGCAGGCCGTCAGCGTGGACAGGGCAAGTCCGCCCAGCAGCGCACCCTGTCCGGGGATGACGCGATGGACCAGCGCAGGGCCCAGAGAGCCGTAGAACCCGGCCAGCGCCCAGACGGCTACTACCACCGCGGCGGCCCTCACGAGCGGAGCGTGCGCCTGCGCGGGCACGGTCCAGCTCACCCGCACCACGGCGTACACACCGAAGATCACCGTGGTGGTGATCGGCGAGAAGTGCCACTGCCGCTGGTAGGTGGCATACAGCGGGGTGGGAGCGCTCGCCCCGGCGAGGAAGAAGACCACGACCGAGGCTTGGAGGCAGAACGCCTGCCAGGGAGCAAGCTGCCGGGTCCGCGGGCGAGCCGTCCGGCCCTCGTCTGTCGTCATCGGGACTCCTGTTGCGCGGGACGCGCGGATGCGGGCCTCGACGTACGTGGAAGGACGGGGAACGGGCGGTGGCCCGCGGACTCGGGGTGTGCGATCTCAGTCCAGCAGCGTGTGGGCCGCGATGGCCGAGGCGCTGATGGCTGCCGGGAAGCCGGCGTAGAACGCGATGTGGGTGATGATCGCCGCCAGTTCGGCCTGTGTCACGCCGTTGTCGACGGCCCGCCGCAGTTGCGCGGGCAGCTCTTCGGGGCGGTAGAGCGCCGCGACCGCGGCGACGGTGGCGATGCTGCGGTCCCGGGGACTGAGCGCGGGATCCGCCCACACCTGGCTGTACAGCGGGTCCTCCACCAGCTCGGTGAGGGCCGGGGTGAAGGCACGGGCCATGTCCCGGGGCGAGGCAGGAGTGGAGGGGATGTTGGGCTGCGTGGTCACTGTGCGCTCCGTGCCAGGGCGTGGCGGGCGATGCTCGCGGCGAACAGCGGTGTCTCCCGCCGGTTGTGATCACCGGAGGCGGCCTGCCGTGCGGCAGCGGCCTGTTCGAAGGTGATGCCGTTGTTCTCGTTGAACTCCAGGAACTCCTGGGTGGGGTGGCTGGTGACCTGGTTGGTGTAGGTGACGGTGCCGTCGCCGTTGTCCTGGACCGACAGATCCCAGATCACCTGGACCGTCGTCCAGCCGTGCGGGGTGAGGACATCGGAGAGGGACACCATGTGGCAGTGGTGCTTCTCGGCGACCTCGGCGACGTAGTGCTGGATCACCAGGCCCGTGCCGATCATCTCCACGTTGATCGACATCGGCCGGCCGTCGTCGGTCGTGGTGTAACCGGCCGCCTTGTGGTCCGGCGGAGCGCAGCGCTGGTACTCCGCGTCCGGGAGGTTCAGCAGCCAGTCGGCGATGTCGATCGCCTCCCACGGCGCGTCCAGCGGAGCGTGCTCCGTCGAGGTGGAAAGGACCAGATCGGCCAGGACCTTCTTCGCATCACTCATGGTGTATTTCCTTCTGTGAGGGCCACGGCTGTAGCCGGGCCGCCTTGTGCAGGTCATGGCCGACCGGAGACTGCCGGTGTGACCGTCCTTGGTGATCCGTCGACTGACCTGCGGCCATCGACCGGGGGGGAGAGAGGTGTGGGGGCTCGCCGTCTTTGAGCCGTCACCGTAGAACCGGTGGACAAGGGGTTCATGCTCGTCAGTGCACGGCCGATGTACCCCCAGTGCACGGCGCGTCAAGCACTCGAAGGAGCAGGTCATCAGAGTGCGGGCGAGATCGATGGACCGGTGGGCGTCTCGGTCACGAGGCCCTCAACCCGGCGCTACGTTCTGACCGCGAACCCGGCTCCCAGTGCGGCCAGGGCTGCGGCGACCAGCGCGGTGAGCGTCCAGCCGCCGCGCGCGAACAGCAGTGCCCCTGCCGCGGAACCGAGCGACCCGGCCGCGAAGTACGCCGTCATGTAGAGGGTGTTGAGGCGGGCGCGTGCCTCGGGATGCTGTGTGAGGGCGTGGGTTTGGTTGGCGACGTTGCTCACACGGGCACCGGAGTCCAGCAGTAGTGCCCCGACGATGAGGGCACCGGCCGACAGACCCCACAGACCGGCGATGAGGAGGCCGAGAGCCATCGTCCCCGCAGCCGCCACCGCGAGACGTCGCCGCATACGGCCGTCGAGGAACCGGCCGATGGCCAATACCGTGGCGGTGCCGACGACGCCCACCAGGCCCAGCAGTCCGGCACTGGTGGTCGACCAGCGGTGCGCCGGGCCGGTCACATACAACGTCACCGCCGTCCAGAAGACGTTGAAGCCGGCGAAACCGGCAGCCGCCGTCAGCGCCGCCCAGCGCAGGCCGCGCTGACCTCGCAGGAGCGGAAGAAGCGAAGCCAAAAGGGCCCGGTAGCGCAGCCCGTGGCGCACGGGCGGTTCGGGCAACCCTCGCAGCGCAAGGTGCACGACCAGCGTCATCAGCGCCGACAGCACATACACCGACCGCCAGCCGAGGAGACCGTCGACCGCCCCGGCGATGACCCGGGCACCCACGATGCCGCCGAAGAGGCCGGCCGTGATGCGGGCCGTGGTGCGCCCCACGGCCTCCCGCGGCGCCAGCGACGCTGCGGCCGGCATCAGAGTCTGTGCCAGCACGCTCGTTGCTCCCAGCAGCACCGATGCCGCCGCGAACAGCGGGTAATCGGTGGCGGAGGCCGCGAGCGCCAGCGCGATCAACCTGCCCGCGTTCAACCAGCCCATCAGCCGGTGCAGCCCGGTCCTTTCCAGAGCGGGCACCACCAGCAGCAGCCCGGCCGCGTAGCCGACCATAGTGATCATCGGCAGCAGTCCGGCGAGTGCATCGGAAACAGCGAAGGAGGCGGCCAGTGGCCGCAGGAGCGGCTGCAGGTAGTAGACGTTGGCGACGCTCACGCCGGCCGCGATCGACATCCATGTCACCTGCCCGTTGCTGAGTCCGGGCCGGCCAGGGGAGTCCGCAAGCTTCGTCTTCATCCCGTCGAGGCGCTTCGGCGCCTGTGTCACGTCTGCCATGCCTCTACAGTGGAGATAAACGAGCAAGAGGTCAAAGACTAGTTCTTGATGCAATTGATAAATGAGGTTAATGATGGAGTTGAGGACCTTGCGGGTCTTCGTGGCCGTGGCCGAGGAGCAGAGCTTCACCCGCGCCGCCGAGCGGCTGTCGGTGGCACAGCCCGCTGTCAGCCACCAGATCCGATCCCTGGAGAAGGAACTCGGCGAAGCGCTCTTCGAACGCAGCACACGCAGCGTCCGCCTGACCGAGGCCGGCCGGGTGCTGCTTCCCCTGGCCGGCCAGACCCTCGCCGACGCCGACAGGGTGACCGCCGAATTCGCCTCCCGCGCCGCCCTGGTCACCGGCACGCTCGTCCTGGGCACCGTGGACGGGGCCGAGCACACCACCCTGCCCGCACTCCTTGGCACCTTCCACCGCCAGCACCCGGGCGTCGCCGTACAACTCGTCGAAGGGCGCAGCGCCGGACTCATCTCGCGCGTGGAAGACGGCGAACTGGACGCCGCCGTGGTGGCCCTGCCGCAGCAGCCCCTGGCCGAAGACCTGCGCAGCGTGGTCATGCTCGAGGACGAGATCGTGGCTGTCGTACCGGCAGACTCTCCGCTGGCAGGCCGGCAGAACATGCCCATCGAGCTGCTGTCCGGCAAGACCCTGATCAGTTACGACCCCGACAGCGGACTACGGCCACGACTGCAGGTCGCCTTCGATGCCGCCGGCATCGCCTTCGCCACCCAGTACGCAACCAACGACGGGGGCCTGCACGCCGCCCTGGTGGAAGCCGGAGTCGGCATCTCCCTCACCGTGAGCACCGACCGGGCGCTCATCGGAAACCCTCGGATCCGTGCCGTCCCGATCAGTCCCTCCCTCACCTACCGCAAAGCACTGATCTGGCGCGGCATCCCCCTGCCCACCCGGCCACTCCAAGCCCTCCTCGCCCTTCGCCCCACAGCACCCTGACAACGTGCCCCACCGACGCGGAGGCTCTTCTTTCTGAGCGTTTGGTCCGGTGATTCGTGTTTGGTCCCGGGTCAGGTTCCGCGCCAGTTCAGGGTGGCTTCGCCGGTGAGTCTGCGGGCCATGAGGTCGATCACGGCGAGGTGGATCATGGCTTCGGGGCGATGCGGGTGTGTCTCGTAGTCGCGGGCGAGGCGGCGGTGGTGCATGAGCCAACCGATGCTGCGCTTGGTTCGAGATTACGAGCACCGCCCGTCCTCCTCCACCTCGCGTGTCTACTGGGCGATGACCCACGTGATGGCCCGACGCCTGACCGGCGCGAACACTGCCACCTGGCGCGATGCGCAGGCGGTGACGGTGTGAACATCCGGCCCCTGCTCGAAGCGCTCGACCTCCAGGAGGACGCCGCCCGGGCTCTGGCCGACGGCCTCCGCACGCAGATCGACGAACTGCAGGGCCGGCTGTGGGAGGCCGAGACCCATCTCGAGCACCTGGCGATCACCCGGAAGACCGTCATTGCCCTCGCGGACCGACTCCCGGCCCACACTGCTTCGCCGGACCTTCCCGATCACCCGGACTACCCCCGCATCCTTGCCGTCTTCAACAAGGCCACCGGCCCGCTGCGCGCCCGCGACGTCTGCCAGGCCCTCGACCACGAACTGCTGCCGAAGAACATCGAAGGCACCCGCGCCAAGCTGAAACGCCTGGTCAAGCTCGACGTCCTCGCTGAGATCGACTGGCAACTTCACCAGGAAGCAGTAGGCGACCGAACACCGCGACCAGCAGTCCTGACTCGGCCTCACCCGAAAAGGACGTACTCCACGACCCGGCTCCTGACAGGTCAGCCAAGGCTGGTGCCGAGCGTTACTCTGCACCGCTCGACGGCGATCGAAAGCCAGCCATGATCTGGTGCGCGTACTGATCGTCCGGGCCGAAGTCTTGGACCACTCGATGGGCCTCTTGGGGCCGACTCGTCTCGCACAGCAACCGCACGAGGACGTACAGAGCATCGCGATCACCGTCTTCGGCGCGGTTGCGCAGCGCCGCTTCCATCTCTCGCTCGCGAAGCGATCTGTTGAGTCTCCGACGTGCGTGAACATCAGTGAGAGCGCGCTCTGCGAGTTCCGAGAGTCGTTCCGCGCGGGCAAGCAAATCCATATGCCACAGATGGTTGTCGTGCCTGGAGGGATCGGTGGAGTAGCACTCGGCGCGTGCGCTTACCAATGCGATGGCCGCATCCCAATCCGTGCGCTGTTGCGCTGCCCGTGCCTGCTCGAACCACTCCACAGGACGAGTATTGCGTAGCGCTTCCTCGTCGCGGGAGTGGTCACCGACGAACGTCCGCGAGGATCAAGCACCCACCCATGGCTACCAAATACTCTCAAAACGCCCACTTGGACCGCGTTTGAGATCTGCCGTGCCGTGGGGCTGGCGGGGTCGTTGTGCTTGGTGTGAGTGGTCCTGGGGGTGGCTATCGGTCGGATCTGACGGACAAGCAGTGGGTGCTGGTGGATCCGTTGCCGTCGCCGGCGCGGGTGGGTCCCAAGGGTGGGCGTCGGGAGAAGCACCCGCAGCGGCGGATCGTGGACGCGATTTTCTACGTGGTGCGGACCGGGTGTTCCTGGCGGCAGTTGCCGAAGGACTTCCCGTCCTAGCCAACGGTGTACTGGTACTTCAGCTGGTGGCATGACGACGGCACCGTCGAGCGTGTCCACGATGCCCTGCGTGCTCGGGTCCGGCAGGCCGACGGGCGTAATACCGAGCCGAGCGCGGGGCTGATCGACTCCCAGTCCATCCGCACAGCGGACACCGTCCCGACCGCCACCAGGGGCTTGGACGCGGGCAAGAAGGTCAAGGGCCGCAAGCGATTCATCATCACAGACACTCTCGGCCTGCTCATGGCGGTCCACGTTGTCTCCGCGAACATCCAGGACCGCGACGGCGCCCGACGCCCGCTGCTGTGGACCCGCCTCGACCATCCGAGCGTGCGGAAGATCTGGGCCGACCAGGGCTTCGCCGGCCGCCTGGTCGACTGGACAGCCCAGGTCCTCAGCCGCGAACTAGAGATCGTGCGTAAAGACCCCGCTCAGCGCGGCTTCCAGGTCCAGCCCAAGCAGTGGGCGATGGAGCGCACGCTGTCGTGGATCACCGCCCACCGACGCCTGGCCCGAGACTACGAAGCCAGCACGGCCCACTCCGAAACCATGATCCGCTGGGCAATGATCGGCATCATGGTCCGCCGACTCACCCGAGGCCGCTCGGCAACCCGACCAGGTCCTCGACCGCTCTCACGCGCCGCCGGCTGACACAGCGCACGTCCCCTCACGTGTCGTACAAGCCGTCCCACGGCGCGCTGAACCCGAGCCGGTTCGGGTAGAACTCGGCCCAGTCGTCCTGCTCCTCTCCCTCGGGATATTCCCCGTGGCACTCGCTGACAAGGCCGAACAGTGCGCCGTCGACCTCCACGGCGAACGGGGCGATCGCGATGTCTGTGAAGTACCGCCCGGGCAACGCGTCCAGCCACTCGTGCAGGAGCCGCTGCGCGGCTTCCACCATCGGCGCCTTCGCCGGCCCGTCGGCGACCGTTCCGGCTGCGCGGATCCGGGAGTCCAGGTGCCGACCTGCGGCGTCGAACTCGTGCAACACGGAGTACCACCGCCGCACTACCCGGCCATCGACGTCCCGGCCTGCGAAAACACCGCTGACGTGGGCAAAAAACTGGCCTCCGTCCCACTGGCCGATAGTGGACGTTCGGTAGTTCGGCTCATGCCGAATGGGAACCAGGTCAGGCACAGTCATGGCCGCACCCTACGTGCCGACCACGACAGAACGGGGTCCCCCGCGAACGCCGTTGGTGCCGACGGCCTCGATTGCTTAGGCATCAGCTCCTTTGGCGGCGGCGGGACTCAGGCGCTGGTGGACGCCCCTGGTCCAGTCGCGGCGTACCGGGCGGAAATGGTGCGGACGGCCTCGTCGACTACCTGAGCGACGCGTTCGGCGCTCACCTCCCAGCCCGGCACCAGGAGTGTTGGCCAGAAGACGTAGTTGGAGATCATGCCCAGGAACTGGGTGGCTGCAAGGTCCACGTCCTCGACCCGCACCGTTCCGAGTGCTGGAGCGCGATGTCGCCGACCATGACTCGCTCATGTCGGTGCTGAGGCAACGAGGAGCCGATCCGCTGGACCGGTCCGACCGGCGCGCACTCGACCGGGCCGAACTCGACCGCGGTGCCGCGAGGCCGCGCGCCGAGTTCGTCACGGTCCAGGACATGCTCTCCGCGCTGACACGTCGACGAGCATCCGCGATGCCCTGAGCGAGGAGAGCCACGGCAACCGGAATGCGGACTGTCAGACGGCGCGGTCTCTCGGATCCAGAAGGCGTACCTCAAGCATCACCGAATCGCTCTCGTCACGGACTGGCCGCGAGGCGTTCTGTGATTTCGAGCGCGGTCGCCGAGGCCGTTGCGCTGTACCGGTGTCCGAAGTGGGCAGCGGAACGGGGCGGTTGATGGTTCTCGCTCACTCCTCATCGATCACCAGGCCCTTCGCGGCGAGGAGCGGTGTCAGGTTGCAGATGTCGATGACGGTCCGGCCCGCCCGGTAGGCGGAGATGTAGCCCTCCTCGGCGTCGACCCGCTCCTGGGACGCCGCCGCCACGTCCGCGGCGTCCTCGCGGCGCACGACGACGACACCGTCGGCATCCGCGCGGATCACGTCGCCGGGGCGGACGAGCTGGCCGCCGACGGTGACGGGCTCGCACATCGGGCCGACGGTCTCCTTCACCGTGCCCTTGATGCAGACGCTGTGGGAGAAGACCGGGAAGCCGAGGGCCCGCAGGTCCTCGGTGTCCCGGACGCCGGTGTCGGTGACCAGGCCCGCGATCCCCTTGGCCTGGCAGGCGTTGGCGAGGACGTCGCCGAAGGAGCCGGCCTCGGCGTAGGCGCCGGCGGAGACGACGATGACGTCGCCGGAGCGGGCGTAGGCGATGGCGGTCTGGAGCATGAGGTTGTCGCGGGGTGCGCACTGGACCGTGAAGGCGGGGCCGCACACGGACATACGGTGGTCCACGGGCTTGATGGTCGAGTCGAGGGCGCCGAGCCGTCCCTGTGCCTCGTGAATGGTGGCCGAGGAGTAGGCGCCGAGGCGTTCGACGAGTTCCGGGGCGGGGCGGTCGAACTTGGTGCTGACGCGGATCATGACGGCCTCTCGGACAGGGTGGCGCAGGCGGCGGCGATGCGTGCGCAGGCTTCGGTGAGGATCTCCAGGGAGGTGGCGAAGGAGATGCGGAAGTAGCCGGGGGCACCGTAGGCGGATCCGTGGATCACCGCGACCTGCTGGTCCTCCAGGAGATGGCGGGCGAAGTCCTCATCAGTCTCGATCCGGGTGCCCGCCGGGGTGAACCTGCCCAGGTACGGCCGGCAGTCGACCAGGACGTAGAAGGCTCCGCTCGGTGTGGCGCAGCTCAACCCTGGTGTCTCGCCGATGAGTTTGACGACAGTGTCGCGCCGCGTCCGGTAGACGTCGACCGACTCCAGGACGAAGTCCTGCGGACCACCCAACGCGGCGGCTGCCGCTGCCTGGCTGATGGAGGACGGGCAGGAGGACAGCTGCGACTGAAGGGTGTTGATCGCGGCCACCAGATCGGCGGGGCCCGCGCCGTAGCCGATGCGCCAGCCGGTCATGGCGTACGTCTTGGAGACTCCGTTGGTGAGGAACACCCGGTCGACGAGGCGGGGTTCGGCGGCAGCGAGCGAGGAGTGCTCGCCGTCGTCGTACCAGATCTCGTCGTAGATCTCGTCGGTGAGGACACGGACTTGTGGGTGCTCCAGCAACACCTCTGCGAGGGAGCGGAGTTCGCCGGTGGTGTAGGCGGCTCCCGTGGGGTTTCCCGGGCTGTTGAGGACGATCCACCGGGTGCGTTCGGTGAGCGCGGCGCGCAGGCGGTCCGGGGTCAGCTTGAAGCCGTCCGCCTCGGGGCAGTCGACGATGACGGGCGTGCCGTCGTTGGCGCGGACCATGTCGGGGTACGACACCCAGTACGGGGCCGGGATCACGACCTCGTCGCCCTCGTCCAGCGTGGCCGTCAGGGCGAGGAAGATGACCTGCTTGGCTCCGCCGCCGACGGTGATCTGCGCGTCGGTGTAGTTAAGGCCGTGACGGCGCCGGAGCCGGTCGATGATCGCGGCGCGCAGGGCCGGAGTGCCGTTGACCGGGGTGTACTTGGTCTCCCCGGACTCGATCGCGCGGATCGCGGCGGCCTTGACGTGCTCGGGGGTGTCGAAGTCGGGTTCGCCGACGGTCAGGTCGTGGATGGCCAGACCCCGGCTCTTCAGTTCGCGCACGCGCTGCGCCGCCGCCACGCTGGGCGAGGGGTTGATCCGGCGGACCCTCTTGGCCGTGGTCATGCGCTCAGCCCCGGCGCTCGAAGTTGAGGCCACCCGGCACCTGAAAGGTCGGCAGGATCTCGATGTGGCCGATGTTGACGTGCCGGGGTGAGTCGACGGCGAACTCGATGGCATCGGCGATGTCTTCGGGCTTCAGGGACTCGTACCCGTCGTAGAACTGCCGCTGTGCCTCCTCCATGTCGCCGAGGAGCCGGCCGAAGATCTCCGTCTCCACGCGGCCGGGGCAGATCTCGGTGACGCGGAGCCGCTTGCCGTAGCCGTCGACTCGCAGCTGGCGGGAGAGGGTGTGCACGGCCGCCTTGGTGGCGTGGTAGATCGTGTTGCCGCCGAAGTTGTACACGCCGGCGATGGAGCTGATGTTCACGATGTGGCCGAGGTCGCGCTCCACCATGCCGGGCATGAGCAGGCGTACGAGGTGCAGGACGGCCTGGATGTTGACGGCGATCTGCTCGTCGACGGCGAACTCGTCGGCGGTCAGGATGTTGCCGGTGCGCGAGACGCCCGCGTTGTTGACCAGGACGTCGACTTCCAGGCCGTCCAGTACAGCGGTCAGCGCCTGGGTGTCGGTGATGTCGACGGCGTGCGGGACGCAGCCGGTGGCGTCGGCGAGGGCCTCCAGTCGTTCGGCGTTGCGGGCCACGGCGTGGACCTCCAGGCCGCGCTTGGCGAGTCGCTCGACCACGACGGCTCCGATGCCGGTCGACGCTCCGGTCACGAGTGCCGTGCGGTAGTCGGAGATGGGCATGCGGGTGCTCCTTGCTTGCTCGGTTGAGGGGTTGATCAGACGTCGCGCAGGGGCAGGTGGGCCCGGTCCGTGATCCGTGAGACGGCGACGAGGGTGCCGAGCGCGGTGAAGACGGCGTAGTAGGCCGGCATGTGGACGTCGCCGGTGCGGTCGATGAGGTAGGTCATCAACAGCGGGGCGGTGCCCCCGAAGAGGGCGGCCGAGACGTTGTAGCCCAGGCCGTAGGCGGAGTAGCGCACCCGGGTCGGGAAGAGTTCGACGAGCAGGATGTGGATGACGCCGGTGTGTCCGGCGAACACGGCGGCCATGAGACACGCGCCGAGGACGGCGAACGCGACGTTGCCGGTGCCGATGAGGAGGTAACAGGGGAGGCCGGCGACGGCCATGGCGATCGCGGCCCCGGCGATGACCTTCTTGCGGCCGAGACGGTCGGAGAGCCGCCCCATGTACGGGATGGCCAGGCAGATCACGACGAGGCTGGAGGCTGTGACGAGGAGGCCCTGGACCTTGCTGAAGTCGAGCTCGCTGCTCATGAAGGTGGGCATGTAGCTGAACAGGACGTAGTAGCCGGAGCCGTTCATCAAAGGGATGAACAGGGCGAGCAGCATCGCGCGGCGGTGCTCGGCGGAGGAGAAGGCTTCCTTGAGCGGGTTCCCGGACAGGCCGCCTTCTTGCTGGAGGCGGGTGAAGTTGGGCGTGTCGCTGATCCGCTTGCGGATGTAGATGCCGGTGATGCCGAGCGGTATGGCGAGCAGGAAGGGGATGCGCCAGCCCCAGGACTCCATGCGTTCGGTGCCGAGTCCGCTGGTCATGGCGGCGGCGATCAGAGTGCCGGTGAGCAGGGAGAGGAAGGAGGCGATCTGGGCGTAGCTGGTGTAGAGGCCGCGTTTGCCCTCGGGGGCGTGTTCGGCGAGGAAGCTCATCGCGCCGGACGCCTCACCGCCGACCGAGAAGCCCTGGGCGACGCGGAGCAGGATCAGCAGAACGGGGGCGGCGATGCCGATGCTCGCGTGCGTCGGCAGGACACCGATGGCCGCGGTGGCGATGCTGATCAGCATGATGACGAAGACCAGCATCCGCTGGCGGCCTATGCGGTCGCCGAGGTGGCCGCAGATGATGCCGCCGAGTGGGCGGAAGAAGAACGACACGGCGTAGCCGAGGAAGACGAGTTGGACGGCGTTCTCGGAGCCGGGGAAGAAGACGGCGGCCAGGGTGCCGGCCATGAAGCCGAAGATGCCGTTGTCGTAGAGCTCGGCGAAGATACCGACGCAGCCGGCGAGCGTGATCTTCCGTGCTGTTCTCGGGTCGACGGTGTTGGGAACAGGTTGAGCGGCGGCCACGGTGCTCATGGCGTCTCCTGACGTGTGCAGGGCGGGGATGAGGGGGCTCGGCTCGGTGCGGGCGGGCCAGTGGGGGCAGCCGGGTGTCAGCTGCCGACGGGGAGTGGGATACGGAGGGTGTCGAAGGCGGTGCGAACCCGGACCGCGAGTGCGTCGATCGCCGTGCGCCGTGCTCGGTGTGCGGAAACCGCCTGGGCGAGGGTGCGGTGACGGAAGCGGACGCTCTGACCGGGACGGACTTGGCCGAGGGCGGAGAGTCCGGTGGCGGTGACCACGGCGAGGACGGGATAGCCGGCCGTGACACCGCGGCCGCGGTGCAATACGAGGAGTTCGTCCCCGGTGGGCACTTCTACGGCACCGACGGGCACGCCGCGGGACAGGACCTCGCCGCCGGCGGTCCTGCGGGGCAGCGGGGTGTCGGTGCACAGCCGCAGGCCGATGTGGTTGCTCTGCGGGCTCACGGTGAACGGGGTGCCGTACAGGCGGGAGACGCTGTCGCCGAACTCGGCCCGGTCGGGGCCGTCGGTGACGTCGATGGTGGGGTCGGCGGTGAACCGGGCGACCGGGGCCCGCAGCAGGAAGAGCGGGATGCGCGAGTAGGGGTGGTCCAGGGGCGGGCAGGCCGTGCGCAGGGTGAGTTCGTCACCGGCGCGCAGGGCGGGGCCGAAGCCCAGGATCGTGTCCGGGGCGCAGCTGCCCTGGAGGTAGTCGGCCTCGAACGAACCGAGCACGGCGAGGTAGACGCGCAGCCCGACGTGGATGTCGGTGACGCGGAGGGTCTCACCGGCCCGGAGGGACAGCGGCTCCCACTGGGAGCGGGCCGTGCCGTCGACGGTCAGCCTTGCGGGCGCCCCGGTGACGGCGACGAGGATGTCGGTGGTTGGGGAGCACGCGAAGTCGAGTGCGGTGATCTCCAGCAGCGGGACGCGTTCGTCGTTGCCGCACAGGACGTTGGCGACGCGCGCCGAGTACTGATCGAGGGCCCCGTTGACGGGCAGGCCGTGGTGGGAACGGCCGACGCGGCCGAGGTCCTGCACGGTGGCCAGGCCCGCGGTCTTGATGGTGAGGGTGTCAGCCATGGCAGGCCGCCAGGGGCAGGTCCACGAGGTCGTCCCAGTTGTCCGGGGGGATGGGGACGAACCGGAAGATGTCACCGGGGCGGTAAGGGGTCAGCGGGTCGTCGTGCAGGTCGAGGACGCGGACCGGGGTCCGTCCGAGGAGGGGCCAGCCGCCGGGCGAGGGCATCGGGCAGATCACCGCCTGTCGGCCGGCGACGGCGACCGAGCCGGGGTCGACCCGGGTGCGGGGCGAGGCCAGGCGCGGCACAGGTGCCGGGAAGGGCGGTCCGTCCATCATGGGTGATCCCGCGGGCGCGCCGAGGCAGCGCACGGTGAGATCGGATCCGGAGTGGAGCTTGATCACCTCGCGGTCCGTCAGGCCGAGTTGTGCGGCGACCTGGGGCAGATCGGGTCCGAACGCGCCGCCGTAGACGACGGGGACAAGGAAGCGCCGGGGCGCCACAGCCGGCGCGGGGTCCGTGCCGAGGCGTCCGGCCTGGTGCCACAGGACGCGTCGGACGGTGTCGTGGTCGATGGCGTAGCAGTCGAACTCCACGAGCAGCGCGTCGTACGTCGGCACAAGGCCATGCACACCGTTCAGCCGTACGGCGTCGAGGGCGTCGGCCAGACCGTGGACGAGCCGCCAGGCCCGCTCGGCATCGAGGCCCACCGCTCTCACGACGAGGGCGGAGTCACCGCAGTCCGTGAGGGTGAGGTGCCCGTTCATCCGCGGGCCCCCGTGCCACTCAGTACGTCGTCGAGGCGGGCGATCTCCACGCCCGCAGCGAGGAGTTGCTCGCGGACCCGGCGGGCGAGCGCGAGCGCGCCGGGGGTGTCCCCGTGCAGGAGGACGGTGTCGCAGGCGATCGGCACGTCCGTTCCGTCCACACTGCGGATCACGCCTTCGGTGACCATCCGCACGGTCCGCAGGGCGATCTCGTCCGCGTCGTGGATCACGGCTCCGGGTTCGGAGCGCGGTAGGAGGGTGCCGTCCCCGCGGTAGGCACGGTCGGCGATCCCCACGATGCCCACGCGCAGTCCGCGCTTCCGTGCGGCGTCGGCCAGTTCGCCGTCCTGCGCGAGGACGATCAACGACTCGTCCAGCGAGGCGACGGCGTCCACGACGGCCTCGGCGTAGTCGGCGCGTACGGCGACCAGGTTGCCGAGGCGGCCGTGCGGGGCGACGTGCCGCACCCGGGCGCCGTGTGCGACGGCGA
This sequence comes from Streptomyces sp. NPDC001714, assembly GCF_042892755.1. Taxonomy (NCBI): domain Bacteria; kingdom Bacillati; phylum Actinomycetota; class Actinomycetes; order Kitasatosporales; family Streptomycetaceae; genus Streptomyces; species Streptomyces sp. NPDC001714. The sequence goes on from NZ_JBIAUL010000043.1 coordinate 31,844, forward strand.
ACGCCTGGAGCGCGCCAACCTGGTACAGCACGTCCGTTCGTACCTCGTGGGGCGTTAGATCCATCGCGCGGCGGCCGAAGCCGACGAGGTCGGGAAAGCTGGGATGGGCGCCGACGGCCACCTGCCTCTCGACGCACTGCCGGACGGTGGCGTCCATGATGCGCGGATCGCCGGCGTGGAATCCGCAGGCGACATTGGCGGAGGTCAGCAATTCCAGGAGCGCTTCGTCGTCGCCCATGGTGTAGGCACCGAATCCCTCGCCGAGATCGGCCACGAGATCGACCATGCGGGTCATGACGCCCTCCAGGAAAAGGGAAACGGAAAACACCACCGCCGTCTTCGCAGTGGCGTCTGCGCAGGAAAAGGAATTCCGGGGGCCTGAGCTTCTCCGGCTGTACCGGACAGGCCCCGGCAAGGTGTTTCCCACAACGTAGTGCGCCGCTCGCCCGGCCACCAATACACGTTTACTTTGGCGTTATCGCAGACCGCTATGGCACCGCTCACACCCGCGGCTCCCTACGATGAGGCTCCGCTCGACCGGAGGGCCCGCGCATGGACACCAGACGTCTCTACTCCTTCATCAAGATCGTCGACGCGGGAAGCATCACGCGTGCGGCCGACATCCTGCACATCGCGCAGCCCGCGCTGAGCCAGCAACTGTCGGCGCTGGAGGCGCAGTTCGGGCAGCAGCTGCTCATCCGCAGCAAGCGCGGGGTCGCTCCGACGGAGGCAGGCAGGGCGCTGTACCGGCATGCCCAGCTGATCCTCAGGCAGGTGGACCTGGCGCACGCCGCCGTGGAGATCTCGGGCCGGGCGCCCGCGGGCAGTGTGTCGGTGGGGCTTGCGCCGTACAGCATGGGCGCGGCGCTCGCGCTGCCCCTGCTCAAGAGCGTGCGCGAGCGGTACCCGGACATCCTGCTGCACATCAACGAGAACTTCGGCGGTGTGATCAGTGAGGCGATCATGACGGGGCGGATGGACATGGCGTTCATCTACGGCGCCGGCCCCCTGCGGGGCGTGCAGTTCGAGCCGGTCCGCGCGGAGGACCTGTTCCTGATCGGTGCGCCCGGCGGCGCGGTGCCGCAAGGGGACACAAAGGTCAGCCTGGCGGAACTCGCGGAGGTGCCGCTGCTGCTCCCGAGCCGGATCCACACGATCCGACAGGTGGTCGACTCCGCCTTCCAGCAGGCGTCGCTCAGGCCGCGGGTCGTCGGTGAGGTCGAGTCCGCCCTGACCCTCGTGAACGCCGTGGACGCGGACCTCGGGGCGACCGTCCTGCCCTGGTCGGCGGCCCGGGCGATCCTCGAACTGCGGTCGCTCGTGGTGCGGCGGATCGTGGATCCGGTGATCCAGTTGCAGCTTTCCATGGTGACCTCGGACAATCAGCCGCTCTCCGAACCCGCACTGGCCGTGCACGACCTCTTCCTGGAACTGGTCACCGCTTTCGATGCCCCGGCGAAAACCGAGCCCGGTGATAAGGAGAAGCAATAGGGTCACACCGAACCGGTATTTGCTGCCGTCGCGTGGCATGGTTAGCGTCCTCCCCATGGCCCTCTCCCTGAATAAGCGTGCGCTCGTCACCCGTGCGAATCTGCCCGGCCACGGCCCGGCCCGGCTGTCCGAGGCGGCCGACGTCGTCGCCTGGACGGGGAGCGACAAGCCCTCCTCTGCGGAACTCGCCGGACCGGCATCGGGCGTCGACGCGATCCTGGCCCTGGGCAACGACCCCGTCGACGCGGCACTGATGGACGCCGCCGGTCCCTCGCTGGAGGTCGTCGCACTGGCGAGCATGGGCTTCGACAACGTCGACCGGAACGCCGCCGCCGAGCGCGGCGTCGTGGTCACCCACACTCCGGGGGTGCTCTCGGAGACCACCGCCGACCTCACGTTCGCCCTGATCCTGGCCGCCCGCCGCCGGCTCCCCGCCGCGGGTGCGAGCCTCGCCGCGGGCTCCTGGGACGTGTTCCGGATGGACGACCACCTCGGCCTCGACATCCATGGAGCCACCCTCGGGCTGATCGGCTACGGCCAGATCGGCCGCGCGGTGGGCCGCCGCGCCCTGGGGTTCGGCATGCGCGTGCTGCACCACGACCCGTACGCCACCGGGGACGACGAGTCGTCGACCACGGTGGGCCTGGCGACGCTGCTGGCCGAGTCGGACGTCGTCTCGCTGCATGTGCCGCTCACCGAGGAGACCCGACACCTCGTATCGGTACGGGAGCTGGCCGCCATGAAGCCCACGGCCACCCTCGTCAGCACCTCGCGCGGCGGGGTCGTGGACGAGCAGGCCCTGCTGGACGCCGTACGGTCGGGCCGGCTGCACTCGGCCGGGCTCGATGTCTACGAACGCGAGCCGATGGGGCGGGAGTTGTCCCCCCTGGTGGCGGAGCCGCACATCGTGACGCTCCCCCACATCGGCTCGGCCACCGAGTCCACCCGGGCCGCCATGGTCGACCTCGCCGTCGACAACGTCCTGGACGTCCTGGCCGGCCGTCCGGCACGCACCCCGCTGCCCGGCACCCCGGCCTCGCCCGCGAAGGTCCACGCATGAGCCACCGCCTGTTCGACATCTCCGGAAGGACCGCCCTGGTCACCGGCTCCAGCCGCGGCATCGGCAAAGCCCTGGCCGAGGGTCTGCTGGAAGCCGGCTGCACGGTCGTCCTCAACGGCCGCGACACCACGGCCCTCGAATCGGCCCGCAAGGAACTCGCCGTCGGCTTCGGCGAGTTGGTCCGCGCGGCCGCCTTCGACGTCACCGACCCGGCGGAGGTCGCCAGGGGCGTCGCACGGATCGAGGACGGAGTCGGGCCGATCGACATCCTCGTGAACAACACCGGCGTCCAACACCGCGCCTCGCTCCTCGACTTCACGGACGAGGACTGGCACCGGCTGCTCGCCACCAACCTCACCAGCGCGTTCCTCGTCGGCCGCGAGGTCGCCCGGCGGATGGCTCCCCGGGGCCACGGCAAGATCGTCAACATCTGCTCGCTGCAGAGCGAGGCGGTCCGGCCGGGCATCGCCCCCTACTCGGCCACCAAGGGCGGCCTGAAGATGCTCACCAAGGGCATGTGCGCCGATCTCGGCCCGCTCGGCATCCAGGTCAACGGGATCGGCCCCGGCTACTTCGACACCGAACTGACCTCGGCGCTCGTCGCCGACGACGAGTTCAGCGCCTGGGTCCGCAAACGGACCCCGGCCGGCCGCTGGGGCGACGTCCGCGACCTTGTCGGCGCCCTGATCTTCCTCGCCTCCCCTGCCTCGGACTTCGTGGCCGGGCAGGTGCTGTACGTCGACGGCGGCATGCTCTCCGTCCTGTGACCCCGTCCTACGACCTCTAGGAGTCCCATGCAGGCGTGTGTCATCCATGGAGCCGGTGATCTGCGGATCGAGGAGCGGCCGTACGACGGTCCTGGTCCCGGCGAGATCGCGGTCACCGTCGCCCTCGGTGGCATCTGCGGATCCGACCTGCACTACTACCGCCGCGGGCGGGTCGGTGACTTCACCCTCCGCGAACCGATGGTCCCCGGCCACGAGATCGTCGGCCACGTCGCCGCCCTCGGGGCCGGCGCCACGGGACCTGCCGTGGGCACCCCGGTGGCCGTCCACCCGGCCACCCCGTGCGATCGGTGCGCCGAATGCTCCGCCGGCCGCCGCAACATCTGCGTCGACACCCGCTACCTCGGCAGTGCCGCCCGTACCCCGCACGTCCAGGGCGGCTTCGCCCGGCTCATCACCACGCCTGCTGCACAGATTCGCGTGTTGCCGCCCGAACTCAGCTTGGACCGTGCCGTGTTGGCCGAGCCGCTGTCGGTGGCCCTGCACGCCGTGCACCGGGCCGGTGACGTGGCAGGCAAGCGGGTGCTGGTCACCGGGGCCGGGCCGATCGGCTGCCTGGTGGCCGCCGTCCTACGTCACCGGGGCGCCGCCGGCGTGGTCGTGAGCGACCTCCTCGACACCCCGCTGCGCATCGCCGCGGCCTCGGGCGCCACGGCCACAGTCCGCGCCGACGCACCCGACGACGTGCACTGGGCGGACCCGTTCGACATCGCCGTCGAGGCGTCCGGGTCACCCGCGGGCCTGCGGACCTGCGTCGAGCGGGTGCGCCGCGGCAGCAGAGTCGTCCTCCTCGGTCTGCTGCCGCCCGGTGAGGTCCCCCTGCTCGGCAATGTCGCCGTGACCCGCGAACTGGAACTGTGCGGCGCGTTCCGCTTCGACACCGAGTTCGACGAGGCGCTCGCTCTGCTCGCCCGAGGGCTGCCCCTCGACGCGATCGTGACCCACACGTTTCCGCTCTCCGAGAGCCGGGCCGCCTTCGACATCGCCCACGACCGAACCGTGGCCTCCAAGGTCCTGCTGGACCTGGGCGGAGCGTGAGCAGGCAGGTACGCGCTGGCCTGTCTGGATTCCCTGCTCGCGGACAGGCCGCTGCCGGAACGTATGCCGCGGTACCTTTTCGACGCCCGGCATGGACGGGCCGTCCGGCAGGCTAGGTGGGCGCCTCCCGGGGGCATCGCCCGCGACATCGCCGTGTGCGCAGCGGATGCGGTGCGCCTGGCGGAGAGCCCGAGCCCGATCGCTCGGCAGCCGGAGCCGGTCAGCAGGCTTTCTGGCGCACAGCCGGGTACAGCCAAGTTTCCGAGGGCGACTCCTGTGACCGCGCCCCAGCCGCAGGTCAGCGAGAAGGGAAGCAGCGGCGCGCAGACGCATCAGCCGGCCGAGCGCTGGGTGTTTCCACCGCCCTCCTCCCGCTTCCGCCGCCAGCGCCTCACAGACCGCGACGTCACCCGAAACTCCCTCGCCACGACCTCGGTCTTCTCACCGCAAGCGAACCGCTCGGCCGCCTCAAGGCGCAGCCGCTCCCGCTTCTCCTGCTCTTTGGGCGTCAGCCCCCCCCTGCGCGTACCGCATGACGACGTCATACCGCAGCGTTCAAGAACCTCACGGGCCACCGGACTCCGCGGGTGCAACCTGAGTAAGCGTTCCGGGAAGCCGGGCTCAGCCGCCGCGCCGCACCCGGGCGGCCTCGCGGGCCTCCGCGAGCTTGCGGGCCTCACTGCTCTTGCGGGACGGCCTGCCGCCGGAACCGCTCCTCGCGTCCTTGGTGCTGCCCAGGCCACGGAACGGGGCGTTGTGGTTCTTGGGGCGCGGTGCGGCCGGCCCTCCGTCGAGGGGCTTGCCGGAAGGGGCCCTGGCGCCGGTGATCCGGCTCAGTTCCGCCTCCCCTGACCGCACCTTCGTCACCTTGGGGGCGACGTCGGCGTCTGCCATGACCTGGCTCGTCTCGCGGCGCTGTCCCGACAGAACAAGTGTCACCACGGTGCCGGAGCGGCCGGCCCGGGCCGTGCGGCCGGCGCGGTGCAGATAGTCCTTCGGGTCAGTGGCCGGGTCTACATTGACCACAAGGTCGAGGTCGTCGACATGCAGGCCGCGTGCGGCGACGTTCGTCGCCACCAGGGCACTGACCTGCCCGTTCTTGAACTGGGCCAGGGTCCGGGTGCGCTGCGGCTGGGACTTCCCGCTGTGCAGGGCGGCTGCGGCCACGCCGTTGGCCCGCAGATGCCGGGTGAGCTGGTCGACGCCGTGCTTGGTGTCCAGGAACAGCAGGACGCGGCCGTCCCGGGCGGCGATCTCCGTCGTCACGGCGTACCGGTCCGGGCCGTGCACGACGAGGACGTGGTGCTCGATCGCGGAGACCGCGCCGGACGAGGGGTCCACGGAGTGCACGGCCGGGTCGCGCAGGTAGCGCCGCACCAGCTGGTCGACGTCGCGGTCCAGGGTGGCGGAGAAAAGCATGCGCTGCCCGTCGGGCCGTACCTGGTCCAGGGCTTCGGTGACCTGCGGCAGGAACCCCATGTCACACATCTGGTCGGCCTCGTCCAGGACCGTGATGCGCACCTGTCCCAGCCGGCAGCCCTTGCGGTCGATGAGGTCGTGCAGCCGGCCGGGCGTGGCGACGACGATCTCGGCGCCGTCCCGCAGCGCGGCGGCCTGCCGTCCGATGGACACCCCGCCGACCACGGTGGCGAGCCGCAGTCGCAGCGCCGCGGCGTAGGGGGTGAGCACCTCGCCGACCTGCTGCGCCAGCTCCCTGGTGGGCACCAGCACGAGCGCCAGCGGCTCCTTGGGCTGCGCGCGCCGCCCGGCCGTCCCGGCGAGCATTCCCAGGCCGAAGGCGAGCGTCTTGCCGGATCCGGTGCGGCCCCGGCCCAGGACGTCCCGTCCCGCGAGCGCGTTCGGCAGTGCCGCCGCCTGGATGGGGAAGGGCACTGTCACACCGTGCTCGTCGAGCACCCGCAACAGCTCGGCCGGCAGCCCCAGCTCCGCAAAGGACGCCGCCGGAGGCAGAGCCGCGGTGGCACCCGACACCTCGTTCTGCTGCTGGGCATCGACACGTGCTGATTCGCTCACAGAAAGCCTTCCTCCAAAGGGACCGTACCGAGGAAGGCGCGGCGGGGACGCGGCCACCGGCCAGGGACCCCGCACCGGGCACCGACACAGCGACGCTGCAAACGCTCTACGCTAGCACGGAGTGCAGCGCCCGCCCGAGCCTCCCGTGGCCGCGCCGGTCAGCCCCGCAACGACAGCTGGACCCGCCTGTGCCGACCGTCCCGACGCGCTGCGCCGATGCCCGCGTGAACGTACGCTCGGCAGCACCCGTCTCTCAGTCTCGCCAGCCATAGCGCCGCTCGGGCCGGCCGGCGGCGCCGTAACGCAGGGAGACATCCGCCGTGCCGGTGGTGTGGAAGTGTTCCAGGTAACGGCGGGCGCTGACCCGGGAGATACCGGTGGCGGCCGCGCATTCGGCGGCCGACAGGGTGCCGTCCGCATCGCGGAGCGTGCGTTGGACGAGGTCGGCGGTCTCCACGCTCAGGCCCTTCGGGAGTCGGGCGACAGCATCGGGGACAGACCCTGCGGACAGAGCCCGGTCGATGTCGGCCTGGCCGCGCACCACCGTGGTGAGAAGCCGGCCGCGCCGTGCGGCGTACCGGTCCAGGCGGGGCTTGAGGTCCTCGTAGTCGAAGGGTTTGAGCAGGTAGTCCACGACACCGTGGCGGACCGCGCCGCGCACGGTGTCGGCCTCGCGCGCGGCACTGATGACCATGATGTCGCATTCGTGTCCCGCGGTGCGCAGTCGCGGGATGACGTCCAGGCCGAAGACATCGGGCAGATAGAGGTCGAGGAGAACGAGATCCGGGCGCAGTTCGTCAACTGCGGTGATGGCCTGCTCACCAGTGCCCGCGGTGCCGACGACCCTGAACGCAGGCACCCTCTCGACGAAGGTGCGGTGGACCCGAGCCACCATGAAGTCGTCGTCGACGACGAGAACGTCGATCGTGCCGGAGGTGTCCGTCAATGTGCTGCTCCTTCCTCGATCGCTTCCGTTGAGTGGCTCACGGACATGCGCGCGGTGAACCGGGCGCCTTCGGCGGTGTTGGTCACCCTGATCTCCCCGCCACGTCGTTCACAGACGAGCTGGGTGAGTGCAAGGCCGATGCCACGCTCGCCCTCCGCGGCGGCCTTGGTGGTGAAACCGTGGTGGAAGACCTCCTGGGCGAGTTCGGGAGCTACGCCCGGGCCCGAGTCGCACACCACGATCTCCACGCTGGACGCGTCCTGCCGGAGTTCGACCTCGATCCAGGGTTCCCGGTCGTCGAGGTCGCTTCCGGCTGCGGCGTCGATGGCGTTGTCGACCAGGTTGCCGACCACAGTGGCCACGTCGGCGGCGTCCTCCGAGGCGAGCCGGCCGAGGGAGGTGACGTCCGAGATCTTCAGGGTGATCCTGCGTTCGGCCGCGAGGGAGTCCTTCGCCATGAGGAGGGCGGCGATGGCGGGATCGTGGATGCGGCGGCCGATGGTCATGTCCAGGGACTGGCGGCGCCGGGTGAGCGCACGGACGTAGCGTACGACCTCGTCCTGCTCGCCGATCTGGATGAGTCCGGAGATGGTGTGCAGCTGGTTGGCGAACTCGTGTGTCTGGGCCCGTAGCAGCTCGGACGTGCTGCGGAAGGAGCCGATCTCGCGTTCCAGCCGAGCCAGTTCGGTGCGGTCCCGCAGCGTGGTGACCGAGCCGAGCAGGCGGTCGTTCTTCGTGACGGTCATCCTGTTCATCACCAGCACGCGACCGTGCCGTATGACCACTTCGTCGGGTCCGTGCTCCGCTTCGGGCCGGGTGCCGGTGAGTACGTCGTGCAGACGGCCGTCGATGCCGAGGTCATCCAGCGTCCGGCCCACGCACTCCTCGGGTAGGTCGAGCAGCTGTCTGCCCACCTCGTTCACCAGGGTGAGGCGCTGCTGGGGATCCAAGGCGACCACCCCCTCGGCGATCCCGTACAGCATCGCCTCGCGATGTTCGGCGAGCCCGGTGATCTCTCGCGGCTCCAGACCGAGCGTCTGCCGTTTGACCCGTCGGGCCAACAGCCAGGAGCCGGCCAGACCGAGCCCGCTGGCGATGCCCAGGTAGGCGAGGAGATAGGAAGACGCACCACTGAGCCGCTGCCACACCGTCGGGGACGCCTCCCCGATCATGACGATGCCCAGGGTCCGCCCCAGGTCACCGCTCGCCGCGCCGAGCACCGGCACCTGCGCCACCAGTTCGCGGCTGCCGTCCCAGGTGAGCGAGCCGGACCAGCCTCGTCCGCGGGCCACCCCCGGTCCGAGCCGCAGCCGGTCACCGATGACCGTCGGGTTGGTCGAACTGACGATGCGACCGGAGGAGTCGGCGATCGTCACGGAGGTGACCCCGGACTGCACCAGCGTGGAATGCGTCAGCGGGGCCAGCGTCTCCTCCGGCGCCGGACGCGGGAGCTGGTTGCGCACCAGTGGATTGGCAGCCAACTGCTCGGCCAGCGCACTCACGCGGCGGCCCTCGACCCGGCTGAAGGTGGCCTCCGACTGAGCGAGCGAGAGCGCCGCGACCGCCAGCAGCACGACCACGACGATGGCGAGCTGCAGCGCCAGCATCTCGCCCGCGAGGGTATGACGCCGAAAACTGGTGACCACAACGAACTCAATCTCTACTGCTGACACAAACTGGGCGGCTCGCACCACGGGCCGCACAATCATGACGTCCATCGCGACGGCTGCGGAAGAGAGGTGCCATGAGAGGTCGCTCGCACGCCCTTCGCGGCGCCCTCCTCGCGCTGTCACTGTTTCTCGTCACCGGGTGCCAGGTGCTGCCCGACGGGGAACCGGCCGACACCGGGCTGCGGATCATGGTTCCGAACACCCCCGGTGGCGGATACGACACCACGGCCCGGACAGTGGCCCGCGTGCTGCAGGAGACCGGCGTGGACTCCGGCGTGCAGGTCTTCAACCTGCCGGGAGCAGGCGGCACGGTCGGCCTGCAGCGCATCGTCAACGAGCGGGGCAACGGCAGGCTCGTCCTGCAGATGGGTCTCGGAGTGATCGGTGCGTCACACGTGGCGCACACGAAGGCGTCCATCATCGAGACCACTGCGCTGGCCCGGCTGGTCGAGGAGGCCGGCGCGGTGGTCGTGCGCCGTGACTCGCCCTACCGGTCGATCGGCGATCTGATCGCCGCCTGGAGAAGGAACCCCCCGCGCTTGAAGGTAGGGGGCGGATCCTCACCCGGCGGACCGGACCACCTGCTGGCCATGGAGTTGGCCAAGGCCGTCGGTATCGGCCCGCACCGGGTCGGCTACGTCGCCTACGGCGGCGGTGGCGGCGACCTGCTGCCCGCTCTCCTCGACGGCAAGGTCGACTTCGCCACCACCGGCTTCGGCGAGTTCCTCGACCAGATCGACGCAAGTCAGCTCAGGGTCCTGGCGGTGACCAGCCCACGACCGATCGACGCACTGCCCGGAGTACCGACCCTCAAGGCGTCCGGCATCGACCTGGTCTTCAGCAACTGGCGGGGAGTCGTGGCGCCGCCCGGCATCAAAGGCGCCGACCGGAAGCGGTGGATCGAAGCGCTGACAGCGATGCACCGGTCCCGGCAGTGGAAAGCGGAACTCCGCCGCCATGGCTGGACCGACGCGTTCACCACCGGCGACGCCTTCGCCGCCTACCTGTCCGAACAGGACACATCAGTGGCCCGTCTCGTCAGGGATCTCGGACTGGACTGACCGGGCTACCGCCCGCCCCTCCTGACACCAGCCGCACCACCCTTCTGCGCTGCGGCTCACTTCGCCATGCCCATCACCTGTCCATCGAAAGGCACCCGCATGACCACGCACACCTGGTGGTTGCTGCTCATCCTCACCATCGCGATCACGGCCCTGATCTACCTCATCAACTCCCGCTTGCGCATCCATCCGTTCGTCGCGCTCATCGTCGTCGCTGTCGGCACCGGCCTCGCCGCCGGCGAGCCCGCCGCCAAACTGGTGGCCTCCCTTGAGGACGGTGCCGGCGGCACCCTCGGGGACGTGGGCATCACACTGGCCCTGGGCGCCATGCTCGGGCGCCTGCTGTCCGACTCGGGCGCCACCGACGCCCTCGCCCACGCCCTGATCGACCGCTCCAGCACCCGCAGGCTGCCCTGGCTGGTCACGGCCGCGGCGTTCGTGATCGGCATCCCGATGTTCTTCGAGGTGGGCCTGATCGTGCTACTGCCGCTGATCTTCAGCGTGGCGCGCAGGCTGGAGGCCCAGGGCGGCACGAAGGGCTCCCCGTACGTCCTGCTCGGCGTACCGGCCATCGCCGCGCTGTCCACCCTGCACGGCATGCTGCCGCCGCACCCGGGACCGCTCACCGCCATGACCGGTCTCCACGCCGACCTGGGCCTCACCATGGTCGTCGGCTTCGTCTGCGCCGTCCCCACCGTGATCCTGGCCGGCCCCGTCTACGCCCGCTGGATCGCGCCGCGCCTTGCCGAGGTTCGCCCGGACGAGGCTCTTGTCGCGCAGTTCACGGGTGCGTCGCAGTCTGTCCGAGAGAAGTCGCCTGTCAGCGTGACGGTCGGCGCTTCGAATGCGTCATCGGCGGATACGGACGTCACGTCCCGTTCCGGGATACCGACCGGGTTGGCCATCACCGCGGTGCTCGTCCCTGTCGCCCTCATGCTGCTGCGTACCCTCGCCGAAACGGTGCTCGACGAGACGAGCACCCTGAGTTCCGCGCTGACCTTCTTGGGCGAGCCCGTCGTGGCGATGCTCGCCGGGCTGCTCTTCGCTCTCGGCGTGACCACTCTGGGCACGGGCCGCTCCGGCGAGGAGGTCCGCGCATCCCTGACGGACAGCCTGAAGTCCATCGCCGCCATCCTGCTCATCATCGGTGGCGGTGGTGCGTTCAAGCAGGTTCTCCAGGACTCCGGCATCGGCGACGCGATCGCCTCCGCCGCCAAGGGGGCGCATCTGAACGTCATTGTGCTGGGCTGGCTGATCGCACTCCTGCTGTCGCTGACCACCGGTTCCGCCACCGTCGGCATCGTCTCCGCCACCGGCATCATCGCCCCCATGGTCAGCGGAGGCGGCCTGGAGGCATCACTGCTCGTGGTGGCCATCGGGGCAGGCTCCCTCGGGCTGAACTACGTGAACCACGCAGGCTTCTGGCTGGTCAAGGAATCCTTCGGCATGGATCTCACTCAGGCCACGAAGACACAGACCGTGGTGCAGACCCTGGTGAGCGTGCTCGGCCTCGGCATGGCGCTCCTCCTGTCCGTGTTCGCCTGACAGCCACCGAGCGGTGTGCATCGTGAAGGTGCACACCGCTCATTGAGCTTCTTCGAGCTGGTCCCTGATCAGGCGACAGGCCGCGAAGCGCAACGAGCGAGGCCCCCGAGCTGTTGATCGAGATGTCTGACGTCTCAACCACGCTGCTCCGGGGGCCTCGTTGGTCGTCCGTCCTGCCGCATTCGACCTGCCCCATGCCCTCGTGGAGGGTGACCATGCTGGCCGTCACCCGTGAGGGCGACCGGCACTGCAAACTCCGCCTGTCCCAGCACGCGATGGTGGCACTGGTGTACCTGCGCGAACACACCACGCTCGCCAAGACCGCTGCCGGGTTCGGGATCAGCGAGTCCACCGCCCACGCCTACACCAGCCAGGTCATCGACCTGCTCGCCGAACGCGTGCCGGGCTTGCCGAAAGTCCTGCGCGAGGCCGACGCGGACTTCGTCCTGCTGGACGGCACGCTCGCCGAGTGCGACCGGGTCGGCGACGGACGGGCCGACTACTCCCACAAGCACCGCAGGCGTGGAGTGAACGTGCAGGTGGTCACCGATCCGGACGGCCGGCTGCTGTGGCTGTCACCCGCGCTGCCGGGCCGGGCTCACGACCTGACCGTCCCCCAGAGGGGGTGCCCCCAGCCCGTACCCACCGGATCATCCGCATCTGCGAGCGCCAGGGCGTCCCCATCCTGGCCGATCTCGCTTATCAGGGCGGCGGCCCCTGGGTGACCACCGGCATCGAACGCAGGCCCCTTCAAGAACTCACCCTCACCGAGAAGACCGTCAACCGGGCCCTGGCGGCGGCACGGGCACCGGTCGAACGCGGCGCCGCACGCCTGAAGTCCTGGCGGATCTTCCGCAGATCCCGCTGCAACCCCAACCGCATGACGCCGATCGTCAAAGCCATCCTCACGCGGCGGGCGTTGGCTTCAGGCGGTCGGCAGGCCCTCGCCTAGGTGTATTGACCACGAGCGTTGTTGACACGCCGTGTGTTTCTTGCTCGACGTCCTCTTCGCTTTAGTGGGTCGTGAAGGTGCCGTGCGTTTCGGTGAGTTCAGGAGCCTGAGCGTGCCTGTCGGCGGTATGTGCCTGGTGCCTGGCCTGTCGCCCGTTTGAAAGCGAGGCTGAATGCAGCCTCTGATCCGTAGCCCACGGACCGGGCGATGGTCGCGATGTTTTGGTCGGTATGGGCCAGGCGGTCGGCGCCGACCTCGACGCGCCACTGCGTGAGGTACTCCAGTGGTCCTTGTCCGACGGCTTTCTTGAACCGGGCGGCGAGCGTGGAGCGGGACACATGGGCGCTGTCCGCGAGCTGCTGCACGGTCCATGGGTGGGCCGGATCCGCGTGCATGGCCCGCAGCGCCGCCGCGGTGACCGGTTCAGTCAGGCCGTGGAGCCAGCTCCTGCCTTGCCCTCCGGTTGCTACCAGGTGGCGCAGTAGGTCGACCAGCATGATCATGGCGAGGTGCTGGGCGATGAGTCGCCCACCGAAACCGTTGTCGCTCATTTCACGGTCGACGCGGTCGAGTGTCCGCTGCACGGCTGGGGCGCCGGCCGCGTTGCGCGGCAGGTGGATGAGCGGGGGCAGCCAGTCCAGCAGAAGCTGACGGGCCCGTCCGTCGAAGACGAAACTGCCGCCGATCAGGCGGGCGGACACGGGCTCCGTCCGGGGGCCGACGACCGCCGAGCGCCGGTTGCCGCCGCGGAAGTACGGATGGGCCGGCTGCGGCAGGACCGCGGCCGAGGTGGACAGGACGAACTCGACCGGCCGCGTCAGCAGGAAGACGTCTCCCGCGCGCAGCGCGAGCGGGTCTTCGCCAGCGACGGTGAGGACGCAGTTCCCCTCGGTCACGGCATTGAACTTGGCGCCGGCCGGCGCCGGGAAGACCAGTGACCAGTCGCCGTGTCCGACCAGTGTGGAGGCCAGCTGGGCCCGTACGCCCGTCAGCGCGAGGACTTCCTCGACGGGATCCAGCGCACTTGGACGATCTATGAACTCTTCTGGACTGCTGACCATATTGCGTCTCCTTTCTGCGATCTAGGTTAGACCGTGAAAGAAGCCATCCCGAAGATCCGGAGCCTGGTCATGTCCGACACACTGCCCGCCGTGGACAACCGCGTCGCCGTCGCGACCGAGGAACCCAGCAGGGGCCGCATCGCAGTCCTGACCGCCGACAAGGTCGAGGAAGTCGAGTTCTTCTACCCGTACTACCGGTTCGTCGAGGCCGGCTACCGGGTCGATGTGATCACTCCCTCGGGCGGGCCGCTCACCGGCTTCCGAGGATTCGGCATCCAGCACACCCAGCCCCTGGCCGACACCGACGCGGCCGACTACCTCCTGCTCTACGTGCCCGGCGGCCTCGCCCCCACGCAGCTGAGGACGGACCCCGCCGCGCTCGACTTCATCCGCGCCTTCGCCACCGCCCACAAGCCGATCGGCCTGGTCTGCCATGGCCCGCAGGTCCTGGTCTCAGCCGGCCTGGTCGACGGACTGCGCCTCACGTCATGGCCCGAGGTCGGCCCGGAGATCGAGGCGGCAGGCGGCACCTGGATCGACGAGCCGGTCATCCAGGACCGCAACATCTTCACCGCCCGCAAGCCCGGCGACCTGCCCGCGGAACTGCACCGCATCATGACCTTTCTCGGCCACCAGGAGGACCACGATGCCTGAGCGCGTCAACACCCCCTTCAGCGCCCGCACAACCGCCGACGAAGTGCTCGAAGGAGTCGATCTGAGCGGCAGGCGGGCCCTCGTCACCGGCGGAGCCTCCGGCATCGGCACCGAAACCGTACGAGCGCTGGCACGAGCCGGCGCGGACGTCACCGTCGCGGTGCGCCGCCCGGACAGCGTCCAGGAACTCGCCACCGCCGCGGAGAAGGAAGGATGGCGCGGCACGGTCCGCGCCGCCCGACTCGACCTGAGCGACCTGCAGTCGGTGCGCTCGCTCACCGCCGCCTGGCACGGACCGCTGCACATCCTCGTCGCGAATGCCGGAATCATGGCCGTGCCCCATCTGGAGCGGACCCGTGAAGGATGGGAACTGCAGCTGGCCACCAACTACCTGGGCCACTTCGCCCTCGCGGCCGGGCTTCACCCCGCCCTCCGTGCGGCACGAGCCGCCCGCGTCGTGGTGGTCAGCTCCGGGGCACACCGTAACCACCCGGTCGATCTCGACGACCCGCAGTTCGAGCACACACCCTATGACCCCTGGGCCGCCTACGGCCGCTCCAAGAGCGCCGACGTACTCCTCGCCGTCGGCATCGCCCATCGCTGGGCCGACGACGGCATCACGGCCAACGCCCTCATGCCTGGCTGGATCACGACCAACCTCCAACGCCACATCGACCTCGCCACCCTGCAGGCGATGGGGGCCGCCGACCAGGACGGCAACCGCATCGAGCAGCCGCACTACAAGACGCCCGCCCAGGGCGCCGCCACCAGCGTGCTCCTCGCCGCGTCCCCACTGCTCCAGGGCATCACCGGCCGCTACTTCGAGGACAACCAGGAAGCACCCGTCATCACAGACGGGACCAGCCCCGGAGTCGCCGCGCACGCCCTGCACCCGGAGACCGCCGAACAGTTGTGGAGCTACGCCGCCAGCGCCCTGCCACCCCTTGACCGCGCCTGATCGCCCGTTCCACGACAGAGGATTCCTTGACCCACCGCAACGCCCGACTCACCATTCACGGCCGACGGCTCCTGGTCGAAAGGGTCAGAGCCGGAAGGCCCGTCACTCACGTCGCCCACGAAATGGGCATCTCCCGCACCACCGCACACAAGTGGGTCCGGCGCTGGCGCGCCGAAGGTGATGCGGGGCTGTGCGACCGCTCCAGCCGACCCCTGACGACACCGAATCGCACGCCCGCCGATATGGAGGAGCGCATCTGCGAGCTGCGGCGCGAGCGCAAGCTCGGCCCGGCTCGCATCGGGCCGATCTTGTCCATGCCGGCTTCGACGGTCCATCGCGTCCTGACCCGCCACCGGCTGAATCGGTTGCGCTGGATGGACCGCCCCACCGGCCAGATCATTCGCCGCTACGAGCGCGAGCGACCCGGCGAACTGGTCCACGTCGACATCAAGAGGCTCGGCAACATCCCCGACGGCGGCGGACATCGGATCATGCCCCGCCAGCAGGCGACCAGCAATCGGCAGGTCACGACCAACGCACGCAAGAGCGGCAGTCCCGTGATCGGCTACGGCTTCGTCCACACAGCCATCGATGATCACTCCCGCCTCGCCTACAGCGAGGTCCTGACCAACGAGCTCAAGGAAACTGCGGCCTCCTTCTGGAAGCGCGCGAACGCCTTCTTCTCCGCGCACGGCATCACCGTTGAGCGCGTCCTCACCGACAACGGTTCCTGCTACAGATCACACCTGTTTGCCCAGACACTCCGCGCAGCCGGTATCACCCACAAACGCACACGCCCCTACCGCCCCAGACGAACGGCAAGGTCGAGCGCTTAAATCGCACGCTGCTTGACGAGTGGGCATACGTGCGCCCGTACGCCAGCAACGCCGAACGCACGGCAGCCCTGGCGGACTTCCTGCACGCATACAACTACCACCGATGTCACACAGCACTCGATGGTCGACCACCCATCAGCCGTGTCAACAACCCTGCAGGGCAATACACCTAGGCCACGGGGGTTGCCCGGCGTCCCAACGCCTTCTCGTTCGCCGCACGCCCGGTCTGCTCTCCAGGGAAACGTGCATCCCCCGTCCTGGATGGCGTCAGCCAGCGTAATGCCGCCCGAAGCCGGCCAGGGCCTGAGGCCGCCCAAGGGCCTGAGGAGCCACGAAGTTTCCGGACAGGCTTCTGACCGTCTATTTCACGCGGCGATTCGCAACTTCTCGAACTCGGCGTGGACTTCGCGCGGAGGG
>NZ_JBIAUL010000044.1:0-33088 GCF_042892755.1 Streptomyces sp. NPDC001714
TGACCAGGATGACAAGAGCGGAGTGACGAGAGATTGTCACGCTCCGTTCCGTGGGAGCCCGGGGGTGAGATTCCCCCGGGCCACCCGACTCTTGGAGTTGCCGAGGCCAGGTGCCCAGGGTGCACCAGGATTTTGGCCTGGAGATCCCGCACCGGTCGAGGTAGCTCTGAAAGGCGGTCGGTCGTCGGGAAGGGGGTGCCTTCTCGGTTGGTGGGATACCGCTGAGGCGCTCGATGTTGATGGCGATGGCCGTCAGGACGTGTTGGACGTGGGCTTTGCTCTGTCCTCGGTAGCGGCAGCGGCGCATGCCGTGTCCGTGGGCGAACTCGTTGACCGTGCCCTCCACTCCGGAGCGGACCGCGTATCGGGCCTTCCATTCGGGCGTCTGCTGCTCGGCGCGGACGCGGAGTTGCAGGTCGCGGAGCTCGCGCGGGGGAAAGCCCACGGTGCGGGCGCTGTCGGCGGTGCTGGTGCACTGGGTGCGTGCAGGGCAGGGGCGGCACTGAGCACTGGCTCTTGGTGAACCGTGCCACGATCAGTGGGGCCGCGGTGGGCGAGGAGGTCGGGTAGGGGCCGTGCCAGCCCGCGCTGACCTGTCCCTGGGGACAGGTGACCTGCTGACGGTCGTAGTCGATGTGGAAGTCGTCCCGGGCGAAGCCCTCGCCTCGGCGGTGCTGGTGCGTGGGGTTGCTCTTCAGCGGTCCGGAGACGATGACCTGGTGTTCACGGGCGGCTTGTTCCAGGTGGGGCAGGGAGGTGTAGCCGGCGTCGACCAGGTGCTCGGCGGGCAGCAGCCCGCGACGCGCCAGGCGGGTGTGGATGCCGGGCAGGACCCGGCTGCCGTGGGTGGTGGCGAGGTCCGTGATCACGTTGGGCCGTCGGATGCGCAGGTCTCGGTCCGATGGGCAGCGAACCCCTTCCAGCTGATGATGTGTCCGTGCCGTGCGTAGCGGGCCGAGGTGTCGTAGGGCGAGACGATCGCCCGGGACGAGGGCGGCAGCCCGGGCCCGCCTTCCTTCTCGGTGGTGCGCCATCGCAGACGCCCTGCGGCGTCACGGTGGTAGTTCTGCACCATGATCTGGCGCAGGGCCTGGACTCGGGGACCGGACGTGCGGTGCCCTCCGTGCCGGTAGAGATGTTCCAGGAGCCGGACGCCGCCGTCTCCGGCGGCGAGAATCCTGGTCATGGGCTTGGTGGGGTTCTTGCCCAGGCGGACCGGCAGGCCGTAGCGGAGTCCCCAGTCCTCGTCGACGAGCCCGTGGAGCAAGTGAGGGGAGGTGCCGGCGACTTCCTCGAGTGCGGCGCGGACCGCCTCGGTGACCATCTCCAGGCGGGTCAGGTCACGCACCGCGGTCAGGACGTGGGTGGAGTCGGTGCGCTGCGTGCTGCGCTCGCGCACCAGGCCGGCCTCCTTGAGGCGGGCCAGCGCGAGGTCGAGGAGGCGGTCGGCACGGCCGTCCCCGGTGAGACGGTCGCGGAAGTCGCCCAGCACGCTGTGGTGGAAGCCGGGATCATCCAGTTCCAAGGCCATGGCGTACTTGAAGTCGATGCGACAGCGGACCGCCTCGGCGGCCTGCCGGTCCGACAGACCGAGCAGAAACTGCAGCACACAGACGGTGGCCAGCTGAGCGGGCGAAAGCCCTGGACGTCCGTCCCTGGGATACCAGTCGGCGAAGTCCTCGTCGCGCCACAGCCCGTCCAGCCGGTCACGCACCCATATCGCCGTCGTACCACCCGGGTTGCTCGCCCGCGCGATCTGCGCAGTCAGAGGCGGAACGTGCTCACCGGAACGGGGGCGCAGGGACAACGGGTACCTCGACAGCTTCATCGGACGGCGGAACTACCCGAGCATGCCCGTCGACCATGCTGCCGCACCGGAGAACTTCAAGATCCCCGACAGAGTCAAGCTAATGCTCACCGCTATGACTTTGCTGCTGGGGCTCATCGGCTACGCGCTGTTGTGCTGGGCGAAGCCGCTCGCACCGTGCCGCAGGTGTAACGGCCTGGGGCAGATCGAGCGGTGCGGGATGGCGGCCCATTCGTCGAGTAGACAGTAAGGTGTGACCGGGCGGCATGGCGGCTGAGAATCGGCCGATGCCGATGCCGATGCCGAGCACACCCCTCGCGGCGGCCAGCAGACCGTTATCTGATGGCGAGCGCAAGAGGAAGGCCAGCGCCGCCATATTGCCATGACTGCACGCCGGCGTCATCCGGGCCGTCACGCCCGAGAGCGAGACGCCGAGCGCGATGAGCACAGCCAGCAATGGTGCATGATGCCCCGCCAGGACCGGAAGCAGGTCAGCGCACACAACGCCGGGCTCGGCATCCGGGCCGCGCAGTTCATCGGCGGGCGGGATGGCGGATTGTGCATGGGCGGTCCGTCGGCACTTCGCTGACTGGGTAGTCCAAGGGACGGCCGTGCTTGACCGGCAACGCCCTTCTGTGAGGGCCCGCGCGCTGCTTCAGCGCGCGGGCCCTGTTGGGGGCCGTCCTCGCGGCCATGGGGTGGGTGAAAGCCGGACGCCGCGCGAACCGGCCGCGAGGACAAGGTCTGCCGCGGCTCCCCCTGCGGGAGGGAGGCGGCCCCGGTCCGCAAGAAGACGCCTGCTCTTTGGTGGGCCGACGCCCAGCACGTCGGCAAGCTGCAGATGACCGAAGTACCCCTCGAGGTCAGGATGCCGAGTGACGCGCTGTCAGGAGGGGTGGAGTTCGACGACGACGCGATAGCTCGCCGGTTCTGAGGTGATGTGCAGGTCGGGGTCGTCGAACATGCGCTGCAGCGAGGCATGCCACTCGGGATTGTCGGTGGCCTTGTCGAGCGCGGTCCCCGACGCCCACTCCGCGACGTGGACGAAGCGGGTCTCCGGGCCTTCGGTGAGGGGCCGGTGCAGGCGGGAGCGGAGAAAGCCGGGCTGGGCCGCCATGATCCGGGCGTTCTCCTGGTACACGACGGTGAAGTGGTCGGCTTCGTCCGTCGGCACGGTGTAGCTCTTGATGACGGTGACAGGCCCGTCGGTGCTGGTCTTCGATTCGAGGGAATGGCTCATGCCCCTATTGACCGACGACGCCTTGCGTCTGTGACCGGTCGGCGGGTGCCGACGTGAGCCCGAGTCGGTGAGGGCGGAACAGACAAGGAGATGGCCCTCATGCGAGGTTGCCCGAAGGCACGTCGCGTGAGGGCCCTTTCGGGTCGGTCAACTACCGGGACGGCAGCATCAGCTGCCGTCGTTCTCCCAGTGGTGGACGGCTGTGGTCGCGGTGACGTCGTTCGCGTAGACCAGGGCGACACGGTGGTTGTACTGGATGGTGTACATCTTCTTGCCTCCGATGACCACCGCTCCGCTGGAGGGGAAGTAATCGTCGGTGGCGGCCGCTTCCCGCGTGGCCACGTATGCCTGTCCGGTCGGGATGTCGTACATGTTCAGCGGTGCCTGCGTGGAGGCGCCCAGGCCGGCCGGGTACTCGGCCTTGTCGGGGTAGCTGGAGCCGTAGAGGGACGCGGGAGCGGTGCCCGCGGGCTTGATGATTTTCACTCCGTAGCTGGTACGGGTGTTGACGCCGCCGGGGTTGTGGAACCACACCTTCGCACCGCTGAACCAGATCGCGGTCCAGTCGTCCCGGACGTCCGCGACGACGAACTGCTGCCCGGCCTGAGCCGTGCTGCCCCAGTCGTTCACCCGGTCGGTGCCGGGCGCGGTGCCGTGGATCGCCTGGTCGCCGAAGAGCGGGGCCGTTTCGCTCGGGGCGGTGTGCAGGTAGACGAAGTTGGTCGGGTGCTGTTGCTCGGTGCAGGTGGTCGTCTGGCCGGTCGGGTCGTCGGAGGGGCAGATCTGGAGGGTTTGCACGTTGTCCGCGAAGGACGGCTTGATCGACACGACGGAGCCGGTCTGCGGCACCTCGGACACGCCGCTGACAGGGGCGTCGAGCAGGCTCATGAAGTGGTTCCAGTCCCAGGCGTAACCCGGGTCCCAGTGCATACCGGAGACCAGGGCGGAGTTGGGCCCGGCAACGTTGTCATGGCCGATGATGTGCTGCCGGTCCAGCGGGATGTCAAACCGATCGGCCAGGTACTTCACCAGGTCCGCCGTGGACTGGTACTGCGCCTCCGAGTACCAGGCGGCGCCGTGCGCGGCGTACCCCTCGTGCTCGATGCCGATCGAGTGCAGGTTGGTCGAGTAGTTCCCCGCGTGGAA
Source organism: Streptomyces sp. NPDC001714 (assembly GCF_042892755.1). Taxonomy (NCBI): domain Bacteria; kingdom Bacillati; phylum Actinomycetota; class Actinomycetes; order Kitasatosporales; family Streptomycetaceae; genus Streptomyces; species Streptomyces sp. NPDC001714. The sequence continues at coordinate 4,194 of NZ_JBIAUL010000044.1, forward strand.
GGCGATGTCCTTGGTGGGCACCATCTGAGTGACCGCGCCGGTCGAGGACATCACGTAGTGGGTCGCGCCCGGGTTCGTGGGGTTCGCCAGGCCCGCCACGCCGGCGTCGTAAGTGGACTCCAGGTCATGGATGACGATCGTGTCGATGCGGATGCCGTTGGTCGGTCGGTCGGCGACCTGACGGCCGACCGGTGATCCGGCGACGAAAGTGCAGGCGACGGTCGGCGGGCATTCGGTGGCGGCCGTCGTCGAAGAGGACTTCAGACGCAAGGAGTTGATCTGCTCCCGGGCGGGATTGACGGTAGGTCCGGCAGCCAGACGTACGCGCTGGCCGTCCTGGGTCGTCGCCGAGGCGCCGCTGCGGATGGTGCGAAAGACGCGGTCGGCGAAGGAGGCAGCCGCCTGCTTCTGCTTGGCCTGGCTGTACCGGGCCACGGCTCCGTACCACTGGGAGGGGTCCGCGGGGGTCGCCCCGACCAGCTCCTTCTCGTACGAGGCGAGCAGGGCGGCACCCCCGCGGATGTTCGCGGTGTCGTCCTCGCGCAGGGACTTGACGGACAGCCCGGTCAGCTCGGCCGCCTGGCGCAGGGTGTGCAGGGCGGGGTCCGCGGAGAGGAAGTCGAGGTCGGTGCGGCCCGCCGCGCCCGCGGCACCGCCCGCCAGTATGGTGGGAGTGACGTCCGTGAGGTTCATTGGCCCGTAACCGCCGTCGGTGCTCGGCAAGGCGCCGTGGCCCTCCCATGCCGACTCCTGGTGGGAGAGGGCGAGCAGCACGCTCGACGGGATGTCGAACTCCTTGGCAGCTGCCAGCAGCGCCTGTTGGCGGGAGTCCGCGGTCGCGCTCGGGGCGTCGGCGAGTGCGTGGCCGGGCAGGGTGAGCAGGGAGCCCGCGACCAACGCGCTCACGGCGATGCCGACGGGCACGCCAAGAGCCTTCTTTCTTCTGTGCAAGGTGATGCTCCTCAGAGGAAGAAACATGGGCATCAAGGTGCGCCGGCGGCATGGCCGCTCGTGGGGGGGGAAGGCCCGGGCGGCAACTCGATGCGGGGATGACTATAGGGCCATGTTTGCTGCAGTGGCCACGGAAAGAGTAACTGCTTCCGTCACACGTGTGTTGTGACTGAGCTGCACAGAAAGGGCTTAACGGCCTTTTCGGGAACACAAGTTGTCGGAGAGTTCCGGCGGGGGAGGGATTGCCGCGAAGGTGAGGGACCAGGCGTGGTCCTATGCGTCCATGCGGGGCCGGTAGCGGGACGCTGGATTCATAGACAGTGTGGAGTGCTATACACTTTTCACAGCAACTCGACACCGTGTGCCAATGCTTAGGTGCCGGTGTGGGATCGCTCGCCCACCCGCGGACCGTCCGTCAGCGGGTGCGTGCCTCGGGCGCCTGCGCGAACCCCCGCGAGCAGGCGCCCGAGGCAACTGCATGACTGTGAGTGCTCGGAGCCGAAGGAGGTCCGCTCAGGACTTCTGGGCGCGGTAGAGACCGCGGCCGGCCCGGCGTACGCGGGAGGTGCCGACCAGTCGGTCGAGTGTGCTGCGCACCGCATTGATGCTCCCGGAGTCGGTGTCTCGGCCGAGCGCCGCGGCCACGTCGCGCGCGCGGACCTCCGCGTCACCGACGCCGGCGAAGTACTCCAGGATCTGTTCAGTGAGCGCGCCGTAGCTGCGCTGTTCGTCGGCCTCCGCACGCGAGGAGGGCGCCGGCTTCTCCTTCTGCGTGGGCGCCTCCTGTCGCGGTGCGGCCTGCTTCCGCGTCGTGCGGGCGGGCGCGACGGCCGGAGTGTCGGCCTTCGGCTGTTCGGGTTGCTCGGGTTGCTCGGTGGCGCGGCGGCCGGACGGCTCGGCCATCAGGACCGTCAGGGCGCTCAGGGCGCGCTGGACGGAGTCGAGGTGGGCGGCCACGGCGGCCAGTTCCCTCTCCAGTGCCCGCTTCTGAATCTCCAGGCGGGCGAGGTCCTCCTGGAGGCTCTCCGCAGTGACCTCAATCTCATGCGCTGCGCGAGTTGCCGAGACCATGTCTTCCTCTCATCCTCAACCCTCCGTGCCGCGCCTCGCTGAAGTCAGCCGCGGTGCCGCTCGGCTCGGACCCGGGGATGTGTGTGGGTGCAGTGTATGTCACAGCGTACGAGTTCCGAACCCGGAAGATGTAAAAGATGGTGATGCGAGGCCATCGTCGAATGAGGTGCCTGCCACTGTCTTCACCCTTTGGTGAGCGGCACCTCGGCGGTGTGGACAGGGTGCGGAGCGCTCGGGTCGTTCGTGACGGGACTCCGGGTCGGGGAGGGCGGGATCGGCCGTGGTCGGCGATTCCTCGGGCGTTCGGCCGGATTCCCATGGGACTGCTCGCGAAGGCGGCGCAGTCGCTTTGTTGATCGTTCGATGCGGGTGCTGACCTCGTCAATCGCTTCTTGAAGGATGCGGATCCGTGCCTCGAGAAGGGCCGCTTCCGCGGTCAGAAAGACGCCGGTGGCACGCGGATCGAGGTCTTGGCCCATGCGATGTCCTCATTTCTCCTGCGTGGCCGCCCGGTTCCAGTGGCGGAGCTTGTCAGGGTTGAGGACCGCCCAGATCTGCACGACGTGGTCACCCGCGACGTCAAGACTGATGACCGCGGCGACCTCGTCGCCGTAGCGCACCACTATCCCGGTGCGGCCGTTGACGGACTGGCAGTGCAGTGTGGTGCCGGGGCGCCCGGCCAGGAGGGTGAGCAGGCTGCGAGTGACGCGCCGTGCGCCGTGGACGGGCCGGGTCAAGGTTCTGACCTTGCCGCCTCCGTCGAGGAACACGGTGGCGTCCGGTGCCAGCAGAGACCTCAGGCAGTCGGGGTTCTCCGCCACGCAGGCCTGTTGGACCGCTCGCACCACACGGTCGTGCTGCCGCGGTGTGGTGGGGTGTGCCCACCTGGTCCGAAGGCTGTGCCGGCCCCGGGCGGCGAGTTCGCCGCATTCCTGTTCCGTCTGTCCGACAATGGCGGCGACCGTCCCCGGAGCCATCCCGAACACGTCGTTGAGGACGAATACGGCCCGCTCGGCCGGTGACAGCGTGTCCAGCGCATCGAGAAGGGCCTGGCTCACCTCTTCGTCCAGGTCATGAGGGGGCGCCGCGCCAACCGGGCCTGGGTGCGACCGCCCGGTCGGCGCCAAGCGCTCCAGACAGATGCCGCCGACGGTCTTCACCAGCCAGGACCGGGGTTCGGCGATGTGGGTCCTGTGGTCGTCGGACAGGCCGTACCAGCGCCGGTAGGTCTCCGCCACGACGTCGTCGGCATCCTGCTTCCGGCCCAGCATCCAGTAGGCCACGTTGAGCAGCCGCCGTCGCTCGTCGAGCAGTTCCGCGATCGGCACCGTCTCGTCGTCCTGTTCCCGGTCCATCTGGCATCACCCCTTCGCACAGCACCCGACAAGGCGGTGCCACCCCTGATTCAGGCCGATGTCCGCCGCGGCTCCCGGGAAAGGGCAGTCCGCTTTCGTCCGGCGGGTCGTACGGATGCACTGCTGACCGGACAGGGACAGATCATGTGACACGGTTCCCGGTCGTACGCAGCGGCACCTCCCCCTGCTCCGGCGAGCCGCGGTCACCTTCGCAGCGGTCGTCAGGGCAGAAGGCTGTCGAGCGGCACGTCGGGATCGGACAGGCCCGCGTCCGCCACGGAGGCACCGGACTCGACGAGGGCGCGGACGGAGTCGATGGCGTTCCACACGTTCACACTCATGCCTGCCAGGACCCGGCCACCGGCCAACCAGAAGGCGACGAACCGCCGCTCGGCCGGATTCCCGCGGAAGACGACGCGGTCGTAATCACCGGGCTCGGTGTAACCCGTGTACTCCATCCCGAGGTCGTACTGATCGGTGTAGAAGTACGGCAGCCGGTTGTACGCGGCCTCCTTGCCGAGCATGGCCAATGCCGCCGTGCGGGGCTGGTGCAGGGCGTTGGCCCAGTGCTCCACCCGCAGATGCCGGCCGAGCCGGGGATGGTAGGCGTTGGCGACGTCCCCCGCGGCGTGCACGTCCTTGGCCGAGGTGCGCAGACGCTCGTCGGTGACGATGCCGTTGCGCACCTCCAGTCCCGCGGCCTCGGCGAGCTGGACGTTGGGGGTGATGCCGATGCCCACCACCACGGCGTCGGCAGGCAGTCGGGTTCCGTCGGCGAGCTGGACGCCGTCGGCGCGGGTGCCGTCACCGGTGATGCGCTCGACGGCGGCGTGGGGCCGCAGGACGACCCCTTGATCCCGGTGCAGGTCGGCGAAGACCTCGGCCGCCTCCCGGCCGAGTACTTTCAGCAACGGCAGCTCGGAGTGCTCCAGGATGGTCACCAGCGCCCCGGCCGTCCGGGCCGCCGCGGCGGTCTCCAAGCCGATCCAGCCGCCGCCGACGACCACGATCCGGGCCCCGGGGGTGAAGGCGGCCTTGAGCCGCTCGCTGTCTCCCACACGGCGCAGGTACAGCACGTTGTCCACGTCCGCCCCGGGCACTGTCAGCCGGCGGGGAGTCGATCCGGTCGCCAGGAGCAGCTTGGTGTAGGACATCCGGCGTCCGCCGGTGAGTTCGACCTGGCGGGTGTGTGCGTCGACGGCCGTCACGCGCGTTCCGGTCATCAGGTCGACGTCGTGCTCGCGGTACCAGTTCTCGGGATGCACGAATATGGACTCGCGGTCCTCCTTGCCCAGCAGGTACCCCTTGGACAGCGGCGGTCGGATGTAGGGGCGCTCCGCTTCGTCCCCGATGATGACGAGCGGGCCGTCGTAGCCCTGTTGCCGGAGTTCCTCGGCGGCCTTGCCCGCGGCGAGGCCGCCCCCGACAATCACGAACCCGTTTTCTCGCGACATGATGTTCCCGTCTCCGCTCGCGCGCACCGGACACTGGTGTGCCCTCGTGCGGAGGGACCGTGAGAACCTGCAGGTTGTGACACCGGTCCGCGCCGCGGAGGCAGCGTGAGGGCCTGCGAGGGCAGAGCGGAGCAGTGCGACGAGGGCGCGGACGACGTCCGTGTTCCACGACCGTGGCCGAGGCGGTCCGCAGATCCGCGCCTCCCGTCGCTTGCCGGCGCGGGCTAGCGTCCGGTGCCCTGCGCCCAGTGCGCCTCGAGGGCGTCGGCCACCTCCGCGGGCCGCTCCAGCACCGTCCAGTGGTTGCAGTCGAGATGGAGGACGCGGGTGGCCCGCAGGGCGGCGCCGAGTTCGTCGCCGAACTCGATCTGGCAGGCCGGGTCGCGCTCGCCCCAGAACACCAGCGCAGGTGCGGTGACGTTCGACAGGGCCGGTTCCCACTCCGTCCCCATGGTCACGGCGGACCGGTACAGCCGCAGGATGCTGTCCTTCATCGTGCCGTCGACGTGCCGGACCATCTCCTCCACCGGTTCGGCGGGCGCGTCGAAGCCGTTCACCAGGTCCTTCGCGAAGGACCCAAGGTTCAGTTCGGCCATGAACCGCTCGCCGGCGACGGGGTCCTGCCAGGTCTCGGCCAGCGGGTGCCAGACGTAGCGGGAACTGATGGGCCCGTTGCCGCCGGCCCAGGTGCGCACCAGGTCGGGGCGGAGGGAGGCGACGCGGGCGGTGAGGATGCAGCCCCAGTCATGACCGACCAGGTCCACCGGCTCGCCGACGCGCTCGAGGCGTTCGACGAGCCAGTCGACGTACTCCTCCTTGCTGGAGCCGAAGCCGGTGGGGCGGGGGGTGCCGAATCCGGGCAGGTCCCAGGCCTCGACGTCGGAGCGGGTCAGGTGAAGGCGTACGCCGTTCCACACGCGGTGGGTGTCAGGAACGCCGTGGATGAGGATGGCGGGCATGGTCGGTACATCCCTCGTGATAGGGGCCGCGGCGGGCCGAGACGACGCGCATCATGTGCTGCGTCGTTTGCACCCAACATAGTGGCACACAGTGTCACGGCCCTCATCGCAGGTCGACGCCGGACCTGTCACGTGGGGGGATGTACTCGCTTTCGTCCCGTTCGCCCGCGCATCCGACGAGTGCGCCCTCCGGACACGCGCGGTCCATGCGCGCCGCCCTGATGACCCGGCTCCCGTCCTTGCCCGCCGACGTGCGCGAGCGGATCACCGTCCACCCCTGCACCTCCCGGAGACCGGCCTGCCCGGTGTCGCGGGTGTCGCGGTCTGCCACAACCCCCCGGCGTGCCTCGATCCTTCCTCGCGCCGACGGCTCCACCCCGCCGTCACCGAAGCGCTTCGTCCCGGCGGCTCGTTTCCCCCTCGGCACGCTGTGGCACACAGAACGCCTTCCCGGTGGCAGGCCCGGTGTCACACGCCCGGGCCCTCACCGGTCTGTCCTTCTGCGGACCTTGCCCGGGACTCCTCGGCTGCGGTCCGCTCCACCATCGGCAGGCACACGGCGACGGCTCGCAACGACTGATCGTCGTGACCAAGCATCGCAAGGACCCACATATGTCGACCGTCGTCCTGTACCCAGCGCTGACAGGTGTCTACACCATCGACCCGGCACACAGCACCATCGGCTTCTCCGTCCGGCACGCCATGATCGCGAACGTGCGCGGGCGCTTCGGCGCGTTCGAAGGGCTGGTCAAGCTGGACGGGCACCAACTCAGCCGCTCTGAGGCTTACTTGAGCGTCCAGACCGGCAGTATCGACACCAGCAGTCCTGACCGGGACATCCATCTCGCGGGTCCGGACTTCCTCGACGCCGCCACCTATCCGCTGATGGTCTTCCGCTCCGCCAGCCTCGCCGACCGCGGAGACGGCCAGTTCCGTCTGATGGGCCACCTCAGGATCAAGGACGTCGAACTCCCTCTCCACATCCACCTCGCCTTCGACGGGGCCACGCAGGACGAGAGCGGAGACCATCGTGTCGGCTTCTCCGGCACCGCCCTGGTGCGCCGCTCCGACTGGGGGCTGGGCGGGAACACGCCCGATGAAAGCGGCGGCGTCCTCATCAGCGACAAGGTCAGGCTCAATTTCGACATCTCCGCCGTCCGCCGCTCCCGCTCGCATGCCGCCTGACCCACCCCGCGCCACAACACCGACCGCACCGCGCGGTCCCCGCCGGCAGCGATGCCGGTGACCACAGGTCGGTCCGCAACCGCGGCCGAACCGTACGCACGAAACCAAGGTGAGACCCCCATGAATCATCAAGACCCCACAGGCCAGCCCCGGTTCCGCTCGATCACGACGATGGAGGGCCTGCGAGAGCACCTGCAGTGGGCCATCGAGCTGGAACACGCCACGCTGCCGCCCTACCTCACAGCCCTCTACTCCCTCGACCCCGACCGGAACGCCCACGCCGTCGAAGTGGTCAGCAGCGTGTTCGTCGAGGAGATGATCCACCTCGCGCTGGTGGCGAACCTCCTGAACGCGGTCGGCGGGCAACCTCGCGTCGACACCCCGCAGATACTGTCGCCGCATCCGCGGCCCATGCCGCACGCCGACCCCTCCATGCAGCTGTCCCTACTGCCGTTCGGTCAAGAGGCGCTCACCATGTTCCTCCGCCTCGAACAACCCGCTCACCCGGGCGACCCGGCCGAGGGCGACGCCTACATGACGATCGGCCAGTTCTACGACGCGATCGAGAAGGGGCTGCGACACCTGTGCGCCGAGCTCGGCGAGGAACAGGTCTTCACCGGTGATCCGGCCCGCCAGGTGGCCGCAGGACCCTTCGGGCACACCGGCGGGCGGCTGAGCCCGGTCACCGACCTCGCCTCGGCGCTCTCCGCCCTGGAGGAGATCGTGGAGCAGGGCGAGGGTGCGGCACGCGTCGACGTGTGGGACGGGGACATGGACATGTTCCACCCGCAGACCAAGGCGGTCTCGCACTACTACCGCTTCCAGGAGCTCGCACAGGGCCGGCGCTACCAGCCGGGGGACACACCGGAGACAGGGCCCACCGGCGAGACGCTCACCGTCGACCCCGCCGGGGTGCGCCCGATGCGGCCCAACCCGAAGCTGGAGGACCATCCGGAGGGCAGCGCGATCCGCACGGCGCAGGAGACGTTCAACATCGCGTACGGCAAGCTGCTGCAGCTCCTGGAGCAGGCGTTCAACGGTAATCCCGCGATGCTCGGGGTGTCGGTGGGCACGATGTACGCGCTCAAGGGGCAGGCACAGAGCCTGATGTCGATGCCCGACGGCGAGGGCCTGACCGCGGGCCCGACCTTCGACTACGTCGCTCCGGAAGACCGCGGCTGACCCTCGCACACATGGTGGCCCCCTGGACCGACGGTCCAGGGGGCCACCATGTGTGCGAGGGTCAGGGGGCGGAGCCTGCACGCCCCCTGACCCGCGGCACCGGTGGGTCAGCGCACGGTCCGAGCGGCTGCCTCGATCACCCTGGCGACGTCGGCGGGGTGGGAGACACTCACGGCGTGTGAAGCTCGTACGCGCGTGATGTGGGCGTGCGCGCGCTGTGCCATGAAGATCTGGGCCTGCGCCGGGATGTTGCGGTCCTGGGTGGCGACCACGGCCCAGGACGGGATGTTCTTCCAGCCGGGCTCGGAGGCGTCGTCCGCCAGCGCGGCATTGCTGATCGGACGCTGCGTGACGGCCATGAGGTCCGTGGTGTTGCGGGGGACGTCAGCGGCGAACTGCTGGTGGAACTTGCTCGGTTCGATGGTCAGGTCCGCGTCGCGGGAGCCATCCGGCAGGGTGACCGGCACGGAGTGCAGCGCGTCGCCGAGGGTGCTGCCGGGGAACTTGCCCGACAACTCGACCGCGCTCTCTCCCTTTTCGGGGAGGAAGGCGGCGACGAACACCAGGGCCTTGACGTTGTCGGCGTTGTGGGCGGCGTCGCTGATCACCGATCCGCCGTAGGAGTGTCCGGCCAGGACCACCGGGCCGTCGATGCCGGCCAGGACCTCTTTGAGGTAGGAGGCGTCGTTGTCGAGCCCGCGCAGCGGGTTGGCCGCGGCGACGACGGGGTAGCCCTCGTGCCTCAGCCTCCTGATGACCCCGTTCCAGCTGGTGGAATCGGCGAATGCGCCGTGCACCAGCACCACCGTGGGCTTCTTCTCGCTGTCCGGTGCGGACGTGGTCTTGTCCGCGTGGGCGGGGGCGACCGCTGTGGCGATGAGGGCGGTGGCGACGGAGGCGGTGGCCAGCAGGGAGAGGGGGATGCGGACCCGCTGGTAGGTGGAACTGCGGTTCATGGGAGGCCCTTTCGGGAAACGGTGTGCTATCACGTTCAAGGACCGTGTGCGTGTCGGGGGTGTGACACTTTATGTCTCCTAGTCCATTTTGCTGGTGGAGTGGTGTTCGCCGGTGATTTCCTTGTACTCCTGGACGGTGGGCTTGAGGATCTGCGTCCCCTCGCCGTAGAAGGCGCGGCTGAGCCGCGCGCGCAGCCGTCGCGCCTTGCCGCTCGCGTGGCCGTCTGCGTCGCGTTGTCCCGGGTCGAGGGGCCGGTACTGCTCGTGTGCCGTGAGGGCGTGGAGTTCGTAAGGGTCGAGGGGCTGGTGCACCTCGACGTACTCGCCGTGCGGCAGGCGCTTGATGACGCCTGTCTCGCGGCCGTGCAGGACCTTGTCGCGATCGCGGCGTTGCAGACCCAAGGCGATGCGCTTGGTCACGAGGAAGAGGACGACCGGTACGACGAACAGGGCGATGCGGACTGTCCAGGTGATCGTGTTGACCGACATGTGGAAGGTCACGGCGATGATGTCGTTTGCGGCTCCGAGCAGAGCCACCAGGTAGACGCCGAGCCATGCCACGCCGAACGCGGTGCGCACGGGCCGGTTGCGTGGCCGTTCCAGCAGGTGGTGTTCGCGGTCGTCGTCGGTGACCCAGGCCTCGATGAACGGGTAGGCGCCCATGACGAGGAAGAGGCCGAAGCCGGCGAGGAGAGGGATCAGATTGTCCAGGGCCAGGGTGTGGCCCCAGAAGTTCACCTCCCACCCGGGCATGACACGCAGCAGCCCGTCGGCGATGCCCATGTACCAGTCGGGCTGGGATCCCGCGGAGACCTGATCGGCGCGATAGGGGCCGAACTCCCAGACCGGGTTGATCTGGGCGATCGCGGCGAGGGTGAAGACGACCCCGGCGACCATGCAGAAATAGCCACCCGCCTTGACCACGTACACCTGCATGGGCAGGCCGACCACGTTTCGCTCCGTACGGCCGGGTCCCGGGTACTGGGTGTGCCGGTGCCGGTGCCCGAGGAAGGCGTTGAAGGCGACGAGCGCCAGCATCAGCGCCGGAATGACCAGGACATGGATCACGTGGAAGCGGGGCACCAGGTCGTGCCCGGGGAACTCGCCGCCGAACAGGAACATCGACAGGTGGGTGCCGACGACCGGTACCGACAGAAGTGTTCCGTTCACCACGGCGAGTCCGGTCCCCGACAGGAGGTCGCCGGGGAGGTCGTAGCCGGTCAGACCACCGAACATGCCGAGGACGAGCAGGCCGAAACCGGCCATCCAGTTCAGCTCGCGCGGCTTGCGGAAGGCGCCGGTGAAGAACACACGCATCAGGTGGGCCAGCAGGGCGGCGACAAAGATCAGTGCCGCCCAGTGGTGGGCCTGACGGATGAGCAGGCCGCCGCGTACGTCGAAGGAGATGTGCATCGTCGAGTCGAACGCCTCGGACACCAACTGGCCGCGCAGCGGAGCGTAACTGCCTTCGTAGACGACCTCGTTCGACGACGGATGGAAGTAGAACGTGAGATACACGCCGGTGACGACCAGGACCACGAAGCTGTAGAGACAGATCTCGCCCAGCAGGAACGACCAGTGCTCCGGACGGGCCCTGCGGGCGCCGGTCGTGGTGGTGGGCCCGATGCCCATCCGTGTTCTCGCCCAGCCGGCGATTTTGTCACCGCTGCGGCTGTCCGTCGTAGTGACCGGTTCGATTGCGTCGCTCATGTCATTTACCACCATCAACACATCACCGGGAGCGCCTTGCGGCCGGGTCTGCGCAACGAAACGGTGCATGGCGACGAGCGGCCGCACCGGGGTTCGTTGCCCTCACCAGAAGGGACCGAGAAAGTGGTGAAGGTGTGACATGACCGCAAGACGGGATCAAGCCGAGGTTGTCCGGGTCAGGACGCCTTCGCGCCGATCCGCTCGACGTCCTTACGTGCCGAGCGTCGTCGCATCGCGCGGCGCTCGCTCTCCGTGGTGCCGCCCCAGATGCCCTCGACCTGCCCGCCGTCCAGCGCCCACTGCAGACACCGCTCCCGCACGGGGCACCGGGTGCACACGGCCTTCGCCTCGTCGATCTGGACCAGCGTCAGACCCGCGGTGCCGATGGGGAAAAACAGGTCGGGGTCGACATCCTGGCAGGCCGCTCTCTCGCGCCAACTCATGGCAGCGTCTCCTCACTCGTCGCGGATGCCTCTCATGTGTCTGACCGTCCGAAGGGAGTTCCTGTGACATTCCATGGCGGAGAGCAACGGTGTGAAATACAGTGTGACAACAGACACAATGTCTTGAGCGGGGCTCCGGGCCGTCGCACCATCTGTGAGTTGTGAACGCCACACAGGGCCCGAGGCCCCTACCCAGCCCAGCCGTCGATCCCCGGGACCCGCTCTCCCCGGGCACCCACACCCTCGTCGTCCAGCACGGCACGGCCGCCGTCGACCAGCGCTACCACGTCGCCGGAACCGGCCCGGTGTGCGTCGCCCACTCCGGAGGGCCGGGCATCGGCTGGGAGTACCTGCGCATGCTCGAGCTGGAGCGCAGCATGACCGTCGTCTACCTCGAGCCGGTCGGCACGGGCGAGTCCGGCCGGCTGGCCGACCCACGCGACTACACCCTCGCCACCTACACCCACTTCCTGCACGCGGTGATCGAGCACCTGGGCCTCGCCAAGGTGGCCCTCCTGGGTCACTCCCACGGCGGCTTCGTCGCGCAGCGCTACGCCCTCGACCACCCCGAGCGCCTGGCGTCCCTCGTCCTGTACGACACCTCACCGATGACGGGGGAGGAGTTCTGGGCGGCCGCCGTGACCAACATGCAGACCTTCGTCCAGCGGCACGCCGACGAGCGGCCAGAAGTGGCCACCTACGTCGCGGGTCTCACCACGCGACTCGACCAGTCCGACGACGAGGGCGCGACGAAGGTGCTGCGCACCATCTCGCCCGCCTACTTCCACGACTACTGGGGCCGCGAGGAGGAGTTCGCCATGGGGCGGGCATCCCTGCGGATGTTCGCGGCACCGGCCTGGGGGGTGGAGCCCCCGTTCGACGTCCGCGAGGAACTACCCCGTCTCACCGTCCCGACCTTGGTCCTGGTCGGCGGCGACGACTTCATCTGCGGGCCGCGCTGGGCGCACATGATGCACCAGCTCCTTCCCGACGCCCGGCTGGTGATCCTGCAGGAGACCGGCCATCTCGGGCACATCGAGCGTCCCGAGAAGTTCACGGCGGCAGTGCGCGACTTCCTCAACGGATGACCGTGCGGGCGTCGCTCTCGCCGATGAGGAAACGCCACAGGAGGGGATCCGCCTCCTGGGAGCTGAGATCGCGTACCGCGTCCCGGACGACCTGTTCATAGCGGGACGCGGTACGGCGCAGCGCGGCGTGCCCCGCCGGGGTAAGCAGCACCTGCACGCCGCGCCGGTCGTGGCCGACGGCGCTCGAAATGATCAGGCCCTGTCGGCGCAGGCGTGCCATCAACCTGCTCGTGGCGGACTGACTCAGGCCGAGCCCGTCGGCCACATCCCCGAGCCGCGTGAATTCGGCGCCGGCGTCCGCCGCAAAACTCCTTCCCAAGTAACGCAGGGCCTGTACTTCACTCAACCCGAACCCGGTCTCCTTGCGCAGCCGCCGCTCCACCGTCCCCTGCAAGCGGCGGTGGAGGCGGTCGAGGGCGTCCCACCGGTCGGTCGCGCAGGAGTGCGTGCGATCGTCGGCAGAGTCGGCGCGCACCTCGCACACCACGTCGCCGTGCGACGTGCCGGTCATGCGGTGGCCCGGTAGGAAGGCGCGCCGTCGCGTGTGGCCCTCCCCTCGCCGGAGTACGGCGCGTCCTGGCCGGTCAGCACGTGCTCCAGGCGGTCGAGGTCTCCTGTGCGGGCGGCGGTGAAGATCGCCTGAACGAGCCGCCGATGGGTGGCCGCGTCCACGTGTTGCCGGTGCCGCCGGTTGTTCAGTCTGTCCTGCGCGCGGGAGACCTGCTGCCGTGCGTTCGCCACGGACAGGCGGAGCAGGTCGCCGATCTGGTCGTAGGAATAGCCGAACGCCTCGCGCAGCACGTACGCAGCGCGCTGGTTGGGGGTCAGGGTCTGCAGAAGCAGCAGGACGGCATGCTCCACCGAGTCCTTGCGTTCGGCCAGGGCCTCCGGCGTCATCCCGGTGTCCGTGGACTCCGGCAGCCAGGGGGTGGCACTGGACTCGCGGCGTCTGCGTGCCGACTGCAGCACGTTGATGGCGAGCCGGACGGTCGTCGTGCGGAGCAGCGCACCGGGGTCGGCGACGACGGTGCGGTCCGTGCCCTGCCAGCGCAGCCACGCCTCCTGGATGACGTCCTCGGCTTCGCCGGGATCTCGGAGGATCCGGTTGGCGATCTTGAGCAGACCTGGCCGGACGCGGCCGAACACGAAGACCGCGTCCTTGAGTTCCACGGGCGCGGCAGTGATGGTTACCATCACCGACTGCGGACTCTGCCGGATTGCGACCACAGATGTGTCCACGATCGGCTCCTTTGTTGGCTGGGGATCGGCGGCTTCCCTCGCCACCGACACCAACTTCGCGCCGACAAGGGCACTGCCGCGCCCCTGATAGACCGTGGGGCACCCCGTGGTCGTACCGTGGCCGCCACGTGGCCGGGGCCTCCCACCCCCTGGCCCGCAGGCCCCCGGGGGCCTGCCACCCCCTGGCCCCGGACGCCTCCGGGGCCCGCCCCCGGGCCCCCACGCCCCTGGGGCGCGCCCCCCGGCCCCCGCGCCCTGGCCCCTGGCCGGGACCGGGCCTCAAGGGGACCGGACCTCTGCAGGACCTGCCCCAGACGGCCCGGAGCCACGGCCATGGCCAGAGGAGTTCGTGAGCGCACCGCGAGGCGGGGAGGCCGCCTGTGCGGCCCGCGCGGGCTCCCGACCGGGCGCGGCGCGGCACGCGGATCGCACCCCGGCCGATGGCGCCGCCCCCGGGGGTCAGGCGGGGGTCGCCGCCCCGCCCGGCAGCACGGCGCCCAGCTGTTTGCGGGACCGGATCCCGAGCTTGTTGAACACCTTGCGCAGATGCCACTCGATGGTGTGCGGGCTGAGGAACAGCTGCGCGCCGATCTCGAGGTTGGTCAGCCCTTCGCCGGCCAGCCGGGCGATCTGGGCCTCCTGGGGCGTGAGGGCCTCGTCGGTGCCGGTGTCTCGCCTGCGCACTGTCTCCCCGGCAGCTTCCAGCTCCCGGCGGGCGCGCTCGGCGAAGGCCTTTGCGCCTGCCCGGTCGAGGATCTCGTGGGCGCGGGTCAGCTGGTCCCGGGCCTCGGCGCGGCGGTTCTCGCGGCTCAGCCATTCGCCGTACAGCAGCCGGGTGCGTGCGAGCGCCGTTCGCACCGGGGTGCTCTCCAGCCGGGCGATCGCCTCCCGGTACAGGGCGTCGGCCGTGTCCCCCTCACTGATCAGGGCACGCGCCGCTGCGGAGGTGCCCGTCGCCCAGGCCGTGCCACTGGCCTGGCAGATGGTCGCGAGGCGGTCGGCGGCCTCGGCGGCGAGGTCCCGCTTCCCGCTGCGGGCCGCTGCCTCCACCAGCTCGACCAGGGAGGAGAGGGCAAGCCCCAGTTCCTGCGGGTACTCGCAACCCTTGGCTGCGGCGTCGCAGGCCTCCTCGTATCGCCCGAGGCCGTTGTACAGCACGGCCAGCGCCCACTGGGGAGCTGTGAGAGCCTTTCCCTCGGCGCTGAGGGTCCGGTCGCCGGTGATCGTCCCGATCGCCCGCAGCGTTTCGGTCTCGCGGCCGCGCCAGGGTTCGATCACCAACGCCCCGTAGTGTGCGAGGAAGTGGCTGCCGGTGGCCTCGCCGATTGTCACCGCTTCCGCGGCGAGCGAGTCCGCGTCGTCCAGATCACCGGCGAAGACCCGGTTCGCCAGCCGCAGCAGGAGCGCCGAGGGGAGCACGGACAGTGTTCCCGTCTCCCGTGCCAGACCGACGAGCTTGGCCGACAGGGTGCTCCAGCTGTCGAAGTCCCACACGTTGTGGGCCATGCGGCAGGCGAACGGGAGCCAGCCCAGTGACTGTTCCACCGTGAAGCCGCCGCACCGCAGCGTGTTCAGTGCGCGGCGCAGAATCGGGGCGCCCGCCGCGTAGCCGTCCGTGGTGGCCAGGGCCAGGCCGTCGAGGAAGAGGTCGGTGGGTCCGGGGTGAGCCGTCGGGGGCGCGGTGCGTGCGGCCCGGGCGACCTCATCGAGGCCGGGGCCGCTGGACAGGCGGCCCGCAGTGAGGGCCGCGTAGAACGCGTCCCGGTAGGTCTCGCGCGCGATGCCGGCGTCGAGCGGCTCGAACTCCCGGGCCGCCGTGAGCAGCAGCGGCACGGTGGCACCGGCACTGCGGGATCCGAAGGTGATCTGCCCACGTAGCAGGCTGGCCTGGGCGTGTTGCAGATCGTCGAGCGCGCCCATCTCGGCCACGTTCAGCAGCTCGAGCGCGGCGTCGAACGCTCCGGCGAGGTACTTGGCCCGGGCCGCTGCCAGCGCTCTGCTGCGGCGGCGGGAGGGATCAGGTGTCAACTCGGCCGCTCGTTCGAGGAAGGCCGCCGACGCGGCGATGCCCCCACGCGCCTGCGCGCGGTCGGCCGAGCGGGCCAGTTCGTCCGCTACGGACTCGTCGGGCTCCGCGGTGGCGCGGGCCAGGTGCCAGGCGCGGCGGTCGGGGTCGGACCGCGCGTCCGTGGCCTCGGCCAGTGCCCGGTGCGCCTCCCGGCGCTCGGCCGGTTCCGCCGCGCGGTAGACGGCCGAGCGCACCAACGGGTGCCGGAACTGGACCCGTGTGCGCACTTCCAGCAGGTTCGCGGCCACCGCGGGGGAGGCTTCGCTCATGGACACGCCGAGGATCTCGGCGGCGCGGCGGAGCAGTGAGACATCGCCGACGGGCTCGGCCGCCGCGAGCAGCAGCAGCCGCCGCGTCTGCGGGGGCAGTTCCTCGACGCGCAGGCTGAAGTTGTGCTCGAGCCTGCCGACGAGCGGGCCCATCGACGGTGCGGCGTAGCCGCCCGCGAGTTCGGCTGCGGAGGCGCTGCGGGGCAGTTCCAGCAGGGCCAGCGGATTGCCGCGCGCCTCGGCGAGAATCCTGCTGCGGACCGGCTCGTCGAACCGGCCGGGAAGCACCGAGGTCAGCAGGGCGCGGGCGTCAGGCTCGCTCAGCCCCCCGAGGGTGAGCTCGGGCAGCCCTTGCAGGGCGCGTTCCCCGTCCGCCTCGCGTACAGCGAAGATCAGCCCCACGCGCTCCGCCATCAGACGACGGGCGACGAACCCGACGATCTGGGCCGAGACGCGGTCGAGCCACTGCACGTCGTCGACGAGACAGATCAGCGGCGTCTCCTCTGCGACGTCGGCGAGCAGGCTGAGGACCGCCAGCCCCACGAGGAACCGGTCCGGGGGAGTGCCCGCGCTGAGCCCGAAGGCGGTCTCCAGGGCCGTCCGCTGCGGATCGGGGAGGTGCCCGAGGCGATCCAGGAAGGGCGCGCACAGCTGGTGCAGGCCCCCGAAAGCCAGCTCCATCTCGGCCTCGACTCCCGCCGCGCGCACCACGGTGCAGTCCTCGGCGGTCTCGGCCACGTACTCCAGCAGGGCGGACTTGCCGATACCGGCCTCACCGCGCAAAACGAGGACCGCGCTGTGGCCGTCGCGCACCTTGGCCAGATGCCGGTCCAGCACCGCTCGCTCGCTCTGCCGCCCGTGCAGGAAGCCCGGATTCTTGCCTTTCATGAACACCCCCGGCTGCGAGCGTATATATCTGGTCTTCGGCCACACAACTCATCTGCGCCGCTGGTCACCTCGTGGGTGAGACGCAGGGCAGTGGCGTCGTGCCGGGCCGTGGTGGAGCCGTGGCCGGGGCCGGCCGGCGTGTGTTGCCGGACCGTCGGCGGTCGTGTCCGGCGTATCCGTGGCCACCGCCGTCGCGTCAGCGTATGTCCTCGAACGCCGCAGCCTCGACGATCTTCTTCACAGTGGTCAGATAGCGGGCGGCGTCCGCGCCGTCCACCAGCCGGTGGTCGTAGGAGAGTGAGAGGTGGACCAGGTCGCGGACACCGATGAGCTCCTCGTCGCCGTCCTGTACGACCGCGGGCCGTCTGACCGCGACTCCCACGCCCAGGATGGCTGCCTGGTGCGGCGGGACGATGAGGGTGTCGAAGAGGGCGCCGCGTGTTCCGGTGTCGGAGACCGTGAAGGTGGCTCCGGCCACGTCCGCGGGCGTGAGCCGGCCGGCGAGGGCGTGGTCGGTGAGGTCGTGGACGGCACGGGCGACGCCGCTGACGGTCAGATCGCCCGCGCCCCGCACCACCGGAGTCACCGGCCCCTGGTCGGTGTCGACCGTGATGCCGACGTTCTCGGTGTCGTAGTACGTGATGGTCGCGCCGCCGGTGTCGATCCTGGCGTTGATGACGGGATGTGCCTTGAGCGCCTGCGCGGCGGCCAGGACGAAGAACGGCAACGGTGTCAGGGCGAAGCCCTCGCGGGCCAGGTAGCCGTCCGCTGTCCGCCGCCACAGCCGCAGCAGGCCGGTGGCGTCGGCCTCGACGGTGGAGGTCAGCTGCGCCTGCTCCAGCAGCGCCTGCTTGAGACTGTCGCCGACGGCCTTGCGCAGCCGGGGGACGGCGGCGGTGTGCCCGCGCAAGGCAGCCGTCGGCAGAGCCGCTGCTGGTATGGGGCGCGGAGCCGGAGTGGCCGCGGGTGCCGGTGCCGGCATCCGGGCGGCTGCGGGGTGCGGGGCCGGTGCCGGGTCGGCGGCGGGTGGGGGGTGCGGCATCGGCGCCGCGGCGGGCGGCTGCGCGACCGGCGCCGACGAGGGGGCGGGCTGCGGTGCGGTCACCGGCGCGGCCGGGGCAGCGGTGACCGCGGTCGCCGCCGACGGTTCGGCGTCGGGCCGGCCGATGACGGCGAGCTCGGCGCCCACCTCGACCGTCTCGTCCTCGCCGACGACGATGGTCAGCAAGACTCCCGTGGCGGGAGCGGGGATCTCGGTGTCCACCTTGTCGGTGGACACCTCCAGCAGCGGTTCGTCCTCCTGAACGTGCTCGCCGGGCTGCTTCAGCCAGCGGGTCACGGTGCCCTCGGTGACGGACTCGCCGAGCGCGGGAAGGGTCACGGAAACAGTCATGGCGGCGTATGGCTCCTTCAGGTGTCCAGGCCGTAGTGCTTGCGGGCGCGGTCGACGGTGTCGGGGTCCACTTGTCCGGCCCGTACCAGCCGGTCCAGGGCCGTCACGGTGATCGATTCGGCGTCCACGCGGAAGTAGCGCCGTACGTCCTCCCGGGTGTCGGACAGGCCGAATCCGTCCGTCCCCAGTGAGTAGTAGTCCTGCTCGATCCACTGGCCGATCTGGTCGGGGACCTGGCGCATCCAGTCGCTGACGGCCAGGACGGGACCTGGCGCACCAGCGAGCGCCTCCGTCACGAAGGGCACACGTGTCTCGCCGCGCGTGCGGGCGGTGTCGGCGTCCATCGCGTCCCGGCGCAGCTCCGTCCAGGACGTCACCGACCAGACATCGGCGCGCACGTTCCAGTCGGCGGCGAGCAGTTCCTGCGCACGCAGTGCCCAGTGGACGGCGGTGCCGGAGGCCAGGAGCTGCAGCCGAGGGCCGGACACGGCGCGGTCGCCGGGTCGGAACGGGTACAGGCCGCGGACGATGCCCTCCTCGATGCCGGGCCACGCAGGAATGGGTGGCTGGGGCTTCGGCTCGTTGTAGACCGTGAGGTAGTAGAAGACGTTCTCCGGCCGCTCCCCGAACATCCGGCGCAGGCCGTCGCGGACGATGACCGCGATCTCGAAGGCGAAGGCCGGGTCGTAGCTGACGGCCGCCGGGTTGGTGGCGGCCAGGAGGTGCGAGTGGCCGTCGCCGTGCTGGAGACCTTCGCCAGTCATGGTGGTGCGTCCGGCGGTGCCGCCGACGACGAACCCGCGGCCCATCTGGTCGGCGAGGGCCCAGAACTGGTCGCCGGTGCGCTGGAAGCCGAACATGGCGTAGAAGATGTAGAACGGGATCATCGGCTCGCCGTGGGTGGCGTACGAGGTCGCGGCGGCGGTGAACTCGGCCATGGAACCGGCTTCGGTGATGCCCTCGATGAGGAGCTGCCCGGTCTCGCTCTCCCTGTAGTGCAGCAGTTGGTCGGCGTCGACGGGGTCGTAGGTCTGGCCCTGCGGTGAGTAGATGCCGGCCGTGGGGAACATCGATTCCATGCCGAAGGTACGGGCCTCGTCAGGGATGATCGGCACCCAGCGGGCGCCGGTGCGGCCGTCCCGCATCAGGTCCTTCACCAGGCGGACCAAGGCCATGGTGGTGGCGACCTCCTGGTGGCCGAAGCCCTTGAGCAGCGCCTCGAACGGTTGCGCGGCGGGCTCCGGCAGCGGCTTGGCGATCACACGGCGCGCGGGGGCGGGACCGCCCAGTGCGGCGCGCCGCTCGCGCAGGTACCGCACCTCAGACGAGTTCTCCCCCGGATGCCAGAAGGGGACGAGGTCACCGGCGAGGGCGCTGTCGGGGATGGGCAGATCCAGCACGTCGCGCAGCTCGCGGAACTGCGCCATGGTCAGCTTCTTCATCTGGTGGTTGGCGTTGCGGGACTCGAACGCCGACCCGAGGGTGTGCCCCTTGACCGTCTGGGCGAGGATCACTGTGGGTGCTCCCCTGTGTTCGACGGCGGCCCGGTAGGCGGCGTACACCTTCAGCGGCTCGTGCCCGCCGCGGGAATTCTCGAAGAGCTCCACCACCTGGGCGTCGCTCAGGGTGGCGGAGAGTGCGGACAGGGCGTCTCCGACGAAGAAGTTCTTGCGGATGTAGGCGGCGTCCCGGGCGGCGAAGGTCTGCATCTGGGCGTCGGGCTCCTCGCCCAGGCGGCGCACGAGGTCGCCGGTCGTGTCCTGGGCCAGCAGCGGGTCCCAGGCCTCGCCCCACAGGGTCTTGACGACGTTCCAGCCCGCCCCGCGGAACCGGGCCTCCAGCTCCTGCACGATCTTGGAGTTGGACCGCACGGGCCCGTCGAGGCGTTGCAGGTTGCAGTTGATCACGAAGGTGAGGTTGTCCAGGCTCTCACGGGAGGCCAGCGTCAGGGCGGCTGTGGCCTCCGGCTCGTCCGTCTCCCCGTCGCCGAGGAACGCCCACACGCGGGAGGCGGAGGTGTCCTTGATGCCGCGGGCCTGCAGATAGCGGTTGAAGCGTGCCTGGTAGACGGCGCCAAGAGGGCCGAGGCCCATGGAGACGGTCGGGAACTCCCACAGCCACGGCAGGCGCCTGGGGTGCGGGTAGGACGGGAGGCCGTGACCGCCGGCCTCGCGCCGGAAGCCGTCCAACTGCTGCTCGCTCAGGCGGCCTTCGAGGAACACCCGGGCGTAGATGCCCGGCGAGGCGTGCCCCTGGAGGAACAACTGGTCGCCCGAGCCGTCCTCTTCCTTGCCACGGAAGAAGTGGTTGAAGCCGATCTCGTACAGCCAGGCCGACGAGGCGTAGGTGGAGATGTGTCCGCCCAGGCCGAGCCGGGAGCCGCGGGTGACCATGGCCGCGGCGTTCCACCGGTTCAGGGCGGTGATCCTGGTTTCCATGCCGATGTCGCCGTCGAACGCCGGCTGCGCGGCCGCCGGGACTGTGTTGACGTAGTCCGTGGTGAGCAGCCCCGGCACGGACAGGCCGGCGCGGGCCGCGTACTCGTGCACCCGCCGAATCAGGTACACCGCCCGATCGGGTCCGGCGTTGCGTATGACGGCGTCGAGGGAGGCCTGCCACTCGGCGGTCTCCTCGCGGTCACGGTCGGGAAGCTGGTCGAGCTCACTGCTCGACGGGGACGCGATGGGCCGGGACGGGTCACTCATGGGCGGCCTTCCTCAAGGCATGGGGCGGGGGAGACGGGTGAGAGCGGTGGATGCCGCGGGCCGTCGGACGGTGCGGCGCGGGTGGATCAGCGGCCTTTGAGCCGCTGGGCCGACGTGTGACGGCCCAGATGGGCGTCCGGTCCGGGCAGCAGGCTCCGCTCCCCGATCAGGGCACTGAAGAACGGCGTCTGTGCGTCGCCGATCACGGGAGTTTCGCGTGCCTGGGCGGCGGCGAGCACATCGGCGTCGAGGTCCTCGAACGGTCGGTCCTGGGGTCCGGTGGCCTCCAGGACGCCGAACAGCGGCACCGCGACGGCGACGTGGGCGAGGGGGCGGCGACGTCGCCGGCCGCGACCGGCCGCAGCAGCGGGGCTGCATGCACCCCCGTGCACGCCCGCAGATGGCGCTCTCCACGGACGCGAAAGACGGGGTGGCGCGCACCAGGGAATACCGCAGTGCGGAGCGGTGGACGAAGTCCTCCTGCGCGGCCTTGGCCCGGAGGCAACCCGAGGCGACGCGGTCGGCGCCCACGGCGGGCAGGGCCACGCAGTGCTCGACGCCGGCCTCCCCGGCGGCCATCAGGAGGCTGCGGGTGGTGTCGCCGAAGAACGCCGTGCTCACGTCCTGCTGTCGCGAGGGCGCGTCGGTGACCTCCACCAGGATCTGCGCACCGCGCAGTGCTCGGCGCAGAGCGTGAGCGTCACCGACGTTGACGCCCAGGGCGCGGGAGAGGGGCACCACCTGCGCCCCACGGTCCCGCAGACGGGTGACCGCTCTCGAGCCGATCCGTCCCGTGGAGCCTGCAACGACGACTTTCATGCGGTCTCCTTTGCCGGGGGCGGGAGGGGCGGGAGGGTCGGGCGTGACGGCCAGGACGTGCTGGGAGGGCGGCGACGAGGTCGGATACGCCCGCGCGCCCTGCCTTGTTGACCGGACGAAAGGTGTTGTTGTGACAAGCTGCCCGTTACCCGAACCTGGATCGTCCCGACGGCGGGTGTCCCGCGACCACGACCGCGGGGGAGGACGCGGGTGCCTCGGGACACCGGAGGGGTGGACCTACTCCACGAAGTAGGAGTCGTGCCGGTCGAAGAACGCGGAGCGCTCCTCCTCCGAGGCGTGCGCAAGCTGCGACACCTGCTCGAAGTACTCCTCGCGCGGCGCGCCCGGTGTGAACAGCAGGAGCATGTCCGCCGGTGCGTCGGAGTCGTTGCGGAAGGCGTGCAGCCCGCCTTGCGGCACGTGCAGGAAGTCGCCCTTGCGGGCGTCCACCCAGCGCACACCGTCGAAGATGCGCACGGTGCCGTCCAGGATGTAGAACGACTCCGAGATCCGCTTGTGGAAATGCGTCTTCGGGCCGCCGGCCCGCGGCCTCATCTCGACGCGGTACAGCCCGAACTCGCCGCGGGTGGTCGCGGTGGTGGCCAGATAGTGGGTGGCGTCCTTGCCCGGCCCGCTCTCGCCGAGGTCGGGTGGGGTGTCGGCAGGCCGGAACACGGCGCTGACCTCGCCGTTGTCTCCGAAGTACTTCTGTTCCGGGTAGGGGTACGACATGGTGGTTTCCTTTCCTGTGGCAGTCAGGCGGCCGTGTGCCCGCCCGTACTCGTTGTGACCGGTGGGCACGGTTCGATGTGACGCCGGCGCGGCGATGGGCCGCGGTGCCGCGCGGTCGGGTGTCAGCGGGTGAGGCAGTCGTGGCGGGGGTGTCCCCGTCGCAGGGCCCGTACGTCCCGTACCGCCGCGGCGAATGCCTCGGGGCGTTCCTGCGGCAGGTTGTGGCCCGCGTCCGCGACCTGAAGGTGCAGGCGGGGGCCGGTGAAGTGGTGAGCGGTCGATGACCCGTCAGTCGCCGGGAAGTTGCCGTCGGCGGTGCCGTCCAGGGTGACCGTGGGGACGGTGATCGGAGGAAGGCCGGCGAGGCGGGCTTCCAGCTCGGCGTAGGCGTCCGCGCCCGGTGCCAGGCCGAGCCGGTGCCGGTAGGAGTGGATGACGACGTCGACGTAGTCCGGATTGGTGAAGGCCTCGGCGGCCCGCTCCAGTTCGGCCTCGCCGAAGGCCCACACGGGGGAGTTGCGTTTCCAGATGACCCGGGCGACGCCCCGTGGATCGGCTGCCAGTCCGGTGCGGCCGCGCTCGGTGAGGAAGTAGTAGAAGTACCAGAAACCCGCCTCCAGTTCGGGGGAGATGGGGTTTATGGCGGCGCCGATGTCCTGGATCAGGTAGCCGTTGACGCAGACCAGGCCGAGGACCCGTTCGGGCCACAGCGCCGCGGCGACCGTGGCCGCGCGACCGCCCCAGTCGTAGCCGGCGAGGTAGGCCCGCTCGATGCCGAGGGCGTCCAGGAGCGCGATGACGTCGGCCCCCAGGGCCGCCTGCTGGCCGGAACGGGGAAGGGAGTCGGACAGGAATCTGGTGGGGCCGTGCCCCCGCAGGTGGGGGACGATGACGCGGAATCCGCCTTCGGCCAGCAGGGGGGCCACGCCCACGTAACTGTGGATGTCGTAGGGGAAACCGTGCAGAAGGACGACGGTGTCACCGTCGGGGGAGCCCGTCTCGTAATAGGCGACTTCGAGCACGTCGGTCGTGACGCGTCGCAGGGGGGCGAGCAGGGGCAGGGCTGACATGCGAATCCTCCGACGAAGGAGCGGTGGGGGAGAGGGGAGCCGCGATTCCGGTCGGGCGCGGCTGGGATACCGGCTGGTGTGGCCGGGTGCGTTACCGGGCCCGGCCGCCGCCGGGTCCGGCCCTCGGTGACAGTGTGCACAGTGTGCATGAGAAGGTTGTCTTGTTAGTGTCATGCGTGTTGGCGTCATAATGGGTACGCGTGTGCACGGCGTGATCTCCTCTCCATGGGGGACCGTCTCCCCGCACAGACCGGCCTTCGCCACCTGCTGTGACAGCGAAGCAAGCCCTGCTCAGCGCTGTGTGCATCGGCGCCGGACGAACCCCGCGACCGTGACGGCCCGAGGATGGGCGTCCCGGGCGCACACACTCTCCGCGTCCGGTCCGAACGGGCGCGGAACCTCCGACCGACTTAGGTGATGACCATGGAAACCGAAAGTGTTCTGCATCCGAGCTTCCTGGTGCCCGTCGGGCACGTGGAGCCGGTGCCCCGCCGGATCAGGGGCGTGATCGGCGGTCGCACCGTCTTCGACACGCGGCGCGCCCTCTACGTCTGGGAGTGGCAGGCCTATCCGCAGTTCAGCATCCCTGTGCGGGACCTCGTCGACGGCGTTCTCGACGACGAAGGGGTCGCCGAGGAGCACGGTGCGGGCACGGCGCACCGGCACACTCTGTCCGTTGGCGGGGACTCACGTCCCGGTGCCGCCTGGGTGTGGGGGAAGGACGCCCCGGCGCCTCTCCAGGGCACGGTGCGCTTCGAGTGGCCGGCCATCGACTACTGGTTCGAGGAGGACGAACCCGTCTTCGTCCACCCCAGGAGCCCGTACTCGCGTGTGGACGCCGTGCGTTCCTCCAGCAGCGTCCGCGTGGAGCTGGAGGGCGTGGTCCTGGCGGAGGCGCCGGCGTGCATCAAACTCTTCGAGACCGGCCTGCCGACGCGCTACTACCTCGACCGCGCGCACGTCGACTGGACCCGACTGCGGAGGACCGACACGGTGACCCGTTGCCCGTACAAGGGAACGACGAGCGGCTACTGGTCGTTCGACGGCGCCACCGCCGCCCACGAGGACATCGCCTGGGCGTACGACTTCCCGACCATCCACGCCAACCGCATCGCGGGCCTGACGGCCTTCTACAACGAGCATGTCGACCTCTTCGTGGACGGCGAGCCGCTGCCGAGGCCCGGCGTACTCCGTTCCTAGCCCCTGCTCCGGTGTCCGGTCCCGGGCCGCGCTCGACTGCCCGGGACCTTCTGGTGTCACACATCTGCTGCGGGCCTGGTCCCAAGGTGTGCAAAGTCCTCCTTAATCGCCAGAGAAGGAACACACCATGAGCGACATCGTTCTCGAGCCCGCCGCGCAGGATTTCGCCGACGCGACCGCCAAGCCGCCGCTGCTGTACGAGCTCGGGGTCGAGGGCGCGCGCAAGCTGCTCGACGACGTGCAGGCCCAGCCCATCGAGAAGCCCGACGTGGACGAGAAGTGGATCACCGTTCCGGCGGAGGTCGGCGACGTGCGGGTGCGCATCCTCAAGCCCGTCGGCAGCTCTGGCCCCCTGCCCGTCATCCTCTACGTGCACGGCGGCGGCTGGATCCTCGGCAACGCCGGCACGCACGACCGGCTCGTGCGCGAGCTGACCGTCGGGGTGAACGCCGCCCTGGTCTTCGTCGAGTATGACCGCTCCCCGGAGGCCAAGTACCCGGTCGCCATCGAGCAGGCCTACGCGATCGCCCGGTGGATCACCACCGAGGGCGCCGGCGAAGGCCTCGACGCCTCCCGCCTGGCCGTCGCCGGTGACTCGGTCGGCGGCAACATGACCGCCGCGCTGACCCACATGGCTAAGCAGCGGGGCGACGTGGCCTTCGTGCACCAGTCGCTGTACTACCCCGTCACCGACGCGGCCCAGGACACCGAGAGCTACCGGACCTTCGCGCACGGCCCGCATCTGACGGCCAAGGCCATGGAATGGTTCTGGGACGCCTACACCACCGACCCCGCCGAGCGCGCCCAGATCACCGCCTCGCCGTTGCGGGCGACGCTGGAAGACCTCCGGGACCTGCCGCCGGCGCATGTCGTCGTCGACGAGAACGACGTGCTGCGCGACGAGGGCGAGGCCTACGCCCGCAAGCTCATCCAGGCCGGTGTGACGACGACCACCATCCGCTACAACGCCTCCCTGCACGACTTCATGATGCTGAACACGGTCCGCGGCACCCAGGCGTCGACCGCCGCGATCGAGCAGGCCATCCACGTGCTGCGCAAGGCTCTCGGAACCGACTGACACCGCAGACCCGACCACATTCCCCGGCACATCGAAAGGCCAGTCTCCATGAGTGCACACAAGCCCACCATCGTCCTCGTACACGGCGCGTTCGCGGACGCCTCCAGCTGGAACGGCGTCGTCGACAAGCTGCTCGCGCACGACTATCCGGTGATCGCCGTCGCCAATCCGCTGCGCGGACTGACCACCGACGCCGACTACGTCCGGCAGATCGTGACGTCCGTCGAGGGCCCCGTCGTCCTCGTCGGCCATTCCTACGGCGGGTCCGTCATCAGCAACGCGGCCAAGGGACTGCCCGAGGTCAAGGCGCTCGTCTTCGTCGCCGCGTTCCTGCCGGAGGAGGGCGAGAGCGCCGTCACCCTGTCGGGCAAGTTCCCCGGCAGCACCCTCGGCGACACGCTCCGGCCCGTGCCGGTGACGCTGCCCGACGGCAGGCAGGTCATGGACCTGTACATCGAACAGGCCAAGTTCCACGATCAGTTCGCCGCTGACGTCCCCGAGGAGACCACGGCCGTCATGGCCGCGACACAGCGGCCGGTGGCCGATGCCGCGCTGGCGGAGGGCGCGTCCGCGCCCGCGTGGCGGGACATCCGCTCCTGGGTGCTGGTGGCGGACGAGGACCGGAACATCCCCCCGCAGGTGCAGACCTACATGGCCGAGCGGGCCGGGGCCTCCGTCATGAAGGTCTCCGCCTCCCACGCGGTCAGTGTCTCGCGCCCCGGTGACGTGGCCCGTCTGATCAACGAGGCCGCGCAGGCGACCGCCTGAGCGCCGGAGGCACGCGCCTGACGGACGCGGGGTCCGGCTTCA
This sequence comes from Streptomyces sp. NPDC001714, assembly GCF_042892755.1. NCBI lineage: Bacteria > Bacillati > Actinomycetota > Actinomycetes > Kitasatosporales > Streptomycetaceae > Streptomyces > Streptomyces sp. NPDC001714. The sequence goes on from NZ_JBIAUL010000044.1 coordinate 30,819, forward strand.
CGGCCGGACCCCGCACCCCGCGTTCTTGTGTGAGCCCCCTGCGTCACGGCAGCGGTGAGGGCTCCGCGAGCAGGGTGGGCACCGTGATGATCGTGACGTCCTTGGTCAGCAGCCGATGGACAGGACAGCGTCCTGCGACCGCCAGGAGCTGGTCCCGCTGATCGGGTGTCAACTCCCCGACGAGCCCGATGTTCTTGACCACCTGCCCCTGTGCGTCGAAGCGGACCGCGACGTCCACTCGGTCCAGCGGCCACTCGTGGCGCTGCGCGTAGGCCCGCACCGCCATGGACGTGCACGCTCCGAGCGCGGCCAGGAGGAGTTCGCCCGGGGTGGGGCCGGTGTCGCTGCCGGCGGGCTCCGGCTCGTCGGCTGTCAGGCGGTGTGTACCGATCGCCACGGAGCGCGCGAGCTGCTTTCCTTCGGCCACGGTAACGATGCGCGTGTTCATGCTTGCCTCTCAGCCGAGGTACGGGCAGAGGCACGACTTGTGCCTCCCGAAGCTCAGACAGTGCGGGGCGCCCGACTGTGACGGCCGGCGTGCCCGTACTCGGCTGCAAGCTGGGGGTGCGGGGCGGCGGTTGCCGCCCCGCGGTTGATCAGGGGGTGATCAGCGGGACTGGTCGGTGGGGCGTACGAGGATCTCGTTGACCGCGACGTGGTCGGGCTGTGTGACGGCGTAGACCACCGCGGCCGCGATGTCTTCCGGCTGAAGGGTCCGCATCGACTCGGCCATGGTCTTGACCGCGGCACGCCTGGTGGGGTCCGTGATGTGGTCGGCCAACTCGGTCGACACGAAGCCCGGCTCCACGACGACGACGCGGACCCCCTGCTCGGTCACCTCTTGGCGCAGCGCCTCGGCGAAGGCGTTGACGCCGAACTTGGTGGCGGAGTAGACCGCGGCGCCGGCCGAGGAGATACGGCCCGAGGTGGAGGAGATCTGGACCACCGCGCCGCGGGAGCGCAGCAGGTGGGGCAGCGCGGCGTGCACCGTGTACATGGAGCCCAGCAGGTTGGTCTCCACCATGCGGGTCCATTCCGCGGGATCGGCGTCAAGGACGGGGCCGGTGAGCATGATGCCGGCGTTGTTCACGACGATGTCGAGGGTGTCGAAGCGTTCGACGGTCCGGTCGACGGCCTTGCGCACCGACTCGGGGTCGCTGACATCCATGTCCAGGACGAGGATCTCCCCGGGTGCTTCCTGCGCCAGTGCTTCGAGCCGGTCGGTCCTGCGGCCGCCGACGGCCACGGTGGCCCCCGCCTTCGACAGCTCCAGTGCGGTCGCCCTGCCGATGCCGGACGAGGCGCCGGTGACAAGGACGACCTTGGGGTCGAGAACGGAACTCATGTCAACTCCGAAAGGGGTAGTGGGGTGAGACGGGCAGGCAGTGTCGTGTGCGAGGACAGGACAGGGCGGCCCGAGAAGATGACCGAGGGGTCATGTTGTGCCAGCGTAACACTGAAAATGATCCGTGAGTCATGTTCAGTGTTAATGTTGTGACACTCAGAGGGAGGCGTCATGGCCGGGAGAACGGCGGCAGCGCAGGCCAGGGCCGACAGCGTGCGCAATCGGCGGCTGCTCCTGCGAGCGGCCACCGAGGCCTTCGCCGAATGCGGGGTGGACGTGTCGATGCACACGATCGCCCAGCGGGCCGGCGTCGCCAAGGGCACGGTGTTCCGGCACTTCCCGACGAAGGACGACCTTCTCGCGGCGATCATGATGCAGCTGCTCGACCGGCTACTGGAGACGGCGGACCGGCTCCTGCGCGCCGATGACGCCGGCCGTGCGCTGAAGGACTTCATGGGACAGGGAATCGGCCTGCTCGCCGCCGACCGTGCGTTCTGCGACGTCATCGGTCGGCCCTCGCTGCAGCACGCGAACGTACGCGAGGCCATCGACCGGCTCTGCGACACGGTCGAGGACCTCACCGCCCGGGCCAGAGAACAAGAGGCCGTCCGCGGTGACATCACCGGAACCGACGTCGTGCTGCTCCTCGGCGGCATCCACCAGACCGCCCAGCCGCTGCTGCACCGCGAACCGCGGGCGTGGGAACGCTTCCTGGAGATCGCGTTCGACGGACTGCGGGCCCGTGACCGCGCGGCCCTGCCGCATCCGCCCCCCGCCCAGCTGCGGATGGCGGACCCGTCGGGCGTCTCTGCGTCGACGAAAACGTGACACTAAGTGGTCGACGCTCGAAGTCCTTCGGGGGTTGATCACATGGCCTGTGGGATCGAGGATTCTTCATGTCGGACGGCGGTGTTTCGGTCGAGCC
>NZ_JBIAUL010000045.1:0-30891 GCF_042892755.1 Streptomyces sp. NPDC001714
CTACATCGGACCGGGATACCAGCCGGCAGGCAAGAGGAGCCCGGTCGGCAAGGAAGACCCGTTCGAAAGCAAAAGTCGGGCTGTACGTGCCGATTCGGGACTGCCGCGATGCTCGGTCCGGTGACCGATTTGTTGCCCGTCCTACCCGACGATGCGCTGGGGAACTTCCAGGTCCTCTTCTTCGGGAGTCGTTTCGGAGTGACTTCAAGTGCTGGCGCACGGCGAGCCGCGACGTGGGAGTCCTGCGGCACCGCCAGATCGCGGCAGCGGACCGTTCCCGGTTTCCGCCCGCGCTGTCTCGGGTGCGGATACCGGCCCTCGCCCGGAACCGGCGTCGTGAAATCATCAAGCGATGACCGAACCGAGCAGCGACGACGGCCGCACCTTCCGGCGCGAGACCGAGCGGGTCGTCAACGAGATCGCCCAGGGACTCTGCACGTTGGACGATGGTGTGGGCTGGTTCTCCGGCCTCGTCCCAACACGCCAGCAGGAAGTTCTGAAGGAAGTCGCTGGCTATGCGATGCAGGCGCACATTACAACTGCGGACGGCCGTGCGGGGGTGGCGCGGTCCGGTGTGAAGCCCACGGCCAACCCCTCAGTAATGATCTGCATGGACCCGCCCCGCTACGGCTTCGCGGGCCTCCCCGCCGCCGAACATGTCAAGGCGTTCCGCGTCCTCGCCTCCGTGTTCGCCGTTGCTGATACTCGCCGCCGCGAGACGTACTGCAAAGGCGCCTGCGGACATGCATGGCACAATCTGCCAGCGGCAACCGAGCATCCGTACGATCGGCCATTCCGGCTCTGGCGGGGCTGATTGTCGGGCGCCTTCGGCGACTCCGGCGCCGGCAAGTCCCACCTGTTGATGCCTGTCTCTCATCCCTGTAGGCGAGAGGTGGGCCGATTTTCACACCGCCGACGACGCCGTGAACGACGCCCTGCGGGCCGCCATCGTCCACCTGGGCCGCGAGCCGAAGGCCGGCGTGGATCAGGCAGGTCCGGTGTACTTCATGCTGCACGGCGTGCGGAGCAAGGATCGGGCCCGCAGGCTTGCAGCCGGCTTCCATGCCGCCCTGTAGGGGTCTCAGTTGATGGCCAAGGCGTCGCGGTGGAACACGGAATTCTTGCGGGGCTGGTGGGTGCTTTTGTCCCCTGATCGGTGCGACTAGGTGTCGAGGAACTCGGGGATGAAGATGTCGCGGCTGGTCAGCAGGCGCTTGGAGAGGCCCTGCTCGTGGTGGTAGCGCAGGAAGGTGTCGACCGCCTTGCGGTTCGCGCGCAGGCCGTAGGGCCACCAGTCCTCGCCGAGCAGGCTGCGGTTGTGTTCGAACAGGCTGCTGAACCAGGGGGTCACCAGGCTCATGTGCTGCTTCGGGGCGTCCTCGATGTATGTGCGTTCGGCCAGGTTCTTGGCCTGGAGGAAGGCGCGGTAGACCGAGCGCAGATCATCGGAACGGTGCACCAGGTCCTTGCGGACCGCGACGATGTGCATCGGGGGGAAGATCCCGGTGCGCCGGTAGTAGTCGCGCTCGACGTTCTCATAGTCGGGGAAGAGCCGGACGATCTTCGCCGATCCCCGCAACATGGCCTGGGGCACGTCGACCGAGATGAGCGCGTCGATCTCTCCGGACTCGAGCATGGCGCCGAGGGTCTGGCCGTCGTCGGCGTGCCGCACATGCACGCCGTCCGGCACCGGCTGCGGGAGCCAGTCGAACGCGGGGATGGGATGGTTGGTGCCGCCGATGACCCAGCGGCACTGGTCGACGGTCACGCCGAACTCGTCCGACAGGATGCCCTTGGGCCAGACGCCGGCGTCGTGTCCGAAGAGCGCGAACTCGCCGAGTGTCTTGCCGGCGAGGTCCTGCGGCTTCTCGATTCCCGCTTCGGCGTTCACGAAGATGGCGGAGTGCCGGAAGTTGCGGTTCGGGAAGATCGGCAGCGCCATGAACGGCGCGTCGTCCAGGTCGAAGGTACGCAGAAAGTAGGTCAAGCCGAGTTCCGCTATGGCGTAGCGGCCTTCGAGCATGTGCCGGAAGAGGTCCGAGACCAGGGGCTCCGTCTCAAGGGTGGCCTCCACCCCGTCGATCTTCACGCGGCCGTCGAAGAGCGCCTCGGTGTGCTCGTAGCGGTAGGTGCCGATGGTCAGCTCGATGCTCATCAAGATCCTCGCTTACGTGAATGACCTTTCATTTTTACGATGGGCCCGATATGGTTCCATGTCAAGATGAACGATCATTCGCTTTGAGGGAGGTCGCCCATGCCGCGCATCACGCCCGAGCGTCGGGAAGCCAAGCGTGCGGAGATCATGGCGGCAGCGCGTCGGTGTTTCGCGCGGGGCGGCTTCCACCAGACCTCGATGCCGGACATCGCCGCCGCAGCCGGTGTTTCTGCGGGTGCCCCCTACCGCTACTTCGCGAGCAAGGAGGAGATCATCCTGGCCATCGCCGCGGACGCCTTCCGGCTGATCTTCGAGCCGATGGAGCGGGTGGCCGTGGCCGCTGACGCCCCTTCCGTCGGCGACCTGGTCGCCGCCTCCCTTCAGGTACTGAGTGCCGAGACCGTCACGGACGCCGCAGGGCAGGTGGTGCCGGTCGAGGAACTGCTGCAGTGCGTCGTGCAGACCTGGTCGGAACTGCTGCGCAACGACGGCCTGCACGCCCGCGCCTTGGAGGGCTTCGAAAGGGTCCGTCGCAGCCTCGCCGCCGCCCTGCGCCGCGGACAAGCGGCGGGCGCTGTCCAAACCGTGGAGCCGGAGAGCGGCGCACGGGTATTGATCGGTCTGCTGCACGGATTCCTGCTCCAGCGTGTGGCCTTCGGCTTGACCGACACGGCGGGATTCAACGACGCCGTCCGGGGGTTGCTCGACGGAGGCGAGGGCCCCGGGTGCGGGGACGGTGCTTGATGTGGGCGCAGATCTCGTAGCCGTCCATCTCCGGCATCTGCACGTCCATGATGATGACCGCGAAGTCGTCGCGGTCCAGGAGTGCTTTGAGTGCCTCCCGCCCGGAGGGCACGGTGACGAGCTCTTGATCGAGCGTCGCCAGGACCGCGGTCATCGCGAGCCGGTCGTCCGGCTGGTCGCCGACGATCAGGACCTTGGGCATGCCGTGCGGTGCGGCGGGCAGCGGGGGCGCGGGCCTCTCCACAGCCTCCAGCTGGCGTTCGAGGAGATTGCAGCGGTCTTCCGCCGCGGGGCGCTGGGCCCGCGCCCCTTTGCGGTCCTCTCCGAGCCGCTCCACCTCCGGCTGCAGCACGTTGCGCTCCTGCAGGAGGCCGGAGATGTCGGGGCCGGCCGCGGCGAGCGCGTCCGCCCGCCGCTGCTCCGCACTGCGGTCGGCCTCCATTTGGTCGGGCCGCGTCTCCAGATCGGCGATGTGCTGCGTCCGGTCCAAGAGCGCGTCGCCCAGGACGTCGCCGCGGACACTGGACCGCCGCGAGATGCGGTCGGCGTCGGCCAGCTGCTGCTCCAGGAGTTCCATCGCGTGCTTGGGACAGGACGCGGCGTCCACGGCCGACCCGTGCAGCCCCCGCACGAACTCGATCGCCTCGGTGGTCACCGCGGTCCCGTGGTCCTCGGCGAGATCCGCGAACAGGTCGGTGATCACCTGCTACGGGGGCAGGCGGATGTCGTTCAGGTAACGCGAGAACGTTCCCGGATCACGCCGGTGCCGCCCCGCACACCGGCGCACGGACACCTGCATGCCCTCGAACAGCTCCCGAAGAGCCAGGGCAAGAGCGCAGGAGGCATCGCTGAGGCCGTCCCCCAACGGCCGCCGGACCGTCCTGCGCGGGCGGACCGAAGCAGGCGGTCCGGCAAGATGTGACGTGTCGTGACCTTGGTTCCACGAGAGGGCACGCCTAACCGGTGGTCGGCCTGGAGGGAACTGAGGATGGGGCGGGGGCCGGTATCTGCAGTTGGCCGGCGGGCGGGGTCGCAGCCGGGGCCGGCACCGGCGGCACGCCTGTCTGCAGGACGCCCGGGTCTTTCTCCCAGACAAGATAGAGCGCGGTGAGGATGCCGAGCCCCACCAGGATGGCTGCTCCCATCCGCGGATTTCGGTAGGCGATATGAACACCCCCGCCTGCGAGTGCGAGAGCAACGACAAGAAGCAGTGTCATCGAAACCGCCTCCGCTCTCGTGGGGAATTATTTGTCGCATAGCTCATGTACTCCTCCTCGGTCTCGCTACGAGGACGGAGCCGTGGGCTGAAATATTTCAGCAGAGTCAAAAATTGTGAAGGGCCTGGACATCACCCCTCGTGATGTCCAGGCCCTCTGTGTTACGTCGATCTCCAAACGTGTTGGCTGGCTAGATCCGGCCTTCCCCCTAGAAGGCCATGCCCCCGATAGCCGAGATCAGAGTTCGACGTACCCCCGAACAATCGGTTCACTGCCTGACGGGAGTAACTAGGTCCTCGGGCAGCGCTGATTGAACACTGTGTTCTTTCCACTGTCCAGACTTGTGGCCAGTCGAGTGCCGCAAGCCGGACTGCCGTGCCGAAATTTTCAGCGTATCGAGTTCTGAAGCCGGTGGATGCTCTGCAGAACGCTGGGTCGTCCGACAGACGGATCGAGGGCAAGCTCATCGACGATCTCGACGGCCACTTCGTCGCCAGCATGTGCCGCGTGGAGCCACCACACGAATGCTGCTGTTTCGTCGTCTACCTGCTCAACGATCTCCGCAATCCTCCTGAAGACACCTCCCTTCCCCTTCTCCTGATCCTCGTCCGACACAGCTGCAGGGAGAAGGCCCCGCAACTCCTCCAGGAGGTCCTCCGGTTTCGGAGGGACAAGCCATGCCTCCTGGCTGTCTTCCTCGGCCCCGGCCGGCTGCGGGCAGCCCCTGATACTGGCTGCACCGCAGGCTGCCGTGCCCCGAGCAATCCCTATCCTCGAGAAGAACTCGTCAAGGAATTGCTCGGGGTCGGGTCGGTCGCCTGAGGAAGATCGGGAGTCGAGTGCCAAGGTGAGCTGTTCTGCGACGTTCACTATGGCTTCCTCCCTTCTCTCAGTTCCTCTTGCAGGCTTCCTCAAGAGCCCTGAGGGCTCTTTTCTCGTAGCGGCGCGCAGTTGCCTCCGAGATGCGGAGGACCGCTGCTACCTCTGCGCTCTTGAGTTCCCGCGCGTAGCGCAGGTGGATGACCAGACGCCAAGTCGGATTCAAGGTCTGCAGGACATCAAGCATCCTGTTATAGCTGTCATCGTCCTCGACGTACGAGTATTCGTCGGTCCCGACGATTACTTTCCTGGCATCTTCTTCTTCTCGTTCCCTCCGGGACTTTCCGCTACGGATCATGTCGACAGCCGCATGGGCGATCGACCTGTACGCGTAGCCCCGGTTACTTAAAATGCGAATCCTGAATTCCGGATCGGGCGCCATTTCTTCCAGAACCTCAGAAATACGTCCTGGACCGCATCCTGCGCATCCCAAAGGCTGCCAGTGATCCGGTGAGCGACCCTGATAAAACTGTCCGTGCACTCTTCGCAGTACATAACGAAATCAGCACAGGCTTCCGGGGATATCGCCTCTGTGGCAGAAGTGGCTTGCTCCCGACCAGAGTTCAGGCCCGGCGTGGCTTCCGGGTCTGGGGACCCACCGGTGAACGGAGACACTGAGCGCCTCCTGTCCTCCCGCGGGTCTTCGAAGTGGTCGCCGATCTCCATCGACGGCCCCCTTCTCGGTAAGACCGGCTCGGGCCCCGTGTCCCAGAGAAGGCACCGAGTCCGGTGGGCCGGGGCGCAAACCCCGGCTTGCAAGTGATGACGGAGCAGCAGCCCGGTTTCCGTCACCCTCCGCCCAAGATCTTTTCCGGGCGGGCGTTTTTGCCGGTCAGACGCCTGCGAACAGGGTGGCCTGCCGCCTGCTCCGCGTCCGTGACAACCTCACCCCCGGGTTCGGGTTCGCCGGGTGGCTCCGCCCGGCCGCCCCGGCAGCCCTGCCGAGCCCTGGCTCCCTCGAGGAAGTACCCGTACTTCACTCTCGCCTCACCGCTCGGCACCCGCCCTGCCTCCCAGCCGCCGCCCGTGGAGCCACTGACGCCCAGGGCCCGCACCAGGCGGGCCTGCGAGAGGTTCAGCTCCTCCCGCAGGGCGCGCCGCTCCCCGCCCGGCGGCATGGTGTCCCCGTCAGCCGCAGGACGCCGGGGTCGGCCTGGCCGGCCCAGCGCACAGCGGCGCACGGCGGACAGTGCCTCCACGGCCCGGGCGGGTCCCTCCACGAGGTCGAAGACATCGATGCCGTAGTACGCGGCGACCGGCTCGTAGTCGGCCAGGGTCCAGGCCGTCACGGCGCGCTGACGACGGCTCACCTGGGCCTGGCCCATCCCCAGAACCGCACCCAGAACGGACTGCGAGTCACCGGTCGCGTACAGGAGCGCCGCCACCGCCGACCTCACCCGGTCTTCCAGCCCCGTCCTCATAACACCGATCTATGCGTGCTGCGCATCGTGTTGGATCATGAAACTGGCCCGGCCGGGGCCGGGTGCAGGGCCCCCGGCGCGGGCGGCCCCCGGGTGGCCTCAGGCCCGCCCGCGCCGCCGTGCGAGCGGGTAGAGCGCCTGCACGGCCGACGAGGGTGGTCACCTGTGGTGCTCGGGTCAGATCACGCGGCTGCTGCCAGCTTCGCGTAGGCCTGCAGCATCAGGCCGGTGCGGGCCCGACTTTCGCGTCAGGCATCCGTCGCCGGGGGTACAGGCCGGCAAAGGCGCGGCCCTCGTCCGGCCAGCGCATCGCGTGCAGAACAATGAGGCGCGAAATCTGCCAGCCGCATCCCCTTGCGCACGCGCCAGGGTCGCTCACCTGCCCGTACCGGGAGAAGTTTCGCCGGCGTCTTCCGACGTCGCTGGACGAACTGCGCGGGCCGACGTCTGGTGTGGTGGAGTTGCCTCTGCACGTGGCGTGGTCTGGGATGACCTCGTTCGATATGAGCAAGCCTCGCCAGCGGATGGGTCTGTACCGCACCGTCCTGCACGAGGGCCTGCGTGGAGACCTGCCTCGCTACCTCGACCAGGAGGTGCTTCTGCAGCCGTGGCCGGTGCTGCGCATGGTGTGGGAAGACGCGTTCCCTCTTCTCGCCTCTCGTGCCCGGGCAGCCGCGTGACGGGTATGCCCGAGCTGCACTCGCGGCTCTTGGCGGACGTGATCGCTCTCGGCGCCCCGTATCCGCTGGTCCTCACCGGCGGATACGCCGTGCGGGCTCACCGTCTCGTGAACCGTCCCAGCCAGGACCTCGACGTCGCCACCGAGAACCCGGCGCCCATGGACGACATCGCGTCACGCGGCGGGTCTCGCGGCGGACTCGATGGAATGGGCACCCCACGGGGCTGCGGCGAGCTCCAGACCCTCAAAGAATTTACCTAACCCCTCTTGACTTGATGCGCACAACATGCATCCTGGTTTCTAGGTCACAACACCGGAAGAGTCACAAAGTCGGTGAGGACGTCTAGTCGGCGGAGCGACTCGGACAGGATGTGGCTTAGGCCCCCGGCAAGCCGGCGCGATACCGAGGCAACAGTGACGACTGGAGCTTCAGGACACGCGCAGCACTACCGGGGACTGTTTTTTGCGCCCGTGAGGGCACGGGTGACTCCAGTACGCCTGCGGCACCGAGCGTCCCGGCGCCGACGTACACCGGTATTCGCCCCGCGGCGAGACCGCACCTATCCTCTCCAGAGTTCCGCCGCGGCCCTGCCCGACGGACCGACGCCGGGTTCCCTGCGCACCGCCGAAGCGCCATGAGCGGCTTGACCGTGACTCTCCCCCGTTGAAGCCCGCCGCCCGGCCTTGCCCGAGTGCCGCGGCCCCACCCCACAATCCCCCGTTACCCCTGGGCGCGGTGCGGATAGCTTCGGCCGCACCTTGTGTGCCGAGGCAAGGAAGGAGACAGCCAACGGATCTCGGCTTACCGTGCGCAGCCAACATCCAGTATTTCGATCACGTTGCCTTGGGCCGTGTAGACGAGCCAGCACCACTCGCCGAATGCCGCAGCCAGGTTCGGGGCCTGGGTAGACGTGTCTTCGCTCACGGCATCGAGGAGCATAATGATCTCATCGCGCGCCTCGTCCGGCACGTCGGAGATCATGTTGGCCACCTTTTGGAACAATACGACTCGCATGGCACACCCCCCGCATCTGGTAGGACCAGCGGAGTCGGCACGACGGTCTGCGCTGCCCCGCTCAATGGCTTGGACAGTGCCCTTATTACTAACGAGTATAGGCCCGCTCTCCCGCTCTGAGGGCCGCGGAGGCCGTTGGATGCGGGGTCGGCATCGACGTCAGCGGGTGACGATCCGATCTTGTCCAAGCCGGCGCCGCCCGTCCTCGGCCGAAACCCGGTCGAGGACGCGTTCTGCTTGGGCCACGGCGTCGGCAGCGTTGCGTTGACCCATGAGAACGCAGAGTGTGTAGGCGGCGTCGTCGAGCCGCTGCTGGCTGAGTGGGCTTGCCCGATCATGCGGCAGATCGGCTCGCGCGGATTGGTAGGCGCGAAGCGCTGCGGCGACGGTTCTGTCGAGGGGCATCAGCATCTTCGTGACCACACCTGCCTGTGCCGAGCGCATGGGTGTCGGGGTGGCGGGTGATCCACCCGGCGACGGTGCGCACGGACGGAGCCAGGGCGGCCAGCGACGGTGTGTCGGGCCACGCCAGGTGACTGCGGCCGCCGCGCTCGCAAGCTACCGGAATTATTCGCAGTGCACCGGGCTATTCAGCCCGGTGGTGAAGCGAGTCTGAGAGTTGCTCTGACCCCTGTGCACGGATCCGCACTGTTCACCTCGGCCCAGGTCAGAGCGGCCGGTTCTGCTGCTCGATGTACTGCTTCACGATGCTGAGCGGTGTGCCGCCGACGGAACCGGCGAAGTACGAGCCGGACCAGAGGCGTTGTGCCCGCCAGGAGTGGCGGGCGAGGACGGGGAACTCCTGGCGCAGCCGCCGGGAAGAGACGCCCTTGAGGCTGTTGACCAGCTTGGACACGGTGACCTTCGGCGGGAAGTTCACGAGCAGGTGGACGTGGTTGTTCTCGCCGTTGAACTCGACCAGCTCGGCCTCGAAGTGCGTCGGTCTGCATGACTGGCACCGTCACTGGCGGCCGCCCCGGAGCGCGTAGCTCCGCGTCGACTTGATGGAGCGTCAGCAAACGTTGTTCGGGGCTCGGCGCACGCGGTCCCACGGAAATGCAGCCCACCACATTCGAACGCCGTAGTGACGCTCCGCGACCGCTCCCCAAGGTCTGTGCCAGAGCCCGCTGAACAACGTCAGGGCCCTAGTGGAGGCCAGGTCGGCGCGACCGGCGTGGCTCCGCCGGAATCGCCGGATGGCTTGCGATCGCCAGAGGGTCGGCTGCCCACCTGGATCGTTCAACTACCAAAGGAATGCATCGATCTACGCGGCACATCTTGTCAAAGGTCAAACAGACTCTTACAGTCCAGCGGCAAGTGGAGCATGGGATCGCTCCCACCACCCTTCGTTCATCCAAGCAATGGAGCAGCGATGACCCCTCCGTCTCGCAGGCCGAGCCGCAGACGCATACTCGGTGCCGCACTGGCCGTGCCTCCCGCGCTGTTGCTAGGTGCGCAGACCGCACGGGCCGCATCCTGGGGTACCCCAGTGACCGTCAACTCCTGGAACAAGATCAACGCGAGGTGGACCGCCAACAACGAGCTGCAGACGTACCGGCCGGACTGCGTCTGGTACGAGGGCAACACTCTGGTGATCAAGGCGTACAACGCCGGGGGCGGGGTTTACTACTCAGGCCGTGTGGAGTCGACGGCGCGGTACGGGTACGGCACATACAGCTTCACGGCAAACATGCCCAACGGACGGGGACTGCTGCCGGCGGTATGGGCGGCGTACCTGAATCCGTGGCTGCCCGAGTTCGACGCCGCTGAGATCGTGGGACAGAACCCGGGTGTCGTCTACCAAACGTCCCACGACGTCAACAACGCTCAGCAGCAGTTCTCGAGGACGAACTCCTCCGGCTGGACAAACTCGTACCACACGTACTCGTTCAGCTGGTTCCCGGACCACATCGACTTCGCCGTGGACGGCGCCATCACGGGCACCACCTGGTACAGGACTCCGGCCGGGACGGGGCTGCGCTTCATCGCCAACATCGCGGTCGGCGGTGACTGGCCTGGCAACCCGGACTCCTCCACCTGGGCCACCGCTGACGGAGCCCGCTACCTCAAGATCTCCTCCATCACGCACACGCCGTACAACCCATGAGGTGGACCCGCCAAGCCCCCTGACCGGTAGACGGATTCCAGGGGGCATCCCTACCGGATGATGCTGATGCGTTGGGGACATTCCGGAGATCAACTCTCCGTCCGCTCACGCACCACTCACGCAAACGGCTCCGGACGAGGAGTCCGAGGCCGAATGGGAGCCCTCCCAGGGGACAATCCCCAGGTCAAAGCGGCAACCCGTTGTGCCCCGGCAGGATTCGAACCTGCGGCACCCGCCGCCCTCGGGTGTTGGACATTTACACTCACCCCGAGAACTGCCAGATCGGCGTGTTCGCAGCCTATGCCTCGGCAAGGGGGCGGGCCTTGGTCGACCGGGAGCTGCATCTGCCCAAGTCCTGGACCGATGACCGTGATCGGTGTCGCGAGGCGAGAATTCCTGAGGGCAGACCTTTTGCGACGAGGCCCGAACTGGCACGTGCGATGGTGCTGTGGGCGCTCGACTCCGCGCTGCTGATCGCCTGGGTGACCGCTGATGCGGCCTATGGCCAGGAACGGGGCTTCCGGCGAATGCTGGTTGAGGCAGGTGTGGGCTATGTTCCGGCGGCTCCCAAGTCGCAGCGGGTCAAGTCCCCTGCGGGGAGTTGGCGCATCGACCATGTTCTGGCCGGTGCCCCGGGGGACGCATGGGAGCGGATCTCGTGTGGGGACGGCGCGAAGGGGCCTCGGGTCTACGACTGGGCCGCAGCCAGGCTTCCTGCCGCCGACGACGCGAACGGCGAGGCGCCCGCGCATCACCGCTGGGTGCTGGCCCGCCGTAGCCTGGCCCGCCCCGAGGAGATCGCCTACTGCCTTTTGCCTTCGCCCCCGCGGAGGCAAGGGTCTGCGAACTGGTCCGCGTGGCCGGCTCCAGATGGACCATCGAGGAGTGCTTCCAGGCCGCGAAGAACGAGTCCGGCCTGGACCAGTTCGAAGTCCGCCGCTATGTGGGCTGGTACCACCACATCACGCTGGCCATGCTCGCGCACACATTCCTGGCCGCGATGGCCGCCCACGCCCTCGAAAAGGGGGCAGAAACGGTCCGAGCAGCCTCGTTCCCCTCACCATGGCGGAAGTGCGACGGCTCCTGGATCTTGCCCATTCCCCCGCAGCCCGGCTACAGCGGCCAGGACACCGGCTCCACTGGTCACCCTGGCGCCGACGCCACCAAGCCGTCGCCCGCCACTGCCACTACCAGCGCCGCGCGCACCCCGATCGGGTGGGTCACGAACCACCACCACCCTGACGCATCGTCAGCCCACTAGACTCGAAACAAGCATGCTGGCCAGGGAAAATGGAGCAGTACAACTGGAGTCCTAGCCGACCGCGTGGACCCGGGCCGGCTGCCACCGCAGGAATCGCGGTGACGGCGAACATGGAGGACGGCTACCGTTCGGCACGTGAACTCCCAAGGTGCCGCCCCCGACGAGCCACAGACGGTGAGTATCCGCTGCAGCATCAACCGGGATGTGCGCGTGCGGCTGTCCGACCCCGTGCGCGATGACCCCGACGGCGTGTACTACACGGTCGAGGCCGACGCACCAGGGCTGAAGGCCCGCGTCGACGGGGTGACCGCCTGGATCTGGGATGCCGACCTCGCACCGTTCCTGGCCCAACTGGCCGCGGACTTCCGCGGCTGGGACGGCGAGCGCGTCTGGCAGACCAACGACCGCGACCTCACGGTCACGGCAACCTTCAGGTCGGGCGGCCATGTCGCGTTGACCTGGACGCTCCGTCCCTGGCGGGGCCCGACGGACAGCTGGGAAGCCTCGATCACCACGTGGCTGGAGGCCGGTGAGCAGATGGCGGCTCTCGCCTCGGAGGTTCACCAGCTTCTCCGCCCCGAGCATCCGGGCTGAACCTGATGAATCTCGGCGGCACCTGGCACGGGTGGTTCGCCGGAACATGTGCGCTTTGCTGAAGGTCTTGTCGAGGTCAGGATGATGGAGCCCTCCTCGTAGCGCTTGGAGATGACCTCGAAGCGGCGGTGCAGACCCGCCAACTCCTTCGGCGTGATGCCCAGTTCCTCGGCGATCCTGGGCCGGGCCTGCTGAACGTAGAGCTTGACGCGCTGATAGTTGCCGGTGAACCCGTACTCCGCGGTCAGTCGTTCGTGGATCACCGACGCCTTCATCAGGATCTCGGCCTGCAGCATCGCGTCGACCAGCGGCGCGAACTCGTCGATCTTCCTAGGCACCACCTGGCCACTGGCCGAACGGCGCGGTGGTGTCGCCGGACCCGCGAGGTACTTGCGTACCGTCTTGCGGTCCAGTCCGGTCTCACGAGCGATCTCTGAACTTGCCTGAGTGCTGATCGAGTCCGTCGTCTCAGTGCTCGCGGTGGAGTTCGTACGCGGTACGGAAGTCGAAGAAGCGCAGGCCGTCGATCACGGTTCCGGACTGGATTTCGCGCAGAGTCCAGGGATGGGCGGAGAAGTCGTCGGTGGCCACGCCTCCATGCTCAAGCAGCAGCGCGACCAGTTGGTGAACCTCTGCGGTGCCGTCGATACGCCCGGAGATGTCGATCTGTACTGCCCAGGTGGGGTGGTGTCCGACGGCCGCTTCAAGGACCGCCACGTCACCGGAATCCCAGTCGGAGAAGAGGTAGCCGGTCTGCTGATCGTCGATGTCTATGTAGAGGTTGCCGTCCAGAGTCCACGAATCCCGCTGCTGGGGCAGGTGCTGATCGAGTAGGGCGATGGTCTCAGTTCGCTCACCTGCGGGGAACACGAAAACGGTGCGCATGTGATGGAGCGTAGGCGGTGCGGCTTCTCGGCGACTACGGATATCAGGGCTGGTGCGGGTCGGCCGATGTAGTGCGGACGGCGATGTCAGCGAAGGTGGGCATGCCGAGGTCGACGGCCGCAGTGCGTCGGGCGAGGCCGACGGCCTCAACGTCAGCCTCTCCGCCGACAACAACAAGATCGCCCAACTCGAGGAGTCAGCACGCCGGACCACTGACCTCGGAATGCCCCGCTTCCACGACGTCGCCCCGCACACCGTTACCCCGAAGGCTGGACCACAGCCCGCTCAAGGCGACTGAGTGGGATTCGTGCTGGTTCAGATAATGATCGGCGACCGCCTCGACATCACCGGCGCCCGCTGGGGCCTGCCCGGCGCCGAAGCCGTCCTCAAACTCCGCGCCCTCAACGACAACGACGACTTCAACGCGTACTGGACCTGCCACCTCTCCCGGGAGCACGAACGTCTCTACCCCACCCCCGGCCAGCACAACTACCAACTCACGGCCTGACCCACGGACTTCCCAGAGCTGGAGCTACACCCGAAGGAGATGCCGCAGTTGACCAGGGTCTGGTGGCGGCGGATGGCGCGGTCGGAGCGGACTTGGAAGTCGGCCCAGCCCAGTTCGTCCTTGACATGCTTGTAGCTCTGCTCGATCCACGGCCGCAATCCATAGAGACGGACCACCTCGGCGAGGTCGGCTGGCGGGTGAGGACTGGTGGCGGCGTGGGGTGTGTCGGGGTGGGGCAGGTTGGTGGCCAGGTACCAGGTGGCCTTTTCCGGCAGGCGGGCTGGGTTGGTGGTGGCCGCGACCAGCCCGCAGGGTGAGTGGGGGCCGTAGCCGCCCAGGCGGGCGTCGGCGGCCCACCAGGTCTCGGTATGCCCGTCGCGGAAGTGGCGCTCGACTGGCGTCCAGGCGCCGGGACGCTTGGCATTCCTCCAGGCCAGGGCCTGTGCGGCCTGGATGGGGGTGTGCGGCTGGTCGACCGGGGCCCAGACACCGTTGCGCGGCTTGAACGCCACCACATAGGCCAACCCGGCCTCGCGCAGCGCGAAGTACCAGTCGTCGCTGACGGAGTAGGCGCAGTCGGCGACCACCGCCCGGCAGCCGAAGCCGCCTCCTTGCCGCGGGCCGCGAGAGCGGCGGCCAGCTGCGGTTTCGTGCGGAAGGCCGGACCAGACCGGCCGCGGGCGAAGTGGTGGGCAGGCGTGTAGGGGCGTATGCAGCGGGTAGTACACGCGGCCGTCGGTCCACACCGTGGTCACCGTGACGATGTCGTTGTCCGTCTTGCCCAGTCGGCCCAGCCATTGCCGGCCCCCGGTGCGCGGTTGCTGTGCCGTCCTTGCGGTCCCCGGAGTCGTCGATGACGATGACCCCACCATCGTGCGGAGCCGTCGCCAGTTGCTCGCGCAGCAGCTCAAGCCGCCGGTCGTTGACCTGCTCGGCCTCCCAAGGGGACTCGGACAGGAAGAACTGCAGCCGCTGCGCCCCCGGCATCCCCGCACCGGCCACCGGCTCCGCCCCTGCCAGGCAGGTGATCGTCTTGTCCGCTCGCGCGGCGCCAGTAGCCCGGTCAGGTACTCGCGAAACCCGCGCCGCTGCGCCAGGCTGAAGAAGAAGTCGTCGAAGCAGGCCGCGTACTCCTCCAACGGCCGCGGCGCGGGCGGACACGGACGGCGGGCAGTCATCTTCAGCCCCCGGTACGGTGGTTGACTCCTCCCACCGGCCTACGACCAACCTCACCTGCCGTCAACCCAGGCCATCGCCGGATTAATCGAACTACCGATAATCCGTCCGGGACGCCGTGGCACAGGTTCGGCTTCACGCCCGGACGCTACTGGGGTTGTGCCGCGGCCCGGACCTGGCGGACCGCCTCCTGCACGCCCCCGTTCCAGGGCGTGCCGTGCCCCGGCAGCACCCACTTCGCCCGCACGTCCCCGAGCCGGTCGAGCGACGCCAGCGCCTGCTCCCGGTCATCGGTGAATGGAGCCGGCTGTGGCCCGCGCTGTCCGGTGAGTACATGCCGGGTTGTGAGGCCGTCGCCGACGAACACCGCATCGACCTCGGGCACATGAACAGCAATGCTGCCTGGCGAGTGCCCCGGCAACCCCAGGATGCGGGGCGCGCCTGGCAGGTCGAGCACGTCGCCGTCGGCCACCTCCGACACCTCGGTCAGGTACGTCGTGCGCAGGCCGCCCTTGCGGCTGGCGTACCAGAGAAAGCCGGCCGTGGCGCCGAGCCTGGCGTGCCCCCAGCTGTTCTTGACCTTGACCTCGCCCCGGGCGCGCGCGGCGTCGGCGCTGTGGACGAAGACCGGGACTCCGTGGTCGCGGCAGAGCCGCTCCGCGAAGCCGAGGTGGTCGGTGTCGCCGTGGGTGAGCACGACGCCGCGGATGTCGGCCGGAGTGCGGCCCAGGGCGGCGAGCTCGGCGGTCAGCTCCCGCCAATGGCCGGCCAGCCCGGCGTCGATGACCGTCACGCCGTCGCCGGTGACGACCATATAGACCGCCACCATGTCGTTCCCGATGCGATGCAGGTGCTGATCGAGTCTCATGATCCTTCTCCTCGCTGTTCCGCGACGATGGCTACGATACATAGCTATCATGGCTACGGCCCATAGCTATAATGAAGACGAGATCGCACCGGCCGGAAGGAGAATGCATGCCGACGCCCGAACGCACCTCGCTCGAAGTCATCGTCGAAGCAGCCCGCGACATCCTGGAGTCGCAGGGGCTCGCACAGCTGACCATGCAGGCGGTCGCCGACCGGGTCGGCGTGCGCGCCCCCTCGCTCTACAAGCGGGTCCGCAACCGCGACGCCCTCGTCCGCCTCGTCACCGAGGCCACCCTCCTCGACCTGGAGAAGCAGCTTCATGCCGTCCCGGCGGCCCCCCAGCCCCGCGAGAGGCTGGCGGGTCTGCTCCGCGCCTTCCGGGCGTTCGCCCACGCTCGCCCGGCCGCCTACCACCTGATCTTCGCGAACACCCCGGCCCCGACCAGGCCCGACCCCGCCCTGCTGGCCCGCGTGGCGGACCCTGTCCTGCAGACAGCCGCCGATCTGGTCGGACCCGCCCAAGCCCTGGAGGCGGCCCGCACAATGACCGCCTGGGCACACGGCTTCATCAGCATGGAACTGGCCGCCGCCTTCAACCTCGGCGGCGACGTGGACAGCGCCTACGAGTACGGCATGGCCCACCTGGCGGCCGCCCTCACCCAGCCGGCGTGATTCCGATCCGACCGCTCGTAGCGCACTTTCCAGTCCGGAACGGGTCGTGCAGGGTCAGGCTCCTTTGCCTATTCGGCACCGAAAACTCTTCGAATGCTTCGGCATCGCCCGGCGCGATCCGGGACGGCCATCAACACCCCAGCGTGCTCACCCCGCACGACTGGGTTCACTGTCGTGGGAGCCGAAACCCTGGGTTCGCAGTCAAACGCCTCGATCGGCTGAGCTTGACTCTGGTCCGAAAAAAAGAGTGCGTGCGGGTCAGGCCGTTGGGATGGGGTCGAACCTGACGGTTAGTCCGAGGCGGTTGGCTTCCTTGGTCATGCGTCGCATGGCGCGTTCGGGGTCGCGGCGGGTGAAGTAGTCGGCGCCGAGGTCCTGGTAGGTGGTCTTGTTGCGGAGGATGGGCCAGATCGCGGTAACGATCTTGTGTATCACGGCGACCTGGGGGCGCCGCCGACCGCGCCGGACGGCGATGCGCCGGTAGTAGGCGCCGAGGTGGCAGTCCTTGTTCCCGATCGCCGCCATCGCGGCAACCCCCAGTACGCGTTTGAGGTTGCTGTTGGCCTGCCGGATGCGGCCGGACTTGTTGACACCGGCGGACTCGTTCGTCCCCGGGCAGACTCCGATCCAGGAGGCGAGGTGGCCGGCGGTGGCGAACTGTGCCATGTCACCGCCTGTTTCGGCGATGATGATCGGGGCGGCCGCGGGGCCGATGCCGGGGACGGTGTCGAGGCCGGCCACGTTCTGGTCGTGTCCCAGGCGGGCGAGTAGCGCGGCGGTCCGGGCATCGATCCGGTCGGCCGCGCAGGTGAGGTGGCCGATCTCCTCCAGGTAGTGCTGGCACATGAGCGCGTGGTGTTCGGTGAACTGCACGTCCAGGGCCTCGATCAGCGCCGGGATCTTGCTGCGGGCCCGGCGGACGGCGAGTTCGGCAAGTGCCTCGGGGTCGCGATCACCGTTGATGAGCGCGCTCAGGATCGCCCGGCCGCCGGCCCGGTGATGTCGGAGAGCACCGAGGAGAGCTTCATCCCCGTGTCCTCCAGCTCCTTCTCCAGGCGCTGGGCCTTCTGCCCGCGGGCGGTGACCAGTTCGGTTTGAGCCGTGTGCCGCGACGAGTGGCAAACACGGTTCTGAGGAGGGGGGCGCCGGAAAACGGCGCCCCCTATCCGACAACCGTGAGCACCATGTCAGGGATGTGACGTTCGGCGAGGACGCCTCACGGGTGCGGACCGGCGGCGCACCGCGGGTGATGGCGCCCCCGCCGAATCTGGCCATCGGCGCGCTCCGCCTGGCCGGGTGGGACAACATCGCCGAGGCCTGCGTCATCACGGGCGGGACATGACCCGGCCTCCGACTGCTGTCGGGCTCACGTGATCATTCTGCGCCGATCGCGAGAACGACAAAGTCCTGGGTCAACGAGGGAGATCGGCGTGCATCTCCAGAAACGCGTCCACCTCGACCGGGTCCTCGAGCGGCAGCGGGTAGACCAGCAGCCGGTCGACGCCGAGTTCCGCGTAGCGCAGCGCGTTGTCCGCGTCCACCTCGACTGGATTGATCTGCATGAAGTTGATCTCCAGCCGGCCCAGCTGGGCCGGCCGGGACACCGTGGCCGCGGCCTTGCGCAGTCCTTCGAGGTGGGTGACCAGGTCCTCTGGCGAGCTGCCGTTGCCGATCCAACCGTGCCCCTTGAGGACTGCCCGCTGGTACGCGGCCGGGCTGTGCCCGCCGATCATGATCCGCGGGCCGTCCGGCCGCACCGGGCGCGGATGCGCGTCCACGCGTTCGAAGTTCGCGTACCGGCCGTGGAACGCAGGTTCCGGCTCGGTCCACAGCTGCCGCATCGCGTCCAGGTACTCGTCGGTGCGGCCGCCGCGCTCGGAAAGCCGCACACCCACCGCGGCCATTTCCGGCTCAAGGTAGCCAGGCGCGACGCCGAGAAGCACTCGGCCTTCGGACAGCACGTCGAGGCTGGCGACCTGTTTGGCCAGCACCACCGGATTGCGTTGCGGCAGGATGAGGATCCCGGTGCCCAGCTCCATCCGCTCAGTCACCGCGGCCACATAGGACAGGTGCACCAGAGGGTCGAGAATCGGGTCGGTGGGCGCCATCGGCGAGTCGGGCACCCGGGGGCTGGGCAGCACCACGTGGTCCCCCACCCACCAGGAACGGTAACCCAACTCCTCTGCCCGGCGGGCCAGTCGTGACGTGTCGGCCGACCCCAGCGTCGCCTTGGCACTCAGACCGTACACACCCAGTTCCACGAACCCCTACCCCCATCGATCCATACGCGGCGGTCATCACCATGGCCCTGTCCGGGCGTCCCGGAAAAGTCCCCCGGTAGGGCCATTGTTCGGCAGGATCGGCCTGGCTGTCCAAGAACATCCGTGATAACCATCGGCTATGGATGCCCATATCCGGGATCTGCGATATTTCGTTGCCATCGCCGAAGAACTCAACTTCACCCGGGCCGCAGAACGACTCCTCGTCTCCCAACCGGCGCTGAGCAAACAGATCCGGCACCTGGAGGAGCGCATGCGAGTGCGGCTGTTCGACCGGAGCCGGCAGGCCGTGTCGCTGACCCCGGCCGGGCAGGCGCTGCTGCCCGGTGCCCGAGAGATCATCCAGCAGTGGGAGGAGGCGCAGCGCGCGGTCAGTGACGCTGCCGCCGCCGCGGCGGCCGTGCTCACCATCGGCGTCTCCACCAGCATTGGCCGCGGCCTGTTGCAACGGGCCCGGGCGCACTTCGCGCAGCGCCGACCGGACTGGCGGGTGCAGGTCCGACAGATCAACTGGGAGGACGCCACCGCAGGACTGGCCGGTGGTGCGGTGGACGTGGCGCTGGTCTGGCTGCCCGTGCCCAACCAGGACACCTTCAACATCCAGGTGCTGGTCCGGGAACCGCGCTGGGTGGCCGTGCGCAAAGACCACCGGTTGGCGGACAGCCGCGAGGTGGCCTTCGCCGAACTGGTACACGAGCCGTTCCTGGCGCTTCCGGAATCCGCCGGCCCGCTGCGCGACTATTGGCTGGCCCTGGCCGCGCGGGACGGCCGCCCGGCCCGGATCGGCGCCGTGGTGTCCAACGCGGACGAGACGTTCGCCGCCATCGAGGAGGGCAGCGGCATCGTATTGCTAGCCGCCGGGAACGCGCGCATCTACCAGCGGCCGGACATCGTGACCATCCCGGTGCGCGGGCTGTCCGCCGCCGAACTGGCGCTGGCCTGGCGGCCGGACGACCACCGCGGCGCGATCCGCGATTTCATCGACGCGCTCACCCCGGCGTGATCGGTCGGCCGCCGGGCGGCCGCGCTGTCGGGCCGTCCGCGACGACCTCCCGCTCAGCCGGCGGCAAGGGCAGCACCAGCTCGGCCGCCACCGAGCGGGCGGCCCGCCCCAGATCGCCCAGACGATCCGCGACTACTGGAACATAGAGGCCCTGCACCACGTCCAGGGCACCACCTTCGCCGAGGACGCCTCCCAACTGAGGACCAGCAAAGCAATGCGCGTCATGGCCACTTGACGCAACCTCGCCGACGGCGCACTGAAGCCGACAGGCGTCACCAACATCGCCGCCGCCCTCCGCCACAACGCCCCCGACCCGTAAACGCCGTTCACAGAGGGTGTGGTCTTCTTCGGTGTTCGCGGGCGGGGTCACCTGTCAGCGCAGGGCGGCGGTGATCGCGTCGGCGAGGGTGGCGGTGGGCCGTCCGATCAGGCGGCGCAGGTCGCCGGTGTCGGTGAACAGTTCACCGCGGCTCAGTCCGAGGTCGGAGTCGGCGAGGATCTGGGCCAGTTCGGCGGGCACGCCGGCGCCGGTCAGGGCCTGGGCGAACGCGTCTGCGGGGAGGTCGGTGTAGGTGATGGGCGTGCCGGTCGCGGCGGAGGCGGTGGCGGCGAGTTCGGCCAGGGCGAACGCCTGGTCGCCGCCCAGCTCGTAGACGGCGCCGGTGTGGCCTTCGGTGGTCAGGACGACCGCGGCGGCCTCGGCGTAGTCGGCGCGGGTCGCGGCACTGACCATGCCCTCCCCGGCCGCTCCGAGGAAAGTGCCGTGCTGGAGGGCCAGGGGCAGCTGGCCGGTGTAGTTCTCCAGGTACCAGCTGTTGCGCAGCACCACGGCTGGGGCGTCCCGCTCACGCAGGTACTCCTCGGTGGCTCGGTGGGTGCCGGCGAGGATCGTGCGGGCTGTGTGGGCCCGCGTCATGCTCGTGTACGCGATCAGGGACACCCCGGCGGTCAGTGCTGCGTCGATGGCGCGGCGGTGATGGGCCAGGCGATCCTCCACCGGGAACGAGGCCGAGATCAGCAGTACCTTCTCCGCTCCCGCGAAGGCCACGGCAAGGCTGTCGGGGTCGGCGAAGTCCGCCCGGCGGGTCACGACACCACGGTCGGCCAGGTCCTTGATGCTGGCGGTGTCCCGGCCCGTGGCGACGATGTCCGCGGCCGGCACTCCACGCCGCAGCAGCGCCTCGACGGTGAGTCGGCCCAGCTGGCCGGTGGCTCCTGTGACGGCGATAGACATGTTCGGTTCCCCATTCCGCCGCGACTTTCGCGGCCCGCCATCACTCTGACCTGGAAACTCTCCATCGGTAAGTAGCCACTTTTTGGTAAGGTGGCCACCCGGAGGAAAGAAATGAGGCGGGAGCTGTGACCCCTGTCGAGACTGTGACCGACGCGACATCGTCCTGGGACCCCTACGAGCGAGGCTGCCCGTCACGGGACCTGCTCGACCGGATCGGCGACAAATGGTCGATCCTCGTTCTCGGCGAACTCGGGGAGCACGGGACATCCCGGTTCACCGAGCTGCGCAAGCGCCTGTCGGGGGTCAGCGAGAAGATGCTCACCCAGACACTGCGCGCCCTCGAACGCGACGGCCTGGTCCTGCGAACGGTCCACCCGGAAGTGCCCGTGCGCGTCGAGTACGAGCTGACTCCCCTCGGGCACACCCTGCGCGGCCCCCTCAGGGGGCTCACGGAATGGTCCCTGCAGCACATGGCCGAGGTCCTTGCAGCCCGCAAGGCATACAACACCCGCGCCGAGCAGACCGGCTGAGCCGCGCCTCACCCAGGGCAGCGCCCGGCGCCGTAACTCGCCAACCTCCGGTATAAGTGACCGTCTCCCAGGTGGGAGACCTCCCGGAGAGGCTGTGTCTTTTTGATGCGCCAGCCACGCACCGTGTCCTTGTTACTGTGCAGTTGAAGGAGTTCGCTGGCGTCGTGGCTTTGATGAGTCGCGCGAACCCGGAAATCACAGCAACGCAGGTCCCCGATTCAGGTCCCCAAACCTCCATACCGTTCGCACCGTTAGTACAGAGCAATCCGTCCATAGTGAAGAGGCGGCCCTGTGGTCCGGCAAACTGGGCAACATGCGGCTGTTGGCTGTCCATGCCAGTACTCAGGTTGAACTCGTGATGTCCGGTATCTCGACAAGGCCCGTGAGGTCCAGGCCGGTGGGTGGCAGGCCTTCGCTGAATCGAGGCGCCCGTAAGACACGTCTTCGCAACGACTCATCACCGCCAAGGTCACCGACCACCTGGCTACAGAACGTCACAGATCAGAGGTTCTGGCACAGCTTCTCACCTTGTTCTTTATGGTCTGAGTCGGTCTCGTTCGATGATGCTCTCGGGGCGTCTCACGGTCTTGCCCACGTCGTAGCGGGTGGCTGGCCGCTGATTCTTCGATGCAACTGGCCTGCCAGGACCGGGGGTTGAGGGTTTCGGCGCACGTGCCGGACAGTGCAGGTGCGGGCGGAGGTTCCGGAACCCCCGGCGGACTCGTGCCGGGGTGAGCCGGCCGGGCTCGGCGGGCCTCTCCCACGGCCTCCGCAAGTCGGCGGCGGCCCCGCGTAGGAGGCGGATCTGGGTGTGCGCGGCGACGATCAGCCAGGTCCAGCGCTCGCCGGCCTCGGGGGTCCGCAGCTTCGGCCGGGTCCACCCGAGGGTCTGTTTCATCAGCCTGAAGAGGTGCTCGATGTCGAACCTGCGCAGGAATGCCTGCCAGCGGACGTCGACGTCCTCGCTGTTCAGGCTGGTGGCGGACGACCAGAGCCAGAGCGGGAGCGGGTCGCCCCCGCTGGGCAGGCGGTCGACCTGGAGGCGGATCAGCGTGCCTTCGATGATGGGGAGTTCGCCGGTGTGGTCGATCCAGGCGGAGCGGGTGGTCAGGCGGGGGTGGATACGGTCCCAGGCCATCGCGCGGGCGGTGCCGTACCGGTCGGTGACCTGCGTCGTGGCCGCGTCCGGCTCGCCCCAGGTCTCCGGCTTGGCGAAGCGGAGCTCCTTGCCGTGCTTCGGCGGTCGCCCGCCCTGGGGATAGGCCAGGGCGTACTCCTTGAGCGTGGGTGTCGGCCGTCGCATGACGCGGTCGGAGCGCATCCGTCCCAGCACCTCGACCGGGAGACCGGCCAGGAGGTGGGCCATGCGCGGAGCGTCGTAGCCGGCGTCGAAAACGATGAGGATGTCGCGGTCACCGACGTGCCAGCGGCCCATCTCGATCAGGTCGGTGACGACCCGGCGGAGCTGGGCGGCGGTGGCCTCGGCGACGTCGTCGGCGGGACCGAGACGGACGGCGTCCAGCAGCTGGCACCAGGAGGTGCGGCCCGATTCGAGGGCGGCGACGAAGGAGTACGGCCAGCCGGGGATGAACTGGTCCGAGGCTCGCCCGCTGCGGCCGTAGACGTGGCAGAACAGGCGGTCCGCGCTGGTCGGCGCGTCGGGGCGGAGCCAGTTGCTGATGTCGACGGCGAGGACCAGGCGGCCGTCGGCGGCGCGCGGCATCGGCAGACCGGCCAGCACCTGCCGCAGCCGGGGCACGTCCACGTTCCCGTGGTTCAGCGCCTCGTACATCGCGCCGTGCCCGCGCCGGTGCTCGGCCACCAGTGTCAGGTCCACCGGCGAGGTCACCGGGCCGTCCGCACACAGCAACGCGTCGACGAGCTCGAACAGTTCGTCCCCGCGCGCGGTCAGGCAGTCGAATAAGTCCTCCCGGAAGCGTGACGCTTGCGCGAACGCTTCCCCGGGACCGGCGTCAGGCAGCAGACTCACTTCACGGCCTTCGTCTTGGTCGGTGCACCTTGGTCGGAGCACATGATCAGACGAAGGCCGCCTTCGCGTCCGGCGAACTCCCAGGTGAGCGGCCTAGTTCGAGGCCCATTTCGACCTCAGACCATAAAGAACAAGCTCACCGAGCGTTGGGTCCTGTCTCGGTCGAATTGGTGCCGTTTCCAGAGTCCTGCGGCGCCGGGGCCGCTGTGCTTGACGGGGCAGTCGACCCGTCCGCGACGCCTGGGAATCGCTTCGTTCCGACTGCTCCTGTCTGCCCCCAACACGCCCCCGAGCGCCGCCTTTTGACCGCTGGTAGGGTCGGCCGCAGCCGGCTACTTCGCAAACGAGACCCCGCACGGCCCCTATCCCAGCGACCTGTCGCACGCGCGCTGGACCTGATCGAGCCCGTCCTGACGTCCTGGCGGGACCAGCGCCACGCCCGGGCGCTGGACATCGGCCGACCGCCCGAACACGACCTGCGCCAGATCATGAACGCCATCCTGTACGTGGACCGCACCGGCATCCCCTGACGCTACCTCCCGCACGACTTCCCCGCCCTGGGCCACGACCTACGGGTACTTCGCCAAATGCCAACAGGACGGGGTGTTCGAGCAGCTCACCGGCCTGCTGCGGCGCGTGGGCCGCGAAGCCGAGGGCCGAGGCGCGGAGCCGTCGGCCTGCGTGCTGGACTCTCAGACCATCAAGACGTCCGCCCACGTACACCTCGCGGACCAGGGCACGGACGCCGGGATGCGGATCACCGGCGAAAGCGTCACCTCGGCTGCGACACCCTCGGCCTGCTGCTGACCGTGCTGGTCACCGCAGCCGGCGTCTCCGACACCGCAGTCGGCGTGACCCTGCTGTCCCGCATCGCCGCCGCCCACCCGCACATCACGAAGGCCTGGGTGGACGCGGGCTACCGCACCACCGCCGTCGACCACGGAGCCCGCCTCGGCATCGACGTCCACCCCGTCCAACGCCCGCCCGGCGCCCGCGGGTTCACGATCATCCCGAGACGGTGGACCATCGAGCGCAGCATCGGCCGGCTCATGCACCACCGCCGCCTCGCCCGCGACTACGAACGCCACCCACACCGCCCCGAAGCCATGATCCACCTCGCCGTGATCGACTTCATGGCCCGCAGACACACCGGCGAAGCCACCCTGAACCGGCGCGGAACCTGACCGGGGACCAAACACGAAAAACAGGACCAAACGCTCAGTCAGGCCCGGGATTACGGGCCGGACCGGGCAGCGTGACAAGCGTGGGAGGGGTCTGTGACGGGCCGTGTGACAGGGCAGCGTGACGCGTGACGATCACACTCGGTCAACCGCCCACCGGGGTGGTCGGTCAACCGTTCGGTTGAACCGCGCTTACCACTCCAGCCCGCCCCTCGCTCCGCGCGGAGGACGCGGGCGCCTGCCGGAGACGAGCAGGATGCGTACGTCACCCCCCCATCAGAGAGGTCTCCGCAGCATGTCCAGCTTCCTCAGCAGACGACGTGTCCTCGCCACCGGCGCCGCCGCAGGTGCCGCCATCGGGATCGGCGCGCTGGGCACCGGCCCCGCGCAGGCCACCACCGGGTCCGAGGAGACCCGGACCCTCGACGAGCTTTACCAGGCCGCCCTCGCCGAAGGCGGGAAGCTCGTCATCTACGCCGGTGGGGACACCCCGACCCAGCAGGACTTCACCAAGGCGGCGTTCCTCAAGCGCTTCCCGGACATCGACCTGACCCTGGTCGTGGACTACAGCAAGTACCACGACGTCCGCGTCGACAACCAGCTCGCCACCGGCACCCTCGTCCCCGATGTCGTGCAGCTCCAGACCCTCCAGGACTTCACGCGCTGGGAGCAGCAGGGGCAGCTGCTGCGGTACAAGCCGGCCGGGTTCTCCAAGGTGTACGACAAGTTCAAGGACCCGCACGGCGCCTGGGTCGCCATCGGAGCGATCGGCTTCAGCTTCATGTACAGCCCGTCCGCGGTCGGCTCGGACGCCCCGCGGACCCCGCTGGACCTGGTCGACCCGAAGTGGAAGGGGAAGATCGCCTCCTCCTACCCGCACGACGACGACGCGGTCCTCTACCTCTACTCGCTCTACGTCCAGAAGTACGGCTGGAAGTGGGCGGCCAAGCTCGCCGCACAGGATGTGCGCTTGGCGCGGGGCAGCAACTCCCCCGGCGACGCGGTCCGGGCCGGCACCCATGCGATCGGCGTCGGCGGCTCGGGCGCCCCGCTCTCCACCGGGCCCGTGAAGTGGGTCATCCCGGACAGCGCCCCGTTCATGGCCTGGGGCCAGCGGGCCGCGATCCTGAAGCAGGCCGCGAACAAGACCGCCGCCAAGCTGTACCTCAACTGGCAGCTGTCCCTCCCCACGCAGCAGGGGTCCTTCAACGGCTGGTCCGTACGCACCGACGTCACTCCCCCGACGGGCCTGAAGGCGCTCTGGGAGTACCCCAACGCGCACCTCGACGGCTTCCCCCGCTTCATGGCCGACCGCGCCGCGATCGAGCGCTGGAAGCAGACCTTCGCCCTGTACTTCGGCGAGGTGAAGGGCGACCCCACACCCGGCTGGCTGGGGCTGCACCCAGGCGCGTAGCGCACGGTTCTTCACAGAGGTCATACCAAGCCCCGATAGACTCGGACGCCCGTCCAAGTGGATCAGTCCGTTCAAGGGGATCTGCCGTGACCGACCGCGCTCCCGCCCACGGCGCCCGACGCGCCCTGGAACACGCCCCGCACTACGTGTTCTTCCTGGTCGTCGGTGCCGCCGTCGTGCGGCTCGTGGACCTGAACAGCCCGCTGTGCTGGCACATGGTCGGCGTCAGCGGGCTGTTGGCCGTGCTGTACGGGGCCGGTCTGGGGCTGTGGAGCCGGCTCGGTCCGGCCGTCCGGCTCGGCTGGATCACCACGCTGATCGGTCTCTGGGGCGTCCTCGTGTTCCTCGCTCCGGCGCCGTTGACCTCGGCGTACGCCTGGTGCGGGGTGCCGCTGGCGTGCGCGGCTCTGCGGGCTCTCGGGCGGCGGGCGGCGCTGGTCGCGGTGGGCGCGATCTCCGTCGTACTGGGCTGGCGGCTGGTCGGCTCCACCGGCCGACTCGACCTGGAGATGGCGCTGATCCCGGTCGCGGCCGTCTGGGGCACCGTGGCTCTCTACCGGGCCCAGCAGCGGGACGCCGCCGAACGTCAGCGTCTCCTGGAGGAGTTGCGGAGCACCCGGGACATCCTGGCCGAACAGCAGCGCCGGGCCGGTGTGCTGGCCGAGCGCACACGGATCGCCCGGGACCTGCACGACACGCTGGCCCAGGAACTCGCGGGCAGTCTGATGCTGCTCCAGGCGGCCGAGCGGGACTGGGAACGGCGGCCGGACGCGGCCCGCACCAGGGTCCGCGCGGTGGCCGACGGCCTGGACGGCAATCTCGCCGAGACCCGCCGGATCATCCACGACCTCACGCCGTCCGCCGTCGCCGAGGCCGGACTCGAGGGCTCGCTGCGGCTGCTGTGCGCCCAGGTGGAGCAGGAGGGGACCGCGGCCCGGGTGCGGTTCCGCTCCGCCGGCGAGCCTCGTCCCGTTCTGGACGAGCAGGCGGCGGCCACCCTGTTCCGCGTCGCGCAGGGCACCCTGGCCAACGTGCGCGAGCACGCCCGCGCGGTGAACGTGCTGGTCACCCTCCACCACGAGGCGGACCGGATCGAACTCGACGTACAGGACGACGGAGTGGGCTTCGAACCGACCGGGACCACCGCCCGGAAGACCCGCGGCTTCGGCCTCCCGGCGGCCCGTGCCCGGCTCCGCGAGTGCGGCGGCGACCTGCGGGTCACCAGCGCACCGGGCCGGGGCACCCGGGTGCGGGCCGTGCTCCCGGCGACCTCTCCCCGTCTGACCTCGGCGACCGCCGGATGACCGTTCGCCTGTTGGTCGCCGACGACCACGCCGTCGTACGGGCCGGACTGCGGGCCCTGCTGGAGGGGGAACCGGACCTCGAGGTGATCGCGGAGGCGGGAAGCGGCGAGGAGGCCGTACGGCTCGCCGTCCAGATGAAGCCTGATGTCGTGCTGATGGACCTCCGGTTCGCCGGTGCCGACATCGACGGCATCGAGGCCGTCCGCCGGCTCGCCGTCGAGGCCCCCGCCGTGCCGGTGCTGATGCTGACGAGCTTCTCCGGACGGGCCGACGTCGTGCGGGCGCTGGAGGCGGGCGCACGCGGATATGCGCTGAAGGCGGGGCCGCCCGAGGAGCTCTTCCGGGCCGTCCGCGGAGCCGCCGCCGGTGCCATGGCCCTCGCCCCCGAGGTCGTCGGGGAGCTCGTCGGCCAGGTGGTCCGGCCCGACGCGGACCTGACCGAGCGCGAGGTCGAGGTCGTCCGGCTGGCGGCGGAGGGCCTGAGCAACCGGGCCATCGCGGAGACGCTGTTCCTCAGCGAGGCGACGGTGAAGACCCACCTCGTGCGCATCTACCGCAAGCTGAAGGTCGAGAACCGCGCGGCCGCCGTGACAGAGGCCGCGCGCCGGGGGCTCATCCAGCTCGACTGACCAGCCCGATCCGCTCCTCAGTGGCCGCGGAACGCCTCCTCCAGCCATCAGACGCCGTACTCGCCGCCACCTTGGTGTCGACCAGCAGCGGCGCCGACCGCGGTCCAGCCACCCAGTCCTCGACGGCCTTGAGATCGGCGGACGTCCGTACGGTCACCGCCTCGAAGCCTTGACATCCTCTCCCCCCTGGAGGGGGGAGATTCCCGCCTACCGCGCCGTTGAAGGCTGCGGTGTCGAGTGGGTTCCTGCTTCGCTGCGCGGTGCGGGCACGGGTGCCCGTCTTACCTGCGCTCCACAGGCTGACACAGCCAGTCCGGCCGCCTTGGCGACGTTGACCGCCGCGTTGAAGTCCCGGTCCAGGACGGCCCCACAGGCCCCGCAGGTCCACACACGGACGTGCAGGGGCTTGGGGCCATCCTGGACGCTGCACTGCGAGCACACCTGAGAGGTCGGCTCGAAGCGGCCCATCTTCACGAACGTGCGCCCGTACCGGGCAGCCTTGTACTCCAGCATGCTCACGAACGCCGACCATCCGGCGTCGTGCACGGACTTGGCCAGGCACGTGCGGGCGAGTCCTTTCACCGCCAGGTCCTCCACGGCGACCGATTGGTTCTCCCGGATCAGCTGTGTGGAGAGCTGGTGGTGGAACTCGCGGCGCGCGTCCGCGACACGGGCGTGTGCCCGTGCGAGGCGGATCCTGGCCTTGTCCCGGTTCTTGCTGCCCTTCTCCTTGCGCGAGAGGGCGCGCTGTGCCTTCTTCAGGCGCATCTTGGCGGCGCAGGAAGCGCGGGCTGTCGATCCTCGTGCCGTCGCAGAGGATCGCGAAGTGCCCCAGGCCGAGGTCGATGCCCACCTCGGGAGTGGCATTCGCCAGGATCTCCTGCGGGCCGGTCTCGACGACGAAGCTCGCGAAGTACCGGCCCGCGCTGTCCTTGACGACGGTCACCGTGGACGCGGTGGAGGGCAGGGAGCGGGACCACTTCACCTTCAAGTCGCCGATCTTCGGCAGGCGCAGCTTTCCGCCACTCGTGATCGACCAGCGGGCGTTCGCCGTGAACCGCACCGCCTGCCGGGTGTCCTTGCGCGCCTTGTACCGGGGCGCACCCATGCGCGGGCGGTTGCCCGTCAGCCCGTCGAAGAAGTTCTTGTACGCGCTGTCCAGGTCGCGGAGGGATTGCTGAAGGATCACCGCCGAGACCTCGCCGAGCCAGGCCCGCTCCGCAGTGTTCTTCGCCTCGGTGATGAGCTGTTTCGACAGCTTTCCGGTCCTCGGGAACGGCAGCCCCTGGCTGCGGACGGTCTCCCGAGCGCGCAGCGCGTCGTTGTAGACCACCCGCCCACACCCGAACGCCCTCGCTAACGCCATGCGTTGACCGGCGCTCGGGTGCAAGCGGAAGCTGTACCTAAGCTGCACACGGATCACGATACACAATTGGTTTATGGGTATCGATGAGAACGTTCGCACTGAGGTTTTCTCAACAAAGTGGCTACCGGCTGCGCCGGCTGTTAGCTTGGTGTTTTGTTCACCTGACCCGCTGATCTTGGTTCGTTCCCGGGACAGCAGGGCGGGACCTTGAGAACGATCAGTCTCGCTGTTCGCTGGTCTTCAACAAACGATGGCTTGTTGAAGCCCGTGTTCTATCGGCGCGCGCCTGAAGGCGTTGTCCTGTCTCATCCGACCTCGAGTGCATCTCAACGGACCTTGGGCGATTGCGGGGCGACGATCGGGGCGGAATCGGTCAGGCTTCCTGATGCATCAAAGCGTTACGGTCCAACGTCGCGAGAGCAGTGTTGACCGCGATCACGATGGCGAAGACGGTGGCCCACCCGTGCCGGCCGATCGCGTACAGGGCAGCAACTGCCGCGCCGAACACCAGCACCTTCACACCCAGAACGACCATCAACGGCACCGGTATCCGAGCCTTCGGGGAGGCAAACAACCCCCACAGGACAGCCGCCGACAGAGGTGCGGCCACGGCAAGCACAAGACGCACAGCCATGTTCTCCACGCTCTGCCAGCCCCAGCATGCGAGAACAACGAGGGCCGCGACCTCCAGGAGAAACGCCAGTCCTTCATTGATCACATGCAAGGGGGCAGGGAGCTTCATCGGATGTCACCCTTCGTCACGAGCGCAGCCCCTCATTAGAACTGAACCGCCCCGGGTTCGGTAGCAGATTGGGTGAGCAAACCGACCCCGTCGTGTGGGGCAGCGGGATCTCGTGCGCGTGAGGCACACGGGCCGGTCACCGATCGGCGAGTCTGCGGGCGAGCGTGGCTCGCTCTGGTTCGTTGCCGACGAGGTCAAGGGCGTCGTGATAGGCGGCGGCCGCCTCGGTGGTGCGGCCCATTCTTCTCAGCAGGTCGGCCCGTGCTGCGGGAAGCAGGTGGTAGCCGTGCAGTTCCTCGGCATTGGTGAGGTCGTCCAGCCGACCGAGTCGAGCGCGCCCGTGGTCGTCCTGGTGCACGGAGCCTTTGCCGACGCCTCCGGGTTCACGGGCGTGATCCGCGAGCTGACGACCGCCGGGCACCGCGTCGTCGCGCCGCCGAACCCCTTGCGGGGTCTGGCCGGTGACGCGGCCGTGGTCCGCGCAGTCGCCGGTGGCATCGACGGCCCCGTCCTGATGGTGGGTCACTCCTACGGCGGTGCCATGATCATGCAGGCCTCCGCCGGCCTCGACAACGTGGCGGGTCTGGTCTACCTCGCCGCGCTCGGCCTCGACGAGGGCGAGAGCTGCGCCGGTCTCGGTGCCCCCTTCCCGCCCTCGATGCTGGCCGAGACCGTACGGCCGACCTCCTACGAGGCGCACGGCGCCGCGGGCGGCCCGGACCTGTACATCGACGCGGACGGCTTCCACGAGTCGTTCTGCGCCGACCTTCCCGCCGAGCTGGCCCTGGCCATGAGCCTCGCCCAACGGCCGATCGCGGCGGCGTCGTTCGCTAAGGAGGCCACCGGGGCCGGTTGGAAGACCGTCCCGTCCTGGTACCAGATCGCCCGGCACGACAACGCCCTCTCCCCTCAGGCACAGCGCTTCATGGCCGAGCGGATGGGCGCGACCACCGAGGAGGTCGACGGCTCCCATGTGGCCTTCATTGCCCAGCCGCGCCGCACGGCGGACCTCATCAAGGCGGCGCTGAGCAAGCTGTAA
>NZ_JBIAUL010000046.1:0-29618 GCF_042892755.1 Streptomyces sp. NPDC001714
TGGCGTTGACTTTTGGCACGCTGTTGAGTTCTCAAGGAACGGTCGCTTCCTTTGTACTCACCCTCTCGGGCTTTCCTCCGGGCTTCCCTTCGGTCCTGCGTTTCCGACTCTATCAGATCTTTTCTCGATCCGATTTCCTCGGCGCTTTCCAGGTTCCCGCTCTCGCGTTTCCCTTTCCGGCGTTTCCGACTCTATCAGATCCTTTCGGCGTCTGATTCCCAGTCAGCGGGAGTTGCCTTCGCGGCTGTTGGGCCGTTCCGACGAGTGAGACTTTAGCGGATTCCCGACCTCCGAGCTAATCGGGGGCCGCGTCCTTTCGAACGTGGATTCCACATTCCGCAAATACGCACGCCAAAGCCCACGACGACATGTCGCCGATTGCTGGCAGGTACTTGCGGAATGGTTGTCCGGGGACCGACCGGGGTCGGCGCTCACGTCGGACAACTCGGAGAACACTACGTATCCGGTTGGGGCGTGTCAACTCGCGGCCGGACGGCACCCCGGCGGCGTATGGTGGACCGCATGACTACGCGTACGTGTACCCAGCAGTGGTGGCCCGCCTGACGGCGGCCGCGCTCACGTACGTATTCAACGGCCGCCGCCTCGGCGGCCGTTCGCGTATCTCCCTCCAGAACCCCTGAGGGCCGGCCGCCGGGGCCGGCGGCCTCGACCAGGAGGTGGAGAGGGAATGACACGGGTCTTCAGCGGGATCAAGCCGACCGGGCACCTGACACTGGGGAACTACCTGGGGGCGATGCGGCAGTGGGCCGCGGTGGACCAGCACCAGGCCGACGCGCTGTTCTGCGTCGTCGATCTGCACGGCATGACCGTGGACCACGACCCGGCCCGGTTGCGCAGGCTCACCCGACAGGCGGCGACGCTGCTGCTGGCGGCGGGGCTGGATCCGGAGCTGTGCACCGTGTTCGTGCAGAGCCATGTCGACGAGCACACCCGGCTGTCGTACGTCATGGAGTGCGTGGCGACCGACGGTGAGATGCGGCGGATGATCCAGTACAAGGAGAAGGTCGCGAGCGAGGGTGCGCGGGGGCGTGGGGTGCGGCTGTCCCTGCTGACGTATCCGGCGCTGATGGCGGCGGACATCCTGGCGTACGGTGCGGACGAGGTGCCGGTCGGGGACGATCAGGCGCAGCATGTGGAGCTGACCCGCGATCTGGCGGTGCGGTTCAACCAGCGGTACGGGCACACCTTCGTGGTGCCGAAGGCGACCGTGCCGACGGTGGCGGCGCGGGTGATGAACCTGCAGGATCCGACGTCGAAGATGGGGAAGAGCGACGACTCCGGCCCCGGGATCGTCTATCTGCTCGACGAGCCGGACGTGATCCGGAAGAAGGTCATGCGGGCCGTGACCGACAGCGGGCGGGAGGTCGTGTACGACCGGGAGGAGCGGCCAGGGGTCGCGAATCTGCTGGAGATTCTCGCTGCGTGCACGGGCGGGAACCCTGAGTCACTGGCAACCGTTCACGATTCGTACGGCGCTCTGAAACAGGCCACCGCGGAGGCGGTGCTGGAGACGCTCAGGCCCGTGCAGGCCAGGCACAAGGAGTTGTGTGCCGATCCGGGATATGTGGAGGGGGTGCTGCGGCATGGGGCGGAGAAGGCTCGGGCGATCGCCCGGCCGATCGTTGATACGGCTTATCGGGCGATCGGGCTGTTGCCGCCTGGCGCCTTCTCGGGGTCGGGCTCGGGCTCGGTGACGGCCGAGCCCGCGTTGAACGCGGCGCGGTAGGCGCGGGGGCTGGTGGCGAGGCGCGATGCGAAGTGCTGGCGCATCGTGACCTCGCTGCCGAACCCGGCCCGGCGGGCGATCTCGGGCATGGGCAGGTCGGTGCGTTCGAGGAGTTTCTGGGCCGCGGCGAGGCGCTGGTCGAGGAGCCAGCGGAGCGGGGTCGTGCCGGTCTCCGCCGTGAAGTGGCGGGCGAAGCTGCGCGGGGACATCCCGGCGCGGGCCGCCAGGTCGGCGACCGTGAGTGGTTCGTGCAGGTGGCGCAAGGCGTGTTCGCGTACGGCGGCCAGGGTGTCGGCGTCACGGTCGGCGCGTGGTGTGGGGTGCTCGATGAACTGTGCCTGGGTTCCCGTGCGGAAGGGGGCTGTGACCATCGAGCGGGCGATGGTGGCCGCGGCCTCGGCACCGTGTGTCTGCCGGACCAGATGGAGGCAGAGGTCGATGCCGGCGGCCGTGCCGGCGGCGGTCCAGATGTTGTCGTCCTCGATGAAGAGGGCGTCGGGGACGACGGTGATGCAGGGGTGCCGGGTGCGCAGGAGGTCGATCAGGTTCCAGTGGGTGATGGCGCGGCGGCCGTCGAGCAGGCCGGCCTGGGCGAGGGTGAAGGCGCCGCCGCAGAGGGCGGCGAGGGTGGTGCCGCGGGCGTGGGCGCGGCGGAGTGCGTCGAGAACGGGGGTGGGTGCGGGGGTGAGGTGGTCGTCGAGGCCGGGGACGACGATGAGATCGGCTCGGTTCAGCCAGGCGAGGGTGCGGTCGGGGTGCAGGGCCAGGCCGCCGCGCATCGGGATGGGGGTGCTGTCCGCGGCGACTCTGCGCAGGTCGAAGGCGGGGGCGCCGCGGTCGGTGCGGTCGGCGCCCCAGACCTCGGTGATGACGGAGACGTCGAAGGCGCGGATGCCGGGGAAGGCGACGAGGGCGATGCGCTGTGCGGGGGCCGTGGTCGGCATGGCTGGCAGTAAACCATCGATCGCTGGCTTTTACCCCGCTGGGGCGTGGCGGCCGCCGGCGGCAGGATCGTGGCCATGGGAAACGACGCGGAAAGCACGCAGCGCACGGAGAACACCGAGAGGACCGAGAACACGGAGAACACGAAGAACACAGAAGGCACGGTGCTCGCGGTTGCCGCCGATGCGGCTCTGGTGGTCATCGACGTGCAGAAGGGCTTTGAGGAGCTCGACTTCTGGGGGCCGCGGAACAACCCCGGGGCCGATGAGAGCATCGCCGCGCTCATCGACGTATGGCAGGAGACCGGGCGGCCGGTGGTGTTCGTGCGGCACGACTCGTCGAAGCCGGGGTCGCCGCTGCGGCCGGGGCAGGAGGGGAACGACTTCAAGGAGTACGTGGCGGAGCGGAGGGGGAAGGGGGCTGCCGGAGGCGGTGGCGCCGAGCTGCTGGTCACGAAGTCCGTGAACTCGGCGTTTCTCGGGGCGCCGGATCTGCGGGCGTGGCTGACGGGGCAGGGCATCGGGCAGATCGTGCTGGCCGGGATCCAGACCAACATGTGCGTCGAGACGACGGCCCGGATGGGCGGGAACCTCGGGTACGAGGTGCTGGTGGCGTACGACGCGACGTACACCTTCGATCTGGTGGGGCCGTTCGGCTGGCGGCGGAGTGCTGAGGAGCTGGCGCAGGCGTCGGCCGTGTCCCTGCACGGGGGTGGTTTCGCGCGGGTGCTGACCACGAAGGAGATCGTGGCTGCGGCGCGGTGACCACCCCCGGCGGACCGTCAGTCCTTCTTGCCGGAGGCGAGTTCGCGGCTGCGGTCGCGGGCGGCTTCGAGGGCGGCGATGAGGGCGGCGCGGACGCCGTGGTTCTCCAGTTCGCGGATGGCGTTGATGGTGGTGCCGGCGGGCGAGGTGACGTTCTCGCGGAGCCTGACGGGGTGTTCGCCGCTGTCGCGGAGCATCACGGCGGCGCCGATCGCGGACTGGACGATGAGGTCGTGGGCCTTGTCGCGGGGCAGGCCGAGCAGGATGCCGGCGTCGGTCATGGCCTCGACCAGGTAGAAGAAGTACGCCGGGCCCGAGCCGGAGAGGGCGGTGCAGGCGTCCTGCTGGGACTCGGGGACCCGGAGCGTCTTGCCGACGGCGCCGAAGATCTCCTCGGCGTGGGCTACATGGGCCTCGGTGGCGTGGGTGCCGGCCGAGATGACGGACATCGCCTCGTCGACGAGGGCGGGGGTGTTCGTCATGACGCGGACGACCGGGGTGCCGGTGGCGAGGCGCTCCTCGAAGAAGGCGGTGGGGATGCCCGCGGCGCCGCTGATGACGAGGCGGTCGGCGGGGAGGTGCGGGGCGAGTTCGTCGAGGAGGGTGCCCATGTCCTGGGGCTTGACCGTGAGGATCAGGGTGTCGGCGGTCTTCGCGGCCTCGGGGTTGGTGACCGGGGTGACTCCGTGGCGGGCGCGGAGTTCTTCGGCCCGTTCGGGGCGGCGGGCGGTGACCAGGAGGTCGGCAGGGGCCCAGCCGGCGCGGATCATTCCGCTGAGCAGGGCTTCGCCGATCTTGCCGGTGCCGAGGACTGCGACTTTCTGACTCATGCCGTTCAGTCTGGCACCGGGGGTGCGGGCGAGGGCCGGTTGTCCGCTGGACGGACGTCGGCGGCGGGTCAGGCGGTCCGTCGCCGCAGGGTGGCCGCTCCGAGGGCCAGGACCAGCAGGGCGCAGCCGGCGACGATCAGGACGTCCCGGACGAAGGTGGCGGTCATGTCGGTGTGGTGGAGGACCTCGTTCATGCCGTCGACCGCGTAGGACATGGGGAGGACGTCGGAGATGGCTTCGAGGGCGGGGTGCATCTCGGAGCGGGGGGTGAAGAGGCCGCAGAGGAGGAGTTGGGGGAAGATCACCGCGGGCATGAACTGGACCGCCTGGAATTCCGAGGCCGCGAAGGCCGAGACGAAGAGACCGAGGGCCGTGCCGAGCAGGGCGTCGAGCAGGGCGACCAGGAGCAGGAGCCAGGGGGAGCCGGTGACGTCGAGGCCCAGGAGCCAGACGGCCAGGCCGGTGGCGAGGGCCGACTGGATGATCGCGAGGATGCCGAAGGCGAGGGCGTAGCCGGCGATGAGGTCGGCCTTGCCGAGGGGCATGGCGAGGAGCCGTTCGAGGGTGCCGGAGGTGCGTTCGCGGAGGGTGGCGATGGAGGTCACCAGGAACATCGTGATGAGCGGGAAGATGCCGAGGAGCGAGGCGCCGATGTTGTCGAAGGTGTGCGGGCTGCCGTCGAAGACGTAGCGGAGCAGGACCAGCATCAGGCAGGGGATGAGGAGCAGCAGCGCGATGGTGCGGGGGTCGTGGCGGAGCTGGCGCAGGACGCGGGCGGCGGTGGCGGTGGTGCGGGAGAGGTTCAGGGCGCTGACGGGGATGGCCGCGGTGGTTCCCGTGGTGGCCGGCTGAGCGGTCATCGTGCTTGTTCCTTCGTGCGGGAGTTGGCGGCGGCTTCGTCGACGAGGTGGAGGAAGGCGGCCTCGACGGTGTCGGAGCCGGTGCGGGTGCGCAGGGCCTCGGGCGTGTCTCCCCCAGCCTCCGGCCGGGAGGTGCCCCCAGCGAGGATCTCGCCCTCGCGCATGAGCAGGAGGCGGTGGCAGCGCTCGGCCTCGTCCATCACGTGGGAGGAGATGAGGAGGGTGGCGCCGCGGGTGGCGGCGATGGAGTGGAAGAGGTTCCAGAGGTCGCGGCGCAGGACGGGGTCGAGGCCGACGGTGGGTTCGTCGAGGACGAGGAGTTCGGGGCTGCCGAGCAGGGCGACGGCGAGGGAGACGCGGTTGCGCTGGCCGCCGGAGAGGTTGCCGACGAGGGCGTCGGCGTGGCTGGTGAGGTCGACTTCGCCGAGGACGCGGTCGACGTCGGCGCGGCGGGCGGCGGTGGGGCGGGTGGAGTCGAGGATCGAGCCGAAGTAGTCGAGGTTCTGGCGGATGGTCAGGTCGTCGTAGACGGAGGCGGCTTGGGTGACGTACCCGATGCGGGTGCGCAGGGAGGGGTGTCCGGCGGGGCGCCCGAGGACGTTCAGGGTGCCGGTGACCTTGGCCTGGGTGCCGACGACGGCGCGCATCAGGGTGGACTTGCCGCATCCGGAGGGGCCGAGAAGGCCGGTGATCTGGCCGCGCGGCACGGTGAAGTCGAGGCCGCGGAGGACGGTACGGGGGCCGCGGACCGCGGTGAGTCCGGCGGCCTGGACGGCGGGGGGCAGGGCTGGGTTGCCGGGGGCCTGGGGCGGCTCCGGCGAGTAATTCACCATGTGATGAATAATGCTCGGGAGGGGGTGGGGCGTCAAGGGGAGGGGGTGGGAGGGTCGGGGTCAGGCGGTGACGGGGGGACGCTTACCGGCGCTTGCAGGGTGCCGCCCGCGGCCATGTCTTTGAGGGGCGAGGGGAACTGCGCGACCAGCCCCCACCGGCCCGCGGCCGCATCGCTGCCGCGGGCCGGTGGGCGGCAGACCTCAGACGTTGAGGGCGACGAGGAGCAGGACGTCGTACGTCTCCTCGACGATGCCGTCCGGGAACGTCTTCAGGAGGTGGGCGCGTTCCTCGGCGAGGAAGTCGGTGCGGCGGGCCTCGGAGGTGACGAGGAAGGCCGAGTGGCTGCCGATGTTGGCGAGGTGGGTATCGACCGGGACGCGGCGGCTCCAGCGGACCTCACGGCGGGTGAAGCGGAGCCGGCCGCTGGGGTCGGCGAGGTCGGTGCGGTCGGTGCCCTTGCTCTGCTCGGTCGCGTTGTCGATACCGAAGAAGCGGCTGATGCGGGCGGAGGCGTCGGCGATCCAGTCGACGTCGAGTGCGCTGGTGTTCCACCACAGCGCCAGCG
Source organism: Streptomyces sp. NPDC001714 (assembly GCF_042892755.1). NCBI lineage: Bacteria > Bacillati > Actinomycetota > Actinomycetes > Kitasatosporales > Streptomycetaceae > Streptomyces > Streptomyces sp. NPDC001714. The sequence goes on from NZ_JBIAUL010000046.1 coordinate 6,543, forward strand.
CCCCGCCTGGCCGCAGCACGCGGAGCGCCTCCGGGACGGAGCGGGCCGGGTCGGTCCAGTGCCAGGCCTGTGCGTAGGTGAGGAAGTCGGCGGTGGCGTCGGCGAGCGGGAGGGCGTTGCCGTTGCCGCGGACGATCGGGATGTCGGGGCGGGTGGCGTGGAACTGCGCCGCCATGCCCTCCCCCGGCTCCACCGCGACCACGTCGGCGCCGCGCGCGTGCAGGAGGGCGGTCGCGATGCCGGTGCCCGCGCCGACGTCGACCACCCGGGCACCCCTGAGGGAACGGCCGGACTCCTCCTCGACGGCGTCGAGGAGAGCAGGTGGGTAGGAGGGGCGGTTCGCGGCGTACTGGGCCGCGGCCGCGTTGAAGGAGCGCGCGCGTGCGGCGTGGGAGGGGGCGGGGGTCAAGTTTCGGGGCTGCGACTGGCCTGTGGTCATGCGGCCATCGTCCCGGCGGGCGGGGCGGGGGCGACAGGGATTTCCGCACGGTGGGTCGGATGCGGCCGGCCGGAGGGCGGACGGGCCACGCGCCTGCGCTCGTTGCCTGCGCTCGGGAGATCGCCGATGGCCCCCACTCCGGCGTTCCTTCTTTACGGCCGGTGCGTCGGCCTCAGCGCTTCCGCTTCTTCTTCGACGGGTTGCCCGAGCGGCGCGTGGTGCGGTGTTCGTGTTCCTGGACGGCCGTGTCGTACTCGGCGCGGTGGAGCTTCTCGCCGGGGGCCTCGGTGAGGGAGCGGAAGAAGTAGGCGAGGAGCGAGCCGACGAAGCCGATGGCGAGGAGGCCGCGCAGGGAGGCCTGGCGTTCGGGGTCGGGGCGCTTGCCGAAGGACTCCCAGGTGTTGCGGAAGGCCAGGGCGCTGCAGATGGCGAACATCGCGACGACGAGGACGGTCACGAAGGAGCCGGTGTCGGCGAGCTGGACGCCCTCGTAGGCGAGGCGGAGGACCAGGCAGGAGACGACGGCGGCGGCGAGCGAGCCCACGGCCACGCCGATCCGGCGGGCGGTGTAGCCGTCGTCGTGGTTCACCCAGGACGTGCCGAAGAAACGAAGGGGCTCGGGGCGGGGTCCGCCGGTGGAGCCCGCGGGGGTGTCCGGGGTGCCTGGTTCGTCGCTCACGGGACGATTATGGCGCCGGGCGGCCGCGGGCTCCGGGTCGGGTCGGACCGGCCGGGTCAGGCGCAGCGGTCGGCTACATAACCGTCGCTGCCCGTGTGGACATAGGCGTCCGAGACGAATTCGCCGTTGCTGATGTTGTCCCAGATGTTCGAGGTGCCGTAGTAGCCGGACACCGTCGAACCCGGGGTCTGGCAGTAGATCGGCACCTGGGCGCCCTCGGGCAGGACACGGGTGATGCTGTAGCTGGTGCCCGGCCCGTCGTGGACGTTCAGGCGGACCCCCGGGGCGATGGGGTAGTAGCGGACGCTGGCGGCGGCGTTCGCCGTGGCGGCGGAGCCGAGGAGCATGAGGAAGGCGCTGCCGGTGGCTGCCGCCAGTAAGAGGGTGGATCTGCGTCTGAGCGATGTCATACGAGTCCTCCGGAGTCCTAAGACCGGATCGCGAGACCGGATCAGGCGCAGCGGTCGGCCACGTAGCCGTCGCTGCCGGTGTTGACGTAGGCGTCCGAGACGTATTCGCCGTTGTCGATGTTGTCCCAGATCTTGGACGTGCCGTAGTAGCCGGACACCGTCGTGCCGGGTGTCTGGCAGAAGATCGGGACGCGGGTGCCCTCAGGGAGGATCCGCGTGATGCCGTAGCTGGTGCCCGGGCCGCTGCGGACGTTGAGGCGGACGCCCGGGGCGACCGCGTACGTCTTGACGGATGCGGCCAGCGTCGAGACAGCCTCCCCCTCGGGGCTGCTCTCTGCCTCCTGCGTGTGATCAACAGACATGTGTTACTCCCCCCACTGGACCCATGAGTGCCATGGAGTCCCGTTGATTCCCCTCATTCGAGCCACGAAACACATGTACGTAACTGGCACGCGGAGGCTAGCAAGCCGCCTCTGTCTCGTACGAGTCATCGACTAGGCTCCGTGCGTCGCGCTCCGCGGAAACAGCACGGGGGTGGTCCCTTGACGCCACAGCGCAACACCGGAGCGGGCGCGGAATCGGAACTTCCCGAGTACGCCGGGCACTACCGCCTGGAGTCCTGTCTCGGGTCCGGTGGCATGGGTGTGGTGCACCTGGCCCGCAGCACCTCGGGGCTGAAGCTCGCGGTGAAGGTCGTGCACGCCCAGTACGCCAGGGACCGTGAGTTCAGGGGCCGTTTCCGGCAGGAGGTGGCCGCCGCGCGCAAGGTCAGCGGCGCCTTCACCGCACCCGTCGTGGACGCCGATCCCGAGGCCGATCGGCCCTGGATGGCCACCCTCTTCATCCCCGGCCCGACCCTCTCCGAGCACGTGAAACGGAACGGGCCGATGCCTCCTGCGCAGTTGCGCCGGCTGATGGCCGGACTGGCGGAGGCGTTGCGCGACATCCACCGGGTCGGCGTGGTGCATCGGGATCTGAAGCCGAGCAATGTGCTGCTCGCCGAAGACGGTCCCAAGGTCATCGACTTCGGTATTTCCCGGCCGAAAGACAGCGAACTGCGCACCGAGACGGGGAAGTTGATCGGTACGCCGCCGTTCATGGCGCCGGAGCAGTTCCGGCGGCCGCGTGAGGTGGGGCCCGCCGCCGACATCTTCGCGCTCGGGTCGGTGCTGGTGCACGCCGCGACGGGACGAGGGCCGTTCGACTCCGACAGCCCGTACGTCGTCGCCTACCAGGTCGTGCACGACGAGCCCGACCTCACCGGCGTACCGGAGGAGGTCGCTCCGCTGGTGCTGCGCTGTCTCGCCAAGGAGCCCGAGGACCGGCCGACGCCCGATGAACTGATGCGGAGGCTGCGGTCGTTGTCCGCGTCGTACGACACGCAGGCGTTCATACCGGCACAGCGGGTCTTGGCAGACGGCGAAGACGGCGCCGGGCCTTCGCAGGAAGAGGAGCCTCCTGCCGCCGCACCGCAGAAAGCGCCGAAGCCGAGGAAGGCGCGGAAGACGACGCGGCGGCGCATGGCCGTCGCCGTCGGGGCCGGTGTCCTGGTCCTGGGTGGTGTGCTCGCCTCGGCGCTGTGGCTCGGCGGCAGCGATCCGACGCCGGTGGGCAGCACGGTGCACGGCTCCGCGGCCGCGTTCAAGGCGTGGCAGGCGGAGACGGTGGCCAAGAGCGGTTCGGGGATGCCCCAGTGCGTCGCCGGTGCGGGGAAGTTGCTGTGCTTCCGGTCCGGCCTGGCCTTCGCCCTCGATCCGGCGGACGGCCGTCTGCTGTGGCGGCACAGGGTCGCGGACGAACGTACGAGCGGCTCACCGTACCTGTCCGGCGGCCTCCTGTTGCTGCCGACGCACGGCGGCCGGAAGGTGGAGGCGCTCGACCCGGCCTCCGGTGCGTCGCGCTGGAAGCAGGACATGCCCGCGAACCAGGTCATGGAGTTCACCAAGAGCATGCTGCTGGCCGTAGGGACCAACGGGGTGATCACCGGCATGGACAGCAGGTCCGGTCACACCAGGTGGACCCTGCCGATCTCGGGTGGCGGCACGCCGTCCCTGAGTTCGTTCGCCGGGGATCCGTTGGTGTACGCGGCCGGCACCGCCTCCGACGGGACAGGCACCCAGGTCACCGCGCTGGATCCGGTCACCGGTGCCCAGCGCTGGAGAGTCGGGCTGACGGGGGATCTGAAGCCGGTCGGGAGCGCGGGCGGGTCCCTCTTCCTGCTGGCCTTGGATACCACCGCCGGGGAGACGGACGCGGTGGTGCGCTACACACCGGACGCGAGGGCGACCCGCCGGGTGGCACTGCCCGTTCCCCGGGTGGCTCCGGGTGCCACCGTGCGCGGCGATGTCGTCTATCTGCTGTCCGCCGGCGGCTCGCTGGAGGCGATCGACCTGGAAAGCGGCAAACAGCTCTGGGAGCTCCAGACGTCGGTGAGTCGGGGCTCGGCGCCCGTGACCGACGACCGGCACGTCTACTTCACCGCCGCCGACGGCCGCCTGCTCGCCGTCGACAGACGCAAGGGAACCCTCGTCGGCCAGACCCCGGCGCGCCTCGGCACGAACGCGGGCCAGGTCACCGCCGCCCTGTCCGCCCCCCTCCTCCTCGACACCCACCTCTACGCCACCGCCCCCGACGGCACCGTCTTCGCCGTGGACGCGGCGGATCCCGGCGACTGGTAGCAACCCCGAAAAGGGAAGGGGCCGCCCCCTGAGGTGGCGGCCCCTGCCGGGCTTGCGGGGTGGCTCAGCCCAGCTTCGTCACGTCGCGGACCGCGCCCCTGTCGGCGCTGGTGGCCATCGCGGCGTAGGCGCGCAGGGCCGCCGAGACCTTGCGGTCGCGGTTCTTCGGGGCGTAGACGCCGTTCAGGGCCTGCTCGCGGCGGGACAGCTCGGCCTCGTCGACGAGGAGCTCGATCGTGCGGTTCGGGATGTCGATGCGGATGCGGTCGCCGTCCTCGACGAGGGCGATCGTGCCGCCGGAGGCCGCCTCCGGGGAGGCGTGGCCGATGGAGAGGCCGGACGTGCCGCCGGAGAAGCGGCCGTCGGTGATCAGCGCGCAGGTCTTGCCGAGGCCGCGGCCCTTGAGGAAGGACGTCGGGTAGAGCATCTCCTGCATGCCGGGGCCGCCCTTGGGACCCTCGTAGCGGATGACGACGACGTCGCCGTGGGTCACCTGCTTGTTGAGGATCTTCTCGACGGCCTCCTCCTGCGACTCGCAGACGACCGCGGGGCCCTCGAAGGTCCAGATCGACTCGTCGACGCCGGCCGTCTTCACCACACAGCCGTCGACGGCGAGGTTGCCCTTGAGGACCGCGAGGCCGCCGTCCTTGGAGTACGCGTGCTCGACGCTGCGGATGCAGCCTTCCGCCGCGTCCTCGTCCAGGGCCTCCCAGCGCTCGGACTGGGAGAACGCCTCGGCGGAGCGGACGCAGCCGGGGGCCGCGTGCCACAGCTCGACGGCCTCGGTGGACGGGGAGCCGCCGCGCACGTCCCAGGTCTTCAGCCAGTCCGCGAGGGAGGGGCTGTGGACGGAGTGCACGTCCTCGTTGAGGAGGCCGCCGCGGTGCAGCTCGCCGAGGAGGGCGGGGATGCCGCCGGCGCGGTGCACGTCCTCCATGTAGTACGTGCGGGTCTTCGCGACGTTCGGGGCCACCTTGGCCAGGCAGGGCACCCGGCGCGAGACCTCGTTGATCTCCTCCAGGCCGAAGGGGACGCCCGCCTCCTGGGCGGCGGCGAGCAGGTGGAGGATCGTGTTGGTGGAGCCGCCCATCGCGATGTCCAGGGCCATCGCGTTCTCGAACGCGGCGAAGGTCGCGATGTTGAGCGGCAGGACCGTCTCGTCGTCCTGCTCGTAGTAGCGGCGGGTGAGGTCCATGACCGTGCGGGCCGCGTCGACGTACAGCTGCTTGCGGGCCGTGTGGGTGGCCAGGACCGAGCCGTTGCCGGGGAGGGAGAGGCCGATCGCCTCCGTCAGGCAGTTCATCGAGTTGGCGGTGAACATGCCGGAACAGGAGCCGCAGGTCGGACAGGCGTTCTCCTCGATACGGAGGATGTCCTCGTCCGAGATCTTGTCGTTCACCGCGTCGGAGATCGCGTCGACCAGGTCGAGGGTGCGGACCGTGCCGTCCACGAGGGTCGCGCGGCCGGCCTCCATGGGGCCGCCGGAGACGAAGACCGTCGGGATGTTCAGGCGCAGGGCGGCCATGAGCATGCCCGGGGTGATCTTGTCGCAGTTGGAGATGCAGACCAGGGCGTCGGCGCAGTGCGCCTCGACCATGTACTCGACCGAGTCCGCGATCAGGTCGCGGGACGGGAGGGAGTACAGCATGCCGCCGTGGCCCATCGCGATGCCGTCGTCGACGGCGATCGTGTTGAACTCACGCGGGATGCCGCCCGCCTCCTTGATCGCCTCGGAGACGATCCGCCCGACCGGCTGGAGGTGGGTGTGGCCCGGCACGAACTCTGTGAACGAGTTCGCGACGGCGATGATCGGCTTGCGGCCGATGTCCGCACCGGGTACACCGGAGGCGCGCATAAGGGCGCGGGCGCCCGCCATGTTGCGGCCGTGGGTGACTGTGCGGGACCTCAGCTCGGGCATCGTCGCTCGCTCCTTCAGACAGATAGGGCTGCTAACGAGCGTACGCCCGTTGCCCACGGCTCGGGACGAGGTGTCCGGAATGCGGGACGCATGTCTCAGCAGGGCTGGTCACGGCCCGGTGAGATGCCCCTGTACCACCGGGGCGACCCTGGCGACGATCTGCTCCAGGTCCGCGGACACCAGCGGCTCCACCTTGATCACGTAGCGCAGCATCGCGCAGCCGATCAGCTGTGCCGCCGCCAGTTCGGCGCGCAGCTCGGCGTCCGGGAGGTCCAGCTGCCCGGCGATCCGGCGCAGCAGCTGGGAGGCGATCAGGCGGCGGAAGACGGCGGCGGCCGTGTCGTTGTTGACGGCGGAGCGGAGGATCGCGAGCAGCGGGGTACGGGTGGTGGGGTTCTCCCAGATGCCGAAGATGAACCGGGTCATCCGCTCGCCGACGCCCTCCAGCGGGCCGTCGGCGATGGCGACGGGCGCGTTGAGGGCAGGGGCGAAGGCGACCGCGATGGCGGCCTCGAAGATCTGTTCCTTGGTGCCGAAGTAGTGGTGGACCAGGGCGGAGTCGACCCCGGCGGCCTTGGCGATGGCACGGACGGACGTCTTCTCGTAGCCGTGTTCGGAGAACTCCTCGCGGGCGGTGGCGAGGATACGGTCCCGGGTGTCGGCCGACTCGGTACGCGGGGGGCGGCCGCGGCGGCGGGTACCCGCGCCGTTGCCGGTCGGGGCGTCGGTCACCGGCGGGGCACCTTCACCGCCGAGGCCAGGTGCAGGCGGGTGAAGGCCAGGGCCTCCGCGAGGTCCGCCTCGCGCTCCGCGCCGGACATCGCGCGCCGGGTGTTGACCTCGATGACGACGTGCCCGTCGAAGCCGGTGACCGCGAGCCGCTCCAGCAGCTCGGCGCAGGGCTGGGTGCCGCGGCCGGGCACCAGGTGCTCGTCCTTCGCGGAGCCGCGGCCGTCGGCGAGGTGGACGTGGCCGAGCCGGCCGCCCATGCGGTCCAGCATGGCGAGCGCGTCGACGCGGGACGTCGCGGCATGGCTGAGGTCGATCGTGAAGTGCCGGTAGTCGTCCTTGGTGACGTCCCAGTCGGGGGCGTAGGCGAGCATCTCGCGGTCGCGGTAGCGCCAGGGGTACATGTTCTCCACCGCGAACCGCACATCCGTCTCGTTCGCCATGCGCCAGATCCCCTCGACGAAGTCGCGGGCGTACTGGCGCTGCCAGCGGAACGGGGGGTGGACGACGACCGTGCTCGCGCCCAGCTTCTCGGCGGCGGCCCGGGCCCGCTGGAGCTTCACCCAGGGGTCGGTGGACCAGACCCGCTGGGTGATCAGCAGACAGGGCGCGTGGACGGCGAGGATGGGGATGCGGTGGTAGTCGCTCAGCCGGCGCAGGGCCTCGATGTCCTGGCTGACGGGGTCGGTCCACACCATGACCTCTACGCCGTCGTAACCGAGGCGCGCGGCGATCTCGAAGGCCGTCGCCGTCGACTCCGGGTAGACGGAGGCCGTGGAGAGCGCGACCTTCGCATCCGGGATGCGGACGACGTCCCTTGGATTTGCCACGAGGGACAGGTTACGGGGTGGAGACGGGTGGGCAGGCGGCGCCTACTCGCCGTTGTGACCAGGGTCGCGTTGGCGGGTGCGGCGCCGTCGTGGCCGTTCGTGCAGTTTCCCGCCCCCTGAACGGGCGCTACGCGGAACCCATGTGATCAAGGCGCCGCAGGATCACGCCCTCCCTGAGCGCCCACGGGCACACCTCCAGGTTCTCCACCTCGAACAGGTCCATCGCCGCCTCGGCCACCAGCGCGCCCGCCACCAGCTGCCCCGACCTGCCCTCGGAGACTCCCGGGAGTGCGGAGCGCTGGGCCGTGGTCATGGCCGCCAGTCTCGGGACCCAGGTCTCCAGGGAGTCCCGCTTGAGTTCGCGCTGGACGTAGAGGCCGTCGGCGGAGCGGGCCGCGCCGGCGATGCGGGCCAGCTGCTTGAAGGTCTTGGACGTGGCGACCACGTGGTCGGGGGCGCCGAAGCGGCTGAACTCGCCCACCGTACGGGCGATCTCGGCGCGTACATGGCGGCGCAGCGCCCGTATGTCGTCGGAGGACGGCGGGTCGCCGGGGAGCCAGCCCGCGGTGAGCCGGCCGGCGCCGAGCGGCAGCGAGACGGCCGTGTCGGGCTCCTCGTCGATGCCGTACGCGATCTCCAGGGAGCCGCCGCCGATGTCCAGGACCAGCAGCTTTCCGGCGGACCAGCCGAACCAGCGACGGACCGCGAGGAAGGTCAGCCGGGCCTCCTCGGCGCCGGTGAGGACCTGGAGTTCGACGCCGGTGTCGGCCTTCACGCGGGCGAGGACGTCGTCGGCGTTGCTGGCCTCGCGCACGGCGGAGGTGGCGAACGGCAGCAGGTCCTCGACGCCCTTGTCCTCCGCGGCCTGCAGGGCGTCCTGGACGACACCGACCAGTTTCTCGACCCCGTCGGGGCCGATCGCCCCGTTGCCGTCGAGGAGTTCGGCAAGGCGCAACTCCGCCTTGTGCGAGTGCGCCGGGAGCGGGCGCGCGCCGGGGTGTGCATCCACCACCAGCAGATGCACCGTGTTAGATCCCACGTCGAGGACACCGAGTCTCATGTACGGAACTGTACGGAACACTGCTGACGGCGGACCCTGAGCGGTCCCCGGAGCGGCCTTCGGCGACTTACCCTGGTCGGGTGCCAAAGACGAAAAAGACGAAGGACCACAAGGCCGCCAAATCAGCCGACGGTTCTTCGCGGGCGAAGTCACCGCGGGCGTCGAAGAAGGCCCTGGCCGCGGACGAGAAGGGTCTCGACTTCGCGCGCGCATGGGTGGAGTTCCCGGACCCGGCGGACGACGAGCAGGTGTTCCGCTGTGATCTGACCTGGCTGACCTCTCGCTGGAACTGCATCTTCGGCAGCGGCTGCCAGGGCATCCAGGCGGGCCGCGCGGACGACGGCTGCTGCACGCTGGGCGCGCACTTCTCCGACGAGGACGACGAGAAGCGGGTCGCCGAGCACGTGGCGAGGCTCACGCCGGAGATCTGGCAGAACCATGCCGAGGGCACCGCGCACGGCTGGGTCTCCGAGGACGACGAGGGCTCCCGCCAGACCCGCCCGTACCAGGGCTCCTGCATCTTCCAGAACCGCCCCGGTTTCGCCGCCGGCGCGGGCTGCTCGCTGCACATCCTCGCGCTGCGGGAGGGCCGCGAGCCGCTGGAGACCAAGCCGGACGTCTGCTGGCAGCTCCCGATCCGCCGGACGTACGACTGGATCGACCGCCCCGACGACACGCGGGTCCTCCAGGTCTCGATCGGCGAGTACGACCGCAGGGGCTGGGGCCCGGGCGGCCACGACCTGCACTGGTGGTGCACCTCGGCGACCTCGGCGCACGGCGCGGGCGACCCGGTGTACGTCTCCTACCGCGCGGAACTGACCGAACTGATGGGCAAGGCGGGCTACGACCGCCTGGCGGAGCTGTGCGAGGAGCGCCTCGCCTCCCAGCTCCCACTGCTGGCGCCACACCCGGCCGATCCGGTCGAGTAGGGCTCACTGCAGCGCCCCGAAAGGGGCGCTGGGGGTACCCCCGGCCGAAGGCCGGCGGAGGAACTGCGCGACCGGCCACGCCGCCGCACCCACCGACGCACCGCACCCGAAACGGCGGATGGCGCGCCCAGCCCGGCACCGCCGAATTCCACCGTCGTGGCCGAGCACCGTCGCGGCGGGAGGAGGAGACCGGCGGTAGCAAGAGACCGGCAGAGGAAGCGGGCCGGCAGAGGCCAGGGACCGGCAGAGAAAGCGGACCTGCAGAGGCCAGGGACCGGCAGAGGCCAGGGACCGGCAGAGGAAGCGGGCCGGCGGAAAGAGGTCGGCCGCTGACGGTGCCCGCGCAGTCGGTGGGCTCTCTGCGCTTGCGGAACTCGTGGCGGGCCCTCTGCGCTCGCGGAACCCGTGGCAGGCCCTCGGTGCTCGCCGCGTCCGTAGCGGGCCTTCCGCGCTCGCGGAACCCGTGGCAGGCCCTCCGCGCTCGCCGCGTCCGTAGCGGGCCCTCCGCGCTCGCGGAACCCGTGGCAGGCCCTCCGCGCTCGCCGCGTCCGTAGCGGGCCCTCCGCGCTCGCGGAACCCGTAGCGGGCCCTCTGCGCTCGCCGAGTCCGTAGCGGGCCCTCTGCGCTCGCCGAATCCGTAGCGGGCCTCGCGACTCACGGAGTCGGTGGCGGGCTCTCGCTGTCGGGGGCCGTTGGCGAAGCCGGCGGCGTCGGACCCGTGGTGTCCGACTCCGTGGGCGTCGGCGTGGGCGAAGCCGACGTCGGCGGATCGCTGACCGGTGGTGACGGCCGCGTCGGGTCGGATGCCGTCGCTGTCGGCCTCCCGGTAGCAGGGGGCGGTTTCGGCCCCCCGCGCGGCGGCGGAGCCATCCCGTACCCGTCGATCGAGACCACCGCCCCCGCCGGCGCCACCGCCACCCGCGCGCTCCAGTGCCCGGCCGGCTCCCGCAGATGATCGACGTACACCTTGATCGTGAACGACTCGCCCGGCCGGAGCGTTCCCGACGGCCGGGAGAAGTACAGCCAGCCCGCCGAGGTGGACACCGACCACCGCACCGCCGCGTCGCCGGACGCCGCGAACGTGATCAGCGTCGTGTCGCCGTCGTTCGCGGCCGTCACCGCGAGGTGCCCCGGGCCGGCATTCCTCCGGTCGGCTCCCGTGACGCTGATCACCTCCACCGACACGTCGGCCTTGCCGTCCTTGCCGATGCGCGGCCCGGGCCTGGTGCTGGCGTTGCCGGCGTTCTCGTAGCCCGCCCCCGTGTCGCCGTCGAGCGCGTCGGGTCCTGCGGCCTCCCGCGCGGTCGCGGACGGCTCGTGGCCCTCCCCCGCCGGCGAGCCCCGGTACGCCGCCCACAGGGCCAGCACCGGCGCGGCCACCACGGTGGCGACGACGGTCGTCGTGACGGCACGCGCGCGTAGCCGGTCGCGGCGGGCCGCGCGGTCCTTGGGGTCCATCGGGAAGCCGCGCCGGTCGAAGCGCGGGGCGGCGGCGCCACGCGCGCGTGGCTGGTGCGCCATGGCCACGTGCAGGGCCGCGCGGGGCGCCTCCAGGACGGGCAGCTCGGCGGGCGTGGTCATCGCGCCGGGCCACCGGCCGGGGGCCGCGCGTTCCGCGGTGCGGCGGCAGCGCGGGCAGTCGTCGACGTGCCGGACCAGTTCGCGGCGCAGGGCGCTGCTGAGGACCAGCTGGCTGTCGCCGGTGAGGTGGGACACGCTCGGGCAGCCGCCGGTCTCGACGACGGCGAGGGCCGCGCGGGTGCGTTCGACCTCGCAGGCGGCGGAGGCGAGCAGCTCCCGGGCGCCGGCCAGGTCCATGCCGAGGACGGCGGCGACCTCGTGGGCGGCGAGGTGGTGGCGTACCGCGAGTTCGAGCGCTTCGCGTTGCTCGGGGGTGGTGCCGGCGGCTTCCGGCCAGGCGAGCAGGGCGAGTTCGTGGCGCCGCTGCTCCTGGGTGTCGGCGGGGGCCACGGGGTCGGGGGCGGGGGCGGGGTGCCGGCCCGCCGCGTGGGTGGCCTGACGTTTCTGCTTGGCCTGGGCGAGCCCGCGCAGGCAGGCCCAGCGGGCCAGTGCGTACAGCCAGGCCCTGCGGTCCCCGGCGGCCTCCGGGACGCGCTGGCCGCGCCGCTCGGCGAGGGCGAGGACGTCCCCGAGCGCGGCGGTGGCCGCGTCGTGGTCGCACAGCACCGAGAGGCAGTAGGTGAACAGCCCGTCCAGGTACGGCTCGTAGCGGGCCTGCGGTCGCTGCGCCAGCGCACGCGCCGCCGCGCGGTCACGCGTCGTGCGCGCCTCCCGGTGCGCCCGGTGTGCGCCGGTCATGCGGGGCGAGGTCTCCGGACTGATGCTCATCACCCGTGCGACCGTAGGCGGCGCCGGATGGCCCCTTCTGGCGGCTTGAGCTCTTTTAATCCGTACGGGTGAAACGATCCCTCAATAGGGGACAGGAACCTGTTCTACCGCGGCTCGTTCCCGTCTCGGGGTGGCCGGGACCCGCTCACCCACCCCCGTCACGCAGGCCACCGTGGCCCCACTGTCAGTGGCGGGGGCTACGGTTTCCGCATGGCTGCCCGTACCAAGACCTCGAAGGACCGTCCGTCCTACCGCTGCACCGAGTGCGGCTGGCAGACGGCCAAGTGGCTCGGCCGGTGCGCCGAGTGCCAGGCGTGGGGGACGATCGAGGAGTACGGCGCACCCGCGGTCCGTACGACGGCGCCCGGCCGGGTCACCACCTCCGCCGTGCCGATCGGACAGGTCGACGGCCGTCAGGCCACCGCCCGCCCCACCGGCGTCCCGGAGCTCGACCGCGTTCTCGGCGGCGGCCTGGTCCCCGGCGCGGTGGTGCTGCTCGCCGGCGAGCCCGGCGTCGGCAAGTCCACCCTCCTCCTCGACGTGGCGGCCAAGTCGGCCAGCGACGAGCACCGCACGCTCTATGTCACCGGCGAGGAGTCGGCGAGCCAGGTCCGGCTGCGCGCCGACCGCATCGGCGCCATCGACGACCACCTCTACCTCGCCGCCGAGACCGATCTGGCCGCGGTCCTCGGCCACTTGGACGCGGTGAAGCCGTCGCTGCTGATCCTGGACTCCGTCCAGACGGTCGCCTCCCCCGAGATCGACGGCGCGCCGGGGGGCATGGCCCAGGTCCGCGAGGTGGCCGGCGCCCTCATCCGCGCGTCGAAGGAGCGGGGCATGTCCACCCTGCTCGTGGGCCATGTCACCAAGGACGGCGCGATCGCGGGGCCGCGGCTCCTCGAACACCTCGTGGACGTCGTCCTGCACTTCGAGGGCGACCGGCACGCCCGCCTCCGTCTGGTCCGGGGCGTCAAGAACCGCTACGGCGCCACGGACGAGGTCGGCTGCTTCGAGCTGCACGACGAGGGCATCACGGGTCTCGCCGACCCGAGCGGGCTCTTCCTGACCCGCCGTGCCGAACCGGTCCCGGGCACCTGCCTGACCGTCACCCTGGAGGGCCGCCGTCCGCTGGTGGCCGAGGTCCAGGCGCTGACGGTGGACTCGCAGATCCCCTCCCCGCGCCGCACCACCTCCGGCCTGGAGACCTCCCGCGTCTCGATGATGCTGGCCGTCCTGGAGCAGCGCGGCCGGATCAGCGCGCTCGGCAAGCGGGACATCTACTCCGCGACCGTCGGCGGGGTGAAGCTCTCCGAGCCCGCCGCCGACCTGGCCATCGCCCTGGCCCTGGCCTCCGCGGCCAGCGACACCCCGCTCCCGAAGAACCTGGTCGCCATCGGCGAGGTCGGCCTCGCGGGCGAGGTCAGACGGGTCACGGGGGTCCAGCGCAGGCTCGCGGAGGCGCACCGGCTCGGCTTCACGCACGCGCTCGTGCCGGGCGATCCCGGCAAGATCCCGGCGGGCATGAAGGTGCTGGAAGTCGCCGACATGGGGGACGCGCTGCGGGTGCTGCCGCGCTCCCGTCGGCGAGAGGCCCCACGGGAGGCGGAGGAGCGCCGGTAGACTTTGCCCTGGTCTCGCCCGTCCGTACGAACCGAGTGCGGGGACGGCAGCGCCTCAGAACCTGCGACCGGAGGAGTGCAGTGGCAGCCAACGACCGGGCAGGAGCTCCCGGAAAGTCCGGTGGGAGTGCCGGTTCCGATGGCCTGATGCGCGCCTCGCTGAGCGCCGTGGCTCCGGGCACGTCCATGCGGGACGGCCTGGAGCGGGTCCTCCGCGGCAACACGGGCGGACTCATCGTCCTCGGCTTCGACAAGACGGTCGAGGCGATGTGCACGGGTGGTTTTGTCCTGGATGTCGAGTTCACGGCGACCCGGCTGCGCGAGCTGTGCAAGCTCGACGGCGGCATCGTGATCTCCTCCGACCTGTCGAAGATCCTCCGGGCGGGCGTGCAGTTCGTACCCGACGCGACGATCCCCACGGAGGAGACGGGCACCCGCCACCGCACGGCGGACCGCGTCTCCAAGCAGGTCGGGTTCCCGGTGGTCTCGGTCTCCCAGTCGATGCGGCTGATCGCGCTGTACGTCGAGGGGCAGCGCCGCGTCCTGGAGGACTCGGCGGCGATCCTCTCCCGCGCGAACCAGGCGCTGGCGACCCTGGAGCGGTACAAGCTCCGCCTGGACGAGGTCGCGGGAACGTTGTCAGCGCTGGAGATCGAGGACCTGGTGACGGTCCGCGACGTGTCGGCGGTCGCCCAGCGCCTCGAGATGGTCCGCCGGATCGCCACGGAGATCGCCGAGTACGTGGTCGAACTGGGCACCGACGGGCGGCTTCTCGCCCTCCAGCTGGACGAGCTGATCGCCGGGGTGGAGCCCGAGCGCGAACTGGTCGTACGGGACTATGTGCCGGAGCCGACGGCGAAGCGTTCCCGCACGGTCGACGAGGCACTCTACGAGCTGGACGCCCTCACCCACGCCGAGCTCCTCGAACTGCCCACGGTGGCAAAGGCGCTGGGCTACACGGGCTCTCCGGAGGCACTCGACTCGGCGGTCTCACCCCGCGGCTTCCGCCTGCTGGCCAAGGTGCCGCGCCTCCCGGGCGCCATCATCGACCGTCTCGTGGAGCACTTCGGGGGCCTGCAGAAGCTGCTCGCCGCGAGTGTCGACGATCTGCAGACCGTCGACGGCGTCGGCGAGGCCCGCGCCCGGAGCGTTCGGGAAGGTCTGTCGCGGCTGGCCGAGTCCTCCATTCTGGAGCGGTACGTCTGAGTTCCTGGCCCGATGCCCCAACTTCTGGGCGCCTCCCCCTGGTTGACCTAAATACCGTTGCGTGGAGTGATCATGCGAGGTAGCGTGACGCCGACCATTTCGTTCGATTCTCAATTCGAACACCGAGGGGAACTCCATGAAGAAGCGCCTCATAGGAACGTTAGCCGCGGCCGCGGTTCTCGCCCCAGCGTTGACCCTTGCGGGCTCAGGGCAGGCATTCGCCGCCGGCAACCCGGTCACCTGGAACAACAAATCGAGCGGCCAATACCTGGCGTACAACAACTCCCGCGTCCGTACGGTTTCCGCCAGTGGCTACTCCACACACTGGACCGAGTACAGGCAGTCCGACGGCACCTACTTGATGAAGTTTGGCAACGGGAAGTGCCTCGACAGCAACAGCAACGGTGACGTGTACCTTCTCGACTGCAACGGTGGCGACTACCAGGAGTGGTACGAGATCCACGACTCCGCCGACGCCGACTGGATCCTCAAGGACAAGGCCACCGGGCTCGTCCTCGATGAGGGGCGCACCGGAACGGTCTACACCGAGACGAGAGACGACTTCCTGTTGTCCCAGCGCTGGAGCTGAACCTCAGTTCACACCACAGTGAAGAGACACCCCCGGCCTCGTCGAGACCGGGGGTGTCCCCTTTCCCGACCGTCCTGGACAGCCCGCAGAGGCCCTGCTCAGTCGGCCGACAGCACAAACGACGCCTGCACCTTCCCGAACCCGGGCGCCGCCGCCTCCACCAGATACGTGCCGTCTCCGGCCGAGCCCGCCGGAGGGGTCGCGCACTGTGCGGCGCTCGGCTTGCGGTCCCACTTCAGGGTGTAGGTGATGCTGCTCCCCGCCGAGACCCGGTACCACTGGCTCCCCGCCGCCTTCGGGCAGTCCGCCGACGACCAGTAGCTGTCGTCCGCGCTGGCCGGCGTGATCGTCAGCACCGCGTTCTTCGGTCCGAGATCGACCTTGCAGTCGCTGGACGACGTGTTCTTCGCGGTGAGCTCGAAGGTCGGCGTCTGCTCCGGCGAGTACGAGTTGTGCAGGCTCCGCAACGTCAACGCCACCGACCCGGCGGTGCAGTTGGGCAGCGTGGAAGTCCCCGGCAGCGAGGCGACCGTGCCGCCGGAACCCGACGTCACGTCGTCCCCCGAGCCGGAGGTGGCACCCGACGAGCCGGCGGAACCGCCCGAGCCGGCCGATGTGCCGCCGCCCGTGCCGCCCGAACCGCCGTCGCCGGAACCGGAACTCGAACCGGAACCGCCCCCCGAACCGCCCCCGCTCGACCCGTCCCGGCCGCCCGGTGCCTGGCTGATCGCCGGTCCGCTGCCGGACGGCCCCGGCGTGATCGTCGATACGGGATTCTTGCCGTCCGGGCCGCCGGCGTTCTTCTTGCCGCCCCCGCCGCTCGACGTCACGATCCACGCGATCAGCAGCGCCAGGACGACGAGCGCCGACAGCATGAAGACCCTCCGTCGCCAGTAGATGGAGGAGGGAAGCGGCCCGACCGGATTGCGCAGAGATCCCACGGCGCAAACTGTACGAGAGATCCGTGCAGTTCCTCGCCCCACCCGCCGCCCAAACCTCAACTTTTCCGGATCATCATTCCGGCAACTCCCGTCGGCACGGCCGCCCTTCGCGGCACGGCGCGTCAATCCCGACTCCGCCGCGCCCCCGCCGTGAACCACGTCCACCCCACCCGTCGCCTGACGTGGCAGGATCGGAAGGGCCATGACTGAGAAGCTGCACTCCCCTGTGATCGCCTGGTTCGACACCCACGCCCGTGACCTCCCCTGGCGCCGCCCGGAGGCGGGCCCGTGGGGCGTGATGGTCAGCGAGTTCATGTTGCAGCAGACCCCGGTCAGCCGGGTGCTGCCCGTCTACGAGCAGTGGCTGGCCCGGTGGCCACGGCCCGCCGACCTCGCCGCGGAGGCGCCCGGCGAGGCCGTCCGCGCCTGGGGCCGGCTCGGCTACCCGCGCCGCGCCCTGCGGCTGCACGGCGCCGCGGTCGCCATAACGGAACGGCACGGCGGCGACGTACCGACGGACCACGCGCAGTTGCTCGCGCTGCCCGGGATCGGCGAGTACACGGCCGCGGCCGTGGCGTCGTTCGCGTACGGGCAGCGGCACGCGGTGCTCGACACCAATGTGCGGCGGGTCTTCGCGCGGGCCGTGACCGGCGTCCAGTACCCGCCGAACGCGACCACCGCCGCCGAGCGCAAGCTCGCCCGCGAACTGCTGCCCGAGGACGAGAAGACCGCCGCCCGCTGGGCCGCCGCCTCCATGGAGCTGGGCGCGCTGGTGTGCACGGCGAAGAACGAGACGTGCACGCGGTGCCCGATCGCCGGGGAGTGCGCCTGGCGGCTGGCCGGCAAGCCGGAGCACGAGGGGCCGCCCCGGCGCGGGCAGACGTACGCCGGTACCGACCGGCAGGTGCGCGGCAAGCTGCTCGCCGTCCTGCGCGAGGCGCACGCCCCCGTGCCGCAGGCCTCGCTCGACCGGGTGTGGCACGAGCCGGTGCAGCGGGCGCGGGCGCTGGACGGGCTGGTCTCGGACGGGCTGGTGGAGCCGCTCGCGGGCGACCTGTACCGGCTTCCGCTGGGCTGACGTACAGCCACATCACAGGAGACGGGGCTCTGTTAGGGCTCCACCCGCACGGCAAATCCCTGCATAGTCGGGCATATACCCGCGCCCGCTTACCCCGCGCCTACTTCCGTTACACAACCGACGGACAGCCGATTGCTACCCGCAGGCTGCTCCGCACAGCCCCGTGACAACGGGTCCGTAGCTTCGTTTCTGTGCCCGCCAGGACCGCGGGACGGCAGGAACTCAGGCACAGGGCCGGGGAAAACGGGGATCGGGAGGCGGTTGATCATGGCGCAGGGCGAGGTGCTCGAATTCGAGGAGTACGTCCGCACTCGGCAGGACGCGTTGCTGCGCAGCGCCCGCCGGCTGGTCCCGGACCCGACGGACGCCCAGGACCTGCTGCAGACGGCGCTGGTCCGGACGTACGGCCGCTGGGAGACCATCGAGGACAAGAAACTCGCGGACGCCTATCTGCGCCGGGTCATGATCAACACCCGGACCGAGTGGTGGCGGGCCCGCAAGCTGGAGGAAGTCCCGACCGAGCAGTTGCCCGACGCCTGCGTGGAGGACTCCACCGAGCAGCACGCGGACCGCGCGCTCCTTATGGACATCATGAAGGTGCTGGCTCCGAAGCAGCGCAGTGTCGTGGTGCTGCGACACTGGGAGCAGATGTCCACGGAGGAGACGGCCGCCGCCCTCGGCATGTCGGCCGGAACGGTCAAGAGCACGCTGCACCGGGCGCTCGCCCGGCTCCGCGAGGAGCTGGAGTCACGCGACCTCGACGCACGCGCGCTGGAGCGGGAGGAGCGGGAGCGTTGCGCGGCCTGACCGACGCGGGGCCCGGCCGGGGCCCGGCGAGTGCACAGGCGGTGATCACGGCGGTGGCCGTGCTCGCCGTCCTCGCCCTTTTCGTCGCTTCCTGCGGCACCGGTGGCACCGGCGCCCGTGACGAGGGCCCGGCACACGCCGAGTCGGCCGAGTCGGCCGACGGCGCCCGGGCCGCGGCCGAGGCACCCTCGCCCACGCCCAACCCGTCGCAGTCGTACAAGAGGGTCGACGCGATCGCCCTGGTGAAGGCCGATCCGCAGGTCTCGACGACCGTCAAGCGGAATCTCGCCCCGTGCTCGGGCGACAAGTACTCGGTCGACGTGACCTACGGCGATCTCACCGGCGGCCCCGCCGCGGACGTCGTCGTCAACGTGCAGACCTGCGGGGACGCGGTGGGTATCGGGGCGTATGTGTACCGCGCGGAGAACGGCACGTACAAGAACGTCTTCGAGGCCGAGGAGTCCCCCGTCTACGCGGAGATCGACCGGGGCGACCTGAGCGTGACCAAACAGGTGTACGAGAAGGGTGACCCGGTGTCGAGCCCGTCGGGTGAGAACGTGATCACCTACAGCTGGGCCGCGGGGCACTTCGTCCAGGAGTACTTCCACCACACCGAGTACGGCAACGCGACCGGCAGCGGCGGCGACGACGCCACGCCGGTCCCCTCCCCCGCCAGCTGACCCGAGACCGCCGACACGAGAGAGCCGGGATGGCAGACCAGACCCACGTGCTGTTCGTCGAGGACGACGACGTCATCCGCGAGGCCACCCAGCTCGCCCTGGAGCGGGACGGCTTCGCGGTCACCGCCATGCCCGACGGGCTGTCGGGCCTGGAGGCGTTTCGCGCCGACCGGCCCGACATCGCCCTGCTGGACGTGATGGTCCCGGGCCTGGACGGGGTCAGCCTGTGCCGGCGCATCCGCGACGAGTCCACCGTGCCGGTGATCATGCTGTCTGCGCGCGCGGACTCGATCGACGTGGTGCTGGGCCTGGAGGCGGGCGCCGACGACTACGTCACCAAGCCGTTCGACGGTGCCGTGCTGGTCGCCCGGATCCGGGCGGTGCTGCGGCGCTTCGGACACGCGAACGGCGGCGAGAGACCCGGGGCGGACGCGGCGGAGGTGACCGGCTCCCTACTCACCTTCGGCGAACTGGAGATCGACACGGAGGGCATGGAGGTGCGCCGGGCCGGACAGCCGGTCGCGCTCACCCCTACCGAGATGCGGCTGCTCCTGGAGTTCTCCTCGGCCCCCGGGACCGTACTCTCCCGCGACAAACTGCTCGAACGCGTCTGGGACTACGGCTGGGGCGGGGACACCCGGGTCGTCGACGTCCATGTGCAGCGGCTGCGTACGAAGATCGGCCAGGACCGGATCGAGACGGTCCGCGGTTTCGGCTACAAGTTGAAGGCCTGAGCGGGGCGGTCATGCGGGGGTTCATCAGATCCATCCGACACCGGGGTCCGGGGCTGCGCACCGGGCTCCGGTGGAAGTTGAGCGCGGCGATCGCACTGGTCGGCGCGCTCGTCGCGATCGCGCTGAGCCTGGTGGTACACAACGCCGCCCGGGTCTCGATGCTGGACAACGCCCGTGAGCTGGCCAACGACCGGCTCCTGATGGGCCAGCGCAACTACGAGTCGTACGGGCGCGCGAACTTCCCCGATGTCAGGGTCAACGACCCCCGGCTGCCGCGGGCGCTGCGCGAGCGGGTCGACGCGGGCTTCCGGGCGACCGATGTCATCGACCACGGGCACGGGGCGCCGGACATCTGGGCGGCGGTGCGGGCCAAGGACGGGCGGGTGCTGTCCCTGCACAGCACCTTCGCGAACCGCGGCAGCAATATGCTGAAGGACCTCGACCAGGCCCTGGTCATCGGCTCCATCGCGGTCGTCCTCGGCGGCAGCGCGCTCGGCGTGCTGATCGGCGGGCAGCTCTCGGTCCGGCTGCGCAAGGCGGCGGCCGCGGCCAACCAGGTCGCCCAGGGCGAGCCGGACGTACGGGTGCGGGAGGCGATCGGCGGGGTCGTACGCGACGAGACCGACGACCTGGCGCGGGCCGTGGACGCCATGGCGGACGCGTTGCAGCAGCGTCTGGAGGCCGAGCGGCGGGTGACGGCCGACATCGCGCACGAGCTGCGTACGCCGGTGACCGGCCTGCTCACGGCGGCCGAGCTGCTGCCGCCCGGCCGTCCGACCGAACTGGTCCTGGACCGGGCGAAGGCCATGCGCACCCTCGTCGAGGACGTGCTGGAGGTGGCCCGCCTCGACAGCGCCTCCGAGCGGGCCGAGCTGCAGGACATCATGCTGGGCGAGTTCGTCGCCCGGCGGGTGGCCGCGAAGGACCCGTCGATCGAGGTGCGGGTGGTGCACGAGTCGGAGGTCACCACCGATCCGCGCCGGCTGGAGCGGGTGTTGTTCAACCTGCTCGCCAACGCGGCCCGGCACGGCAAGCCGCCCGTCGAGGTGACCGTCGAGGGCCGGGTCATCCGGGTCCGCGACCACGGCCCCGGCTTCCCCGAGAAACTCCTCGCGGAGGGGCCGAGCCGCTTCCGCACCGGCAGCGAGGACCGGGCCGGCCAGGGCCACGGACTGGGCCTGACCATCGCGGCGGGCCAGGCCCGCGTCCTGGGCGCCCGCCTGACCTTCCGCAACATCCGCCCGGCGGGCGCACCCGAGCACATCCTGGCGGAGGGTGCGGTGGCCGTCCTGTGGCTGCCGGAACACGCCCCGACGGCCACCGGCAGCTACCCGATACTGCCGGGCCCGACCCAGCCGGGAAGCCGCTGAGCCGGTGAGCCGCGCAGCCTGATGCCCCTGACGGGCACTCCGGGGTGTGGCGCCTTCAGGTGTGGGCCACGAGGAGCTCCTCGCCGCGGGACGGGCGGAGTCCGTCGGTGCGGCCGGTGAAGTAGCGGTCGGCGAGTTCCTCCGCCGGGACGTGCCGGGTCTCCCGGAAGCCGGCCTCGCGGGCGAGGGCCGCCATCCGCTCGGGCGCGTAGAAGCTCAGGAAGGGCGTGCCGGAGACCCGCGCGCCCCGCTGGGCCACCCGCAGCTGCTCCTGCTGGTCGGGCTCGACGTCCTCGATCGGCCGCAGGAACGTAGTGACCAGCGTCGACCCGGGGACGAGCCGCGCGATGTGCCGGAGGGTGGCGGTGACGGCGTCCTCCGTGAGGTACATGGTGACCCCGGCGGACGCGACCACGGCCGGCCGGCGCGGATCGAACCCGGCGGCCACCAGCTGCCCCCACCAGTCGCCCTCGAAGTCCACCGGCACCAGCGTCAGCCAGTCGGGCACGCCGTACCCGAGCTCGGTCAGCCGCCGCCGCTTCCAGGCCACGGCCCCGGCCCGGTCCGCCTCGAACACCCGCAGCCCGGCGGCCACGGCGTCGGCGGCCCGGCGCTGCGCGAAGGTGTCCAGCCCGGCGCCGAGGACGAGGTACTGGTCCACCCCCCGCCCGGCCTGGGCCACGACCAGGTCCTCGACGAACCGGGCCCGGGCCACGATGGACGCCCGGGTCCGCCGCGTGGCCTCGACATCCATGTCGGGCCTGGCCCGCCAGCCGTCCGCGGTGTCCGCGTCCGGTTCGGCGAGCCGCAGCCCGACCTCGTCCTCGATGACGTACGGCGGCGCGTCGGCACGCAGGTGCAGCGCCCGCCACAGGGCGGTGCGGACGGCGGTGTGATCCGGCCCGGTCTCCGCCGGCATGCTCAGAACTCCTTGGAGAAGTCGAGCTCTTCACTGCGTTCGGTCAGCGAGTACCAGTTGCCGTTGTCGTCACGGAAGATCGCCTCGATGCCGTACGGCCGTTCCTTGGGCTCCTGGACGAACTCGACGCCCCGCGCCCTGAAGGTCTCGTAGTCGCCGCGGCAGTCGTCGGTGCGGAACGCGCCGGCCCCCATGGCCCCCTTCGCGACCAGCTTGCGCAGCGCCTCGGCGGACTCGGGGTCGAGGCCCGGTCCGTCCAGGCGCATCAGGGCGAGTTCGACACCGGGCTGGTCCTTGGCGCCGACCGTGATCCACCGCATGTCGCCCATCGCGATGTCGTTGCGCACCTCGAAGCCGAGCTTCTCGGTGAAGAAGGCCTTGGTGCGCTGCTGGTCGAAGGTCCACACGGTGGTGATGGCCAGGCCCTGGATCATGGCTCCGCTCTCCTGCCTGCCCGGCTTCGGCCGCCGGACGGTCGCTGTTCCTGTCCGTCACCGTAGGCAGCCGGGTCCGGGCCGCGCTTCTCGGAAGTTGCGCTTCTGCTCGGGAACCCGCCGGCCCACAGCATGGCGTAGCAGCCGGGAATGAGGGAGGCGCCGTGGCCGACGTGCTCGGTCCGGTACTCGGTGGGGCTGAGCCCGGTACGGGCCTTGAACCTCACGGAGAAGGTGCCGAGGCTGCTGAAGCCGACCAGGTGGCAGATCTCGGTGACGGTGAGATCCGCGCTGCGGAGCATCTCCTCCGCCCGCTCGATCCTGCGGTGCGTCAGGTACTGGCCGGGGGTCTCGCCGTACGCCGCCTTGAAGGCGCGCAGGAAGTGGTAGCGCGAGTACCCGGCGTGCGCGGCGACCGCGTCGAGGTCCAGGGCCGGGTCGGCCCAGTCCCGGTCCATGGCGTCCTTGGCGAGGCGTAGCTGCCGCAACTTGTCCACGGGGCCAATGCTAGGAAACCGGCCCGTCCGGGGGTGCCCCCTCTGGGGGAGATCGAGGACGAGGCCGAGGCCGATGATGCGGGGGCGGGGGGGGGGGGGGGGGGGGGGGGGGGGGGGGGGGGGGGGGGGGGGGGGGGGGGGGGGGGGGGGGGGGGGGGGGGGGGGGGGGGGGGGGGGGGGG
>NZ_JBIAUL010000047.1:0-24689 GCF_042892755.1 Streptomyces sp. NPDC001714
CTACGCCACGCCGCCCGCGACTGGCGAAGGCCCCTGACCGCCCTCGGCATCACCGGATGAAACCGGACAGACGTCGATCATGCAAAGGACCCTGCCCCCGCCTTTGTCCTGGGGCGGCGCACAGACGTCCTGGCGACGAACCGTATGGCGCGGCTTGTTCTGGCCGACTTTGACGCGATGCCGGTGCGTGAACGCAACGCGGTGCGGTGGATCATGCTCGACGAGACAGCCCGCGAGGTGTTCGCGCACAGCTGGGACCAGGTGGCAGCCGTGTTCGTCGGGACGCTACGGATGGATGCAGCGCGACATCCCAACGACGCCCGCACGGCAGAACTGGTCGGCGAACTGTCGATGAAGAGCGAGCCCTTCCGCCAGTGGTGGGCGGTACAGAAGGTTGTTCGGATCACTCACGACACCAAGGTGCTGCACCACCCAGTGGTAGGCGAACTGACCTTGCGCACGGAAGCTCTCACCTTCCCCGACGACCCCGACCAAACCCTCTTCACCTTCCTTACCGACCCCGGATCTGCCTCTGACGAAGCACTACGGATGCTCGCGTCCTGGACGACCGATGCACCCGCCCCTCACGAATCCAACGAGCGCCTCCCCAGAGGGGGCCAGCTCTAGCGGCTACGCCACCCTCATTCACTCACGCCGTCTTCTGCCCCGTGAAGAAACCGGCGAGGCGGCACCCACCTCCGAAACAGAGGCGAAGCCCTTCTGTCATTCGACAGCACAAGAGGACTGAGCCTGTTTGCACCGGCTCATACGGCGCGGCGCTGACCCGCTACCTGCACAGCGGGCGCTATTCGGTCGGCGAGGCGTTGCTGCACAGCCGCGTGCACGACCGGATCGGTGAGGTAGGCGCGCACTTGTTTGAGACCGGCGACGAGAGTGCGCAGGGCGACACCGGCGAAGAAGCGGGAGCGGCTAAGGGCGTTCAGGGCTCTCTGGACGGCGCCCGAGGTGCGGGCGAGGGTGCGGGCGCCGGGCGGCAGGACCGTCTCGTCGGTGCGGGCGGCCTCCGCCCAGAGTGCGAGCAGCAGGTCGCTCTCCAAACCCTCGGCGACATCGGAGGCGTCGAGGGGCGGGTCCTGCACAGCGAGGGTGCGGCCGACGAAGATACGGAACAGGTCTCCATAGAAGGCGCACTCAAGATCCGACTCCGGCAGCGGCGGGGCACCCGCACGGGTCAGCCCGTCGGCGAGCGCGGGATACCGGGCGGCGTGCAACTGCCGCTCTCCCGAATACTGTTGACCTATTCCGTGGACACTGACCAGTCGCGCCAAGACGCCCCCCCATACCGGTCGGCAAGGCGAGATCACTGTAGCAACGGCGAGCAGTGCGGGAGACGTTCACGACAGTTCAGTCCGACACTGTTGCCGGCTGGGCCCACAGCAGTTCGCAGGGCTGCCCGACAATTACCTCGCCGCCCGCCGGGCCGAGCCGAGCCGCACCAGTGCATCCGCCGATTCGGCGGCGATGGGTAAGACGCGGCGTAGGGCGGTATCGGGAGTGCGCTCCAGTGGGGTGGGAGGTCGGTGCTGGTGGCCAGGGTTGCATCGGGGCGCCAACGCGCACTTGGGTGTCGAACTCGACGGGGAAGAAGCCCAGCGGGATGCGCCGCACGGCAAGGGACTCGTCGAGGACGACGCCGGTGGCTGTGTGCCAGTCATCCGCCGGGCTTACCGCGCTGGTGCGGGCTCCGGCAACGGCTTCGCCGCGGCCGCCGTGGTCTCCGTCGTGGTCTCCGTCGTCGGCGAAGACCGACTCGACCCGCGCGAGGCCGCACGCCTCAGCGCGGTCTGGGTGTGCTGGTGCTGGTACCAGTCCATGGTCCGGGTGCCTTCCTCCTTGGCGAAGCCGGGTTTGACGCCTAGCCGTAGTCGGCCGGGCACGCCTTGCACCAACACCCTGTCAATGGTGAGGCGACGGGTACCACCCTGGCTGACCTGCCCTTTTGGGCGGTCGGCAATGCCGCAGTCGCTGACGTGCACGGCCAGCAGCCATCCTGACGAGGTGTACGGGCTCATCCGCTCGCCCGTGGACGAGCGGGGCAGCAGCCGGAGGAAGACGTCCAGGTCGGTGAAGGAGGGCAGGACCTTCTCGATGCCCATGACGGTGATCAGGGTCTCCGGCAGGGTCAGGCACATCCGCCCGTTGCCCTCCGACTCCACGACCACCACCGTTCCGGTGTCGGCAGCGGCGAAGTGGGCTCCGGAGACGGCCACCTTGGCCCGCAGGAATTTCTCCCGCAGATGGAGCCGGGCCGCTTCGGCCAGGTCGCGCGGGTCGTCGGTGAGTCCCTCGGCGGCGGGCCGGCCCCACTTGCCCATCTCCCGCCGGAAGATCTCGCGGATCTCGGAGCGGCCCCGGTGGATGGCCGGTACGAGGATGTGCGAGGGCCGGTCGCCGCCCAATTGCACGATCAGTTCGGCGAGATCGGTCTCGTACGCGCGGATGCCGGCCTCGGCGAGCGCCTCGTTGAGGCCGATCTCCTGGGTCGCCATCGACTTGGCCTTGACGATCTCGCTCTCGCCGGTCGCCCGCACCAGCCGCGTGACGATGGCGTTCGCCTCGGCTGCGTCCGCCGCCCAGTGGACCGTGCCGCCGGCGGCGGTCACCGTCTCCTCCAGCCGCAGGAGATGGCGATCGAGGTGGCGCAGGGTGCGGCGTTTGACGGCAGCCGCCGTCTCCCGCAGGTCCTCCCAGTCGTCGAGCTCGGCGGTGACCGCCAGCCTCCGGTCCCGGATGGTGCCGGTGGCCCGGCGCAGGTTCGCGCGCAGCCGGGTGTCGGCGAGCGCGGCGCGTGCCGCCTCGGGGAAGGACGGGGTGCCCAGCCATACGACGTTGTCGGCGCCGCTCACCGTAGGTTCCCTTCGGTGGAGGCCAGGATCTCGGCCAGGTGCATGGTGCCGACGCCGGTCCGCAGCCGGGACAGGCCGCCGCCGATGTGGGTGAGGCAGGAGTTGTCGCCCGCGCACAGGTATGCGGCGCCGGTGTCCAGGACATGGCGCATCTTGTCGGCCAGCATCGCGCTGGACACGGCCGGGTTCTTCGGCGCGAAGATGCCGCCGAAGCCCGCAGCAGGACTCGGCGGCGCGGACGGAGAGGTCCCACACGCGGTGGTGTGCGTCGATGACGCCCTCAGCGGTGCTCGTCTCCATGGCGGTCACCCCCACGACTGAGGTGCGGCGGCGGGGACGGGGACGTGCGGGGGCAGCAGCTCCTCGGCACGTAGTTCGTCCCAGAGCGCGGCCGGTACCGTCCGCCGCATCTGGTCCACCGTGTCCCGGACCTCCTCGGGGGAACGCGCGCCGGACAACACGCTCGCGACCGCCGGATGGCCGAGCGGGAAGCGCAGAGCGGCTGCGCGCAGCGGTACGCCGTGGCGGTCGGCGACCGCTTTCATGCGGAGGGCCCGGTCCAGTACATGGGGCGGGGTGGGCGCGTAGTCGTACATGGCCCCGGGTTTGGGGTTGGTGAGCAGACCCGAGTTGAACACTCCGCCGACGATGACACTCCTGCCACGGGCGGCGGCCTCCGGCAGTACCTCCGCGAGCCCCTCCTGATCCAGGAGGGTGTAGCGGCCGGCGAGCAGCACGACGTCGATGTCGGTCTCGCGCAGGAAGCGGGCGGGGAGCGCGCACTGGTTGACTCCGATGCCGATCGCCTTGACGACGCCTTCGGCGCGCAGCCGTTCCAGCGCCGGGTAGGCCTCGGTGAGGGCCTGCTCGGCGTGGTCGTCGGGGTCGTGGAGTAGGGCGATGTCCACCCGGTCCAGGCCGAGGCGGTCCAGGCTCGCTTCCAGGGAGCGCAGGACGCCGTCGGCGCTGAAGTCCCAGACGCGGCGGTGGGTGGCCGGGACGGCGAAGCCCTGGGCGAGGTCGTCGCCACGGCCGCCCTCCGGGCGGGGTTCGAGCAGCCGTCCGACCTTGGTGGAGAGGGTGTAGGTGTCACGGGGGCGGTTGCGCAGGGCGGCGCCGAGCCGCCGTTCCGACAGGCCGAGGCCGTAGTGGGGGGCGGTGTCGAAGGTGCGGATGCCGGCGTCCCAGGCCGCGTCCACCGTGGCGTGGGCGGCCTCGTCGGTGACCGGGTGGAAGAGGTTGCCGATGCCTGCACAGCCGAGCGCCAGTTCCGAGACCTCAACCGTGCTGCCGCCCAGCGTGGTGGTCCTCACGACCGGCCCTCGGGGCGCAGCCGCAGTCCTTGCATGCCGCCGTCCACCGCGAGCGACGTGCCGGTGACGGATGCCGCCGCCGGGCTCGCCAGGTAGACGATGGCGGCGGCAACCTCGTCGGCGGTGACCAGGCGTCCCATGGGCTGGCGGGCGTTGAGGGCGGCGCGCTCGGCCTCGGGGTCGTCCGCGGCGTCGAGGAGCCGGGAGACCCACGGGGTGTCGGCGGTGCCGGGGTTGACGCAGTTGACGCGGATGCCCTCGCGGACGTGGTCGGCGGCCATCGCGAGCGTCAGGGACAGGACCGCGCCCTTGCTGGCGCAGTACAGGGCGCGCTGCGGGAGTCCGGCGGTGGCGCCGATGGAGCAGGTGTTGACGATGGCCGCGTGGGAAGAGCGCCGCAGATACGGCAGCGCGGCACGGGTGATGCGGAC
This sequence comes from Streptomyces sp. NPDC001714, assembly GCF_042892755.1. NCBI lineage: Bacteria > Bacillati > Actinomycetota > Actinomycetes > Kitasatosporales > Streptomycetaceae > Streptomyces > Streptomyces sp. NPDC001714. Next base: position 4,612 of record NZ_JBIAUL010000047.1, read on the forward strand.
CATGCCGAGGACGTTGACGTCGAGGACCCGGTGCCACTGCTCGTCGGGGTTGTCCTCGATGGTGCCGATGGCGCCCATGCCCGCGTTGTTCACGAGGATGTCCAGGCCGCCGAACCGCTCGGCGGCCTGTTCCACGGCGGCGCGCACCGACGCGTCGTCCGTGACGTCAGCCCGAAGACCGATCAGCGGTGCGGGGAGTTGGTCCGGGGCGAGGTCGAGGACGGCCACCCTGGCGCCGTGCTCGGCCAGCATCCGGGACGTGGCCAGCCCGATGCCGGACGCACCGCCGGTGACGACGGCTTTGAGCCCTGACAGGCCACTCATGCTCGGCAAGCTGCTCACAGGGATGCCTTTCACGCTTGGCCGAAGGTCTGGCGCTGGGCGCCGAGGCCGTCGACGGAGAGCTCGACGCTGTCGCCGGGGCGGAGATAGGGGGCGCCGGGGAGGCCGAGGGCCACGCCCGCCGGAGTACCGGTGTTGATCACGTCACCCGGCTCCAGGACCATGTACTGGCTCAGGTACGACACGATGTGGTCGACCGGGAAGACCATGTCGCTGGTGTGGCCCTCCTGCCGCTTCACGCCGTTGACACTCAGGTGCAGACCGAGGTCCTGCGGATCGCCCACCTCGTCGGCGGTCACCAACCACGGTCCGAGCGGGTTGAACGTCTCGCAGGACTTGCCCAGGTCCCACTGCGGCGAGTACTCCAGCTGGAACTCCCGCTCCGAGACGTCATGGCTGATCGCGTACCCCGCGATCACGGCCCGCGCGGCTTCCGGGCCGTCGAGGTAACGGGCCCGTCGTCCGATGACGACCGCCAGTTCGACCTCCCAGTCGGTCTTCACGGAGCCTCGGGGGATCAGCACCTCGTCGTAGGGGCCGATCACGGTGCCCGGGTCCTTCATGAACACCACCGGGCGCTCGGGGATCGCCGCGCGGGTCTCGGCGGCGTGGTCGCGGTAGTTCAGGCCGACGCAGACGATCTTGCCAGGGCGGGCGAGAGGGGCACCGATCCGCAGACCGTCCGGGTCCAGCTCGGGCAGACTTCCCGCCGCGACCTCCGACCGGGCCCGCTCGACACCGTCCGAGGCGAGGAAGGCGCCGTCGATGTCGGAGGTCACCGGGGACAGGTCGAGCAGCCGGCCGTCCTCCGTGCGGACCGCGGGACGCTCCTCGCCGGGCGCGCCGACTCGTAGAAGTTTCACTGGGCGTTTCCTTGCGGTGGGTGGTGGTCAGGTGGCTCGGGCGAGGGATGGGATGACCGTCACGGTGTGTCGGACTCACTCGGATGCCGGATCTCGGTCAGGTCCGCCCAGCTGCCCGGTGCCTCACTCCTTGGTCGCGCCGGCGAGCATGCCGGCCACGAGGGCGCTCTGGGAGAAGAGGAAGACGATCAGCACGGGGACGATGGTGACCAGGGTGGCCAGGGCCAGTTCGCGCCTGGCGGAGCGGGTGCGTGAGCACTTCGGAGAGCTGGACGTGGCCTTTTTGAACGCCGGCGTCTCGGACTGGCGGCCGTTCGAGGACCACACGGAGGAGAGTTTCGACCGGCTTTTCGACATCAATGTCAAGAGCGTCTTCTTCCTCACCCAGGCCCTGATAACCGGTGGCGATACGTGCGAGGCCCGCCGCCATCGCCTGCCCTTCACCCACCCCGACGTCGTCAACGTCAGCGGAATCCCCGTCTGAGAGCCATGCCGAAGGCGGGTACGGTGCGGCCGGAAAGCCTTCGCCTTCCGGCCACACCCGCCATCGTCCTGTGCTGGGTCACCCGGTCACTGGATCGTCCATGCCTGGTACGAGTGGTTCAGGGGCATCCACTGGCTGATGGCGGCTCCGTTCTCCGTCGATCCGGCACCCACCTCCAGGACCTGCTTGGTCTCGAAGTTGCGGATGAGGTATCCGCCACTGGTCGGCTCGAAATACCACAGCTGGTTGTTGCCGCCGTTGTAGGTGTACTGCTGCAGCGCGGTTCCCCTCCAGTGACTGGAGCCGTTGATGTCGAGGACCTTGCCGCTGTTCCTGTTCACGATCTTGTAGAGCTGACCGCTGACCGGGACGATGTTCCACTGCTGGTTGGTACCGCCGTTGCTCGGCCACTGGACGACGCTCCCGCCGTTGGCGGTGGAGTTCTGGTACACGTCCATCAGCTGGCCGCTGTTGACGTTCTTGATCGTGTAGTTCGTCGACGGGTCGGTGTTCGGCGTGCCGGTCGCGTCCTCCAACGCGCCGCCGGCCTGCTGGACACTGAAGTCGGCGATGAAGAAGTAGGCGCCGTCGGTCTTTGCGATGCGCAGGTAGCGGAACTTCTGGCGGACGTCGATGTTGCCCGTGAGTGTGGAGGCGAGCGGCAGGGTGGTGGCGTCCTGGCGTCCCAGTACGGTGTAGGTGGCGAAGGACGGGTCGTTGGAGCCACGGATCTCGAACTGGCTGCGCGTCTCAGGCTGGTCGAGGTCCTGGCGCGTCGTCAGGGAGTACTGGCCGAGCTGGTAGGCCTGCCCGAGGTCGACCTGCCACCAGGCCGAGGTGTCGCTGCCGGTCGGCGACCAGCCGGTCGAGCCGTTGTTGTCGACGGCGTTGGAGGCCGGCGTCCAGGAACCGTAGACCGACGACGAGGATGCCGGCTTGTTGTAGGCGAGGTTGATCTTGGCTGCCAGCCCCTGGTAGGCGGACTCCAGACCGGATGCCTTGATCACCAAGTCACCGGACGTCGTGTTGTTGGTGAGCGTGACGTTGGTTCCGTTGCGGTTCTGATTGATGAATCCGTCGGTGTGCGACAGCACGTTGTTCGAGACGGTCATGTTGTCCGACCCCTCGTCCAGGTAGATCCCGCTGACCGCGGAAGTGCAGGCGGCCGGTCCCCGCACCACGTCGTGGATGTAGTTGCCGTTGATGACCGTGCCCGGGTCGTTGGACAGGTGGTAGATACCGGCGGAGTCGCACAGCCGGTTCATCACGTTGCCGATGCGGTTGTAGCTGATGCTGTTGTTGCCTTCGGCGTTGGCGGCGGCCTGCCAGCCCCAGCCGAGTGAGATGGCGGCCCATGGGGTGTCGCTGATGTCGTTGTGGTCGATGGTGGTGCTGTTGACGAAGCCCGCGTCGATGCCCGCGGTGCCCGGATAGTCCTCACCGATGCGGGTGATCAGGTTGTTCTTGACGGTGACGTTCTTGACCACCTCCCGGGCGTCCTCACCGGCCGGTGACGTGGGCGGGTTGTAGACGGTGTGGTACTCCACGGTCGGGTCGGAGAACTTGCCGACCATGATTCCGTTGCCGGCGATGTCGGAGATGAGGTTGCCGGTCACCGTACTGTCGTGCACGCCGTGGGACAGGTCCAGGGCGCTGGCGCCCATCTGCGTGAAGGTGTTGCCGGTGAAGGAGACGCGGTCGGCGTCCGCGGCCTGGACCCCGGCCGGCGGACGGCCGACGTACTGGTGGTTGGAGGTGTCGGCGGAGAGGTTGTAGTTGCCGCCCTGGGCGTTGAGGTAGCCGTTGTTCGTCGCTTCCATCCAGGTGGTCTGGGTGAAGGTGATCCCGGAGAAGCGCAGGTCGTGGGCGGGACTGTCGAGGCTCGTGCCCTTGATGTCGAAGAGCGTGGGCAGCGTGGGTGCCTGCACGGTGGCCGTGGACATGTCCTCGCCGGGGCGGGGCTTGTAGTAGACGGTCTGCGCGGCCGTGTCGACGTAGAACTCGCCCGGTTCGTTGAGGAACTCGTGGGCGTTCTCGAAGTGCAGCGGCGAGCCGTCGGCGAGGATCGGGAAGGGCCGCTGGAACAGGATGCCCGCCTCGTGGTCCTGGATCGACACGTTGGCGGTGCCGTTGCTGGAGCTGATCGACTTCAGCCGCAGGTAGCTCTCGCCCCACTGCGTTTCCAGCATCATCTCGACCTGGCTGAGGTTGTTCCAGTTGGAGACCTGTGAGCTGAGCAACTTCAGCAGCTTGTTGGTCTTGTCGCTGCCATCCAGCTGGAAGTCCGAGCCGATGTCGGGGTAGCGGGCCCGGGTGGCGCGGACCCCGTTGACGTACAGCTGCCGGAAGTTGAGGCTGCCCACGGTCGCCTTGTACTCGCCGTTGGCAGCCGCGCTCCAGCCGGTGATCGCCTTGCCGCCGGTGATCATCGGGGTCTCGCCGTTGTACGCCTGGTAGACGACCGTGTGGCCGTTCGTGCCCGAGTCGCTGGTGCCGAAGCTGATCGGGCTGGTGAGGGGGTAGGTGCCGCCGCGCAGGTTCACCACGATGTCGTCGGACATGTTCGCGTTCACGGCTCGGACCGCGGCCTGGGCGGCCTGGATGGTCTTGAACGCCGCGCCAGTGCTGGTTCCCGAGTTGCTGTCACTGCCGTTGACAGGGTCGATGTAGAAGTTCGTCGTGGCCGCGTAGGCGGGCGTAGCGGGCAGCACGGCCGCGAAGACGGCAGCCGCCGCTGCGAGCGCCGTGACGGTCCCCGCGCCGAGGCGTGGAGGTCTCATCTGTGGTGTCCTTCCTGGAACCCCCGCTGGTTGCCATGAGTTGCATTTATCAGGGCATGCAGGCACTCCGGTCAAGACGATAGGCAGATCTATTTTTTGATGACGTAACGCCGATGGCATATGGACCAACTGGGCCGGCACCACTCGGGTCACCTCTGACGGAGCCATCATCCCAGGTAGAAGGACATCAAGCCGGAACGGTCATCCGCCGACCCACCCCTTCCAATCCCCCGCCAAACTGGTCGCCGTGAAATGAGTAGTACTCATTTGGAATCCATTCGCGGTCGATATCTCGCACAGCACGCGGGACGCTGAACGACCGCGCCCGGCCTGTGCCGAGCCGCTTTCGCTGAGGTCCAAGCACAGTCCGACATCACCGGCTTCGCTGTATTGAGCCATTCGGGAACCTTCAACGGCCACCTCGCCGCCGCAGCTGCCGGCGCTGTCGCGCTCCAGCACCTCGACGCCTCCGCGATCGACCGGGACGGAACTGTTCGACGAACTGAGCCTGGCTTCCGTGCCGTCGAGGCGGCGCGACTAGGCGCTGTTTCTCGGATCTCCTGTCGTGGGTGGGGTGTTGGGGTCAGGCTGGCGGCATGGGCCGTGGGGATCTGACCAATGCGGAGTGGGATCGGCTGGAGTCGTTCTTGCCTCGTGGTGGTGTGCGTGGGGGCCGGTGGAGTGATCACCGTCGGGTGATCAACGGGGTCCTCTACCGGGTGCGGACGGGCGTGCAGTGGCGGGACCTGCCGGAGCGGTTCGGGCCGTGGGAGACCGTCTATAAACGGCATCGCCGCTGGTCAGCAGATGGAACATGGGCGATGCTGCTGTCGAAGGTCCAGGCTGCCGAGGACGCTGCGGGCCAGATCGACTGGGACGTGTCGGTGGACTCAACAGCAGTGCGGGCTCACCAGCATGCCGCCGGCGCGAGGAAAGCGCCGCCGGCCGCGGTTGTCCAAAAGGGGGCCGTGCGGGGGACAAACCCGGCCGATCCGGTCCTGCGGAAACTGGCCGCCCGGCTGGAGGAGGTGGTCAGATCGGCGAATGCCTGGGACGCTCCCGCGGAGGCTTCACCACCAAAATCCACCTCGCCGCGGAGGGGCGATGCCGACCCCTCGCCCTCGTCCTGACACCCGGACACTACGGTGACGGCCCCCAGCTGGAGCGTGTACTGGCGCAGGTATCCGTGCCCCGCACCGGAGTCGGACGGCCTCGCACCCGCCCCGACCATGTCCTGGCAGACAAGGCCTACACGTCCCGAAGCAACCGCCGGTACCTGCGACGACGTGGAATCCGGCACACCATCCCCGAACGTCTCGACCAGCAAAAGCACCGCCGCAACCGCGGCTCTCGCGGCGGGCGTCCGACGGGCTTCGACAGCGAGCACTACAAGAAACGCAACACCGTCGAACGCGCGATCAACCGGTTGAAGGGCTTCCGCGCCGTCGCCACCCGCTACGAGAAACGCGCCTACACCTACCTCGGCACCGTCACACTCGCAGCACTCCTGATCTGGCTCCGCACATGATCCGAGAAACAGCGCCTAGATCCCGCGCCTGGGTGTTCGCCGCCGCTGAGCCCATGTCGATGCGGATCAGATGCAGGCACAGGTCGATCCCTGCCGTGACGCCGGCGGACGTGAGGATGTCACCGTCGTCCACATAGAACTGGTTCGGCCGGACGTCGACGTGCGGGTAGCGCCTGCGCAACTGCTCGGCCTACCGCCAGTGCGTGGTGGCCGGGCGTCCGTCGAGCAGTCCGGCCGCGGCCAGGACGAAGGCCGTGGTGCAGATGGAGACGAGTCGGGCGCCCCGGGCGTGAGCCGCCCGCAGCGCCCTCAGGGTGTCGGGCGCCGGCGTGGCGTCGATGTCGTCGCAACCCGGGATGATCACCGTGTCGGCGTCGTGGAGCGCTTCGGCCGGCGGTGACGGTGACCGCAAATCCGGACCAGGGTACGGATCCGGGACCGCTCTCCGCGCATACGGTCAGCGCGTAGTGCGGGTCCGTCGAGAAGATCTGCGTCACGGCGCCGAACTCGAGCCCGAGAACACCGGGCAGTACGAGCACTGTCACGCGATGCCTGTTTGTCATGTATCCCTTCTGCAGCCATGGTTGACGTCCGTGCCGCATCTTGCCCGCGAGGAGCTCTCGTGGCGTCGCATCGCCCGGCTCCCTCCGCTGGGAGACCTGCAAAGTGGCGCGCGGAGCGATGGCAGTCGGTTGGTCCACGCCGGGCGGTCAGTCCTGGTGGAGCTGCCCGAACCGGCTGCGATAGTCCTGAGGAGACACACCCAGGGCTTTGACGAACGCGCGTCGCATACGCTCGTCGTCACCGAAACCCGTTCGTCTCGCGACGACACGCACGGGATCACGTGTCGCCTCAAGAAGGCGTCTTGCGGCTTCAAGTCGGAGCTTCTCGACGGCTCGTGCCGGGCTCTCGCCGGTTTCGCGCAGGTAGACGCGTGCGAAGTTCCGGGGGCTCATATGGGCGGCATCGGCGAGTGCCGGTACGGACAGATCGGCGTCGAGATTCGCGCGGATCCAGTCGTGCAGGTCGTCGAACCGGCCTCGTACGTCCTGCATCTGCTGTCGCAGTTCGATGCTGAACTGCGCCTGCCCTCCGGGCCTCTTGAGGAAGAGCACCATGGCCCGTGCGACATTGAGGGCCGTTTCGCGGCCGAGGTCATTCTCGATCATTGCCAGCACCATGTCGATTCCCGCCGACACACCGGCTGACGTCCAGATCCGGCCCGACGTGACGAAGAGGGCGTCCGGATCCACCTTGATGGCGGGGTGCTCGCTCTCAAGTTGGCGGCAGAACGCCCAGTGGGTGGTTGCTTCCCGGCCGTCGAGCACGCCGAGTTCGGCGAGGACGAACGCTCCGGTGCAGATGGAGCCGAGTCGGCGCGGCTGGGCGAGGTGCTCGGCCAGGCAGGAACGCAGTGATTCCGTCGAAGCCGGAGGCAGTCTCAAGTCGCCGCCCGACACCAGCAGGGTGTCGACGCCTTGGAGGGCGGCATCATCCAACCGTGAGGTCTCCAGCCGCACGCCTGTGTCGGTGGTGACGGCTCTGCCGTCCTCAGAGGCGAGGACGACGTCATAGGCGGGACGGCCGCCGAGGAGATTCGCTTCGCTGAACGCTTGCAGCGGGCCGGCAATATCCATGAGTTTTGCGCCGTCATAGGCGACCAGAACGATCTTCCGAGCGGCCGCAATCTGATCTTTGGCAGTTTTCAAGGGCATGCCCAATTTTATGCCACAGCCTTGCGGACCATCCGCGACGGGCACGCCTGCCGCGGCGCCATAGAGACCGGGTTCGCGCCGCAACGGCCCCACCGGCGCCGCAGGACACCTCCCGGGGAGGCATGCCGCGCCCGTCCGTCGCCCGGTCGGAAGACGGAGCCGCGGCAGCCCCGGGAGGATCCCTGCGTACGCCTGCCAAGGTCAGGTCGGATCACCGCAGGTAGGGCGACGCTTACGCGGGTACGTCCCGCGCGATTTCGGTGAGCTCGCCGGTGTTCATCTCGTAGAAGAACCCGAAGAGCCTGGTGGACTTCGGCACCGCGGGGTGACTGCGGAGCAGGGCGAGGTCATGCTTGATCGACTCGTCGAAGTCCGGAATGGTCAAGTCGTCCCGACTGAAGACATCCGAGATGTCGACGCTGTGCTCGTCGCGGTACCGGTTGATGAGCTGGTCCGGCCTGAATGCCGTCGCACCGCAGAACGAATGGTGCACCACCACCACGGTCTCGAAGTGGAACAGGTAGTCCATGGTGGCGACCGCCTGCAGCGCGTCGACCGCCCGCCCACCGGCGTTCGCCAGGGGGAACAGCGTGCGCGTGTGGCCGACTCGATTGCCGTTCTCGTCGAGGATGTTCTCGCCCGGGAAGACCTCGTCCCCGAAGTGTTTGGCCACGGCCTCAGGAATTTCAGCCGCTCGCGGGTCGAAGCAGTGAACGACCATGGTCTTCATAGGGATCGCCTCGTTGAATCCCTGGAAGTTTTCCTGGTCGAACCACGGCTGGTTGCGAAATTCGTACGCGCTGAGATCCATCTCTTTTTCCTCACTTAACGGGTATGTGATCGGGCATGCCGGCCTTTCGCGAGATGGCATCCCTGCAGAAGCCGCCTCACGTGAGGGCCGGGTGATTGTGCGGATTGTCTAGTTCAGTGCTGGTGCCGCAGACCGTGGTCGCCCCGGCCGCAAGGCGGCGACCGGAAATGAGTGGTGGATCGCGACAGCACGGCCGGGCGACGTCCTATTCGTCGAACGGGGCCCAGTCCAGGACGGCTGTCGCGTCGGCGATGGGGATCGGCGACCGGTTGTGGGCGACGCGCGTGCAGATGTGTACCCAGTGGTGGTACGGCTGCTTGGTGTCGACCTCGTGGTTCAGCAGCTCGTTGAAGACCCGCTTGAAGTGGAGCCGGGGATAGCGCCGGAGCACCTCGGCGACGTCGGCCGGGTCCAGTGTCGCGTGCTGGGCCCCGGAGACGTCGTAGTCCAGTCCGAGTTGCATGAGGCGACTGGTGTCACCCCGGAACGGATTAAAGTCCCACGTGTGAAGCGCAATGTTGTCCCAGATGTGTTGCGCCCGCTCAGCCGAGACGCCGTTTTCGACGAGAAAGGAACGTGCCGCACCGGCGCCTTCGATCTCGAATCGATGAGGACCCAGAGCGTGCTCCGTCAGACCGAGGTCATGCAGTACCGTCGAGAGGAACATCAGCTCACTGTCCACCTCCGTCCCCTCCTGCTGGGCAAAGAGTTCGGCGAACCAGTAACACCGCATGACGTGATTGAAGAGAGCGTCGCTGGATACGCGCCGCGCGAGTTCCTCGGCCTGGCGGGCGATATCGCTGTCCGGCGCGGTGATATCGGCTATCACGGTGATTCCCTTCTCTTGCTATGGCGTAGTTCCGACGTTAAGTGACCAGCTGGTTGGCTGCAATGACATACATACCTCGAATCCTGCCACCTGCTGGATGCGGTCGATTCCACGGTGGTGAAGGTGCCGGCCTGCCGACGTCGAGCCCGCTCCGCGCCGACGTCCGGCTCGGCGAATTCCCTGCCCTGCGGGATGGCCGTCCGGACCGTTCACGACGCCATCGCGCGACATGTGGCACGGCTGTGGCGGTAGTTGGCATCCGTGCCACTTTTCGCCCCGCGAGCAGCTTCGTAACGTCACCTCCATGACCACGACTTCATCCGCCCTCCCGCACGGACTGTCCGGTGACCTACTCGCGCTGCCTCCCGGGCCGCTGGCCGAGGCGAGTCTCGCCGCGGCGCGGGCCGCGATGCACCCGTCCGTGCTGAATCACTGCATCCGCGGCTTCTGCTGGTCCCGTCTGTTCGCCGCGCAGAACTGATCGTTTCAATATGAGTTGAGCCCATGCTCTTGCAGCGATCGATCCTGGTCGGCACCCTGTGCCGGTGCCCGTCGATCTTGTTCCTGATGATCTCTGGCAGCGGGTGGCGCCGCTGCTGCCACCCGTTCCTGAGCGTCGTCATCGCTACCCTGGACGCCCGCGTGTGCCGGACCAGGCGGCGCTTGCGGGCGTGCTGTACGTGCTGCGGACCGGTGTTGCCTGGCGTGACGTGCCGGCGAAGACCGTGGGCTGCTCCGGAGTCACGGCCTGGCGCAAGCTGCGGGACTGGACCGAGGCCGGTGTGTGGCCGCGTCTGCACGCCGCCCTGCTCACCGAACTACGCCGAGCGAACCTGCTGGACCTGGATGACTGCGCCGTCGACGGCTCACACATCCGGGCCCTGAGAGGGGGGACCACGTCGGCCCCTCGCCCGTCGACCGCGGCCGCCCCGGCTCCAAGCACCATGTGATCGTCGACCGCCACGGCATCCCCCCGGCCGTCACACTCACCGGAGGCAACCGCCACGACGTCACCCCACTGCTGCCGCTACTGGACGCCGTCCCGTTGGTACGGGGCCCGCGGGGACGCCCTCGTCGCAAGCCCCGGCGCTTGTACGCCGACCGAGGCTACGGCTACGACAACTACCGCCACCTGCTGTGGAAACGCGGCATCAAGCCGATGATCACCCGACGCGGCGTCGCCCACGGAAGCGGCCTGGGCAAGGTCCACTGGGTGGTCGAGCGCGCCTTGTGCGCCACGAGGCGCGTTCGATGGTCCAGCGGTGTCGCCCGAGTCGCTGTGAGCTCTCGATGCCCTTACTGGTGATGCGGTGGCGGATGCCGCGCTGAGACAGCCATTGCCGCAGGTGGCGATAGTCGTAGCCCTTGTCGGCGTGAAGCTTGTCAGGCTTGCGTCGGCGGGACCGGATGGGCGGTATGCCCTTCACGAGCGGGACCAGGGCCTGGCTGTCGTGAACGTGGGCGCCGGAGATTCCAACCGACAGGGGCAGACCGGTCCGCTCGGTGATCAGATGGATCTTCGAGCCGAACTTGCCCCGGTCGACAGGATTCGGACCCGTCAGGTCCCCCTTTTCAGGGCTCGGATGTTCACCGAGTCGATCGGGCAGCGGGATCAGTCCAGCTCGCCGCGGGCACCGATTTCGTCGAGGACTAGACGGTGGAGCTTGGCCCATACTCTGGCCTTCGTCCACTCGGTGAACCTGCGGTGGGCTGTCGCAACGGACCGCCCGAACGACGCTGCAGGCAGCTGCTGCCACGTACAGCCGGACGTCGCCACGAACACGATCGCGGCCAGCACCTCCCGGTCACCATGGCGGCGCCGGCCACCACCCTGTGGCCGCGACGGAGCCTCCGGAACCACCCGCTGGAACAACTGCCACAGCTCATCCGGCACCAGCCGCTCAATGATCCCCACGTCGGCAGGCTACCGACCTCGAAGAGAGGCCGGCAGTCAACGGCCCATCCGGCGCTGCTCGTCGAACCGAAGCAGCACCCGTACCAGGCGCCACACTCCGGCCGTCGCTCCGAGCAATGCACCCCCCACCAACACGCCCTTCCTCACCGAACCGGAGATGTCAAAGACCAGTGCGAGAGACAGAGCGACGGCGAAGACCGCCGCAGCCAGTGCGACGGCAGTCACCAGGGCGAAAACGATCTCCACCGTCATTGCGTCCTTCTCCCACCGCGACTCCCGCCCCATGTCCATGCTGCAAGTCTCACACCACGGTCAAGCCATGGCGCCTGGGCCGGGCAGCCTCGCTCTCACACTCGAAGGCACGCTCGCCAATTGAGATGACTTCTTAACCACGCAGTCGAGAACGCATCCTCGCACCACACAAACGTCGGACCAAGCGCGTCATTCTGAAATGGTCAGTTAGTACTCCAGTGCGACTTCGTGATCTACCCGGTTGCAGGAGGGGCAAGTCGTCGCCGGTAGTGGTTTCGGCGGGCTGTCGCCTGATGGCGTCTGCGCCAGGTTGACCAGTGCAGCAGCCTGCGCGGGGACACGGGGGGCGGGTTCAGCAGGGCGCCGAGCAGGTGTCGGCGTCTTCGACGTCCAATTCGCCGTACTCGCCGGCGCTCGCATGATCGGCACCGCTTCGGAGAGCACCTCCGACTTCCTTCGGCGCCTGGGCGCCGGCCCCGTCGCCTACGGCCCCGGCCCGGAGGTCTGTGCGCGCGGTGGCGCCCCACGGCGTGAGCGCGGCTGCCGATCTGCACGGCACCGAGGCGGCGGAGGCCCCTGCGCCGCGTCCGGCAGCGGCGGCCCCTGCAACCGCGACACACACGGTCGCGATTCTGTCCGGCATCGGCGCACGCCTGGCCCTGCTTGACTATCCGGACCACTGATCCATATATTCGGATCAGTGGTCCGGTTTATTGGACCACTGATCCGTTACGAGAGTCCCCGCATGCGGGAAGGAGGAACCCCACGCACGACGAGGGCGATCAGGGTCCACCTGCGCGGCGGCCCCGAAGCCCTGCGTGACGACGGGGTGCCGCTTCCCCAGCTCGCGGACAACATGCTCGACCCCGTTTCCGCCGCAGGAGCGCGAAACAGGACCACTTCCAGGAGCGGGAACCAGCCCCTCCTGCATGTCCCGGAAAGACGCCAGCCAATGACGAACACCACGACCGCCAACTCCGCAGGACAGACCCCTGTCCGGATCTACACGCTCGACGGTGGACTCACCGTGTTCCAGCAGGGAAGCATCATGTCGGACACGGGCGAGTTCCAGGACCGGCCTGTCCTGATGCCCACCCCGGCCTTTCTCATTCAGCACGGAAACCGCTGGCTGCTGTGGGACACCGGCAACGGTGACCGCATCGCCGACCTGCCGGGCGGCTCGGAGCTCAAGTTCGGCGGGCGGTTCTCGGTGAGCCGCACGCTCAAGGACCAGCTGGCAGAGCTGGGGCTGGACCCCGACGACATCGAGTTCGTCGCGCTCTCTCACCTTCACCAGGACCACACTGGCAACGTCGGGCTCTTCCCCCAGGCGACCTTCCTCGTCTCGGCCGCGGAACTCGCGTTTGCGCGCCAGATCCCGACTCCGTTCGGCATCGACGGCGAGGCGACCGAGCTGCTCAACCGCTTCAAGGTTGATGCCCTGGACTTCGATCACGACGTCTTCGGCGACGGGAGCGTCACCATTCTCAGGGCGCCGGGCCACACCCCGGGCTCGCTCGTTCTCCTCGTCAAGCTCGAGAACTCCGGAGCGGTGCTGCTGTCGGGCGACCTCTTCCACCTGCGCGAGAACTACGAGAAGCAGTTGGTGCCGGTCCCGAATGCGAGCCGCGCCGACACGCTGGCCTCGTTCGACCGGTTCGCAAAGATCGTGGCGAACACCAACGCCCGCGTCGTGGTTCAGCACGACCCGGGTGACTTCGCCGGCATGCCGACCTTCCCGAAGTACCTCGACTGAGCCACCAGACGCAGGGATCCGACCCTGCCCGCGCCCAGGTCGGGCGTAGGAAGGCCCGCGGGTGCTCCGGTGCCGCCCGCGGGCCGACTCATCAGAACCCACTCACTCAAGGAGAATCCCGATGACCGATCTGGCTCAACTGACCGACCGCATCGCCATCATCGAACTGGTCGACAGCATTTTCGACCACGTCGATGCGAAGGAATGGGAAGCCGCGGAAGCGCTGTTCACGGACAAGGTCCAGGTCGACTTCTCCGGCCTTGCGGACAGCACAGCGCAAGAAACCACGAACGTTGATCTCGTCGGCGGCTGGCGCGCAGGCATGCACGCCAAGAAGTCGAGCTACCACTTTGTCGGCCACCACCGCGTCAAGATAACCGGCGACGAGGCGTCCGTGAAGGTCAAGGGCTACACCTACAACCTCCTGGACGCCTCACTCGGCAGCAGGATGTGGGAGGTCTGGGGCCACTACGAGTTCGCCGTCCGCCGCATCTCCGACGGCTGGAGGGCGACCGGCATGACCTTCACCGCGCTCCACACACGCGGCGACAACACAGTCCGGACGCACACCCTGGACTCGTAGCGGCAACACGCCGGCGGCCCCACGGACAAGCAGGAGCAGTGGCCCGAAGACGCCGAGCACTTCCAGCCGGGTACGCTTACTGGACCACTGATCCGGAAAATCGGGAGAGGTAGATGCGGGTCGACGCACAAAAGAACCGTGACCACCTGCTCGTAGTTGCGCGCACCGTCATCACCGAGCATGGCGCCGAGGCATCGCTTCGCGACATCGCGCGCAAGGCCGGCGTGGGGCTCGCCACGCTGCTCCGTCACTTCCCCACACGCGAGGCGCTGCTCGACGCCCTGCTCCGCTCCAGCTTCGACGAGCTGACGGTCAGGGCAGGCGAGCTCGAAACGTCAAGCGCGCCCGAAGACGCTCTCGTTTCGTGGCTACGCGATTGCGTCGCGGTGGCACGCGAATACCGGGGCGCCACGGAGTTGATGGCGGCAGCACTGGAGGACAGCGAGTCCGCTCTCCATGTTTCCTGCGTCACCATGCGAGCGGCCGGCACGGGACTCCTCGACCGTGCTCAGGCCGCGGGCACAGCGCGGGTCGACATCGATGGCACCGATCTGTTCGCGCTGGTAGCCGCGCTGGCGTGGATGGGCGATCAACCCTCGTTCGCGCCACGCGCCGATCACCTCCTCGATGTCGTCGCGAGCGCGATCCTGACCAGTTGACAAGCGCCGAGAGCAGCGAAGCCGAAGGAGGAATGCGGCATCGTGCGCGCTGCGTCGGCCATGACGTATGCGTCTCTCGCGTCAGTCTTGGCCTCGCCGGGATACCGGTCCGCGATCCGACGCGTCGCCAGCCCAGACTCATGACGATCATGCGGTGGCCGCGGGCCACAGCATAGACGGCGCCCGTTGGCGGGCGATGTTCGACCAGGCCATGGCCCGGATCGGGGGCCGGTTCAAGCGGGTGGAGCCGCGGGCGACGGCCCGCGCGTTCGTGCTTGGCCGGCTATCCGGTGTCGAGCGCAAGAACTGCTGGCGGCTGGCCGAGCAGGCCGGTCACGTCCGACCTGGGCCGATGCAGCGGCTGCTGCGAACCGCGCGCTGGGACGCGGATGCGGTACGCGACGACATCCGCGCCTACGTCCTCGACCACCTCGGCGCCAACGACGGCGTCCTGATCGTGGACGAGACAGGCTTCCTGAAGAAGGGCACCGCCTCGGCGGGCGTGCAGCGGCAGTACACCGGCGCCGCCGGCCGGATCGAGAACACTCAGGTGGGGGTCTTCCTCGCCTACGCCTCCAGCAGGGGACGGGCGTTGATCGACCGTCGGCTCTACCTGCCCGACGCCTCCTGGTGCCGGGACGCCGAGCGCCGCACACGTGACCCGCGGCAGGTCGGGATGGACCACGGCATGCAGTTCTCCATGCACCTCGACGTGGATGCCTTCGATATCGAAGGTGTCCCCGTCGCCCACCACGGTGACCCGGCCGCCGCCGAGCCCGGCGAGCTGGTCCGCCACGGATCGGTTGGCCCAGATCCGCAGGCCGGGGTCGGCTTCGGCCGCCGCGCGCAGTGCAGGCTCGGCGAAGTGGTCCACATGCTCGTGGGTCACGAGCACGGCATGGGCACCGTCGAGCGCGTGCGGGTCGGAGTAACTGCCGGGGTCGATGGCGATGACAACGCCGTCTCGCTCCAGCCGGACGCAGGCGTGGCCGCACCTGGTGAGTCGCATGTCCTTCTCACTTTCCCAGTTCGCCGGCGGGCACCCAGGTGCCGTGGAAGCCGTACCTGAGCCGGAAGGGGATCTTCACGGTGGCGATCGGGCCGGCGGCGATGTCGAGGGCGTCCAGGACGACCAGGTCGTGCCGCATCTGGTCGCACCGGCCGACCAACGCCAGCAGATAGCCCTCGCCCTCGTCGGCATCCGCCGACTTCGGTACGAACACCGGCTCCTCGGGGGCTCCATGCTCGCCAGGCGGCCGGGCGACCGTGTCGGCCGCCGCCTGGCGGCGTCCGGGCGCTGGTCGCGATCTGTGCACCACCAGCGGACGAAGAACCCGCTGACGTCGCCTCGCCGACGAAGCCGGGAGTCCTGCACACACCCCCTCGTCACTCACCCGGACAGAGCAATCACGGACCGTGATTCCCTTGTCCCCATTGGCCCGTCCCCCATTCGGAGTTGCGTCCGCACGGGGGACATGAGGCCGTGGGAGTCGTGTCCTGCTGGATCTCACCCTCAGGAGGAGACATGGGCACGAGGAACAACGGCCAGCCGGCCGACAAGCTGAGCGTCGTCTTCACCGTCCGAGTGATCGAGGGCGGCGAGCAGGGATTCCTGGATCTGTACGACCAACTTCGCAAGTCCGTCGCCCGGACCCCCGGCCACATCGTCGAGAGGCTGGGAGCACCCGTGGACGACTCCAGGCAGTGGGTCATCACCAGCGAGTGGCAGACGGCCGAGCACTTCTTCGCCTGGCAGCAAAGCGCGGAGCACCGCGCACTGGTGGCTCCGCTGCGTCAGTGGGTCGACTCGACCCAGTCGCTGCGGTTCCGAGTCGTCAAGGAGACCAAGGGAGTGACGTCATGACGCGCACCGCCAACGGCCCCGTCGCCGTACTCGGGCTCGGCACGATGGGCACGGGCCTGGCCACCCGCCTCCTCGACCGGGGAACACAGGTCCGGGTCTGGAACCGTACCCCGGAGCGGGCTGAACCTCTTGCCGCGGCAGGTGCCTTCGTCGCCCGGCACCCCGCCGAAGCCGTCGCGGGCACGAGCGCCGCCATCTGCGTCGTCGCCGACGGCGAAGCCCTCGGCTCCGTGCTGCACGGCCCCGACGGCATCCTCTCCAAGAGCCCCTACCCCGGGGTCCTCGTCTGCGCCAGCACCGTCTCCCCCGAAGAGGTCCTCCAGATCGCCGGGGACATCCCCTCGGTCGTGGACGTCGGCATGCTCGGCAACCGCGACCACGCCCGTGACGGCGAGCTCCGGCTCTTCGTCGGCGGCGCGGAAGAGGCGTTCAACGCCTGCCGCCCGCTGCTGGAGGCGCTGGGCAAGGAGGTCGTCCATCTGGGCGCACTCGGTTCCGGCATGCGGATGAAACTGTGCCTCAACGTCCTGATGGGCATCGAGGTGCAGGCCCTGGCCGAGGTCACCGAACTGGCGACCGCCTGCGGCCTCGACCGGCAGTCGGTCCTCAGGACCGTCGCGGGCAGCGGCTTCGCCTCTCCGGTCATGGCGTTCAAGTCGAGGCGCCTGGGTTCCGGCCGTTTCGAAGAGCCGGACTTCCGGCTGCGGCTGATGGCGAAAGACCTCATGCTCGCTACCAAACAGGCGGCGGCAGTCGGCCTGAGTCTGCCGCTCGCGACCGCCGCGGCAGAGACCCACGTCCGTGCCACCGAGCAGGGACTGGGCGACCAGGACTGTGCCGCGGTCACCCGCGCACTCACACCGAAACCGGGCAGCGACACGTGATCATCGACATCCACGGGCATCTCTCCCCGCCGGAAGCGGCCGAACGCTTCCCCATGCCTCCGAGCCTGACCGACGTCGACGGCATGCTCGCCGCTCGCGCCGAGGCCGGCATCGACCTCACCATCATCGGCAGCCCCGTCGGCGCCGGAGCGATGGCGCGGGTACCGGGCGTGGACAACTACGCGCAACCACGAGACCGGCTGCGCAGTTTCCACGCCTGGATGTCGGGGCTGATCGCCAGGTTCCCCGACCGGTTGCGCGGCTATGTGTACGCCAACCCGTTCGGCGACGACGATCACCTCGAAGGGGTGCGGGAGACCCTGGCGGACCCGGCCTTCGTCGGCCTGATCACCACGTCCAGCGTCCACGGGGAGTTGCTCGGCTCCCCCCGGGCCGACTCCTTCTTCGCGCTGGCCGCGGGGGTGGGCGTGCCGGTCCTGGTGCACGCCCCGGCCGAACCGGTCGGCACGGAACAGGTCGACGAGATCGGCTTCGTCGAGCAGATCGGCCGGTTCGGCGACGTCACCATGGGCATGGCCATGATCGCGTTCGCGGGGTGGCTGGACAAGTACCCGGATCTACGGCTGATCGGCGCGACCGGCGGCGGCGCGATGGCGCTGCTGCCGGAGCGCCTGCAGGCGGCGGCGCTGCAGCGCATGTACGTCGACACGAGCCCGTTCAGTCCGGCGCACCTGAGCCTGAACGCGGAGGTGCTGGGGCCCGAGCGGATGCTGTTCGGCACCGACTCACCACCGCTGGCCGTGCCGCTGGCGGAGCAGATCCGCATGATCGAGAAGCTGCCGGTCGACAGGGCGTCGCAGCAGCTCATCCTCGGCGGCAACGCCGAGGCTCTCTTCGACCTCAGGAGTCGCCCGTGACCACCACGCAAGAGGCCGTCACCGCGGCCGAACGCTGCATCCCGGAGTTCCGTCGGGACCCCCACACGGTCTACGCCCATCTCCGCGACGCGGCCCCGGTCTGCCCCATGCGACCGCCGCACGGCAACGAGACGTACCTCATCACCCGGTACGAGGACGCGCGGGCCGCCCTGGCGGATCCGCGGTTGAGCAAGGACATGTACGGGGCCTTGGACGCCTACCGGAGGATCTTCGGTGACTCGTCCGTCGCGCTGGACGACAACATGCTCAACTCCGACGCGCCCAAGCACACGCGGCTGCGCAGGCTGGTCAGCTCCGCGTTCACCCCACGGCGGGTGGAGGCTCTGCGGCCGAAGATCCAGGACATCGTCCGGGGCCTGCTCGACGAGTGCCCGACCCGGGAGCCCTTCGACCTGTTGCCGGCGTTCGCGTTCCCGCTGCCGATCGTCGTGATCTGCGATCTGCTCGGTGTACCGCCCCAGGAGCGGTCGCAGATGCAGAACCTGTCCTCCACAGTGGCTCAGAGCGGCTTCGACGAGGAGGCCAAGCGGGCCCAGCAGAAGGCGGAGGAGGACCTGCACGCGTACTTCTCCGATCTCATCGCCGCCAAGCGGAGGCGTCCGGGTGACGATCTCCTGAGCGCGCTCACCGCGGTCCGGGACCACGACGGCGGGCTGACCGAGAACGAGCTGGTCTCCACGGCGTTCCTGCTGATGCTCGCGGGTCACAAGACGACCGCGTACCTGATCGGCAACGCCGTGCATCACCTCCTGTCCCATCCCGAACAGCTGCGCGCGGTGCGGGAGAACGGGGAGCTGATGCGTGCCGCGGTCGAGGAACTGGTGCGCTACGACGGCTCCGTGGAGAGCGCGACGTTCCGTTACGCGACCGAGGACGTGGAGTACAGCGGGACCCGGATTCCCAAGGGCGCCCTGGTCCAGGTCGCGCTCAGTTCGGCCAACCGCGATCCGCTGAAGTTCAACGCCCCGGACGAGTTGAACGTGATGCGTCCGGGCAACGCGCAGGACGCGCATCTCGGGTTCGGGCACGGCAGCCACTACTGCCTGGGAGCCCCGCTGGCCCGGCTGGAGATGCAGCTGGCGCTCACCGCCCTGTTCGACCGGTTCCCGCGGATGACCTTGGCCGACCCCCGCGCCGAAGCTCGGTGGCTTGAGGTTCCCTTCCCGGCCTTCCGCGGCCTCGCGGAGCTTCCGGTCGTGCTCGATCCTGACGGGTGACCGACGCACTCTCCTTCGGGGTCCAGGTACCACCATGAACTGGCCGGCTCCCCGGGGCTGGTGTGGGCATCCACCCGCCGGAGTCGTTCGGACGCATCCATCACCTGCCGAAAGAGCGCCTGGCCGCGGTCATGGACGGCCTGCGCAAACGCGGACTCATCGACACCCACGGCCACTTCACCGACGCCGGCCGCGCGACCAAACAACGCATCGAAACCCTCACCGACGAACTCGCCGCCCCGCCCTACGACGCCCAAGGCCCTGGACGGCGCGGTGCTGGAGCTGAGCTCTGGGCGTCGTTGATCCGGACGGTCCAGCCTCCCTGGTTGCCCTTGCGGACCTCCGCGCTCGGGGCGGCGGTCGTGAGGGTCGTGAGGAAGGCGTCGGCGATGAAGGTGAAGGAGGCCGTGGCGGCCTCGAACAGGGCCTTGCGGCGGTCGGCCTCGGTGGCGTGTGCCGAAACCCGGCGATCGGCTTCGACTTGGCGCGCGACCGCGCCCTTGTTGGCCGCCGCGAGCACGGCCAACCCGCCCGACAGTGCGGCGGCGCGGATCTGCTGCAGCCGGGCGAGCACGTTGCCCGCGGCTGGGCGTGCCTGGCGCGCCTTAGACGCAGTCTCATTTGGCGAGTCTGCGGTAGCAGATGAGGCTGCAGGCGATGGCGGTGAATGCCAGGAAGTGGTCGGCCTTGCGTTCGT
>NZ_JBIAUL010000048.1:0-23372 GCF_042892755.1 Streptomyces sp. NPDC001714
CCTCCGCGCGAAGTCCACGCCGAGTTCGAGAAGTTGCGAATCGCCGCGTGAAATAGACGGTCAGAAGCCTGTCCGGAAACTTCGTGGCTCCTCAGACCTCAGCAAGCCCCTCTGCCGAGCGGGCCGCAAGAACCAGCAGCGCCCCCTCCCGGGCGAACGCCAGCGCAACGGCTCTACCGATTCCTCGAGATGCACCGGTGATCAGTACAACCCTGTTCATGAAGGAGACACTCATCACAATCCCTCTCGTTGTATATACAACATTGGCCCATAAGGCGGGGCGGGCCACAGACCCGCCCCTAGGCGTTATGCGCCTGGCGGATAGCCCATGCCGCCCGCAATCTCCCGGACCGCCGTCACACCCGCCCCCAGAAGCTGAGCAGCCTGCTCCTGGGCCTGCCGCCACTCCGGCATCACGGATTCGATCTTGGCCCGGCCGGCGCCGGTCAGCACCACTTCGCGCATGCCCTTCGCGTCGGACACTGCGGCCTCGATCCAGCCCTGCTTCAGCAGCAGATGCAGATTCCGGCTGACCGTGGACCTCTCCAGCTGGAGCACCTCCCCCAGCCTGGCCGGCGGGCACGGGCCAACCTTGCCCAGCGCAGCCAGCAGGTTGACCTGGGCAATCGTCACCCCATGACGCTCAAGGGCGCCGTCGTAGAGACCGGTGACCGTCCGGCCTATCAGCCGGATACGCACCGCCAGGCAGTCCTGCACGATTTCATCGGCCGAGGTACTCACCCTCCAATGTTGTATCTACACCAACTTCATGTCAAGCGCTCCACCCGCCCTCTCCCCTGCCGACCCGACGCAAGACGTCAGCGGAGCCCACCGCACGTCGTCCGGAGCCCTCGCCGCGGCCCGCTCTGAACCGTCGGCGAAAGCGCACACCTGCCGGAACTCCTCATGACGGCCCCGGCATGAGGAGCGCCTGCCGACGTCAATGCCCCACCAGCCACCGGCCGCCTCCCCCGGAGCCTGTTCCAGAGCGACGAACCCTTCGCGGGGACTCCAGAGCACATGCCGAGGCCATGGGGCAAGCAGCGCAGGCCGTCCAGCGGCTCCTGGCCCCGGCACGCGGACGTCAAGCCACGGAGATCGTGCCACTGCCCGGCTCGACCGGGCGACCCGCGTGAGAGCCTCTGTCATATCCCGGTCCGGCAGGTGACATGCTCTCCGTGGCCCACGCTCGGTCGACAGCGGTTCAGCACGCCAGGTCCGCCTTGGACATGCGGCAGTGCACACCCTTGACGATGTCCACCACCTGGGAGACATGGAAGTCCGCTGCCGCGCTGAGGTAGGCCAGGCCGACGGGGCCGGGGATGCCGAACCGTTCCGTGAGCAGGGTGAGCGCGTCGCGTACGGCGTTGCGCAGGGCTTCGTCGAGGTCGTGGTCCAGGCCCAGGACGATGTGCTCGGTCGGTGTGTCCGCGAAGGGGGCGCGCAGGCGGGCGGCCAGAGAACGGGTGGCGGGGTCCCGGTGGACGGTGAGGCGGAGGGTGGCGCGCAGGGGGGCCTCGAAGGCGGTGAGGGCCACTTCGCCGTCGCCCTGGGAGAAGTGCGGGTCGCCGACGTAGAAGAGCGCGTCGGGGACCTGGACGGGGAGGAAGAGCCGGGCGCCGGTACCCAGGTGACGGACGTCGATGTTCCCGCCGTGCGGGCCCGGCGGGACGGAGTGGACGGCGGATTCGGTGGCTGGGGCGACGCCCATGATGCCGAGAAAAGGCCTCAGCGAGAACGCGAGTCGGCGGCCGTCGCCCACCGGGAGACGGCCCCGGCCGTCGTCCGCAACCGTCGCGACCAGGCTGACCGGCTCCCCCGAGGGCGTCTGCGGGTATTCGCCGGGCAGGGCGCCTCTCCCGTGCCGGTTGCTGATCACGCCGTAGGGTGCACGACGGTACAGCGTGAGGATCTCGACCTCCAGGACGTCACCGGGCCGCGCACCGTGTACGGCCACGGGGCCGGTGACGACGTGCGGGCCCTGCGTCTCCGGCAGGTGTTCGCGTGCGGAGGCGGCCAGTTCCACGGCGTCGTGCAGCAGGCCGGTCGTGGGAATGCCGGCCGCGCCGAAGAAGGTGGCCGGGTCACGGCCCTGGTCTTCGAGGATGCCCTCATGGCTGATGGTGTCGAAGGTGACGGTCTCGCCCGAGCGGACGGTCAGCGCCGGTTCGGCCGTGGCGTTGGGCAGCAGGCCCCAGTGCACCCGGGAGGGGTCCGCGGGGAGGTAGTGGTCGCCGTCGAGGGGGCCGCGTCCGGGTTGGAGCAGCTTCACTTCAGGGCCTCCCCCAGGGTTTCGGAGGTGACGGTGAAGCCGAAGCACTGGCGGACGTTGTAGAGCGTGGCCTCCATGCAGTAGGGGGGCGAGGTCGTGGCCACCGCTTCTTCGATCATGAGGACGTCGTAGCCGAGGTTCGCGGCGTCCATGAGGGTGGCCAGGACGCACTGGTCGGCGTTGACGCCGGCGAACAGCAGGGTGTCGACCCGCAGGTTGCGCAGCACGCTGTCCAGTTCGGTGTCCTGGAAGCCGCTCATCCGGTACTTGGAGACGTGGAGGTCGGTCTCTGCCGCCTCAAGCCCCGGGACGATCGCGGCCGACGGGCTGCCCCGCTCCAGCACACGGCCGCCCGGCAGCGGGGCGCCGATACCGCCGCCGGTGCCCTCCGGGTCGTAGACGTGCAGGACGCCGGGCGGGAGGTTGGCCCGGTCGGGGCGGTTGCCCCAGTTGAGCCAGACGACAGGAACGCCGGCCGCACGCAGGGGCGGCAGCAGGCCGGCGATGACGGGGATCGGGGTGCGGGCGGGGGTCACGTCCACGCCGATGGAGGCGAGCCAGCCGTCGGGGGCGCAGAAGTCGTTCTGCATGTCGACGACGATCAGCGCGGTGGCGGTGAGGTCGGCGGTCACCGGCTGCGGCAACGCCTCGACCGTCACCGGGCGCGGATCGCGGTGCGGGCGGGTCAGCGTGACGGTGCCCCCCTCGCATCTCCAGGCGTTACGGGGGTTGGGCCCGATCAGGCGGTGGGCCTCAGGCATGAGCGGGGCTCCTCGATTCGGCGGTGAAGTCCAGCAGGGCGCGGTCGGTCCCCCGGGCGCCCAGCGCGCACAGGCCCACCGGCAGCGAGCGCACCCGCAGCAGCGGGGCGACGACGGCCGGGAGTCCGGCCAGTGAGGCGAGGCAGGTCAGGCGGAGGGTGGCGGCGCGTACGGCCTCCACCTCCTCGGGCGGCGCGTCGGCGCGGGGCGCGGGACCGCTGGTGGCGGGCAGCAGCAGGGCGGTGCCGGGCGACACTACGGCGTCCAGCACCTTTCGCGCGTCCGACAACACCTGTTCTGCCTGGGCCAGTTGGGCCGCGCTCACCCGGCGCCCGTGGTCGAAGCGCGCCGCCACGTCCGGGGCGAGCGCGCCGGGGTGAGCGGTGATCCAGGCGCCGTGCTGCTGCCAGGCCTCGGCGGCCTGTGCCGTGCGGAAGGCGGCGAACCAGTCGTCCAGGTGCTCGGCGACCCCGGTGGAAACCCGCGCCAGGGGCAGGTGCAGCGCTCGGCAGGCGGCCTCGAAGGAGGCACGGACCTCGGGTTCGGCGAGCTCCACCAGTTCCGCGTCCACGACGAGTCCGGTGACCGGCACAAAGGTCTCGGTGGCGGGCAGCAGCGCTTCGGCCGCCGTCCGCAACAGGCCGGGGTCGCCGGCCAGGAGCCCCGCGGTGTCGAAGGAGGGAGCCAGCGCCAGCAGGCCGCCGGTGGGGGTGGCACCGTGGGTGGGGCGCCAGCCGTAGAGGCCGCAGTAGGAGGCGGGTACGCGGATCGAGCCCGCGGTGTCGGTGGCCAGCCCCAGGTCGGCCCAGCCGTGGGCGACGGCGGCGGCCGGGCCGCTGCTGGAGCCGCCCGTGATCCTGCCGGGTGCGGCGGGGTTGGCGGGGGTGCCGTAGTGGGTGTTGGTCCCGGCGAGGCTGAAGGCCAGCTCGTCGGTCTGGGCGATGCCGGTGAGTTCGGCACCCGCGTCCAGCAGGCGTCGTACCGCGTCCGCGTGTTCCTCTTCCGTGCGGGCTCCCCGCAGCCATACCGGGTTGCCCGCGCCGACCCGCTGTCCCGCCACGGCGAACAGGTCCTTCACGGCGGTGCGGACGTGTGCCAGCGCGCCCCGTCCGGAGGACTGCGCCAGCGGTCCGGCCACCCGCCACACCGCCGGGTCGGGGCGGTCGTCCGGCACCGGCGCGGCTACGGCGCTGACGTGCGCGGCGGCGATCCGCCACCCGGCTTCGGTGTGCTGCCACACCTGGGTCTGCAGCCCGCGCGTCCCGTCCTGCCTGCGGGTCTCGGCGGTGACGACCGCGACCCGCGGGGCCGGGCGGACGACGTGCACCCGCTCGACGACCCGCGTCGGAGCTCCGCCCCTCCCCCGCCGGAAGTCGGCGATGGCGGCGTGACCGACCAGCACGTTGTCGCCCTCGGCGCGCAGGGTGTCCGGCGCGTCGAGGAACCAGTGATCCAGTTCCGCCAGATCATTGGCGGCCAGGGCCCGTTCGTACGCCCAGAAGGCGGCGAGAAGATCATCCATGGTCACGATGTTCCCGCGCGCAGCACGGCCAGGTCCTGCTCGTCCAGCGTGGCGGCGGGTCCGCGTTCGATGAGGTCGGCGAAGCCCTCGTCGGGGGACATGACGGTGAGGGTGTAGAGGCGTTCGGTGGCCGAGGTGTTGACGATGCGGTGCTTGGAGCCGGAGGGCAGGACCAGGACGTCGCCGGGGGCGAGGTCGCGTTCGTGTTCGTCGCTGGCGGCACGGCCGTGACCGGCGAGCACGACGAACGTCTCGACGGACTCGGGGTGCCAGTTGAGGGGCTGGGCGCCGCCCGGTTCCCAGACCTCGAAGACGACGGTGGTCGGCGAGCCGTCCCGGGGGCCGGTGAGGACGGCGAGCTTGACGGAGTCGCCCGCGGTGATGTGGTGGGCGGTGATGTCACGCAGAGGGGTGTGCAGCGGCGGGTTGGCCATGGCGGGTTTCCCTAGCGGGTCGTCGGGCGGTCGGGGCGGAAGCGGGCGCACTCGCGCAGGGCGGCGGCGGCCGCGGCGACGGAGGAGTCGACGAGCTTGCGGCCGAGTTCGGGAGTGGCCCCGGTGGGGTCGCCGATCACTCCGTCGCCGGTGTTGAAGTCGTCGCTGGTCCAGCCGAAGGAGACCGCCTTGCCGAAGCCGATGTGCTCGTACTCGGTGAGGTGTTCGGGGACGCTGCGGCGGGCCTGGCTCATGTCCACCAGATCCGGGCGGAGGTGGAGCATGGCGGAGGTCTCCTTGAGTCCGCCATGCACGCCGATGCCGAGTTCCGAGGCCGGGGAGGTGCCGCCCTGGTCGGCGGGGAGCGAGGCGTGCAGCAGGAAGGTGCGCAGGCCGTGTCGGGTGCGCAGTTCGCGCAGGGCGACGCCGAGCAGAGCGCTGTTGCCGCCGTGCGCGTTGAGGAACGCGAGCCGCCGGACGGGCCCCGCGGCCAGGGAGCGGCCGATGTCGTCGAGGACGGACAGCAGGGTGCGGGCAGTGAGCCACAACGTGCCCGCGGACCAGGCGTGTTCGTCGGACTTGGCGTAGGCGAGCCCGGGCAGCAGCGTGATGTCGCAGCTCTCCCCGGCGAGTTGGGCGGCGCCCTCGGCGACGGCCTCGGCCATGTAGTGGTCGGTGGCGACGGGTAGATGGGGCCCGTGCTGTTCGATCGCGCCGATGGGCAGGACGGCGACGGTGTCCGCGTCGAGCCGTTCGATCTCCGGGCCGCTGAGGTCGATGAACCGGGTGAAGGTCACGCCGTCTCCTGTGAAGTGGCGGGGATCTTGCCGGGGTTGAGCAGGCCGAGTGGGTCGGCGGTGCGGGCCGTCTCGCGGACCAGGTCCAGGCGCCGGTCGACATGCCAGTCGTGCGGGCTGTGCACGCCGACGCCCAGGGCTTCCAGTGCGGCGATGCCGTCGTACACCGTCTGCTCGTCCTGATAGCGGGCCATGAGCATGCCGACCGTGCCGGAGCGCATGCCTTCCAGGTGGAGCAGGGTGTCCGGGAAGACCTGCTTGATCTCGGTGGTGTCGCCGAGCAGGACGTCGCCGCGGATCTCCAGGTGGAACCAGCCGTCCTCGGCCTTCATCAGGTGGTAGGTGGGGTGGTTGAAGGAGAGCGAACTGATCAGTGCGGGGCCGTCGGGTGCGGGGCGGACCTCGAGGACGGTGCCGCCGTACGACCGGACGAGCGCCCGCGCCTGGTCGACCGCCTCCTCCTCGACGATCGCGCGCAGGTTCAGAGCCGTGGGGTCGAGCGCGGGGTCGGACCCGTAGACGCGGACGAGGCCGGACTCGTCCAGCGAGGCCAGGCGCGGCGCCGGTTCCAGGCTTACGAGGGCCGACAGGGCGGCGGTGGCGGAGGCCCAGTCGGCGAAGGCGGCGAACAGGCCGGTCCAGGTCCGGGCCTGCTGGAGGCGTACGGTGGCGGTGGCGATGACGCCGGTGGTGCCGTAGGCGTGGATGTACGGCAGGGCGTCCGCGTCCCGGGCGGTGAAGGGTGTGGCATCGGCCGTGCAGGGCACGACCGTCAGCTCCCGTACGAAGCCGTCGCTGTTGGTCTTGTGCACGAGGGAGCCGGTGCCGCCGCTGCCGCCGGAGAGGAAGCCGCCCAGTGTGGTGCCGAAGGTGGACGGGAACATCCACAGCTCCTGGCCCAGGGTGCGGGCGTGTGCCTCCAGGTCGGACATCTTCGCCCCGGCCTCGGCGCGGATCCAGCCGTCGCCGGCGTCGAGGATGCGGCCGCAGCCGGTGAGGTCGAGCACCGCGCCGTCGTAGAGCGGGATCGCCTGGCCGTAGTTGCCGGTGCCTTTGCCGCGTGGGGTGACGGGGATGCGGCGGCGGTGGGCCAGGGCGAGGAGGCCGGGGATCTGCTCGTGCGCGGTGGGGCGCAGGACGACGTCGGCGTGGCCCGCGGGGAGTTTCGCCGCGAGGATGGGCGACATGTGGGCCCAGTCGCAGGATGCCTTCTCTCGTGCGGCCTCGTCGCGGATCACCCCGTCGGCACCGAGGAGTTCGGCGGCCTCGGCGCAGAACTCCTCGATTCCGGTCCTGGACCGGCGTTCCGTCCTGTTCCGGGCTGGTCCGCTGTCCGCGTCGGCGACGAGTTCGGTGAGTGCGCTCAGGTTCGCGGTCGTCATCACTTCAGTCCGATCGAGGGGTCGATGAACTCGTCGGTCGCCAGGTCCTGGGCCGTCAGGCCCGGCTTGACCTTGGCGCCGCTCTGCTCGACGAGGGGGGTGAAGGTCTTCAGGGCGGAGGCGACGCGCTTCATGTCGAAGCTGCCGAGGCTGCCGTCGGTGTCGTTGCCGAGGATGCCGAGCTTGACCATCTGCCGGGCGGCGAAGGTGCCGGTGCCCTCGGAGTAGACCCAGCCGGTGTTGTACTGCTGGACCAGGTCGCTGATGAGCTTGACGGTCGCCGAGGGCTTGGCCGCGAAGTCGGCGGCCGACTGCTGCAGGACGGGGACGAGCTTCTTCAGGCAGGGGCTGAGCGACGTCAGCTCGCCGCTGCGCACGGACAGGGACTCCGGGTAGACGTTGAAGCCGACGTCGGAGAGCAGCTGGTACCTGATCGGCTTCTTCCAGGCCGCCACCTCGTGCTGGTAGATGTACGGCTCGGCGGTGGCGAAGCCCTGCTGCGCGATGCCGGGGTCGGCGACGAAGCGGGCGGGCGCGCCGTCGTAGCTCCCGTCCAGCTGGCTCTTCTTGATCAGGCCCTTGGAGACCAGCAGCGAGGCGTAGGTGCTGCCGTCCACGTAGACGACCTTCTCGTTCGACCTGCCGATGTCGGCGATCGTCTTCCAGTCGGGGTGGGTCGCGGGGTCCCACATCAGGACCTGCGGGCTCTTCTTCATCAGCGCCGCGACGGCCGTGACCGGCTGCTTGACGGACGCCGAGATGGCCACGTCGGTGGTGACCGTGCCGAGGGTGATGCTCTTGTCGACGTACATCTGCGAGGGGACGCTCTGGTAGCCGATGGCGGAGCCGCCGGCCCGGATCTGGATGTCGACGCCGGTGTCCTTGCCGCCGATGACCAGCGGTCCGGTGACCCGCTTCTTGTCGCTGTCGACGGTGTAGCCGGGGCCGACGAGGTTGTAGAGCGGGCCGTGTTCGGCCTCGGGCTCCCAGTCGACCTGGACGACGACCGTCTTGGGGCAGACACCGGCCAGGCGCTGCGCGGCGGGGGCGGCCTGGAGCTTGGTGGCGGTGCCGGTGGCGGCCGTGGAACCGCCGCCGCAGGCGGTCACGGATATCAGGGCGATTGCGGAGGAAACGCCCGCGACACAGACGCGTCTGATGGAGGTGGACATGGCTGAACTCCCTGAGGGACGGGGCGGGGAAGGAGGCTGCGGGGTTACGGCCGGTCGGCCGAGGCGTGCCAGGAGCCGACGGCGAGCCGGGCGACGAGGGTGAAGAGGGCGAAGACCGCGACGCCGAAGAGCGAGGCGAGGATGATCGCGGCGAACAGGTCCTCGGACTGGAGCCGGGAGCGGTAGACGTCGAGCAGGGTGCCGATGCCGGGCTCGCCCTGCTTGAAGAACATGTCCCCGACGATCGCGCCGATCACGGACAGGCCGGAGGAGGTCCGCAGACCGGTGAAGATCGAGGGAAGGGCTGCGGGCAGTTCGAGCTTGCGCAGGCGGGCCCAGCGGCTCGCGCGCTGGAGGGTGAACAGGTCGTGGTGGGTGCGGTCGACCGACTGGATGCCGAACAGGGTGTTGGCGATCATCGGGAAGAGGGCGATCAGGACGCAGACGACCACCCGGCTGGTGAAGCCGAAGCCGAACCAGAGGCCGATCAGCGGCACGATGGCGAGGATCGGCACCGTCTGCAGGATCACCGCGTACGGGTACAGCGAGCGTTCCAGCCAGCGCGCCCTGCTCATCAGCACCGCCACCGTCACGCCCAGCGCGGAGGCGATGAGCAGCCCGACGAGCGCGACCTGGGCGGTGAGCCACAGCGCCCGGAGCATCGGCTGGAGGTGGGTCCAGTCGAGGAACGACACGGTGAGGACCTGATCGGGCGGCGGGACGAGGAACCGCCGGGCGGGGCTGAGCAGTAGATAGGTCGCGGCGTACCAGGCGCCGACGGCCGCGCCGAGGGACCCGAGCGGAGCGAGCACGGCGGCGGGCCGGATCCGGCGCCGGCGGGCCGGCGTCGTGGGTTCGGCCTTCGTCAAGTCGGTCGCGGGTACGGCCGTTTCGGCGCGGGCGGTGATGTCGGCGCTCACTGGAGACCTCCTCGCAGCGCCGCCGAGACCTCGCCGGCGATCCGGCCGAACTCGGGGTCGTAGCGCAGCTGGGCCGGACGGGGATGAGGGAAGGGGACGTCGAAGGAGGCGGTGATCCGGCCGGGCCGCGCCGACATCACGACGACCCGGCTCGCCAGGAAGACGGCCTCGGTCACCGAGTGGGTGATGAACAGAGCGGCGAAGCCGGTCTCGGCGTAGATGCGCTGGAGTTCCTCCTGCATGCGCAGGCGGGTCATCTCGTCGAGGGCGCCGAAGGGTTCGTCGAGGAGGAACAGCGAGGGCCGGGCCATGAGGGCGCGGGCCAGGGACACCCGCATCCGCATGCCGCCGGACAGCTGCCTGGGCAACTGCTTCTCGAAGCCCTCCAGGCCGACCAGCCGCAGCGCTTCCAGGGCGCGCTCACGGCGTTCGGCCTTCGCCGCCCCGGCCAGCTCGGCGGGGAGTTCGACGTTGCCGAGGACGGAGCGCCAGGGCAGCAGGGTCGGGTCCTGGAAGACGTAGCCGACCGAGTCGGCGGGGGCGTGGACCGTGCCGCCGGTGGCGGCGTCCAGGCCGGAGGCGAGGCGGAGCAGGGTGGACTTGCCGCAGCCCGAGGGGCCGACGACGGCGACGAACTCGCCGGGTGCGATGGAGAGTTCGAGTCCGGTGAGGGCGGTGGTCCCGTTGGCGAAGTGCTTGTCGACACTCTCGAATCGCAGCGTCGCGTCGAGCGTCTCCTCGGCGGTGGTCGGCACATCAGCTCCCTTCAGTGCCACAGTCAGGAATGTTGATAGCATGAACATCGATTGTTTCCGGCCAGTGTCCTGGCCGTATCCGTTCGCTGTAGTGGTCCCGTTCGGCTGGAGGGGCCCGGGTCAGAAGAGCTCGCGGACCACCGACGTACGGCTGACGAGCCGCCCGCCGGCGAAGACCAGCCGCTCGGGGCAGGACACGCCCAGGACCTCCGAGACGGACTCGGCGCGCACCGCCAGGAGATCGGCGACAGCGCCCTCGTACGGTCCCGCGGCGGGCAGCCCGAGGACCGCCCGGGCGCCCCCGGTGACCGCGTCCAGCGCCTCGTCCGGGGTGAGGTGACCGGCCGTGACCAGCAGGGACGCGGTCTCCAGCGGATCCGCCCGGCCCACCGGGTTGAACGGGTCCCGGATGTTGTCGCCCCCGGCCGCGACGCGCACGCCCGCGTCCAGCAGCGCCCGGAGCGCGGTGAGCCCGCGCGGCGTGCGGGACGGGTGCCCGCGCCCCTGCAGGTAGAGGTTGGTCAGCGGTAGGGCGACCACGCCGATCCCGGCGGCCGCGACCTCCTTGGCGGTACGGGCCGCCTCGTCGGGCTCCACCGCGCCGAGACTGACGCAGTGGCTCGCGGTGACACCGCGGCCGAAGCCCCGTTCGCGGACGGTCCGGGCGAGCAGCCGCAGATCCCCCGCGTCCGTGTCGAGGGTCTCGTCGGCGTGCAGGTCGACGCCGACGTGGTGCTCGGCTGCGACGCGCAACGTGCGGGCCACGGACGCGGCGGGGTCGGCGGACAGGTGCGGACAGTCGCCCAGCAGGTCCGCGCCGAGGTCGAGGGCCTCGTGCAGCAACTTCTCCGGGGCGTCGACGTGCAGGACGGCGATCTGGAGCCGTACGCGTCCCCGAAGCCGCTTCCGCAGCCTGAGCAGGGCACGCAGGCCCCGCAGCGGATCACCGCCGGCGGTCAGGAGGTCCACATGGGTCCTGACCGCGGTCACCCCGTTCGCGCACAGCTCGTCGACGGTCCTCGCGGCCCGCTGGTAGACGTCCTCCTCGGTCACCTGCACGGTGTACGCGCGCCAGGCCTCGACGGCGGCGAGCAGGTCTCCGGCGGGTGCCCCCACCCGGTCCCAGGTCAGAGCCTTGTCCAGGTGGGCGTGCGGTTCGGCTCCGGCGGGCAGCAGCAGGTAGCCGGTCAGGTCGAGCTCGTCCGCACCGGACGCGAGCCGACCGGGCGGGGCCACCCGGGCGACGATCCCGCCGCCCGGATCGAGAAGGACGTCGCGGACGTGCCCCTCGGGCAGTCGTGCGCCGCGCAGCAGCAGAGGTTGCATGTCAGCGGTCCGTTCCGTGGGGCGCGGTGAGCACCGCGAAGCCGTCGAAGTCGTGACGGCGTACGGGCGCGCCGAACATGTCGGTCGAGGCGTACGGGCGGGTCCGGCCGTCCCGTACCTCCGCGAACGCCGTGGCGACCCGGCCCACGAAGTCCGCCGACTCCCGGTGGCGCAGATTGTGGCCGAGCAGCGCGGTGGTGACGGGGAGTTCCGCGAGGCGGCGTGTCGAGTCCGCGAACGCGGCCACGTCGGCGCCGGGCACATGGGCGAAGAAGGTGCCGCTGATGAGGGTGTCACCGGCCAGCAGCAACCCGGTTCCCGGCTCCCAGAGGCAGATGCCGTCCGGTGAGTGCCCGGGGGTGTGCAGGACATGCAGGCTCCGGCCGCCCAGGTCGAGCACGTCTCCCTCACGCAGCAGCCGGGTGGGGCGGACGGCTTCGATCCGCCAGTCGGCCAGGTCGGGGACCGGCCGCACCGCGACGCGGGAGTCGGTCAGGAAGAACCCGTCGGCGTCCAGCGCATGGAACTCCTCGTACCGCTTGCGCAGGTCGTGGGCGATGTGCGCGTACGCCTCCAACCAGTCGCGGGGGGCCGGATCCGTGTGCAGCGCGGCTCCGTCGGCGTGTACGGCGATGCCCTGGGCGTGCGCGGCCAGGGAGGCGTTGCCGCCGCGGTGGTCGAAGTGGTGGTGGGAGTTGACGACCAGCAGGGGCAGCCGGGTGAGCCGTCGGACCTGCTCGCCGATGTCGGCGATGCCCATGCCCGTGTCGTAGAGCAGGGCCATCCGGTCGCCGAGCAGGAGGTAGCTGTTGACGTGGCCCGGCTCGGCGATCACGAAAGCGGCCGGGCCCGTCTCGGCGATCTGGAACCAGCCGGGGCCACTCACGCCGCACCGAGCGCGTGGTAGCGGCGGTCGTGGTGCACGAGCGCGGTCGGTCCGCCGGTTCCCGTCACCACGGCGTCGACGCCCGCGACGATCAGGCGATGGTCACCGGCCGGTACGTCGCGCACGACACTGCACAGCACGGCGTACGAGCTGTGCGCGAGCAGCAGCGGCAGCCCGCCGCGGTCCTCGGCCGACCACTCCAGGTCCGCGAACCGGTCCGCGGTGCGGTCGGCGAAGCGCCGGGAGACGTGCTCGCCGCCGGAGTGCAGGATGTTCAGCGCGAATCTGCGGCCGTCCAGCAGCGCGGGCAGCGAACGGACGCCGCGACCCACCCCGATGGCGAGCAGCTGTGGCTCGCGGCTCAGGCTCATCACGGCGGTGCTGGTGAAGCCGACCGGGTTGCCCTCGGACGTCAGCGCGGTGACGACGCACACGCCCCCGGCGAGAGCGGCCATGGCGTCGAGGAAGGCGGAATCGGGCGGGGAGACGGGGGAACGGTCGGAGGTGGCCGCGGTCATGAGGGCTCCCTTGAACCAGAATGTTCGTACTATCAACATTCAGCGTAGGGTCCGGGTGTTTCGCCGGCGTAAAACCTCTCCACGGCAGCCCTCCGGCACCCCACGGCCCACCCCCGCCGACCATTTAGGATGCCTGCCATGCCCGCGCAATCCGCCAACAGCACGCCGTCCGCCGCCAGGGACACGGACGCGCTGCTGCGCGCCGAACTCGGCAGCGCGATCCGGAAGTTGCGCAAGGAACGGGGGCTGACCCTCGTCCAGCTCGCCGAGCGGGCCGCGCTCTCCCACCCCTTCCTCAGCCAGCTGGAGCGCGGGCTCACCCGGCCGAGCATGCCGTCCCTGCACCGCATCGCCCGCGCCCTGGGCACCACCCAGCAGGCGCTCATGGCAGCAGCGACGGTGCCACGCCCCGACGCCCCCGACGGCTCCGCCCATGTGGTGCGCTCGGGTGAGGGTCTGAACGTGGCCAGGCCCGGCGGCACCGCGCGCATGCTCGGCACTCCCGCCTTCTCCGTCCACCCCGTGGAGTACATCGGGGCGCCGGAACGGTTCGAGGAGGAGTACTACGACCACCCCGGCGACGAGTTCGTCTACGTCGTGACCGGCGACATCGAAGTCGAACTGCGGGGCACCGACGGAGCCCGCTTCCACACGCTCGGCCCGGGAGACAGCATCTGCTACCCCGGAACGACCCCTCACCGCTGGCGCGCGGTCGGTGACGGTTCACTGGTACGGCTCCTCACCGTCCAGAACCCGCCGGACGAGTCCGCCCACCACTCCTGACCCCGGGGACGACGGCCATCTCGTCGAGCGCCGCGGCCACAGCCCCGAACGGTTGCTCGCCCACGCAGCCGGCGTGGGGCGGCACAGCCGGCGCATCCGTCCGGCCAGTTCCCGGTCCCCGGCCACGGGGTCGACGCTGATGAACTGGCCGGCGGTCGGGTCGTACTCGCGGGCCCCGAGGGGGGTGAGGCCTGTCGATGTGTCGGTGGGTCTGCCGAGGAAGCCCTTGTCGTCGGGCCAGGTGACCCTGGTGGTGTCACGGGAGGCGCCGGAGCGGGCGGCGAGTTCTTTGACGAAGGCCCAGCCGGTCAGGGGCTGGGGGGCGGGGATCTGCGCGGTGAGGACGCGTGCGGCCGCAATGGGCGGGCGGGCGGCCAGTTCGACGCGTTCGTCTGCCGGTCAGCTGGCGTCCCAGTCCCGCAAGGACGAGCCGGACGGCTTCCTCGGCCTTCTCGCGGGTGGGGTAGGCGCCGTCGAGCGGACCTGTTCCAGCAAGTGCTCGTACGCCCTGCCGTAGGCCTGCTGAAGCGGCGCGCTCTGGTCGGACGTCAGTGCGGTGGTTGCCTTTCTGTCACCAGGGTCGCGGTGGCCGGTGCACGATCACCAGGGGTGGGCGGTCAGGTGGGCCCGGGGCGGCCGAAGAGGAGGTCGTAGCCCGCGGGGAGCTGGAGCAGGATCTGTTCGAGGAGGTCGTCGCCGGCGGCGTCGGCGACCGTGGACAGGACGGCGCTGACGTCCCAGGAGGCGGTGCGTTCGGTGGCTCCTTCGATCCACGCCGCGGTCGCCCGCACGAACCGCTCCGGGGGCAGCGGCTCGGCGCTCTGCAACGGGTTGAGGAGGATCAGGGCGAAGCCTTCCGGTAGACGCGCCGCCAGCTGGGCGCGTACCTCGCCGACCAGGTGTGCGCCCAGCAGGGCGAGCACCACGCGGGCCGCGCGTTCGGCTTCCTGCAGGGTGCCGTACTCGCCGCGTTCCTTCACATGGTCAAGGAATGCTTCGCGTCGCAGAGTCATGCCAGTCCGCCACCCTTCCTCGGTTCGCCGGGGCGCGGAGGACGGGAGAGGGGGAGATCAGGTACCCGTCCTCCGCCGCTGTTCAGCCCTCGTCTGTCCGGCTCAGCCGGAGATCTCCTTGCGGCCGGATCCGACGTCGATGGCGATCTTGCGGGGCTTGGCGCGCTCGGTGATCGGGATGCGCAGGGTGAGCACGCCCGCGTCGTAGTCGGCCTGGATGTGCTCGGTGTCCAGTGTGTCGGCGAGCACGATCTGGCGGGAGAAGACGCCCAGCGGCCGTTCCGACAGTTCCATCTGCACGTCGTCGGCCTTCGTGGTCGGCCGGCGCTCGGCCTTGACGGTCAGCATGTTGCGTTCGACGTCGATGTCGATCGCGTCGGCGCTGACGCCGGGGATGTCGAAGGCCACCACGTACTGGTCACCCTCGCGGTAGGCGTCCATCGGCATCAGGGACGGCCGCGACCAGGTGCCCGGACCCATCAGCTGCTGCGCCAGCCGGTCCAGCTCACGGAAGGGGTCAGTGCGCATCAACATCGGAAAACACCTCCAGGAAGGTTCGGGCAGTTGCTGCCAATGCGCCTCACTGACACCGTTGTAGCATGTCATCCAATGGATGACAAGGGCGGCGTCATCCACCAGATGACATCGGAGGACGTGCCCATGCCCCAGGCCGACCAGCCGGCATCGTCCAGCGCCGACACACCGAGTCCGGCGTCGTTCCTCGCCGCCGCGGCAGCCCATCGCGCCTAAACGACGCCCTGCGGACCGCCCGGCGCGAGATCCCCGGCACTGCCGAGGAGCGCGACGTCGGCCCGGAGCCGGCCCTGGCCTCCCTCCTCCTGCTCCGACAGGTACGCGAACGGCTCGCCGGATGGGAGACCGGCCTGATCGAGACCGCCCGCCAGGCGGGTGCCAGCTGGGCCGACCTCGCCCACCCCCTGGCGTCGCCAGCCGCCAGGCCGCCGAACGCCGCTACCTGTTAACCATGCTCGCGACGGTCATCGCAGTGATCGTGCCGGCGGTGACAGGCAACGATGCCTTCCTCGCGCCGGTGATCGGGCTGGGGGCCGCGCCGGGGTGAGGTCGCCCATTCCCTTCGCCCTGGAGCCCGGTTCGGGTGGTCGACGGCGTGCGGCCCGGTGACCGGCATTATCGGCTGCCCCATCGACACCCCCCGCCGGTCGTGGTGCGACATCACCGTGCACAGCGGCCTTCATCAAGACCGAGCGTCACCGCTCCACAGAAGCTGGACCAAACCCCAACCGGTGCTTACGATCTCTCGGTTGGCGAGACGACCGCCAAACAGGCCCAGGACCTCGCCACCGCACGGTGAGGGCGGGGATGCGTTCTTCGCCGCTGTGCTCTTGGACGACGCCAGGAGCCGGCCGAGCCGCTCGGCCATGCCGGGGCTGAGAACCGCGGCTCCCGCAGCAGCAGTGTGCAGGCCACGCAGAATGCGGAAGCCGCTCCATCAACTCTGTACTGGTGCCGCTTCAGGTCCAGAACCGATCGGAGACTACAGCTTCCAGCTCCGAAGCCGGTTGGCGACGTCCTGGACGCTGATGCGGGTGTCGCGGACCTTGCGGACCAGTTCGGGCAGCGCGCCGTAAGGGGGATCGATGCCCTCGCCGGCCTGGGCCATGTACTGGGCGGCGATGAACGCGGCGTAGAGGCTGTTGCGGTGTGGGAGCGGCTCCAGGCGGACGATGGTGTGCAGCAGGGCAGCGGCTCGCCAGGCCGTGTCGGGGTCGGCGGTCGCGAGGGTGGGCATCCGGGTCTTGTGCCGAGCGACGGCGGCGACCAGTGCCGAGTAGTCCGCGACGGTGAGGTCGTCGTGGCCGAGGGCGTTCTCCTGGACGTCCAGCAGCCAGGAGACGTCGATGTGGAGGGGCGGCATCAGGCGGCCGCGGCCCCGTTGTCGCGCTCGGCGGGTGGCACTTCGTCGGGGAAGGCTTCGTCGAACTCGCCGCGCAGGCGCTCGGCCCATTCGGTCGCGCCGGCGACGAACTGCTTGCGCTGCATCTCGCGGACGCCGAGGTCGTGCAGGTACTGCTTGAGGCTCTTGCCCTCGGCGGCGGCCGCCGCCCGCACGCCTTCGAGTTCCTCGTCGGTGAAGGACACGTTCAGTGATGGCATAGAGCGAGGGTACCTAGTAGGTGCCAGAGGGTGAAGCGGGAAGCCGGACTATTAGCTCCCCCTCCGCACGCCGTTGCGAGCCACCGGCCGGCGAGCACCACACCGTCACGCGCACGGCTCCCGACCTAAGACAGGTCACGGCAGCCGTGACGATGTACAAGGCAGTTCGTCATGTGACTTGCGGCGGACAAACTGTCGACGGCCACGGAGTTCCCCCTTCACCATCGTCGGGGGCACCAAGGGGTGCCTGCTCCGACCGCCGCCTGATCAAGCGTGCGGCGAGCTAGGGGTGCAGGCGGGCGGTCAGGTGGGCGAGGATCTCGTCCCTTGCCTTCAGCGTGGGGTGGCCGTCCTTGTCGACCAGGTGGGCGGTGGTGACGCTGTGGGGGGTTCCGACGACGTCACGAAAGAACGGGGGCGGGTCGGTATTGGCGGTGCCGCCCGGTAGGACGCGGCCGTCGAAGGCGTCGCCGAGCAGCGCCCGGTAGGCGGCGAAGCGCTGGCCTGTGCACCAGCGGTCGTTGTCGAACCGGTAGGCAAGGACCGTGAGCCCGTCGCGCTCGACGCGATCCTGGACGGCGCGGGCGTCCTCGTCACTGAGCTCGAGCCCCGCGGGGTCGTCCAGGGGCAGCGACGGGTGGTTGACCACCGGGGCGATAACGGACGGCTCAAGCGCCATGGTCAGGGCGAAGTTGCCGGTGAAGCACAGACCGATCGCGCCGACTCCCGGACCGCCGCACTCGCCATGGGCCTGCCGCGCGAGGCCGCGCAGCCACGCGGTGACGGGGCTGGTGCCGCCCCCGGCAAACGCACGGAACTCGGCGCTGACGCACGCGCGACGAACGATCTCCGCCCCGTCCTCGGCCCCGGGGTAGACCCCGTCGAGGCCGAACAGCGAGGGGACGTACACGGTGAACCCCGCGTCCCGCACCCACCGCGCAAGCCGGAGGACGTCCGGGCTGATGCCGGGCATCTCCGGCATCAGTACGACACCGGGTCCGACCCCCGAGACGTACACCGTCTTCACCACCCCGCCAACATCCACCCGCCGGCGAGAGAAGTCCGTGATCGCGTCGTCAAGACGCCCGTTGGCTGCGTTCACGGGGACAAGCCTGGACTGCCGCTCCCTTGCACCAGGACAGGCCGGATCGCCATCTACAGAGGTAATCTCGCCACGGACGAGGAGGCGGACATGAGCGCGCTGCGGGTCGGGGTGCTGGCCTATCCGGGGTGCTTCGCGTCCGAGGTGTTCGGCATCCCCGATCTCCTGACGATGGCCGCGCACATCGCCGGCCCGGACCGCGACGGCTACGAGGTGTCGGTCCTCTCCCCCCGCCGCCGCGTCACCGCATCCGGTGGCGCTGTGCTGGCCGTCTCTCCGCTGCGCGACGTCGACGTCCTGGTCGTGCCCGGCTTCGAACTGGCGCCCGGCCTTGATGTGGACGTGAAACTCGCGTCACTGGCCCCCGAGATCGCGGCGATCCGCTCCCACGCCGCCGCGGGCGAGGCCGTCGTCGCGATCTGCGTCGGGGCGTTCCTGCTGGCCGAGGCGGGCCTGCTCGAGCGGCGGCGGGCGACGACGGCGTGGCTCTTCGCGGACGAACTGGCACGGCGCTGCCCGGACGCCGACGTCCGGGCCGAACAGCTGGTCGTCACCGACACGGGAGTGACGACGACCGCCGCCTTCAGCGCCATGTACGACTTCGCGCTGGAGCTGATCCGCCGCCATAGCGGAGCCGGCGTGGCGCGGAGGACCGCGCGGGTGGCGCTCGTCGACGACGCACGATCGTCCCAGGCCCCCTACGTCGACGCCGGGCTTCTCCCGCAGCCGGGAAACGAGTTCTCCCGCCGGGTCATGCGGTGGCTCGACCAGAACCTCGGCGTCCGATACGACCTCGCCGCACTGTCGGAGACCTTCAGCGTCAGCACCCGGACGCTGCTGCGCCGCTTCGCGCAGGAGACCGGACAGAGCCCGCTGGAGTACCTGCAGACCTCCCGCGTCCGCCGCGCCCGCCACCTCCTGGAGACCACGGACGGCACCGTCGCCGCCATCGCCGCCACGGTCGGCTACCGGGACCCCGGCACCTTCGCAGCCCTCTTCGCCCGGCACACCGGACGACGCCCGCGCGACTACCGCACCGCCTTCCGGCGCCGGACGGGCTGACAGCCGCCGTTCGACCTGGCAGGCCGATCAGATGGATCAACCTCGACCACGATCGGGCGGTCCTGCCCAGGGAACGAAGTGATCGCTCTGGGTCACTCAGGGGTCCACAAGCCCGGGCCCGCTACGGGGTCTCCACGGCTGGAGGCCACGCAATGGGCCGCTTTGAGCTGGGCCCTTTTCCGGAAGGCACATCCACGTCGGCCACATCGTGCTGACCGATGAGGCCCTCTGCATCTGGACGAAGAGACCTTCGGCCTCGGCATCGTCGCTACTCCCCCACGGCTGCCTGCCGGGCTCCGCGAAGACGCAGTTGACGATGATGTCGAACCCGGCCAGATACTCCGCCAGCGGCAGGGCACCGGCCGCGGTGAATGCGTACAGGCGCGACGTGTCGTCAGCGACGCCGAACCGTTCGCCGTAGCCCTGTTCCTGGAAAATCCTCCCGCGTACGTCCGGCGCGATCCGGTTGAGGTGAGCAGGGTGCAACGGCAGGCGGAACTCGTTCTCCTTGCGGGAGGAGGCGAGGACTCCGAGACTCATCAGGCTCATACGCTTCCTCATCATTTCGTTTCGCTGCGCTCTCGGCGTGCGTGGTCTGGCTGCTGGATGTCCGGGTCAGAAGCCGTCGGCCCGGTGCCTGCGGATGCGCTCATCCAACGGGAGTGGCGTGTCGCCCAGACCATCGACCGACCCGGTCGCCATGCGTGCGCACGTCCCGTGGCAGGCGGGGAGCAGCCCGTCGTCGCGGTGGGAAACCACCACCCCCTCCGCATCGGGTGCGTTGCGGCAGTCGGGGCCGCAGATAAGGCAGGCCGGTCCAGAGAGCATCTCCGCGGTCGGTTCGGGGACGGTCCCGACGGCGGCCGGAGATCGAGTGCTGTGCATCCATGTGTCCCGCATCCTCTAGATCGGTTCGAAGTCGTGCTGATCGTCGTGCTGATCGGTCCAGCCGCGCAGCGGCCCGGGAGCGTGCGCGAGATGTCCTGGTGCCCCGGGCAGCCCGGAAGCCGGGAAATGCGCTACCGCGCTGCGCGGGACCGGATACGGAAGACGGCGTGACGGTGCGGGCCAAGAGGGATGCGGCTCATTTCCGGCCGGATCCGATATACGCCGACCTGTGCCGTTGTCCGAGGGCGACGCCGAATCTGATGACTGCGTGCGAGGTGCCCTCGGTGCCGCAACCGTACTCCCCTCCGGAGTCGGCACCTGCCGGGTGCCGGACCCCGGAGCCGTCCCGCCGGGGTGTCACCGAACTCTTCCCGCTCGTGCGGGAACCTTCCCTGCGCTCCGGACGTTGGGGTCAGTGGTTGTAGTTGAAGTTTGCGAACGTGGTAACGCCCGCGGAGTTCTGCCAGCGGGCGTTTCGTCGTTTCGGGGTTTTCTTCGACGGCCGGCGACCAACAGCCCGGGATCGCGTGATCGCGCGCATTTCGACCCAGCCGCCATCTCGAAGGAGACATCACGTGGCTCAAGGCACAGTGAAGTGGTTCAACGCGGAGAAGGGTTTCGGATTCATCGCCCCTGATGAGGCTGGTGCCGAAATCTTCGTCCACCACTCGGCGATCGACACCGACGGCTTCCGCTCCCTGAAGGAGAACCAGCGGGTGGAGTTCACCGCCAGCCAGGGCCCCAAGGGCATGCAGGCCGACCAGGTCCACGTGCTCTGAGGGGCCCCTTCCCGAGGCAGGCCCGCACCGTGGGCCTGCCTCGGGCGGCTTCCGCAGGACTCCCGACGCGTGCGGCCTCCTGCACCCCGCCCCTCGCTCCTTGGGCAGCGCCGTACCTCCCGAAGGGAACACTGTGACAACTGACGTCAGCCACCGGAGCCCCGATCCCGCCGGCCACACCGAGATGACCAAGCCCCCGCCCCGAGACCGGGGCAGCGACTACGCCGCGCTGTGCCGCGAGGTGAGGCAGAGCGGGCTGCTGACGCGCCGCCCGGGCTACTACTGCGTGAAGATCGGCGCGAACCTGCTTCTGCTGGCCGGCGGCTGGACCGTGTTCGCGCTGATCGGACAGTCGTGGTGGCAGCTGCTGACCGCCGCCTTCCTGGCGGTGATGTTCACCCAGACCGGGTTCATCGGGCACGATGCCGGACACCATCAGATCGCCGCCTCCAAGCGCGTCAACAACCTGCTCGGCCGCGTACACGCCGACCTGCTGATCGGCCTCAGCTACGGCTGGTGGATCACCAAGCACAACCGGCACCACTCCCACCCCAACCACGTCGACCGCGACCCCGACATCGCCGACGGCGCGATCGCCTTCACCGAGGATCACGCGCGCGTCCGCAGCGGGGCGTACGCCTGGCTCGCCCGTCAGCAGGCCTGGCTGTTCTTCCCGATGCTGCTTCTGGAAGGACTCGCCCTGCACGTCGCCGGCGTACGAGCGCTGCTCGACCGCACCGCCGCCACAACCTCCCGGACAACCAAGCTGGCCGACGCGGGACTGCTGGCAGCGCATCTCGGCGGCTACCTCGCCGCTCTGTTCCTGGTCCTGTCCCCCGTCCAGGCCGTGTGCTTCCTACTCGTGCACCAAGGGCTGTTCGGGCTGTACATGGGATGCTCGTTCGCCCCCAACCACAAGGGCATGGCCCTGTTCGCCAAGGACGACAAGATCGACTTCCTGCGTCGGCAGGTCCTGACCTCACGCAACATCCGCGGCCACCGGTTCACCGACCTCGTGCTCGGCGGGCTGAACTACCAGATCGAACACCACCTGTTCCCCTCCATGCCGCGACCCAGCCTGCGGCATGCCCAGGAACTCGTGCGCAGGTATTGCGCCCAGCACGGCATCGCCTACCACGAGACCGGGCTCTTCAACTCCTACGCCCAGGTACTGCGGTACCTCCACAGGGTCGGCGGCCCGCTGCGCCCCGAGCTGGAGTACTGATCACTTCGCCGTCCGCGCCCTTCTGCCACTGCGCGGCCGGCGCCCCGTCGACTTCTCCGCCGCCGCCTTCTTGGCCGACTGCTTCTTCGCCGCCTTCTTCGCGGGCCTCTTCTTCTGGGGCAGCTGGTGCACCTCGGCGTCGTCTCCCCGCGTGAGGCCCCAGCCTTCTGCACGGACCCCTGCAAGGCGGCCATCAGATCCAACACCTTCGGAGGCTGCTTCGGCTCGGGCGCCTCCGGGAGCGGCTTCTCCTCGCGCTTCGCCTCGATGACCTGCTCCAGCGCTTCGGTGTAGGTGTCCAGGAACTCCTCGCCCTCCAGGTCGTCACGGGCCATCGTCTCCATGAGCACCAGCGCGCCCTCGATCTCCTCGCCGGACAGCTCGACCGGCGGCGGGAGCAGCTCGGCGGGGTCACGGATCTCGACCGGCCACAGCATCGCGTGGAGCACCAACACATCCAGCCTCTGGTCTTCGCGCCGCACGACTTCCGCCGCCTGGTCATCACCGATGCCATCCGCTCCGGCCGCCCGCCTCACATCGCGCAGGTCATCGCCGGCCACGCCAACATCAACACCCCCATCGGCTACAACGCGATCTACCCAGAAGAGACCATCGAAGCCCACCGCGCCTTCATCACCCGCCGCCGCGCCCTGCGGCCGGAGAGGAATACCGCACCCCCACCGACGCCGAGTGGGAGGACTTCCTCGGCCACTTCGAACGCCGCAAGCTCTCCGTCGGCACCTGCGCCCGTGCGGCACCGCCTGCATCCACGAACACGCTTGCGTTCGTTGCTCGCTTCTCCGGCCGGACCCGGCCCAGCGCGGCCGGTTGGAGGAGATCCGCGACAACCTCGTCGCCCGCATCGCCGAGGCCGAGCGCGAGGGCTGGCCCGGGGAGGTCGAAGGGCTCCGGGTCAGTCTGGCTGGAGCCGAAGACAAGCTTGCTCAGATGGACCGACGAGCTCCCGGCGGTACGGCGATCGACCTCGGCATGCCGCGCATGGCCGCAGCTCAGCCCACCCAGGCGAAGGAAACGGCTTCGCTGGCACAATCGCTGGATGACCAGCAATGACATCCGGTTCGACGGCCGGCATCGTGGCGACGGCGGCCCGCTCGTGATCGTCCCCCTCATCGACGGAGCACCACTCACCGAGCTGATCGACGGGTTCGAGATCGCCGCCGGGATGCAGCCCGCAGGCGACGCCTACGGCGGTCTGATCCCGGAGTTCTTCCGGTTCGGCCCGATGCAGGATCACTTCCTCGGACGGTCCACCAACGCGATGGAGCCGAAGACACCCGTGCTCGGTTGTGAATGCGGCGAGTGGGGATGCTGGCCCCTCATGGCCCGCATCACCCCGACGGCCGACTTCGTGACCTGGGACGCCTTTGAGCAACCGCACCGCAAGGCCCGCGACTATGTGGCATTCGGTCCGTTCCGGTTCCACCGTCACCAATACGATGACGCTTTGCAAGCCCTGAGCGCGGTGATCGACCCCGACGTCGACGACACGCGCGCATGAGCGCCACAGCGCGCGGCCTGCTGGGCTAAGTGGTCGACGCTCGAAGTCCTTCGGGGGTTGATCACATGGCCTGTGGGATCGAGGATTCTTCATGTCGGACGGCGGTGTTTCGGTCGAGCC
>NZ_JBIAUL010000049.1:0-21560 GCF_042892755.1 Streptomyces sp. NPDC001714
GATCCGCGAGCACACCCCAGCCGATCACGGTCAGTCACCAGACGCCGACGCCGAGGGCGACATGCGCCCGTGTTATCCATTGCGTTGGAGGCGTGGCGATGCCGCCTTGGGGTGTGCCGGTGTTCGTGTCCCTGGTCTCGCCATCGGCGGACATGATGCCCGCCTTCAGGAACGCCTTGACCAGGGCGAGAACCCGCTTGTCTCCGACTCGTCGGCGCATCCGCTCAAGGAGAGCGGAGTGTGCGATGTTGTCGAAGCACGCTTCGATGTCCGCATCCAGCACCCAGTGGTAGCCCTTGGTGCCGAAGTGGTGCACCTCAGCGATCGCGTCATGGGCTCGTCGTTCGGGGCGAAAACCGTAGCTGACCGGCTTGAATGACGCCTCGAAGATCGGCTCCAGAACCAGCACGAGCGCGGCTTGCACGAGCCTGTCCATCGCGGTGGGAATCCCCAGCCTCCTGAGCTTTCCCCCGCTGCCCGGCTTGGGGATCATGCGCTCCCGCACTGGCAGAGGGGTGAACGTGCGGGCCTTCAACCGCTCCCGCGTGTTCTTCAGGAAGGCCACGATGTCGGCGTCATCGGCGATGAAGGCCGGGATGACCCGGTCCACGCCGGCGGTGCGCGCCCTTGTTGCCCCTCACCCTCTCCCACGCGACGGTGAGGAAGTCGGGGTGATGGACAAGGTTGTAGAGATCATCGAACCTGCGGTCGGGATCATCGACCGCCCATTGGTGCAGCTTGGTCTGCATCCGTCGTACCCGCAGCCAGGCCCCATCGGGGTCGGGCCACAGATCACCGGTATTCACCAGCGTCTCCGTCCCTTGCAGTTCCTCAACTACCTGAATCCGCTGGGCTGCTTCGCCATGTGGACGGCTTTCCCGCCCCCGGACTACTACCAGCCCTCCGCCCCACCTCGGGCCGTCGGCGGACGTCGCGCCTTCCCGCCCCATCGCACCTGGAGGACACGCTGAGACGAAAGCTTCGAGGTGGTTCCCACGTTCACTGTGATCCGCTCGTCGGGTGAGGCGGCCAGCTTTGCCCCTGCGGCATCGCCACGGTTACGCCGCAGTCCTTCTCCGTGGCCTCCCGACCGGCAAGATCAATCCGATCCAGGAGTTCCTGCCCAGACGGGCAGTGCGCACCGCGATCCAGCCCAGATCCACCGGGTTTGAGCTGGCGGAGGTCTTGAGGGGCTTTACACCGCTGGTTCCTCGCGTCCACCTTCCCGTCTCGCTTGCCGGACCCGCACCATCCGGTAGTTCCGGTGCGTCCCGTCGTTGTCGGGGCTGCTCTCCACCAGACCCGGCCGACTCGCCGGGCCCAGCTACCCCCTGCTTCTGCCGTCCCGCTGCGACGGGACGACGGCGCGGGTCTCACACCCGCACGCGGATCATCAGCGCCTCGTGGCGCACGGTCTCCCACCCCCACTCGATCAATCAGCGCCTCACGGCGCACCTGCAGCAGGTGCCAGCGAT
Organism: Streptomyces sp. NPDC001714; assembly: GCF_042892755.1. NCBI lineage: Bacteria > Bacillati > Actinomycetota > Actinomycetes > Kitasatosporales > Streptomycetaceae > Streptomyces > Streptomyces sp. NPDC001714. Next base: position 1,476 of record NZ_JBIAUL010000049.1, read on the forward strand.
CCGCGACTTCCAGGGCGTCAGGGGCGGCTCCTTGACTGCCTTGGTATAGGCGGTGGCCCGGTCCCGGCAGATGATCTCGGCGCCGGGATGCTCGGTGAGCCAGGCTGCGAACGTCTCTGAGGAGCGGTCGGGCAGCACGTCCACAACCCGGCCGGCCTCGACGTCGACCAGCACGGTGCCGTAGGTGCAGCCCTTACGGAAAGCGAACTCATCCACCCCCAGCACCCGCGGCGCACGGTCCGGCGCCGCCGGCGCTGCCAGCAGTCTGAGCAGCCGGGTCCGGGCCGCAGCCAGCCGCAGGCGGCGGCACAACCGTGCGGCCGGACGGCCGCCGAGTTCGATCGCGATCGACCGCAGCCAGCCCGGGTGCCCTGGCGACTACGAAGATCACAACCTGTTCGTGATCTTCGAAACGGAGACCCGTCCGTGCGTCTCGCCCGTACCCGATGCACCCTGATTGCCGCGCTGTTCGCGCCGCTCGCCCTGCTCGCCCCCACCACCGCCCACGCCGCCTCCGCGGTCGCCGAGCGTCTGCCCGTACGTCACGCTGCCGGCGAGACCGTCATCCTGCCGGTCCGCGACGCGCTCGCCGAGCTCACCGTGGCCGACGAGAGCCGCGCCGGGTACTCCCGGGACAAGTTCAAGCACTGGACCGACGCGGACAAGGACGGCTGCAACACCCGCGCCGAGGTCCTCCTGGCCGAAGCCGTCACCGCTCCAGAGGTCGGACCGAAGTGCGCGCTGACCGGCGGCAGCTGGTACTCGCCGTACGACGACCGCTATCTCGACAGTGCGAGCAAGCTGGACGTCGACCACCTGTTATCTGCACCCGGCACGGACCTGAGTGGATGAAGTTGCTGGTCAGCGGGTCAACGACATGCCGCTGGCGACTCTCCCCTGTGTCTACTCGTGCCCGCGTAGTGCTTGTCGGCCAGCGCTCACGTGGACCCGTGGCGCGGCTGCCTCCGGGTGGGAGGCAACCGCGCCACAGCTCCTGTGGTGGTCACTTCATGTCGAGTGCGTACTCGCAGTGCACCTTCTGGGTGTACTTGCTGCTGCCTTGTGTGTAGTTCACGCGGCAACCGCTGAGGTGCTGCTTGATGCGCCCGACAATCTTGACCTTCACCATGAAGTAGTAGTCACCGCTGTCCTGGTGACTTCGTATCACGATGGGTTTACCGGCGTAGTCCGGCATTTTGGTCATGTCCTTGGATCCCTTATCCCCCTCCAGGTTGTCCAGGATGTAGGTTTTCGTGTCCTTCATGGAGTAGAGCGGGTAGCCCTCCACCTGGGCACCGGACGGAACGTTGTCCAGTCGTACCGAGGTGATCCGGACCGTCGCCTTCGAGTTGTTGACGAACAACGGGAAGGCGAATCTCCAGATGCTTCCGATCTTGGCGTTGGGAACACCCAGGATCCCGGCGGAGGGAGGACCCGCCGCCGCGAGAGCGTGCCCTGTTGCAGGCGAGGAGCTTGCCGGACTGGCACAGGAGCCGAGCATGGTGGTGATCACACCCACCAGCAGCAATCGGCTAAAACGAGTAAAACGTGCCGGGCTTGCCATAGAGCGTTCCCTTCGCTCCCCAGATATCGTGCTCCCCGACCTGATTTCCGGCCTCGATTTTCTGGGTGTGGGTGCCGTTGTACATCGTCTGCGAGGAGATGCCGATGCCGAACACGGTGGCCCCCACGGTGTAGGTCATGGAATGCCCTGACGAAAGGGAGAAGTACGTCCCGCGTTGCACGGTGCCCCGGCGGTCTGCAGCCGAGCTGCGGTAGTGGTAGTACCCGTCGGAACTGCTGACGTCCTTGCCGTACTTACCGACCGCGCCGCCAGAGGGGATCTTGTAGCCGAGGGCGCGGATCTCGTAGTAGTAGCGGGTGGGGCTGTGCAGGCAGACCACCTTGATCCGGAAGTAGCCGTAGTTGACGGGCACGCGCCACTGCCGGGCGAAGTTCGGCCCCTTCCCCGCATACCCGGTTGAGTGCCCGGTGCTCTTGGTCTCACTGACGCTGCCGGAAATGGTCCAGCCCTTGCCGTCCGTGCTGACGGCAACGCCGATCTGGCTGGACATGGTGCTGGTGTAGTCGAAGCTCGCCTTGGCGTCCCAGTAGGCGTGGGCCTCACCGACGGTCGTGTACTGGATCTGCGTCTTCAGGCGGGTTTCGTACGGGGTGCACACGTTGTCCTGAGGGATGACGCTGCTGTAGTCCACGCCGTCAGCGGTGTTCGCAGACAGGGGGCTGATGCTGATGGCCGAGGACGAGGACTGGTACGTCGGGAGAGCTGCCGTGTCGCCGTCCGGGTTGACGGAGTCCGTGATCGACTGGGCGAGGCTTGAGACTGTGTCCGAATCGGCGGGTGCGTCCAGCGCTGTGGCATCGGTGTCGATCCTCAGGGCCTGGGTGTGCGGGGTGCTGGAGGCCTGCACGTCCTGGGACGCCTGCGTCGTGGACGATCCCTTGGCCACGCTTGCGCTGAGGTTGTCGGTCGCCGTCATCAGCTTGCCGTCGCTGGTGTAGCCGTTGGCGGAGGCGGACAGGTTGAGCACGCCGTTGTTGGCGTCGGCGAGCGTCTGCAGGCTGCTCGGCAGGGGGTCGGGCAGGGTGTACGACCAGCTGCCGTCCGAGGCGGTGGTTGTGGTGCCCACGACCGGGAGCGTGACCTCGCCGGTGGTGTCGTCGGTCAGCGCGTCGGGGGCGGTCAGGGTGACCGTCAGGTTCGGCAAGCCCGTTCCCGCGCCGTTGGTGAATGTGCCTGACACGGTCGTTGCACCGGAGGCGGGACTGACCGTCGGGGTCGGGGTGTCGCTCACTGTGGGGGCCGCGGAGACGGGGACGGCGCCGCTCGGCTTGGGTCCAGGGTCGCTGACCGTCGGGTCGGGTGCCGTGTCCGTCGGGTCCGGCGTGGGTGTGGTCTGGTCGGAGGAGAACCATCCCTGGAGGTCGACGATGAGTTGGATCGTGCCGGCGCTGTCGTTGTAGATGGTGACCGCGCCTTGGGTGCCGGGCGCGACGATCACCTGGTCTGCGGTGGTGGTGCTCGCCTGGAAGTTGTCGACCGACAGGCCCGGCGGGGTGGTCGGCCCGGTGCCCCAGACCTGAAGGAAGCCGCCGTTCTGTTGGCTGGTCGTGGTCAGGTTGAGCACTGCGGCACCGAAGGTGGTCGGGATGCCGTCATTCCCGCCGACCGCGACGCTGACCGAGCTGTGGGCCGCGACGGCCGTCGAGTTGCGCGTGTCCAGGAGACGGTCCTGGACGGCCGTGAAGCTGCCGCCGCCCGAGGGGGCCTCGGTGAAGTAGCCGTAGATGTCGATGACGACGTTGATGGACTGCGTTGACGACCCGTTCTTCAGGGTGATCTGACCGCCCGTGCCCACGGGGACAACCGTGCCCTGGGCGGTTGTGACGCTCTTGTAGCTCACTGTTGGCTGGCCCGCCGAGGCGCCGGTGGCGTAGGCGTAAAGACTGCCGGCGGCACCGGGAGACGGGACGGTGATGTTTGCGTAGACCGACGCCTCGTCCGTGACGCCGTCGACGCCGTCGACCTGCACGTTCAGCGTTCCACCGGGGGCGATCGTCGCCTGCGGCGCGCCGGTTCCATCACGAGTGTCGACGATCCGCGCCGCAGTCACTGGCACGTATCCACCAGGAGAGGTGGTGCCGGCAGCGGAGGTGAAGTACCCGTTGACGCTGACGATCACGTCGACGGTGCCACTGGAGTTGTAGACGTCGACCTTCCCGTCCGAACCGACGGCGACGATCGCGGAGTTACTCGTGTCGGCGCTGCTGGAGAAATTGATGACAGACCCGGGGTAGGGCCGGGTGGTTCCGTCCGGCCACATCTGCAGGTAGCTACCGGACGAGGTGGCGTTCGCCGCGGTGATGTCCAGCGACACGGCCGACACCCCGGAGGCGGGGACACCGCCCTGCCCGAGGACCTGGAAGGAAGTGGTGGACGTCGCCCCGAGGGCGGCACTGATGCCGAGGGACGAGCGGGTGTCGACGATCTTCGCGGCAGGAGCGACGGGGAAGAAGTCGCCACTCGAAGAAGTGGCAGCGCCCGCATGCGTCAGGCTCCCCAGGCCGAGCCATGCGAGCACCGAGAACAGGACGACGGCCAGCGTCAGAGGTCTGTGCCGACTCCGTAGGGATTGCGCCATGTATGAGCCCCCCTATCAATTTATGGACTTCATCCATGATGTGGATCATGTCCGAGGTGGGGATCGTAAGGATCGTTTACCTAAACGATCAACGACTTCCAACTAAAGGACGCATAAAGGCGGGAGGGAGGGACGGGATCTGACCTGCGCAAATACGCTTGCATGATCGAGCGCCCAACCGGTCCCGAGAGGCGCCAGACGGGACTCAGTACTCTTTGCTGGCGCCTCGCGCAATCCGCGGAATTGGAACCGCTCGAAGGCTGCGAGGACGCCTGTCCCGCTTGCGGTTGCCTTGTCGCGACTGGGATCAGCCGGTCGCTGCGTTCACCCGTGCCGCCGCTTGACCACGGCAGTAGTGCGCTTCTGCATCGCTGGAGCAATCGCAAACCCTCGCCGATCCAGTTCGCTCCTAATGGACCGGACCAGCCTCTTGCCGTTCCTTTGCCCACCAGCGTGTTTGAAGTTGTCGCCGCTTCACGCCGGGTCAGCCACGGACCGTGGTTCGGGGCGGTCGGTCGCGCCTGCCCGCGAACCGCCCGGAGTTGCCCGTCCTCGTGGACGCTGACCTGGTCCAGGGCGACGAAGACCTGGGGCAGGGCGCGGGTCTCGGCGACACGGCCTTCGAGCCAGACGTTGTCCTCGCCATCGGCTCGCCGTGACGGGCGGTGAACTGCATCTGGTGGCGGGCGATCAGCGCCTCGGTCAGCCCCTCTGTCACCAGTGTCAGCGGCACCTCACCGCTGTACCGGATAACGCACCGCCCACAGAGAGGACACGGGGCACCCCGCTCATGTCACCGTCGTCAGCGGCATCAACAGCAAGGTACGTATAACACCTGGTCCCGCTCGCCGAGGCCTGGGACTCCGGCGCCTCCGCCTGGACCGCCAAGGAACGCGAGGCCTACGCCAACGACCTCGACGACCCCCGCGCGCTGATCGCGGTGTCCGCGGCCTCCAACCGGTCCAAGGCCGACAAGGACCCCACCGAGTGGCTGCCCCCGTACGCGCCCTACTGGTGCGAGTACGTCACCAACTGGGTCGCCGACAAGACCCGTTACCAGCTGAGCGTCGATCCCGCCGAGTACAACGCGCTCGCCGAGCGCCTCGCCGCCTGCCCCGACCAGCCCATCACCGTCACCCTCTCCCGCTGAACAGCCGTCCGGCCCGTCACCACGGCGGAAGCGGGTGACGAGCCGGACAGAAGGGAACGGTACGCGGCGGCGGTCGACGGTACGCCCCAGGGACCGCCGGTCGGCGGGGTGCCGGTGGCCGGGGTTCCCGGCCACCGGCACCGAGTGCGGTCAGCGGCGGTGGTCGCCACCGTCGCGGTGCTCACCACCGAACCGGCGGTCGTCACCGCCACGGTGGTCACCACGGCGGTCATCACCACCAATCCGGTCATCGCCACCCCGACGGTACTCACCGTCGAACCGGTGGTCGCCACGACCGCGGTGCTCACCACCGATCCAGCGATCACCGCCACCACGGTGGCCGCCGTCGCCGATCCGGTGGCCGTCACCGCGGTGGTAGCCCCAGGAGACCTCGTCGATGAAGCGGCCGTGGTCGTTGCGCAGGGTCGCCGTGTCGGAGTCGTTGTCCCACACGTAGGTGCGGCGGTCCTGGTAGACGTCACTGGCACGGTCGCGGCCGATCCCGGCGTGGACACGGACCGTGGAACGGCCGTCCAGAAGGAAGCGGTCGAAGGTGTAGGTGTGGCCGGCCTCGTCCGAGAGCGTCCAGCCGTCCAGGTTCACCGCCCGCCCGGAGGTGTTCGTGACGTCCACCCATTCCTTGTTCAGCGACCAGTTGGTCCGGTCGTCACGGCCCGGCGAGTCGTACTGCACGTCACTGATCACCACCGCCCCATCATGCGGGCGGGCAGCGGGCTAGCCGGCGGCCGCGGCGGGCAGCGCGAGCCCACCCACACAGGCAGCAGCCACGGCAGCAGCGGCAGTCACACGGCGGACGGTCACAGAAACAGACACGAAATCCCCCTTCACGGGGCCGGACACCCCGGCCGGGCGGCACGAAAGCCGCAGGTCAGATGGGGTGTGTGGTGCGGGTCGGCGGCCGGTCGGCCGCACACCCACACCCTGCCCGCCCACCGACACGAGGCGAGGGAAACGCGAAGCACGTGACGAATCACGGATACTCCTGTGACTCTCATATGGAACAAGCATGTATGCGATGAACATGGCGAATTGACGGTTTGTCATCAGCCGGTGCCGCGAAATCGCCGAAGCTGCCGCCACGAGCGGACGGCCCGCCCGGTCTCCGGGCGGGCCGTCCGCCACCCGGACTTGTGTAACAGCCGTCGTAGCCCGAACGGGTACCACGTCCGCGCTGCGCGGGGGGTGTGGCGGCGGAGCCCGGTACGCAACTGCCGCGACGAACAAAGGTCGGCCCGCTGCTACGGGGGAATGCGGCGGGCCGACCTGCACCACGGTGACGCGGGCGCCCACGCACCATAACCAAAACAGCCACCTGACCAGCAGCGGAACTCTCCGGACAGGCAACAGCGGTGAGGCGGCAGGCCGGAGCCTTCCCCTTCGGCGCGGCTGGGTCGAGCCGGCCGCGGTGCTCACGCCCGCTCTAGGCAACGCGCCGGCACCTGCCCGCCGGGGACCACGCGCCACAGGCTGCCGCCCCCGCACTCGCTGTAGTGGGACCAGCCGACCCGGCCGTTCGCGACGATGCACGATGTCACCCGCTCGCCCCGTCGCAGGCACCGCACGATCGGGGAACGCGTCGTCGCGACCGGTCCCTCGTTCCACGCCGGTTTGCGTACCGGGACGCGCTGGACGGCCTTCCACGTGCTGGCGCACGGCGTAGATGCCGCGGCGGCGGCCGACGGCGCGGTACTCAGCGCGGTGAACACGGCGACCGCGGCGGCCGCCGTGGTGAGCAGGCATCGGGTCAGGCGCATACGCCGTCAACCCTCGCTCCGGCCGGGCCGGTCACGGCCGCCCCGCGAAGTCACCCACCAGGGTCGGCCGGGCAGCTTGTCTGTCCGGCCCCCGCGCGACCCAGATCGCGCGCGGAACCGGCGCACCGGGCCGCCCGGTCCCCCGCCGCGCACCCGCGTGCCCCATCTCTTCCCGACCCTTTTCTTCCTTCTGCCGTGGTGGTCGCGGGGGTGCTCTGTGGGGGATGTCCGCTGCCGCCCGCATGCGAACCATGATGGTGACCTGTGCGATCACGACACGAACGCTTCGGCGTGCGCAACCTCCAGCGCAACTCCCGCCGCAACACCCTGCGCAACCTGACGCGCACCCCCCAGCGCAACACCGCCTCCCCGGCCAGCCGCGCGGAACGAACACCGGGCACCCGCTCCCCTCGCCCGCCGCCCTCCCGTTTCCCTGCCCACCCACCACCTTCACCAGGTCCAAGGCACGCAAGTAGGCGTAGAGGGGTTGTCAGACCCCCGACCACGCCCCAGGACGCGCGGTGACCTGCGCGAGCCCGGTGTGATCGTCCGGGCTCGCGCAAGAGTTGTCGCAAGAGATGACGCAGGAGTAGCCGCAAGAGATGTTGCGCCGGGCCAGTGGGCATCTGTCCGTGGGCTGGCGATCCTGCCGGTACCTCTGTGGACCTCTTCTGGCTTCCGCAGAAGAGGTGTCGCCGGGCTTGACAGGCTTGCCCGGCGGGGTGAGCTGCGAGAACGGACCAGGCTTGCCCGGGGGTGCTGCAACCCTCGGTCCCAGGGTGGGGCCAACCGTCCAGCCCACCCTCCAGCCCACCAGGGGAGCAACCGGCGGGCCGCGCGGCCCCCGGCGCCGCGCGGAACAGAACACCGGGCGCCCGCTCCCCTCGCCCGCCGCTCTCCCGCTTCCTGCCCACCCACCACCTTCACCAGGTCCAGGGCACGGGAGTAGGCGTAGAGGGGATGTCAGCACCCCGACCACGTCTCGGCAACGGGTGAAACGAGGGCCACGGGCGGCGGATGAAAAGTGAGCCACTCTGCGATCTCTTGATCATCCTGACTTCACTGGTTCTGAAGTCGGGAGGAAGAGAGGGTGATTCACGTGGAGGACTGGGCTGAGATCCGCCGGATGCATCGGGTGGAGGGGCTGTCGGCGCGGGCGGTGGCCCGTCAGCTGGGGATCTCCAGGAACACTGTGCTGCGGGCTTTGGCCTCGGACCGCCCGCCGCGGTATCGGCGGGCGCCGAAGGGCTCGGCGGTGGATGCGGTGGAGTCGGCCGTGCGGGAGCTGCTGAAACAGACCCCGACGATGCCCGTCACGGTGATCGCGGAGCGGATCGGCTGGGAGCGGGGGCTGACGATCCTGCGGGAGCGGGTGCGTGAGTTGCGGCCGGCTTATCTGCCGGTGGACCCCGTCTCGCGGACGGTTTATGAGCCGGGTGAACTCGCGCAGTGCGACCTGTGGTTCCCGCCCGTGGACATCCCGCTCGGTTACGGCCAGAGTGGGCGCCCGCCGGTGCTGGTCATCGTGTCCGGTCACTCGCGGGTGATCACGGCTCGGATGCTGCCCTCACGGCAGACGGGCGATCTGATCGACGCCCACTGGCGGCTGCTGAGTGCCTGGGGTGCCGTGCCGAAGATGCTGGTCTGGGACAACGAAGCCGGAGTCGGCAAGGGGCGCCTGACCAGCGAGTTCGCCGCGTTCGCGGGTCTTCTCGCCATCCGGGTGCATCTCTGTCGGCCCCGGGACCCGGAAGCGAAGGGGCTGGTCGAACGCGCGAACGGCTATCTGGAGACCAGCTTCCTGCCCGGTCGGCTCTTCGGCGGCCCGGACGACTTCAATGCCCAGCTGACCGCCTGGCTGCAGATTGCCAACCGGCGCCACCACCGCTCGATCGACGCCCGGCCCATCGACCGCTGGGACAGCGACCGGGCGGCGATGCTCGCCATCCCGCCCGTCGGTCCGCCTCACTGGTGGCCGCTTCGCACTCGCCTGGGCCGGGACCACTACATCCGCGTCGACACCAACGACTACTCCGTCCACCCCCGCGCGATCGGCCACATCGTCACGGTCCGTGCCGACACCGAGGAGATCACCGTGAGCTGCGGCGACGACCTGGTGGCCCGTCACAGTCGCTGCTGGGCCAGGCATCAGAGCCTGACCGACCCCGAGCACGCCGCGGCGGCCCGGAACCTGCGCGGTGAGGTGATCCGCCAGCAGGCGGTCCGAGCGGCCACTGCCAGGGCCGCGGCCCTGGCCCCCGACAGCCTCGGCATCGAGGTCGAACAACGCGAGCTGGGCACCTACGACCGCATGTTCACCCTCATCGAGGGCGGTGGCGGGAAGGAGGACACCTGATGGCCCGCACCACCGCTCCCGCGCAAACGCACCCCACCCCCGACATGGGCAAGCCCGACGGCCAGGGCGCCCGCACGGGCCGGCAGACCGCCGCCGACCTGGTCTTCCTCGCCCGTGCCATGAAGGCCCCGGCCCTGCTGGACGCCGCCGAGCGTCTGGCCGAACGCGCTCGCACCGAATCGTGGACCCACACCGAATACCTCGTCGCCTGCCTGCAGCGCGAGGTCTCCGCCCGCGACTCCCACGGCGGCGAGGGCCGCATCCGCGCCGCCCGCTTTCCCGCCATCAAGACCATCGAGGAGCTCGATCTCACTCATCTGCGTGGTCTGACGCGCCAGCAACTCGCGCACCTGGGAACATTGGACTTCATAGCGGCGAAAGAGAACGCCGTCTTCCTGGGACCGCCGGGCACCGGCAAGACCCACCTGGCGACCGGACTCGCCGTCCGGGCCTGTCAGGCCGGCCACCGGGTCGCGTTCGCCACCGCCGCCCAGTGGGTCGACCGCCTCGCCGCGGCCCACCAGAGCGGCCGACTCCAGGACGAACTGGTCAAGCTCGGCCGCTACCCGCTGATCGTGATCGACGAGGTCGGCTACATCCCGTTCGAGGCCGAGGCCGCGAACCTGTTCTTCCAGCTCGTCTCGAACAGATACGAGAGAGCCAGCGTGATCGTCACCTCGAACAAGCCCTTCGGACGCTGGGGAGAGACCTTCGGCGACGAGACCGTCGCCGCCGCCATGATCGACAGACTCGTCCACCACGCCGAGGTCCACTCCCTCAAAGGCGAGTCTTACCGCATGAAGGGCCGCGAACTCGGCCGCGTCCCCACCGCCACCAACAACGACTGACGAACAACCGAGGCCGCACAATGGCTCACAATTGAACCGTTCGAACTGGTCCCAAATTCAGCCGTTGCCGACACCACGCCCAAAATCGCGTGGTGACCTGCGCAGGACCAGAAAGAGCGTCCACGTTCGCGCATGAGATAGCGCGCCAGATCGCGCGTGAAATTACGCGACAGGCACGCCGGTCGATGCCGCCGTGGGTGAGGCCCGGACCGAGGACGGTCCGGGCCTCACCCACGTACGGACACGGCCGTGGTTGCGCAGCTAGGGGCAGCACGGTGTATGACCGTGCCGCCCGCGACAACTGGTCCCGAGTCGTCCCTAACAAACGCCCCTGATTCCCCCACTACCTATGTGTAAGCAGCTGGGGGGAAGTGCTTGCCCTCCAGTAGCACTGCTGCATCTCAGGGTTGCGCGCCTTGGAGGCGCCTGGGTCATCGTGCTGCCCGCCGCGCTCAGCCGTTGATACCAAGCCTGGTTCATCACGGCGCGACACAAGTACCTGCATCCGTCACTGTCCGCCCGCACCCCACGAACCCCAAGGGGTGCAAGACCGCTGCCCGAACTGGAGTCCCCCATGTCTGTCCTCACCGCCGTCAGCGTCCTGACAGCCTTGGCGCACGCCTTCACCGACTTCACGGATGCCTTGGCTCGAGCCCCCGCCAAGGCCCTTGTCGTCGTCGTGGTCGTTGCGTTCCTGGCCGCTCTCGGAGTGGTGGTGTGCCGGCTCTTCCCGCCGTCTTCGGGCGGGCTCCCCGGTCTGATCGACGCCCGGCAGCGGAGCCAAACCGAAGAACGGCGCTGGCAGCAGATCGCGTACACCGAGGACCGGCGCTGGCGGCTGCTCGAAGGCGCGGACAACCGCATCGCCCTGGACCACCTTCCCATCGCGCCGGACTACCTACAGCCGGCACCCGTTGCCCGGATACCCGCCGCCGACCCCGCCCCGCCCCCGGATGCCCCGGCCGGAACTCCGCCCTGACATCTCGCCGCGCTAGACAAAGCCGCTCCGGCGTGGATCGAACATCCGTGTCATAGTGGCCGATATTCTGTGTCTTGGGTGACCGGAAAGCGTCACCCAGAACAGGAACACCACCATGACCACTCCCCCGCCCCCGATCTCGGAGCCTGACCCGTCCGCGCTGGTCTGCCCCGGCGACCGGGTCGGCCTGTGCGCCGGATGCCAGCGCAGGACGCACCGGTACGGAAGCGGAGGCAGCCCGCTGTGCCAGTGGGGCATGGCAGGCGTGGAGCCGGGATGGGGCCCGGCCGTGCGGTACAGCCGCACCCGCCTCTGACCGCCACGCCGCACCTACGCGCTGCGGCGTGGCTTGCGGCCGGCCGCCTTCTTGGCGGTCGTCTTCTTCCCGGCCGCCTTCTTCGCGGCCGTCTTCTTCGCCGGGGCCTTGGCCGCGGGCTTCTTCGCGGGCATCTCGTGGACCTGCGCCTCGGTGTCCGTGTCCTCGCCGCGCGAGGCCTTCGCCCTGTCCACGGACTCCTGCAAGGCCGCCATCAAGTCGAGAACCTTGCCCGCCGGCTTCTCAGGCTCCGGCGCCTCGGGCAGATCGCGGTCCTCCCGCTTCGCCTCGATCACCTTCTCCAGCGCCTCGGTGTAGTGGTCGACGAAATCCGGGCCCTCCAGGCGATCGACGGCCATCCGCTCGATCAGTTCCACCGCCTCGTCGACCTCCGCGTCCGAGACGTCCGTCGCCGGTGGGTACAGCTCGGCAGGGTCGCGGACTTCGTCCGGCCAGCGCATCGAGTGCAGGACGATCGCGTTCTCCCGCACTCGCAGCAGCCCGAGGCGCTCCCGGCCGCTCCACGCGAACTTGGTCACCGCAACTCGCGAGGACCTCTCCAGCGCCTGCCGCAGTACTGGTGAACCCGGTTATGCGAACGTGCGGAATGGTTGACGTTCCGTGAGGTTGCCAAGCGGATCCGACCACCGACAAGACCACTCCGATGTACGGCCTCATCGCGGTCGCCCTGTTCCACCAGTCGCTGGTTCAGCGTCGCTTCCCAGTCTCCGGGGCGGTGGCGCTCTGGCTGGCGCGGCGCATGGCCTCGTACAGCACAGCGTCTTCCGGCGGGTCCGGCAGTGGGCCGCGGGCGGGGGCCTGGAAGGACTGGATCATCCAGGCGACCAGGCGGCGCCAGGCGTCCGGGGCGGCATCGGCAGTGGCGCTCAGGACTCCGGCGTTGGCCATCAGCAGCAGCACGAGATCGCGGCTGGTGAAGTCCTCGCGCAACTGCCCGCTGTTCTTGGCGCGGCCGATGAGCTCGAGGAAGCCCTCGTACGCCTGAGCGTGGTATCTCTCCAGCTCCGGAACGCCCGGGAAGCTCATGGTCAGGATGTCGGCAAAGCCGCGGTCGGCGGCCTGCATCGCGCAGACGGTCTCGATGTAGCCAGTGAAGCCGTGCCACGTGTCCGGATCGGCCAGGGCTGCGTCGGTGGCCTGCGCGTACGCCTTCATGCGGTCGGCGAAGACCGCGGCGAGCAGGTCCTCCTTGCGGGGGAAGTGGCGGAAGAGGGTGGCGATCCCGACCCCGGTCTCCCGTGCGACTGAGGCCATCGACGCGTTCAGCCCGTCGCGCCCGAAGACCGTGCGCGCGGCGGCGATGATCCGCCCCCGGTTGCGCTCCGCGTCGCTGCGCTTGGACTGACCTGCGGAAACAGTCGCGCCGGCGCGGGCTTCGGTGTCCGGGTTTCGGGGGCTCATGACGTCAGACTAGCAAACCGGAATGACTTATCCGATTCTCGTGTTACGGTGGACAGAGAAACGGATAGGGCTTTCCGGAAGCGAAACGGATAGACCTATCCGTCGCCCCCTTCAGTGAAAGGTTCCCTCATGCCCACCATCGCCATCGTCGGTGCCGGCCCTCAGCTCGGTCTCTCCATCGCCCGCACCTACGGCACTTACGACTACGACGTCGCACTGATCGCCCGCAACCGGGCCAAGCTTGAAGTCCTTGTCGGCGAGCTGGCCGCCGAGGGCATCACCGCTGCCGCCTTCCCCGCCGACGTCCTCGACCGCCCCACCCTCACCCAGGCACTCAAGGATGCAGCTACGCATTTCGGCGGCATCGACGTCCTGGAGTACTCCCCGGTCGGCGGCCTCCAGACCGTCATGACCACCCCGGGCGCCACCGAGCCGGCCGACGTGCAGCACGAGATGGAGTTCCAGCTCTACGGAGCGATCGACGCCACCCGTGCGGTGCTGCCCGCCATGCGGGAGGCCGGTGCGGGCACCCTGCTGTTCACCACCGGCGCCGGCTCCGTCGACCCCGTGCCGCAGGTCGCCAACGTCAACGCCGCCGCCGCGGCGCTGCGCAACTGGGTGATCAACCTGCACAAGGAGCTGGACGGCACCGGTGTCCAGGCGGCGCACGTCGCCATCAACGTGTCGATCGGCACGCCGGCGATCCCCGGATTCCCGACCGCCCAGCCCGAGGAGATCTCCCCGGTCTACTGGGACCTGCACACCACCAAGCGCGACCAGGCCGAACTCGTCTTCAGTCTCTGAAGCCCATCAGCACCCGTCCTCCTGGCCTCCTGGCCTCCTGGTACCTACGCCGCGCACTTCGTCATCAACACCTGTCCCGGGGGGCGGCCCCGAAAGCATTCCCTCGGGGCCGCCCCCAAGCAGGTCGCGCGCCTTTCCCCGGACCCGCCCGAGGTGCGCGAGCCGATGTCGCAGCTGTCGGCATTCAAGCGCCTGGGCGAGCCGCAGGAGGTCGCCGACGTGGCGGTCTTCCTCGCCACCAACCGGGCGCGGTGGATCACCGGAGCCTCCCTCGACGCCACCGGCAGCAGCCTCCTCGGCTAGCCGCCCGCTCCGTCCCGTTCGCCTCCTCGCTCTCGTCCCGAAGGTCTCCACCTCTGATGAGCATCTTCCTGTGGATCGTGCAGGCCGTACTGGCCGTCTTGTTCGCCATGGCCGGTGTCATGAAATCCACCCAGCGCAAGGACAAGCTCGTCGAGAAGCTGCCCTGGGTGGCCGACTTCTCGCCCGGCGCCGTCCGTTTCATCGGCATCATGGAGTTCGTCGGCGCCCTCGGGCTGATCCTGCCCGAGGCCACCGGCATCGCCACCGTCCTGACGCCACTGGCCGCTGTCGGCCTTGGCATAACGATGCTGCTGGCCGCGTCCTATCACGCGCGCAAGAAGGAACTCCCCGCGATCGGCCTCAACGCCGTCCTGCTGATCCTCGCCGCGCTGGTGACCTGGGGACGCTTCGGCCCATACAGCTTCTGAAACCGCCACCCCGCTCCCGCAGCTGCTGAACGAAGGCCATCAGGCACCGCCCCGGTCCGGCTTCCTTGGGCACGACCCTGTCAGCTCCGCCGTGACCGGCGAGGACACTGCCCTCTTCCCGCTGTGCGCGTGACCGCTCTCGCGGTCCGGTTTGTGTCCCACCCCGATCGATTCGAAGGAACCATCATGCCGAGAATGTCGTTCAACGAGGCGTCCCGCACGTGTCTGACCACGAAGTACGCCACGTTTTCCGGTCGCGCCCGGCGGTCGGAGTACTGGGGGTACTCAGTGCTGTACGTGGTGGCCACTGCCGTGATCGGAGGGATCAGCTGGGCAGCGGAGGCCCCGCTGCTGAGCGTCCTCCTGCTGCCGTTCATCGTGCCCATGCTGGCCGTCTCCGTCCGCCGGTTGCACGACACAGGCAAGACCGGCTGGAGGATGCTCATCGCCCTGATCCCGGTCGTCGGCCCCGTCCTCTACCTCGTGGGCATGACCGTGGACAGCGTTCCAGGTGCCAATCAGTACGGACCGTCCCCCAAGGCAGACCATTGAGCGGGCTCCAGGACCTGGTGCAGCGAGCCCTCTCTCGCCAGCCAGGACCGCGATCAGTGCCCCTCGCCGGGCCAGAGGTGTCGGTCAACCCTTGCTCAGCGCTTGCTCAGCGTGTTTGGACTTGACGCAGACGTCACGGTCGTACGCCCACGCACAGGGAGAAGACGCGCCGGTCCGTTTTCGATCGAGCCCGCGCCCGCCCCGCGAGGGGCCCGCGGTGAGAGGAACACCGGCGGTTGGGACGGGCCGTGTTGCCGGCGTCAGCCGGAAGGGCAAGGTTTGTTCGGCTCTCTGTCGCTGCCACTGCCTCTGCTGATGTCGGCGGCGTACTCCGATCGTGCTCTGCCAACGGCGTCTGCCCATTGGGTGGCGGCTTTTATGCCCACGCCGAGGACTTGGCTAAGGACGGCAGGGGGCATCTGGGCGGCGAGGTCCATCAGGGCGCTGTTGCGGCCGCGTCGGGAGGGCAGGCCGTAGGCGGTCAGGCGGGAGCGGAGGTGGGCCGTGCCGCGCGGGCGTCCTGGGAAGAAACCAGGGAGGAGCCAGGGCTGGCCGGTCCGGCCGAGGCCGGGAGGGCCTTCGCGGTCTTCGGCCAGGGCGAGCAGGAGCCGGTCCAGCGGTGGAGGGACGTCGACGGGGTGGGTGCCGAGGGCCAGCCGGACGCGTTGCCCGGCTTGGATGACGTGGCGGGTGGTGAGGCGCGAGATCTTGGTGAGGGGCTGGCCGTAGAGGAGGACGAGCAGGCCGACGACGCGGTCGACGCGCTATGTGGTCGAGAAGTCCGACGATTCCTTCCGGCGGCTTCGTGACCTGCGCGATGTGGTCGCTGACGGATACAGTCGAGACAGCAACGAGTACGTCACCGGGCGGCTTCGCTACGACCGGGCATATCAGGCCCTTCGGGATGCCATGCGTATAGACCTCGGCGCCGATGCGTAGCCTCATACCTGGGGCAACCCAACAGCCACGTCAGTGCCGCCAACGAGGATGGCCCCTGAGGGAACCTTTCCCAGGTAGCTGAGGTTCCCGACTTGTATTGGCCGTAGCGGAGCGCGGTCGGGTTGGCCGCTCGTAGCGTTCCGTAGGACGCTGGGTCGGATGGCTCGTGAGGTTCCTGCCGCCCTTCGGGGCTGGCCCGCTCGGGGTGTGCCGCCGGCCCGGTGTCCGGCCACGGTCTGACTCAACAGAGGCGTGTCCCGGTCAGCGGTTCCGGAAGTCGGCGTGTCGGCCGTGGATGTCCTGTCGTCCGGCCGTGAGGAATGAACTCTCGTGATATTGCTCGGTGTTGACCCGCACAAGTCCACGCACACCGCTACCGCTGTCGACCCTGACTCGAATCAGCAGGCGGGCTCGCTGAGGATCGAGGCGTGCTGTGACTGAGCTTCTCAGTTGGCCAGTTGAGCGACGGCCCAGCAGGGTTGGCGCATGGCATGGCGGGCCCGCGCACGCGGCCCTGGTGTCTCGGTGGCGCCTTCGACATCTGGGACGGCCTGGTCCCCGCCAATCGGCTCTTCCACAGCTACCGGACCAGGCTCCGCGCCGCGCTCATTCGGCATGAGAGGAATGTGCAGCGACGTCTGAGCTGAGGGCGGTATGGAGCTGCGGGTAGGTCGGGGCGAGGTGGCACAGCACGTCCGCGGCCTGGCGGTCGGCGTGGGTGACCAGCTGGTACTGGAGGCTGCCGATGAGCTGTGCCTGGTGGGTGGCGATCGCGGCGGCCTGCTTCATCCCGAGGCGGTTCAGGCAGATTGCGGCGTCGGCGCGGCGGCGGGCACCGACGCGGACGGCGAAGCCCGTCAGCAGGCCGCGAGTGGCTTCGGGCAGGCCGTCGGCGAGTGTGGCCGCGAGGTGTTCGGCGGCTTCGGCTCCGCCCAGGGATCCGGTCGGCATGGGCAGGTCGTCGCGGCCGGCCAGCCACTTCAGCGCCCGCTGGAACGACCAGCGCAGAGCCTGGGCCTCGGTGACGGCGCGCTCGCGCACGAAACCGGTGCGCAGGACGAAAGGAGCGTCGATGTAGCTGATCGACTTCGCTTCCCACGCCGTGAGGAACGCCTTTGTGGGCATGGTGGCGTAGGGGTGTCCGTGCGGGTCGTGCAGCAGTACGTGCTCCTCGTCGGCGGACAGCACCACGACGTAGTGGTCGCCGCCTTCGCTGTTGGGCGTGCCCGGCTGGTAGAGCAGCAGGCCCATGTCGAGCGGCCCGACCAGGGCGGGACCGGATGCGCAGGCGGACCGCAGCCGCGCCAGCGCCTCCTCCGGCGTGCCCCCATCACTGCGCTCGCACCGCCAGCCCAACAGCTCCGCTGCGGCATCCAGCCCGGTCTCGGGATGCCAGCCGTAAGGATCGAACAGGGGTACGGAACCGGCGATCAACTGCATCCCGAACGGGGATCCGGTCAGCGTTTCGATCACCCCGGGAGCGGGGGCGTCGAGGCCCAACACCATCGCCAGGGAGTTGCTGAAGCAGTACGGGCCGGAGCCCACGAAGTCGATCACCAAGAACCTCTCGTTCGCCGCGTGGATTGCCTCCTCGCCCTGTCCGCGCAGGAAGGCCGGCCGCCGATCGCGGCCGGTTCCCATCGCAAGGTCTTCCCCAGGGTGAGAGTCAACCGGCGCCACACCAGGTTCCAACTACCGCGTCACGGCTCAAGGGGCTGGCCGCAAGCCGCGCGCTCAGTCATGCCCGCCGCTCGGCAGCGATCTGCTCGGTGTACCAGTGCACTACCTCCCGCACGATGTCGGCCGCATGCTGGTCCTCGCCCCCGCCCAGGCCGGAGAAGTCGGGCTCGTCTGGTGTACCGGGCATGGCAAAACCCCTCACTGTTCTGATCTTGATCGGATGGGTCATTGTCCTCCCGTCCCACCTCTCCGGTTCAGTACCTGACGCTGTCGGGCATACGCGGCGGAGCACGACTGGCTCACCATCGTCCAGCTGCCCAGTCATGCGCCCGACCTCAATCCGGTCGAGGGCATCTGGTCCTTGCTCGGCCGGAACCTGCCGCACCATGCCGCCGCCCACCCCGCCCCGCCAGGGTGACCAGACAGGGGCCGTGCGCTGGCGAATGGGATTGGCCCTAACGAGGTCCTGCTCGATCGCCCACAGGTAGAACTGGTTGACCGTGGACACCTCCCGGTCCCAGCTGCTGTCCTCCCGACGAGGTCCAAGCTCGTCGCGACGACGCCACCACTCATACGCTGTCCGGTCCTGGACGCTTGCATGACGCCAGTCGCGCCGGCCTCGTGCGAACCACAGGAAGTCGAAGTATGTGCGCAGGTCCCGGGCATGGGCCGCCTGGGTGTTCCATGGTGAAGACGCGAGCCACACCGAGAAGTACCGGTTCAGTGCCGCGTCCTACCCACCCGCCGGACTGATCAGGAAGGGCTGCCCCTCAGGCACACCCAGACCGTCAAGCCCTTGACCGAGTCCGGCGAACAGGCCGCTGAACTCCCGTATGAACGAGGTCTCTTCGCGTGGCCACGCCGGGTCTCGGCGAGTGAAATGCACCCGCCAACGCCGTGATCGACATGACGGTGGACGATAGCGCGTGGACAGCTCAACAGCGCATAACAGAAGGTCGATGGCCACCGGACCGTGCTGTGGCGGACCGAGGACAGTGTCCGGCTGCAATCGCGCACCGGCCGCGACGTCACCGCCTCTGGATGGACCTGGCCGTGGCCGCCATGCGCCTGCCTCCCGGCGTGATCCTGGACGGCGAGGCAGTGGTGTACCTCTCCGACACCGACGGCAACGCGCGGATCAGCTTCGAGGCGGCGCAGTCCCGCGCGCTCTCTCGGCCGCGCCGGGCCCCAGAGCTCGCCGACCGGCACCCCGCGACGTACGTGGCGTTCGACGTTCTGGCCCATTCTGACCGCAACCCGAATCCCTCGCCAGCGGCGAGTTCAGGCACTTCAAGGGGTTGCTCCATCCGCCCATCCTGCCGTTGGTTCTGTTCACGAGATCTTCGACGGCACTGCCGTGCGGTGAGAGGGCACCGAGGCTGTGGCCCGGTCGTGCAGTTCCTGGGCGGTGGAGAAGTAATGGGCGGTCTGCGAGACGGTGACCTGCCGGGCGTCGGCCTTGCCGCTCCGGTTCATGCCGGCAGTCGACTCATGGGTCAGAGAATCGGCTGGCGGGCGCGGGCCGCCTCGATGTCCGGGACATGCTCTTCGGCCCAGAGCCGTACCGCCCGGAGTGGAATGAGCAGGGAGCGGCCCAGCGGTGTCAGGGCGTACTCGACGCGGGGCGGGTTCTCCTCGTAGATGTGGCGGCTGATCAGACCGTCGGCTTCCAGGGAGCGCAGAGTTTCGGTCAGGACCTTCGGGGTGATCCCCTGGATATGCCCCTTCAGCTCGGTGAAGCGGCGAGGTCCGTCGTCGAGGGCGTTGACGACGAACACGGTCCAGCGGGCCCCGATACGGTGCAGCACCGTGCGGCTCGGGCAGGTCGCTGCCATCACGTTGTACGCCTTGCCCATGGCTGCTCCCAGTTCCGTTGAAGATACCGGTATCAAATCCATACCGTTGCACCCGATCCTACGAGAGGGAGTGAGACGCATGGAGCGGATCCTGGTCATCGGCGGCGCACGGGCGCTCGGCGCGGCCGTCGCGAAGCGTGCAGCCAAGGACGGCTACGAAGTTGTTGTCGGTGCCCGCGATCTGGCTGCAGCCGACGCGCTGGCGCGCGAGATCGGCGCTAGCGCGGTGCGGGTCGATCTGCAGGACGAGTCGACACTCGCGGCCGCGGCGGAGCTGCTGAAGGATGGAATTGACCACATCGTGACGACCGGTTCGGCACCGCACGATGTTCGCGCGACCGAGCTGGATCGCGACAAGCTGCTGGCTGCGTTCACGGCGAAGGTGGTCGGCCCGATGCTGGTCGCCAAACACTTCGCACCGGTACTGCGGCCGACCGGGTCGATGGTGCTGTTCTCCGGTGTTGTCGGCTGGCGCCCCGGCCCGGGATCACTCGTCAAAGGGGTCACCAACGGT
>NZ_JBIAUL010000050.1:0-14287 GCF_042892755.1 Streptomyces sp. NPDC001714
TCGCCTCGTCCCGCTCGGTGGCCTTGCGGGCCGGGACCTGCACGCTCCAGCCAATGCGGTGCAGCAGCAGATCCAGCCCGGCCAGGGTGTACTCGACACCGAAGCGGCAGCGCACGATCTCGGCGATCCTCGCCAGCGTCCAGCACTGGTCGGACCAGCCGAAAGCGGCAGGGCCGGCGTCCAACACCATCTCCAACAAACGGAGTTGTCCCGTATCGAGCCTGCAGCGGGCCCCGCCGGGACCCTTGGAGGCCAGGGCCTGCCGACCGCCCGAAGCCAACGCCCGCCGCCACCGGTTCGCCGACATCCGCGTCACCCTAAACCGCCCGGCCACCTCCCGGTCACTGGCCCCGGCCTCGATCAGGTCAGCCGCTTCGAGCCGGACCCGCTCACGCCGAGCCCGCTCCCCGGCCGTCAACCCACCGCCATCGGGATACCTCATCCTTCCGGCATACCGCCGCCCACAGCCGCCGTCACGACCCGACGTAACCCGCACCGCTAAAGATCTCTAGCGTCTCCAGGACGGAGCCGTGCTTCAACGCGCTAGGAAGAAAACACCTACTCAGCTTGAACTGGTGATGTCCGGCTGGTCGTGATGGGACGGGGTCTATCACGAATCCACGACACTCCCGAATTGCGCAGCAGGGTCTCAAGGTTGGTCATGGTTTCGTCGAGGTTGCGGGGGAAGCCGGGGCCTGAGACGTGGGCGGGCTCACTGAGTGCGAGGGGGTGTCGGCGGGAGGGGCCGGGCGGTCCGAGGCGCCGGTCGTGACAGCGAGCAGTAGCAGTGCGCAGGCAGCGGCGGCGGCCAGGCCGGACAATACGATGACGGTCCGGCGAGAGGGAAGGAAGAGCCGCCGGGGCCTGGTGGAAAGGGCGGCGGGCCGCAGGTGTTTCCAGTCGGCGCTGTTGGCCCGGGCTTGAAGGGCGTCGCGCAGTCGTTGTTCGATCGCCTCGTGGCGGATCCGGCCGCGGCTCATCGCCGGATCTCCGCGAGCCGCCGGCAGGGCGAAGGACGGGAGCGCGGCTGCGAGGGGTGCTCGGTCATCGAGGTATCTCCAGTTGTCTGCCGAGAGCGTCCAGGGCCCGGCTGGCAGTTGATTTGACCGTCCCGCGGGAGATTCCGAGGGTGTCGGCGATCTGGGCTTCGGTGAGGTCCGCCCAGTAGCGCAGGACCAACACCTCGCGCTGTCGGCGGGTGAGACGCTGCAATGCGTCGATCACCTCTTGATGGGTCTCGGCGAGGAGGACGCTCTTGTCGACGGAGGGGACATGGCGTTCACGCTCAGGAATGTAGGCACGTGCCGTACGGCGTCGGCGCAGAACCGAGCGAGCCGCGTTGACCACACTGGTTCGCAAGTATGCCTCGGGGTCGTCCAGGTCCGCGAGCCGACGACCGTGGCGGCGCAGGAGCGCTGCGAATGCGTCCTGCACCACGTCCTCTGCGGTGGGAAGGTCGTCCACCAGAAGCAGGGCCAGCCGCACCAGTGCCAGCCTGCGTTGGTGGTAGAGCTCGCTGAAGCCGTGGTCGTCCCCGGTTGCCGCCGTGCTGATGGACACGGCTTTGAACAGCTTTCTCCCGCCGTCCTGGCGACTCGTCGGTGAATGCAGAGCGCGTCTGTCCTGCTTTCGGCGCATCAGATCCACTCCGCCGTAGAACATGGGGCGCAACGGGCTGCACATGCTCCGCCACCAGGTCACCGACGTTGCGGCGGTTGGGATCGTCGCTGTTCTCACTGGTCTCCTGGAAGTTGCGGGACCGGTCCGTCCGCCCGGAGACCCGGGCGGACGGACCGTGCTGCCTGGCCTGAGCGATGCAGCGTGCATTCAGGTGGGATCACCGAACGACCTGGCGTCGATCAGCGGGCCAAAACGCTGAAGAGCCTCACCGGGCCGGAGTCGTGACATGCACCGCGTCCGCGTCGCAGGCGTCGAGGCCTCCGGGGCAGGGCGGGGCGGTCTGCGCGGGCTTCGCGTCCGCGGGGACGTCCGTCTCGGAGCTCTCACCCGGCGTCTGCGCCCCGGACGTGTAGGTCGCGTGCTCCTTCTGCGGCTCGACGGGGGCACTCGCCGTGGCGTGGGCCGTGGCGGCCGCACCGAGGGCCAGCGTGGCGCCCACGACCGAGAGGCCCAGCGCGACGCGAACCCGGCCCGAACGGAGGCCGGGGACAGCGGCTTGACGTACTGACATCTTCGATCCTCGAATCATCGGCTTCGATGTGTTGGCTGACCGTCCGCCATGGGTGGCTTCCCGCGCGGCGGCCCTCTGCTGGAGGCGCATCCACTCCAACAGACGTCCCAAGTCCCTCGGGGTTGCCGGTCGGACGAGACGGATACGGGGAAGATCCAGTGACCCGCGTCACTGAGACCGGAGGCGGTTCATGGCCGGTCGGACACAACTCGGGCCGACTCGGATGCCTGCACCCGCCTTCCGCCGCCGACCTGAGCGGCCTCGGGTGCATCAATCCGAGTACTCAGCTTGAGCTGGTGATGTCCGGTGGCTTGATCGCGGGTTCGATGATCAGTCCGGTCCCGGCCAGACAGCCGTCGATCAGGTCGGGCCGGCACTGCAGTCTCTTCAGCGTGCGCTTGATGACCCGGGCGAGATGGTCGAGGTCGACGAAGATGCGGTCGGCCAGGTACCGCTTGAGCAGCCACCACACGTGCTCCTGCGAGCTCAGCTCAGGGGCGTAGCTGGAGAGGTGGAAGATGCGCAGCCAGTCCTTGTGCTCCTCGGCGAAGTCGAATAACTCCTGCTGGACGTGGACGTTGAGGATGCCCCTAGACCCACACGATGAGGGTCCCGAGCTGGACGTGCGCCATGGTGATCAGGGCCCGGTGGCCGCGCCAGGTGAAGCTCTTCGGCTCGTGCCGGCGCCCGTGGTAGACGAGCATCCGGAACAGCAGGTGAGCACGGCGGGCGGGGCGGAAGCAGACCACGCCGGCCACGTTGACCCGCCCGCGGCCGCTGCCGCGCACCCGTACCACCGGGCACTGCCCACGCGGCGCCCAGGTGCGGCCCTTCGGGGGCCTCAACCCCTGCCCGGTCTCGTCCGCGAAGCAGATGTGGACGCCCAGGTCGAGCGCCGTCCTTTTATCTGCGACCACACCACCTTCTTCCGTACCTCGATCGACTCCTCGTCGCGCTCGATTGCCCGGCGCACCGGCACCTGCGCCGACCAGCTGTGCCGGCGCATCAGCTTCCGCACACCCTGCACCGTGGAGCCGACATGAAACAGCCGGGCGATCAGCAACCGGATCCGATTGAGTGTCCAGCCCTGCGACTCATCCGCCCAGCCGTGTGCCAGCGACCCACGCGCCAACTCCCTCTCCAACCAGCAAACTGATCCGCCGAGCCGCTCGACCGCCCTGGGCCCCGCCGAGCGCAGCGTCGCCTCGCCTCCGGTCTCCCATGCACTCCGCCACCGCCGCACCGACCGCTCCGTTGAAGAATGCCGTCTGCGCCGGCACCATCACACTGTCCACAGCCCGCAGCGCCATCAAGGCCACCTGGACCACGGCCCTGCAGGTCACCGGCATCGGCTGACCCTGCCTATCGCCGGGACATCCAGGCCCAACGTGCTGCATGTCCCGGTACCCAGGTCCGAGCTCAGGTCCTGGCCGGTCATCGCGTTCTAGCCGATGCCGGTGCTGATCGAGGTGTCCGGCCGCCGTGTGATCGCTGGCGGGTTGACGGGCGCAGCCGTACGGCGACGTCGAGGCCGGTGCCGGGGCTGGGTTGAGGGTGATGGTGCCGCCGGAGGCGTCGACGAGGTGGCGGACGATGGGCAGGCCGAGGCCGGTGCCGTCGTGGTGGGTGTCGGAGGCGCGCCAGAAGCTGTCGAAGGCGCGCTCGCGGTCGGCCGCGCTCATCCCGGGGCCCTGGTCGACGATGTGGAGTTCGCCGCCCGGGATGCGGTTCAGGGTGATGGTGGTGTGGGGCGGGGAGACGCGCAGGGCGTTGGCGAGGAGGTTGTCGATGATCTGCTCCAGCGCCCCGGGTATCGCCCACACCTGGCCAGCGGGCGGTCCGGTGATGTCGATGGCGACGTACTGCTCGGCAGCCAACGGCTCCCACATGGCCACCCGGTCGGCGAGCGCGGCATCCAGGTCGACGGGCTCGGGCGTGGTGGCGGTGTTCTCCAGACGGGCCAGGGTGAGTAGCCCCTGCACCATGCGGCCCAGGATCTCCACTTCACCTACGGCTTCCTCCAGGCTGTGATGGGCGCGCGGGTCGAGGTAGGGCTCGAAGTTCTCCAGGCGCAGCCGCAGCGCGGTCAGCGGAGTTTTCAGCTGGTGGGAGGCTTCCGAGGCAAACGCCTGCTGGTTCTTGAGGAGTTGCTGGAGCCGGTTGGCGGTGCGGGTGAAGGAGGCGGCCAGGCTGCGAAGTTCGGGTGGTCCGGTAGTGGCGTCGGGTGGATGGGTGAGGTGACCGTCGGCCGGCTGGATGGTCGCTGCTTCCAGCGTGCGCAGGGGCCGGGTGATCCAGCGGGCCATGCTGAAGGCGACCAGGGCGACGGCCGCCAGGACGCAGGCGCCAGCGAGGGCCAGGGCGCCCCAGATGCGGTGAACGCGAACGGCGACCTCGTCCAGCGGGAAGGTCAGGCGCAGCGCGCCGCGGATCGTGGTGCCCGAGGAGCCGGGCATGGTGGCTGTCAGGACATCGGTGCCGTTGCTGTCGGTCGCGGTGGTGACGGTGGGCTGGTTGCGCAGGGCGCGGGCGATGTCCGCCTCGGCGGCCAGGCTGACGCCGGTACGGCCAGCCGGGTCGGTGTCTGCCAGGACGATGCCCTGCTTGTCGCTGACGACGACCCGACCGCCGGTGCGCTCGGCGTAGTCGCCGGCCACGTCGGGCAGTTCGCCGAGCTGTCCTTTCTCGATGTTCTCCTTGGTGATCTCGGCGAGCATGGCGGCGTCGCGTTCGATGTTCTGAGAGGCGCGGGCGGTCTCACCGCGGGCGTAGATGTAGCCGAGCGGGATCTCCAGGCCGGCCAGCACGAGCAGGGCCAGGGCGAGGTAACTCAGCAGCAGCCGCCTGGTCAACGGGCCCCCTCGGAGGCTGTCCGGTGGGCGGGGACGGTGAGGCGGAAGCCGACCCCGCGGGCGGTGGTGATCCAGCCCGGATCGCCGAGCTTGCGGCGCAGGGCCGCGACGTGGGCATCCAAGGTCTTGGTGGGGCCGAAGAAGTGCGGGTCCCACACGGTGTCCATGATCTGCTGGCGCGAGTACACGGTGCCGGGATCCTCGGCGAGGTAGGCGAGGAGGTCGAACTCCCTGGGGGTCAGGGAGATGTGCTGCCCGTGAAGGTGGACTTCGAGGGTGCGGCGATTGACAGCCAGCGGCCCCAGTGCCTGCGCGCCGGAGGCAGCCTCATGCCCCTCGGATTCCCCAGGCGTTTCCGCGGTCCCGGTCGGCACGTAAGCGGGCGCGCCGGCGCGGCGGGTGACCGCGCGTATGCGGGCGATCAACTCCCGTACGCCGAAGGGCTTGGCGAGGTAGTCGTCTGCGCCGAGTTCCAGGCCCACGATCCGATCGGCTTCCTCGCCCCGAGCGGTGATCATGACGATGGGGACGGCGGAGCGAGCGCGCAGGCTGCGGCAGACGTCCAACCCGTCCATATCGGGCAGGCCCAGATCCAGCAGCACCAGATCCGGCGCCACTTCGGCGTCGGCCAGGCCGGCGGCTCCGGTGCGGACATGGTCCACGGTGAACCCCTAGCGCCCCAGCCCCTCGGTGAGGGGGCCTGCGATCCGGTCGTCGTCTTCGATGAGCAGCAGCCGCATGGCGCCAGGCTCGCACAGCTGTGCCAGAGGAGGTGGAGAGTTCACGGGAAGCCGCCTGGGACCAGAGAGACGGAGGCGTAGGGGGAGACAGGGGCCAGCAGGGGCCGGCCGGCCGAACGGTGCGGGCGGGTGTTCGGCCGGACGGCGGTGGCGGGACGGCGAGTGAAGCCGACCGGGGAGTCAGTCGGCGTGGTCGCCGTCCTCGCGTTCCTCCTCCCCGGCACGACCCCGATCCTCGCCGGTGCCAGGCACCGTGCCCGTCGGCGTGGTCACAGCACCGGTGCCCGCACCAGGACCGGCCGTTGCGGTGGCCGTGGCGTCTGGCGTCGGCTGCCCGGTCGGTGACTTCGGCGCGGAGACCTGCGCGGTGCCGCCCGGGGTGGGATCCGAGGAGACAGTGTTGCTGACGGTGGACAGAGCGAACCCGAAACCGCCCAGCAGGAGCACCACCGCCCCAGCAACCAGGGCCGGCCGGTGCCAGACGGCCGCCTGCTGCCATCCCCCCGTGACCCGCGCCCCGCCACGTCGGGCCACAGGAACCCACTCGACACCGCAGCCTTCAACGGCGCAGTAGGCGGGAAACTCCCCCTCCAGAGGGGAGAGGATGTCAACTGTCAGGGGCTGTCCTCACCGCCCTCGGTGCCGCCGTTGGCCAGCCACTGGACGTAGGCGATCACGGCCAGACGGGCCGAGAAGGCGTTGTCACGTGCCGTGGCGGTCGTCACGGCTGTGGTACCGGCAGCTGCCGTGAGGCCCGAAGTGGGTGAGTACATCGCCTCGTTGAAGACCGAGCCGCTGGGGGCCGAGGCCACGGCGAAGACGGGGTGGGCCGTTCCACCGGAGAAGGACGTCGAGATGTAGTCGCCGACCATGGTTCCCTGCGTGGTGCTCGCCAGCCAGGAGGCGGTCATCGGACCGGCGAGCTGGGTCGGTGCCGTCCAGGTGCTGCCGCCGTTGGTCGAGGAGACGTAACCGACGTCCAACTGGCAGGTGGACGCGGTGCAGTTGGCGGTCGGGTGGTAGTAGTACGTCAGCGCCAGGTGCGCAGTGCTGCCCGAGGTGGACGGGTCGACCGCGAGGCCGGGGATGAAGTGGTCGACGGTGCTGGTCGTCGCGTCGATCGGGATGCGGGTCACCGACGACCATGTGGTGCCGTTGGTGGTCGTCGCCATCACGATGTCGTTGGAGGTGCAGGAGCCCCCGCTCGCGCGGAAGCGGCAGTCCTGCCAGACCACGTAGACCTTCCCGGCGGAGTCGATCTCGGCGGAGGGCAGTGGGCCACTGCGCAGACCGCCGCCCACGGTGAAGGAGCTGACGGTGGCCACGGTGGTGGCGTTGGTCCAGGAGCTGCCGCCGTTGGTGGAGGTGAAGGCTCGGATCGCGGTCTCCGAGGCGTTGGCGATCGGGACCACCACGGTGCCGTTCGGCTGGACGACGGGCTGTCCGCCCAGGCCGGTGGCGTTGTTGCCGGTGTTCTTCGAAGCACCCCAGGTGAGTCCTCCGTCGGGGGAGGTGGTCATCTTGATGCGGTCGCCGTCGCCGTTGTTGTCGTACTCGGTGTAGCAGTTGCCGTAGAAGGCGCTCGTGGCCGTGTTGTCGCAGACGATCCAGTTCTTGTCGAGGCTCGAACCGGTCGCGGTGACCACGGGGTTGCTCCACGTCAGTCCGCCGTCGGTCGAACGGCTGGTGTAGACCTCGGGCACGGTGACGGACGAGGTGATGGGGATGGAAGAAATCAGCCAGACGTTGTGCTTCGCGTCGTAGGTCACCGACGCGTCGCTGACCCTCTGGAAGGTGCCGCCCGCCTGGGTGGTGATCCCGGGCAGGAACCCCTTGGTCCAGGTGGCACCGCCGTCTTTGGAGGTCGCGAAGCCGACGTTCGAGGCACCGCCGTCGGTGAACCGGCCGACCTGGAAGGCGGAGACGATCGTGGAGCCGTAGGAGAACGTGTCCGGCTCGACCTCGGTGGCGTGCTGGCTGGTGGAGTTGGTGTAGGGATCGGCGCTGATCTGGGTGAGGGCCGGGGCCGCGGTGGCGGTAGTCGTGGTCAGGGCGAGCGCGCCGGCCGCGAGGGCCGCCGTCACCAGACCGGGTCTCGCCAGGCGGTGGAGCAGAGACGCCAGGGACATGAGCCGTTCCCTTTCGCGGAAGGGGCACGTCCGGCGATGCGTCGTCGGGCAGGGCGAGAGCATGCCTCGTACACGTCCGCGCCATGGGGACGGGCGGGGCCCGGCCGAACCGAACATCGTGCAGGACGTGCTGAAGGACTCCGACACTCTGATGGAATTTACGTGACCATGTCAATATCTTTTGGTGCAACACGGCCCGAACCGGCGGGAATTGACGTTCTCTTGACCCGCACCCGCTCCCCGTCCCGCCGACTGCCGCACTGGGCTCTGCGGGCAGTCGGCGTCCTCGGTGGCCCCTGAGCGGGCCACCCACGGCACCTCGGGCCGCTCAGGACAGTCACCGGCGCTGCGGAGACGACCACTTGGGGGTCGACCTTGCACGCGATCCGACTGCGGCCGCGGGCGCGGCGGACACAGAAGACGCAGTGAGTACTCCGGATCCCGCCGGCGCGTGGCGCTCCGGCTCGCCACGCCAGTCCATGCCCTGTATCCGCGACTCGTTCTGGCGCGGGCGGAAGTTCACCTCGATCGAGCACATGCAGACCGAGGCCGTCACCCGGGCCCAGCAGGTCGCCGGGCGATGGCAGTGCCGGCCGCTGGGCGGCGTCGCACCGACGTGCTCCGGTGGCCGTTTTCGGCATGGTCGAGGCCGCCGCCTTGCTGCCGCTGCCACCCACCCCGTTCACGCTGGCCCGCTGGTCGACGGTCACCGTCGGCCCGGACATCCACATCAAGGTCTCTCACCATGAAGCGTGCTGTTCCAACTCTGCGTAGTAGTCGGCCTGCAGGGCGGTGTTTCTTCGGTACCACCCCGTGGCAGACCCGAGAGGCGGCCCGACGGCATATATCCCTGCCGGCGCCGCGCGGATGCCGTACGGTAAAGACACCGCCGCGGGGTGGAGCAGCTCGGTAGCTCGCTGGGCTCATAACCCAGAGGTCGCAGGTTCAAATCCCGCCCCCGCTACGACCATCCGGCCCCTCCGCGATCCTGCGGAGGGGCCGGGCCGTTCAGCAGCAATCACCGGCGCGCACTCCCCCATGCCCGCCTCTGACGCCTGTTGGCATTGGCCTGCGGCGACTGGGTTGATGGGCAAACGATCAGGTGTGGCGGCTTGGCTTCGTGACCGAGATCCGGGCCTGGTCCACTTCTTGCGCTACGCTGGGTGACGTTGCGGTGACTACCTGGGCTCGGTTGGCGGCGAGATCTATGCTCGGACGCATGATCGAGACTGAGCGGTTGCTCCTGCGACCTCTGGATGTGTCTGACGTCGACGTTTTCGTCGAGCTCCATGCTGACCCGCAGGTCAACCGCTTCGTCGGGTCCTTCTCTCGTCAACAAGCACTGGAACGCCTCACTGTGATCGAGCGGCAGTGGGCTGAGCGAGGCCATGGTCTGTGCGCGATCGAGCTGAAGTCGAGCGGGGAGTTCATCGGTCGAAGCGGTTTGCAGTACTGGGAGCAGTTCGACGAGGTGGAACTGGGGTGGACCCTTCGAGCGGATCACTGGGGGCACGGGTATGCGACCGAGGCCGCTCAAGCGTGTCTGGCCTGGGGGTTTGCCACGCTTGATGACGACTACTTCACGGCTCTCATGCGGCCGGGCAACGAGGCGTCAGTGAAGGTAGCCAAGCGCCTGGGCTTCGCTCCGCGTCGGGAGGACCATCTGCAGGGCCGCCCAGTCACGGTGTATGCCGTGGATCGCCCATCCAACCTGCCCGCTTGTTGACACCCCATAAGGATGCCCCTCCGTCACATAGGGAGCGAGAACAGCCGTACTGGCCCTGAGGGCCAGCGGGCACCGTCGCGCAGGGGCGTCACCATAGTCCGCAGGGGCATGGTCACCAGGCGGCCTTCGGGTTGTTCGACGAGTACGTCCTTGTCGAGCGAGTGCCATCCGAGGCGCTGGTAGAGCGGCACGAGGGGAGGTCGGCAGAACAGGAGTGAGTGCTGAGGACCCATCGTGCGGGCGTGCTCCAGGGCAGCTGTGACGACGAGCCGAGCCAGGCCCTGACCTTGCATGCCTGGCGCGACGGCCACTCCGCCGACGCCCACCACCTCTGTCTCGGTGTTGCCGATCGCGACAGGCAGTCGCAGCAGGCCAGCGTGTGCCACGAGTCGGCCTTCGTGTCTGATGCCGAAGTGTTCTTCTTTTGGCAGCCAGGTCAGACCGGTCGAGGCGACACCGAAGGGATCATCGCTGTTGCCGAGGATCTCCTCCTGGTCCGCCTTCGTGTACTGCGGGAGCCGCACCACAGTCGGTGCCGCAGCGGATCGGTTGTCAGACATTCCCACATGATGATCTCTCCGCCGAACACTGGCCAGTGGACGTTGATGGAGGAGTAGGACGCGGAGATGGTGTGGTCGTTCAGGAGCCGGGTCCAGATCTCTCTGCGGTCGAGGTGTTCAGTGAGCATGGCATCGATCAGAGCTCGCGTGGCGTCGTTGATCGCTGGTGCGGGCCGCCTGGCTGCTCGTCCCATTTTGGGGCCGCTCCTGGACTTGTAGGTGCTCGGCGTCGGCATGTCCAGGATGGTGCGGATTCTCCCGGGTGGGAGCTTGTGGTGTCTGGACAGGTCCCGGACGGTCGCGGTCCCGGTCTGAGCGGTCTCGCGGATGTGAAGCCCCCGGTCCGGGCGGTCGGCCAGAGGGACGATGCGGGGGTGGCGGACGTTCGGCTTGTTGCGCCGTCGCGGCGACGTGACATCGGCCAGGGCCCGTCGCAGTGTGCGTTCGGGGTAGCAGAGACTGCTGCGAGGCGGGAGAGGCCGGGTTTGCCGAACCAGAACGGCGGGCCGCAGACGAACCGGTGACACTGCCGTGACCTGCACCGACCCTCGTGGTCGTCACGGCATCGGTAGACGACAACGCGATCGGTGCCGCGCTGCTGAGGAAGGTCGCCCCTGCGGGCACGGTCCGCACGGCGCTGGTCGACCGTGGCTTCGAGGCCAGCGTCGTCGAACACGGGCGAACGCTCGGCATCGACGTTCAGATCGTGGCGCGCGACCCGGTTGACACCGGGTTCATCCCCGATCCCATTCGCTGGCGCGTCGAGTAGACCAACGGCCTGAACATGCAGGAACGACGCCTCGCCCGCGACTATGAGCACGCACCGTCCTGCGCGGAATCCAGGATCTACTGGGCCTCTGCCGGGCGGATACTGCGCCGCCTGGTCGGCACGCCGGCCCGCTGGCGGGAGGTGTGATGACCCACGCCGTCATCGAGCAGCTCCTGGACGGAATCGAACTGCGCGAACGTCAGCTTGCCGAGCAGATCGGCGAACTCGCCGCCCGCCAGCGCGAGGCGCAGGCTGAGCGCGAGGCCCTGGCGACCACGGCCGAGGCGGTCCGCGCGGTGGCCCCAGGCCTCGCCCTCGAGCGGCCGCCGACCCCGGCGCTTCCGGATGGCGCGGCCTACCAGCAGATCATGGACGTATTCGAGCACGAACGCCGACCGCTACGCGCCCGCGACCTGTGCCTCGCGCTGGACCAGCCCTTGATGCCCAAGCACGTCGAAGGCACCCGCGCGAAACTCAAACGCCTGGTCAGCATCGGATTCCTCGACGAGACCGAACCCGGACTGTTCGCACGGCCCGGCCCTCAGGCCCCGACAGCCCCCGCCGACCAGTAAGCCTGATCCAGACCAACGGGCAAAACGTTGGAAGACTCGCTTATTGCCCGCTGAGCTCGCGCATTGGCGTCAGGAACGAAGGGTGCGCAGGCCGTTGCGGATTTCGCTGACAAGGATCTCGGGCTGTTCCAAGGCCGCGAAGTGCCCGCCCTTGTCGGCCTCGCCGTAGTGGATCAGATTGCTGTAGGTGTCTTCGATCCAGCTCCGTGGCACGCGGGGGATGTCCCTCGGGAAGGCGGTCACCGCGACCGGAAGCGTCAGCTTCGGGCCCGCGAAAGTGAGCGACTTGTTCTCCCAGTAGATGCGGCCGGACGACGCTGCGCTGTTGGTGAACCAGTAGAGGGATATCGCATCGAGCATGTCGTCGATGCCGAGAGCGTCCTCGGCGAGCCCGTGGTTGTCGGTCTTGGACTGGAACTTCTCGTAGATCCAGGCTGCCTGGCCGGCGGGAGAGTCCGCCAGGGCGAATCCGACCGTCTCCGGCTTCGTGCCCTGAAGGTGGTTCGACCCGCCGAGATCGCCGGTGTAGAGGGCGAGGGTCTCCACGGCGTCGCGCTGTTCGGGCGACAGGGTGTCGGGTATCTGTGCGGGAAAGGCGTACTGGGTGTTCAGATGAATTCCGAGAAGTCCCTCAGGTTGCATGGCCCCGAGGGCGGTGGTGACGACGGCACCCCAATCGCCGCCTTGCGCGGCCCATCTCGTGTAGCCGAGTCGCCTCATCAGCTCCACCCACGCGCTTGCGATGCGCGAGACGGTCCACCCGGTCTCCGTGGGCTTCTGGGAGAACCCGAACCCGGGGAGCGACGGGACGACGACGTCGAACGAATCGGCGGCGTCTCCTCCGAACGAGGCCGGATCGGTCAGCGGCCCGATCAGCTTCAGGAACTCGAGGATCGAGCCCGGCCATCCATGCGTGAGTATCAGCGGCATCGCGTGGGGGTTCTTGGACCTGACGTGGATGAAGTGGATGTCCAGCCCGTCGATCTCGGTCAGGAACTGGGGGAAGCGATTGAGTTCGGACTCGAAGCGCCGCCAGTCGTAGCCGCGCTCCCAGTGCTCGACCAGAGATCTGGCGTTCTCTACGCGAACCCCTTGCGACCAGTCGCCCACCGTTTCCGGATCCGGCCACCGGGTTCTGGCCAGTCGCTGCTTGACGTCGTCGATCGCCGGTTCCGGGATCGAGACGGTGAACGGGCGGACGAGGGCCGAGGTAGGCGGTGTCGGTGCGGTCATGGCCTTCTCCTCTTCTCCTGAGCTTCGAAGCACAGCGCAACTCTCGCTGCACACCGGTGTACAGTCACTCTCACTGTACACCCGTGTGCAATACTGGTGCCGTGCCCACCGAGTCCTCCCGTGTGCGCTCGATGAACGAGACACGCGAACGCATCCTCGACGTCGCCCTCGATCTGCTGGGAGAGAACCCCGACGCCGGAATGGGCGAGATCGCCTCCACCGCCGGCGTCGTCCGTCGCACGGTCTATGACCATTTCCCCTCGCGCCTCGACCTGGTCCGGACACTCACGGAACGGGCCGTGGCCGAGATGACAGCCGTGCTCACCGAAGTCAACGCCTCCGGCGCGGAAGCGGACGCGGCATGGGTCGAATTCATCGCCCGCCTCTGGCCGGTGGCGCACCGGTACCGAGTGCTGCTGGCGCTGCGCCGAGGCGAGTACGGCGAGGCGATCCACGGCCTGCTCGGGCCAGTCGACGAGCTCCTCGCCGACCTCGTGAAACGGGGCCAGGACACCGAGGTGTTCGCACAGCACCTGCCGGCGGACATTCTGAGCCAGATCGCCTACGGCGTCGTGTTCGCCATCGCGGACAGCGACCTGTCGAACGGGACCCTCGGCGCCCGAGCATCGACGATCACGAGCCTGCTGATGCTGGGAGTTCCCGAGACGCGCGCCATCGCCCTCGTGGGCGACCAGCCCTGACCCGCAGTACTCGAACGGAGTCGCGGAGCCAGTCCGGTTCTGGTACCGCAGCGCGTTGGCGATCTCCCGCATCTCGTAACACCCCTGATGGCCGGAGACCGGCGGATGCCGTACCTCCCACGCCGCGATCAGCGGCTTGATCACGGCCCACTCCGGCTCGGTCAGGTCGGTCTTGTACGGCGTGCGCTCACCCACCGTTCAAGCGCACCACAGCCAAGCCCACTGACAAGCCGAAACCTGCCAAGCCCACACGAACTGCCCAAACCAAAACGGCAGAAGACTCGCTCACTGCCCTCTGAGAGCGAGCTTGGGGAGGGCGGTGGTCCAGTCGGTAACGCTGGCCTGCTGGGCCTGGGCGAGGGTGACCCTGCCCGCACAGACTGCGGTGTGCAGCTTGGTCTCCACCAGATCCTTCAGGCTGTTGACACCCTGACTGCCCGTGGGTCCGCACGGGTCGGCGGGTTCGACCCACAGGTTGCACGGGTCGTTCGGGTCGCCGCTGGCCGACCGCCCACCGCGATCGTCCGGCCCGCACCCCGGCGCCGCACCGCACGGGGTACGGCGCGCAGACGTACACCCGGCGTACACCCGTCGACAGACTCCAGCACTACGGGACAGGGACAGGAGCAGGTTCAGCATGATCTAGCAAGGAACCCCGGCGCCTTTAGGGGCTTGGGAGGAATTGCTTCTCAAGATGGGGGTGACCCGTGCTGGAGCACGGGTCCGCGCTGTTGGCCTCAGCCGGGACGCTTCTGGTTCTCGATGTACTCCTTGATCACGGCGAGCGGTGCGCCGCCGCAGGAGGCGGCGAAGT
>NZ_JBIAUL010000051.1:0-14263 GCF_042892755.1 Streptomyces sp. NPDC001714
CCGAAGCCCATTACCCGGCGTCCGGCCACTCCTCGGTCGGGCGGGGCGGCTCGGGCTCGTTCAACCGCGTGGCAAGCCGAGCGGTGGGGGCCCCCCCCCCCCCGCGGCCCGGCCGCCGGGGGGGGGGGGGGGGGGGGGGCGGGGGCCCCCCCCCCCCCTCTCCTGTGCGCTACCGCTCCGGGCCCGACGCCAGGGCGCTCAGGAACGCGGCCAGCTCACGCATGTCGATGCCCTCCAGCTCCTCGGGCCGTATGACGACGCGCAGTTCACGGCAGATCGCGGCCTCCCGGGAGCGGGCCACGAAGGACATCAGGATCAGCCGGAGCAGGCTGTCCCGGTCGAGGTGGCCGAGGCGCGCCAGCCCGGAACCGGTCAACGGCATGGCCACCCGCTCCAGTTGGGCGTGCGTGCGCAGCGCGTCCCACAGCCCGGCCAGGCCCCGCCACAGGTCCTCCACGCCGGAGGAGGCCACGTAGTCGTTGCCGATCCTGCTGTAGGCCACGCCGAACACCAGCCGCGGCCGGGCGCCCAGCACGGCCACCGTGCCGACGGGATAGCGGTCGAGCTTGCCGAGCGGCTTGTCCGCCCGCTCCTCCCGCGCGATCGGCCCGGCCGGGGCGAGCGCCGCGCCCAGCTCCGCGTCCAGGCGGTCCACGTCGCCGCCGTACCGGCGGTCGAGGAGCTGCGCCTGCACGCTGTCGCCGTTGATGACCCGGCCGCCGGCCGACAGGGTGTCGAAGGTGTCGCAGAAGCCGACGACGAGGTGGGCCGGCTGGTCGAACAGGTCGCCCGTCTCGACGACCACCGTCATGTCGGGCCGCCGGAACACCTGCCGTACCCGGACCGCCGGGCGCGACCGCAGCAGCCCCCAGCCCAGGCAGGCCCCCACCGACAGCCCGACGACCGCGCCGGAGGCGCTGTGCGGCACGAACGGGCCCACGACCTGGGACACGGCGGACAGCCCGCCGAACGCCACCATCGTGTCGCGCAGGAAGACCTGCCGGGCGCGCCGTGTACCACGCCGGAAGGTGCTCGGGGGCCGTATCGGGTCCAGCCCGGCTGAATCACCCGAACTCATGGATTCCCCAAGGCATCATGATAATCTTTCAGTCACTATGGCTGACGCAGAGTGACGTTGAACCGCCGGGGGGCGACGCGGATGGCCGGTGCGAGAGCACGTATCCGGGTGAAGGTACTGGGCCCGGTCCAGCTCGAGGTCGACGGGGTTCCGGTCCGGCTGACGCCGCTGACCGTACGGCTGCTGGTCCGCCTGGTGGCGGCCGAGGGCGAGGCGGTCCCGGTACGGCAACTGCGCCGTGACGTGTGGGGGCTCGCGGACGAGCCGCGCCACCTGGACCAGCGCAACCGCAACGAGGTCCAGAAACGGGTCCTGGAGCTGCGGCGGGCGCTGTCCCCCGGCACCCCCGGCCAGGACAGCGCGGGAACGCATGTCCTGCGCACCGAGCAGCAGGTCACCGTGCAGGGCCCGGAGACCGCCTACCGGCTGGTGCTGCGGCCCGAGGAGCTGGACAGCGCGCGGTTCACCGCGATCGTGAACGACGCTCTGCTCGCACCCCCGGCCACCGCGGCGCACCGGCTGTCCGAGGCGCTGTCCCTGGTGCGCGGCCGGCCGCTGGCCGAGGTCAACGGCGAGGGGTTCGCGGTGCCCTTCGTCCGCCGCCTGACCGCCCTTCAGGACGCGGCCCGCCGGGAACTGGTCCGCGTGCAGACCGACCTGGGTCGGCCCGAACTCGCCCTGCCGGTCGCCGAACTGATCACCCACGAGCATCCCGACGACGTCGAGGCGGCGCGCGTCCTGGAGGCCCTGCGCGCCGAGCTGCGCGCCCGGCACGGGGCCGAACTGCTGCGGCACCGGGTGCCGTTGCCCGGCCAGCGGGCCGATGTGGTGCTGGTACGCGGCGACTTGTTCGACCAGGCGGACTGCAACCTGGTGATCGGGTTCTCCGACACCTTCGACACGGAGACCGCCGAGGATCTCGTGATCAGCCGGGAGAGCCTGCAGAGCCAGCTCGTCGACCGGCTGTTCGCCGGGAAGCGCCGCCTGCTGGACGACCGGCTGCGGGCGGGGCTGCGGGCGGTGAAGTCGGTGGGCACCGAGACCGTGCGGGCCAAGCCGCTGGGCCGCCGGGTCCGTTATCCGGTGGGTACGACCGTGGTGGTACCGGTCGAGGGCCGCCGGGTGTTCGCCACGGCCTACTCGCGGCTCGGCAACGACCTGGTGGCCAGGTCCAACCACGCCGATCTGCGGCTGAGTCTGGAGAGCCTGTGGGCCTCGGTCGCGGTCAACGGCCTGTTCAAGCCGGTCGCCGTGCCGCTGATCGGCTCCGGCCTTGCCCGGGTCACCGATCTGGACCGGGGCCAGCTGGCCGCCCTGATCGTGGACTCGTTCATCGAGGCCTGCCGCCGCCACCCCGCCCTGACCCCCGAACTCCGGATCGTCATCCTGCCCCAGGAGCTGGCCCGGACCGACCTGACCCCGGTGGAGCAGCGCTTCGAGCACCTGGTGCTCGGCCTGCGCGCGGCCGACTGACGACGGCGATGAGACCGGGCGCCGGCTCGGACGTGTCCCCCGGGCCGGCGGGCTGCTCCGCATCTGTCCGTTCCCCCTTCGCGGCATCACCCGCCGTCCGCGCCCCGCACCGCGTCGCCCGGCCTCACCGCCGTCCACGACACCACCCCGGCCGCTTCCGCCGGCACCCTCCAACCGCTTCCGATCCGGTTCCGACGACCGCGGACGGGTGTTCTCCCCGGAACCGCCGGTGCGTTCGGGGCGTCGTATGCGCCGTGACGGAGGACGGCCTCTCCCGACCGTTGGGTCCCGCGCGGATCGGGTCTATCGTCGGAATCACGGGGCCAGGACGAGGAGGACGGCCGGTGATGCCGCAGGACGAGGCCGTGATCGGCTGCACGGGGAAGGTGCTCATCGGAACGCGCGGTTCCACCGGCCCCGGCGAAGTCCTGGTGCGGGTCAGGGGCGGGCTGGAGACGTTTCTCGCCTGGTCGGAGGAGCCCCTGCCGGTCGGTGCGACGGTGCTCGTGATCGAATCACGGGGATGCCGCGAGGTCTGCGTCATCGAGTGGGTGGATCCATTGGACGCGCTCGGCGACAGCGCCGAGGCCAGCTGAGGAGAGACAGGAATGTTCGGATACCGCGTACCCGCTCCCGACGAGGCGATGCTGATCTCGGGGGGCAGGCGGGGACTGGGGGGCGCGCCGTTCCGAGTGGTCACGGGGCACGGCAAGTTCGTGCTGCCGGTCATACGGAAGGTCCGTTTCCTCACGCTGTCCATGTGCGAGTCCGAGGTCACCGAGACCTGCGTGACCAGGCAGGGCATCTCCCTGCACGTCCGCGCGGTCATCGCCTTCAAGGTCGGCAACGACCACGAGAGCATCATCAACGCGGGCCAGCGGTTCCTCTCCGACCAGGAGCAGATGTCGGTGCTCACCGGCCGGATCTTCGCCGGGCACCTGCGGGCCATCATCGGCTCCATGACGGTCGAGGAGATCGTCACCGAGCGGCAGAAGCTCGCCGCGGAGGTGCTGGACACCTCGAAGACGGAGATGGCGAAGATCGGCCTGATCGTCGACTCGCTGCAGATCCAGTCCATCGACGACGGCGACACCGGCTACATCGACGCGATGTCCGCGCCGCACAAGGCCGCCATCCAGCGGCAGGCACAGATCGCGCAGGCGCAGGCCACCCAGGCCTCGGTCGAGGCGGAGCAGGCGGCGGCCCGCAACCAGGCCGAGTACGCCCGGCAGACCGCCATCGTCAAGGCCGAGTACTCGGCCGAGGTGGACCGCGCCCAGGCGCAGGCCGCGCAGGCCGGTCCGCTGGCGCAGGCGCACGCCCAGCAGGAGGTGCTCGCCGCCCAGACGGAGCTTGCCCTGCGCCAGGCCAAGCTGCGCCAGGAGCAGCTGGTGGCCGAGGTCGTGAAGCCCGCCGAGGCCGAGGCCGAGCGGGTCCGGATCCTGGCGGCCGCCGAGGCACAGCGGATGAAGATCCAGGCGGAGGCGGCCGCGTCGTACGACCGGGTCGCGCTCGACCGGATGCTGATCGACCAGCTCCCGCAGATCGTCAAGGAGGCCGCCGGCGGCCTCGCCGGTGCCAACGTCAACGTCCTCAACGGCGCGGACGGCCTCGGTGAGATCGCGGCCGGCCTGGTGTCCCAGGGCCTGACGATCCTCGACTCGGTCCGGCAGAACCTGAGCGGCCAGGAGTCCGACGGACAGCGCTCCGACGGCCGCCGCCCGGGGGACGGCGAGGGCAACGGCAGCAGCCTGCTCCAGCTGCCCACCGGCAAGGCGCGCAAGTCGGACGACGGTCCGGTGGACGTCGACTAGGCGCTCCGCTTGAGCGCCATGCCGCGCCGACATCCGGGGCCGTCGGTCGGCTGCGGCGCCGTTGTGGCCGGTCGCGCAGTTCCTCCCCCGGCCTTCGGCCGGGGGTACCCCCAGCGCCCCTTTGGGGGCGCGCTGCCCGGCGTGCCCACCCCTGCAGGGGGGCGCGCCGGTTTTTTTCATGGTCGCTCCGGGGTTCCGCTTCGGTGGACTCCAAAATCGAACACGTGCTTGAATTTGGTCATGCGATCGTTTCCCGTGGACCTGGCCCGGGCGCAGCAGGAATGGAGCGCCACCTACCGGCAGCTCGCCGTGCGGCCCGGGCGTACCGAGCTGCGACGGCGGCTGTACCGGCTGTCGGCGCAGGTGTTCTTCCATCCCTACTGGCAGCAACGGCGCCCGGGCCCCGCCGCGTGGCGGGAGCTGCGGGACCTGGGACGGCCGGACCGGACAGGGAGCTGAGGGTGCTCGGATGACGGGCTGGAGTGCGGGACCGTACGTCCCGGATGATCCTGAAGGCATGTCCGGACCGATACGGGTGATCGTGCATCCGCCGTCGCCGACGGGTGGCCGGCGCGTGCGCGTGGACGGCGAGATCCTCGGGCTGGCGCACAACGTGACCGACGTCGCGGAGTTCCTTCGCCGAGCCGGGCTGGAGGTCGATCCGGCGGACGTGGCGCAGGCGCCGTGGATCGACTGGCGGGGCGGCGGGCCGGAGTGGTGGGGGCCGGAGACGTGACGGTCCCGGGCGGCCCGGTCCGCTTCGCCCCAGGCAAGGCGCGAGGCCCGTCCACTGTGTGGACGGGCCTCGGTATGGAGCGCCGGGCAGGCCTTGCACCTGCATTTCCCCGCAGGAAGCGGGGCGTCTTTCCTTGGACCACCAACGCAGCACCGGACGGACCGGATCGGGCCGACCAGCTCTGGATCGATCATAGCCCATGCGGGTGAGGTGTACCCGCCCCGGACGGTGACCTGGTCGCGAAGCCCGCGGGCCGTGGGGAACGGGTGCGGAAACGGTCCAGGTAGTAGGCGCGGCGGGTGCCCGGCTGCCCGTCCGGGCCGGCGGCGGTCCGGGCGGCGGTGACGGTCCGCCAGCACACCGCGACCGCCGCCTTGAAGAACGCGGACGCGGACTCGGGTTCGTGGTCGGCGCCGGTGACCTCGACCAGCAGCCGCTCGGGCTCCTGGACCTTCTCGGCGGTGGTCTCCGACGCGGGCCGGTTGGGGAGGGCCGTGCCGGGTTCGGGCCGCGGACCGCGGACGGCATGCACGGGGGTGGTGGAGCGGGGGGCGGGGGGCAGCGCGGTCGCGGCGACGATGATCTCCAGGTGTTCCGCGAAGTGCGGGCCCGGTACCGGGATCTCGAGGTCCGGGTGGAGGTCGTAGCCGATGGCCACGGCGGTGGCCACGAAGTCGATGACCGCGGCCGCGGTCGGGGTGTGCCGGCGGGGGGTGGCCCGGGTGAGACGGCTGAGGATGCGCAGGACGGTGGGCAGGCTGGTGTCCGCGGTCACGAGGCGGTACGCCGGGGCGTCGTCCGCGGGGGCCGGGTCGTCGCCGTCCGGCACGTGGGCTCCGG
Organism: Streptomyces sp. NPDC001714; assembly: GCF_042892755.1. Lineage (NCBI taxonomy): Bacteria > Bacillati > Actinomycetota > Actinomycetes > Kitasatosporales > Streptomycetaceae > Streptomyces > Streptomyces sp. NPDC001714. The sequence continues at coordinate 5,942 of NZ_JBIAUL010000051.1, forward strand.
CCTGGGCCTGCCACAGCGCGGCGGCATGGGTGTCGCCGCGGGCGAGGTGCTGGAGGTAGAGGCAGTACGACGGGGGCTCGTCACCGGCGCCGGCCGCGTACTGCCACCAGAAGCGGGCCCCGTCGTCGGCGCCGGCGAGCTGGAGGGCGCAGCCGAGGATCCAGGCGGCCCGCGGCTGCGGCAGCTGGTCGGTGAGGAAGTCGGCGAGCTGGTCCGGCGTGCAGTGCGCGACGACGGCCTCGCAGAGGGCGGCGAGGCTCTGCGCGGCGCCGTCGTCGGCGAGGTCGGGTCCGTCACCGTCCCACAACAGCCGGCCGTCGTCGGTGAAGGCGGGGTAGGCCAGGTCGTCGTACGGGACGACGTCGGCGGGGACGTGCGGGTCGGGCAGCAGCCGGGACTGGGCGAGAAGGTCGTCGATGATGCTCATGGCCGTGGTGATCACTCCAGGGTGTCGGTGCGGAGGTAGAGGCCGGTCAGCGCCCCTCGGGCGTGGTGGTCCAGGGTGTGGGTCATGGCCGGGGTCAGGCCGACGATGCCGGGCACGGCGTCGGGACGGACGCCGCACAGGTGGCGCAGCACGATGACGTCCATCTGGTCCTGGGGCAGCCGGGCGATCGCGTCGAAGAAGTCCGCCATCGTGTCGATACGGCTCTTGCGCTCACCCAGGTCGGCGATGCCCGCCTGGGCGACGGTGACGAAGGCCGCCTGCCGCAGGTCGGGGTGCCCGTCCTGCTGGACGGCCCGGGACATGACCCGGGAGCGCAGCATCTGCCAGGCGTGGCGCGGGGTGTCGGGGCCGGAGATCGCCACGTCCCAGGTGAGCCAGAGGATGTCGAAGGTCTCCCCGACCGCGCGCTGGGCCCGGTCCTCGGACTGCAGGAAGGCCCGCGCGTAAGCGGTGTACGGGCCGCGCATGATCTGGGTGAAGCCGAGGTGCGCGACGGGCGGTTGCTCGGGGCCCAGCGGCTGCACGGCGCGGATGCGGTTCTCGATCCAGACCTGGTTCTTGTCCGCCTCCCGGGCCGCCGCGGTCCACAGGCGGCGCAGCGGCCACGGCGGCAGGTCCAGGGCCTTCACCACGCTGTAGGTGATCTCCCAGCCGGGGTAGTAGCCCTTGCCGCGCAGGAGTTCCGACAGCCGGGTCTTGGAGTAGCCGGAGCGGCTGACGAGTTCGTCGAGGGTCAGTCCGCTGGCGACGAGCCGGTTGCGGACCGGCTCCAGCCAGGTGCGGTGGGCGACGCCGACCTCCTCGCCGATCGGCTCCGGGGGCCGGCCGCGGCGACTGTGGGGGTCTCCCCCGGGCTGTTCGGGCACCTCTGGCTTCTTCACCGTGACGACTCCTCGCTCCCGGCCGGGGCCGCCGGCGTCCGGGGTGCCGACGAGCGGGGCGCCGGTGCGGGAGGCGTCGGGCTCTGCCCGGGATCCGTGCCGCCGGAGGCGCCCAGTGCGGTGCCGATCTGCTGGACGAGGAGTCCGAGCGAGGGCAACAGCGCGGCCACCGCCGCGAGTTGCCCCAGCGCGGTCATCACCGTGCTCCACGCGAGGACCGCCGCCAGTACGGCCACGGTCATCATCTGCCTGTTGGTCATCTCACCTTCCCTGAGAGGGAGAAGCGTCTGGAAGCCGCTCCCCCGCGGCGGTGCTGAGGCGCCGCGGGGGAGTTGGACGACAGCATGGTGGGACGACCGGGTGCCACTCAATGTGATCATGAGATTACGGAACAATCGCACCGCAGGCCTCACGGGGCCGGCGCTTCCGTTACCTCAGGCCGGCCGCCCGCGGAGGCAACTCGGGCCCTGATGAACGCCTTTGGGGGCGAACCCGTACGTGTCGTTGCGACGCGGGCGGGATGGCGCACCATGGAAAGCCGGACGCCACCCTCGGCGTCGCACCTTCCGGTCTGGAAGGCCGGGCGGCCCCTTGTGCTGACGAACGACCGAAGGGGTCCGCCGCCGCTTCCGTCCGGCCGGGCACGCGTCGCGGGCACGCGCTGGACGGAAGCGGGTCGTGGCCGCCGCGGTACCCCCACTCCCCCGCGGTGGGCCGGTTTTCTTTACGCACTCCTGACGCCGGCACCCGCATCCCGGGACGGCCCGGACGTGTCCTCATTCTTGTCCGGATTCTTGTCCGGATCACGTCGAGAATGGAGTGTGTGCCCATGGACGGCGCCGTTGTAGGGGTCGTACTGGTGGTCGTGGCGGCCCTGCTCGTGCTGCGCAGCGGGATGCGCGTGGTCAACCAGGTCGAACGTGGGGTGGTGTTCCGCCTGGGCAAGGCGCTGCCGGACTTCCGGCGGCCGGGGATCACCTTCCTGATCCCCTTCGCCGACCGGATGCGCAAGGTGAACGTGCAGGTGGTCACCATGCCGGTGCCCACCCAGGAGGGCATCACCAAGGACAACGTGTCGGTGAAGGTGGACGCCGTCGTCTACTTCCGGGTCACCGACCCGGTCCGCGCGGCCATCGAGGTGCAGGACTACGTGTTCGCCGTCGGCCAGGTCGCCCAGTCCTCGCTCCGCTCCATCATCGGCAAGAGCGACCTGGACGACCTGCTGACCGACCGGGAGCGGCTGCACGAGGGGCTCGCTCTGATGATCGACAGCCCGGCCGCGGAGTGGGGCATCCACATCGACCGCGTCGAGATCAAGGACGTCCAGCTCCCGGAGTCGCTGAAGCGGTCCATGTCCCGGCAGGCCGAGGCGGAGCGGGAGCGGCGGGCCCGGGTCATCACGGCCGACGGTGAGTTCCAGGCCGCGCAGCAGCTCGCCAACGCCTCCCGGATCATGTCGGAGACCCCGGAGGCGATGCAGCTGCGCCTCCTGCAGACCGTCGTCGAGGTCGCCGCCGAGAAGAACTCCACGCTCGTCATGCCGTTCCCGGTGGAGCTGCTGCGCTACTTCGAGCGGGCGACCAAGCGGCTCGACCAGGAGGTCGAGAAGAACGAGCGGGAGCCGGCCGGGCCGGGCGGGTCGGCCGCGCTCAAGGCCGGCATCGAGCAGATCGCCGCCGTCGCCGACAAGTTCGGGCCGGCGGGGGAACTCACGGCACCGAAGGAGCCGGCGGCCGAGCCGTCCGCTCCCGTCGAGCCGCGGTAGCCGGCGACGGCGTGACGCCGTCGCCGTGAGCGTCACGGACGGCGGCCGGGACGTGCCGGGCGAGGCCGGAACCCGGACCGCCGCTTCGCGGAGTTAGCATCCGTCCATGACGACTACTGAGAACAACGGGTCCGTGCTCGACGTGGAGATCGGTGCGCTGCAGGGCGGCTCGGCCGGCCTGCCGGGCTACGGCGGCAAGGCCGTGCTCATTGTCAACGTGGCCTCCAAGTGCGGCCTGACCCCGCAGTACAACGGCCTGGAGAAGCTCCAGGAGCGGTACGCGGCGCAGGGCTTCACCGTGCTCGGGGTGCCCTGCAACCAGTTCATGGGCCAGGAGCCCGGCAGCGCCGAGGAGATCGCCGAGTTCTGCTCGGCGACGTACGGTGTCACCTTCCCGATGACCGAGAAGGTCGAGGTGAACGGCGAGGGCCGGCACCCGCTCTACGACCGTCTGGTCGGGTTCGCCGACGGCGAGGGGCACACCGGGGACATCCGCTGGAACTTCGAGAAGTTCCTGGTCGGCCGGGACGGACAGGTCGTCGCCCGGTTCGCCCCGCAGACCGAGCCGGAGTCCGCGGAGGTCGTGGCGGCGGTGGAGGCCGCCCTGGCCTGAACCCGGGTTGACCTTGCCCCTGGGGCAGGGACGAGCCTCCTGGTCACCGGGCGGAACGGATCCGCCCGGTGACGGAGGATGCGGCCGTGGAGGACGTGGTGGACGCCGTGGACGAGGAGCTGCTCACGATCGGCGCCTTCGCCGCGCGCTCCCGGCTCTCGGCGAAGGCCCTGCGCCTCTACGACCGGCTCGGGCTGCTGGCCCCGGCGCACGTCGACGAGGTGACCGGCTACCGGTACTACCGCGCCGGGCAGGTGGAGCGCGCCCGGCTGGTGGCGATGCTGCGCCAGCTGGACATGCCGCTGGCGAGGATCGCCGGGGTGGTCGAGGCGGCGGACGCCGACCCGGACGGGGAGACGGCCGCCGGGCTGCTCGCCGCGTACTGGGCGGACGTCGAGCGACAGGTCGCCGGGCAGCGGACGCTGGCCGCATACCTCCGTGGACGGCTGTCCGGAGGGAGTACCGAGATGTACGAGACGTTCGCGGTGGAGACGGTCGAGGTGCCGGCGCAGGTGGTGATCACCGAGACGCGGCACACGCTGGCGGACGAGCTGCCCGCCTGGATCGGCGCCTCGCTGGGCCGGCTGGAGGCGGCGGCCCGGGAGTGCGGGGGTGTGACCGGGGCGCCGTTCGTCGTCTACCACGCCGAGGTGTCCATGGAGAGCGACGGGCCCGCCGAGGCCTGTGTCCCGGTGGCGGACGAGGCGGCGGCCCGGGCCTGGGCCGAGCGCCACGGGCGCGCCTGGCAGACGGCGGTGCGCGTCGAACCGGCGTGCACGCTGGCGTACACGAGGATCAGCAAGGCGCAGGTGGCGCATCCGCAGATCGTGGCGGCCTTCGAGGCGGTGGAGCGGTGGGTCGCCGGGCGGGAGGGCCTGGCGTACGACGGCCCGTGCCGGGAGGTCTACTTCGCGGACTGGGACGCGGCCGGACCGGAGGACCCGGTCTGCGATGTCGCGTTTCCCGTGCGGTGAGAACCGGCCGGTGACGGCGGCTGGTTACGGCGGCCGGTGACGGCGGCCGGGGTGGTGCGGTGACGGCGGCCGGTGGTGCCGTGGGCACAAGCCGAGCCCCCTCGGCAAGGACGGCGGGCTGGTCGAGAGGGCTCCGGGTGACGCTTGTGCAGTTGTGGTCGTCGGGAACGGGAAGCGGTGGGTCAGCGAATGCCCCCTACGCCTTGACCGAGGTCACGAAGGCGTTCCACGCGCCGGCCGGGAACGCGAGGACCGGGCCCTCCTCGACCTTGGAGTCGCGTACGGCGAGTCCCGCGGTCGTCGGCGACTTGACCTCGACGCACGCCCCGTTCCCTGCGGAATAGGAGGACTTCGTCCACGTCTCCGTGGCGCCCTGAAGCAGTGCCATGTCCACTCCTGTTGCGAGTTGCTGTGGTGCTTGCTGTAGTGCGATTCACGCCAACCTTTCTGACCGGTTGGCGTGATCGACGCTACTAGCCAACTTCCTCGCCTGGAGTACCCGTTCACTCGTCCGGATGGCATATTCCAGAGGAGACTTCCATGGGAGCGTTACGCCGGTGTAAGATCCGGCGCCCTCCGTCCGGGAGAGCGTCCGGGAGGGCTCAGCGGGCGTACTCCTTGGCCGCGTCGGCGATGAACTGCCGGGACTGCTCGACGTTCAGCGACTGGGCGCGCAGGTGCTCGTACATCACGGCGTACTTCTGCACGTCGTGGGCCTTCTCCAGGTAGAGGTCGCTGGTCACGCCCTCCAGGTAGACGACGCTGGAATCGGCGGCGTCGGCGAACTCCAGGATCGCGTACTGGCCGTTGAGGCCGGGATGCGCGCCGCACTCGAAGGGCAGCACCTGGACGGTGATGTGCGGCTGCTGGGACATCTCGATCAGGTACTCCAGCTGCTCGCGCATCACCAGCCTGCTGCCGACCAGCCGGCGCAGCGCGGCCTCGTCGAGCACCACCCACAGGCGGAGGGGGTTGTGCTCGGCGGTGATACGTTCCTGTCGCCGCATCCGGACCTGGACCCGCTTCTCGATGTCGGCGGCGGAGGTCTCCGGCAACGCGCCCTGCACCAGGGCCTCGGCGTACGCCCGGGTCTGCAACAGCCCGGTGACCAGCTGGGGTTCGTACACCCGCAGCGACTCGGCGTCGGTCTCCAGACCGATGTAGACGCTGTACGGGATGTCCCCGAACGCGTGCCACCATCCTTGCTGCCGCGAATCCCTGGCCATCTCCATCAGGGACTCGACGACCCGCTGGTCCTCGACCTCGTACACCCCGCACAGGTCGCGGACGTCGCGCTGACTGATGCTCCGGCGCCCGTTCTCCAGCCGGCTGATCTTCGACTGGGAGACGAGCAACCGCTCCGCCACCTCCTCCGCCGTCATGCCCTTGAGCTCGCGGAGCCTGCGCAGCTCCTGGCCCAGCCGGCGTCGCCTGACGGTGGGATTGACATTGGACGCCACGGGACGTGCACCTCCGGCTGCCTGCCTGTAACTACCACTTTGCGTATCTGCTGTTGAGCAGACTGCCACCAAGGTGTCTCCTACCGCTGGGAAACAGCGGATATGCGGCGCGTACGCGTCAGTTCGGGCACGTTCCGGATTCTCCGGACGGAAATGCCGAGCGGGGCGGCGAGGCGCGTACTGCGTACGCCTCCACCGCCCCGCTCGGACCAGCGGCTCCCGAACCGGGTCTCAGGGGTGCTGTGCCGCCGGCCGAGGCCGGCTGTTGCTGCCGTGGAACTGCGGCTCAGTGCACCACGGCGCGCGCCATCGCTCCCGCGCCGCGGCGCGGTTGCATCGGAACACCGCGAGCGGGTTCCGGCGCGGCGGACCTGACGCCCGGTCCGGTCTGGGCCGGGGCGCGGCGTGGCTGGGCGGCCGCGCCGTTCTGCACGTCCATGACGGCGTGGGCCACGAGCCCGCCCATCGGGTCGTGCCGGATCAGGTCACGCAACCGGGAACGCGAGGAGCGGCCCTCGTTCCCCGGGTACAGGTGCTTGCCGAGACCGACCGCGTGGGCCAGGGCGGCGAGCGCCGCGGTCCGCGGGTCCGGCGGTACGCCGGTGCGGATCGCCGAATCCAGCCGGCCACGGATCTCCCGGGTGACGGCATTGTCCGTCGCCTGGTAGCGAGTGGTCGGCAACACCCCGCACATCTGACCCGCCACGGCGGCGACCATGCCGCACCGTTCCAGATGCGCGAGATAGACCTGGCGGAGGCCGAGACGTGGCCCACCGATCCAGTGAACAGCCCGTACGGGAGCGCCGCGCCTTCGCAGCAACTCCAACGCACAGTCCAAAGTCGGATCTCCAGTCGGCCGTGGCTGCACCACGGCGATACGATCCCCGTCTGGGGCTATCCGTCCGGCCAGCGCCAGCTCTACTAGCTGTGCTCCGGCCAGACCGAGGTCGAGCGACTGCGGCTGTGCAGTGGTACCCGTGGCCGGGTCCAGTGCCAGCAGCAGAAGCTCCTCCGGAAGTGTTCTGCGGCTCCTGCCCATCCATGCCTCCCCGCGTGGATGAATGACAGGGTGACCCCTCTCACATTGGTCTGTCGAGGGTGCGTGACCGGTTCGTAAGGGAACCGGCAGGTATGTCGTTCTCGTCTACCGCAGGGGCTAAGCCCGCACACAGGACACTGGTACATGGTTCGGACAGCGCACGGCAACGTGCGGAGCGTGGAGGAGGCATCGGTGGCGGGCGAGTCCCCCGACAGGTCGAAGCAGCGCGAGTCGTCGGCAGAACCGACGTCGGGGAGCGCGGAGTCGGTTCCCGAAGCACGCGACCCGCGACTGGCGGTGGCCGCCGAGAAGGAGACCGCCGGCGGCGTGGACACCGCGACCCGGATCTTCTCGGTACGGGAGCTGAAGACGACCGACGAGACCGGCGAGACGGGCAAGGACGACTCGAAGCTCCGCGACGCGGTGGCGGCGTGGGTACGCACGGGCAAGCCGGCGGAGGGCGCTACGGCCCCCGAGGCGGCCACGAAGGCCGAGGAGGGCCCTGGGGCGCCCGCGGACGCCGAAAGGGCGCAGGAGGCCCCGGAGAGCGCCGAGGAGACCGCTACGGCGCCTGAGGCAACGAGCGAGGGCGCCCCGACGGACACGAGGGCGACCGAGCCGGAGGACGCCGAGCCCGGCACCACCGCCGAACCCCAGGACGCCGCGCCCCAGGGCGAGTCGGCGCCCGCGGACGCACCCGAGGCCGAGGACGCCAAACCGGCGGCGCCGGCCGAACCCCAGGACGCCGAGCCCGAAGGCAAGTCGGCAACCGCCGCGGACCCCGAGCCCGAAGGCAAGTCGGCAACCGCCGCGGACCCCGAGTCCGCGGACGCCGAGCCGAAGGCGACGGCCGAACCCGCCGACGCCGAGCCCGCGGACGCCGAGCCGAAGGCGACGGCCGAGCCCCAGGACGCCGAGCCCGCCGACAAGCCCAAGGCCACCGCCGAGCCCGAAGACGCCGCCCCCCGGGACGATTCGACGACCACCGCCGAACCCGAGGACGCCAAGCCCGCGGACGCCAAGCCGAAGGCGACGGCCGAGCCCCAGGACGCCGAGCCCGCCGACAAGCCCAAGGCCACCACCGAGCCCGAAGACGCCGCCCCCCGGGACGATTCGACGACCACCGCCGAACCCGAGGACGC
>NZ_JBIAUL010000052.1:0-13582 GCF_042892755.1 Streptomyces sp. NPDC001714
CCCTCCGCGCGAAGTCCACGCCGAGTTCGAGAAGTTGCGAATCGCCGCGTGAAATAGACGGTCAGAAGCCTGTCCGGAAACTTCGTGGCTCCTCACGCGCATGAACCCGAACAGGCACACGATCCACAAGTGCACCCCTGGCTGAACGCCGGGGACCCGCAGCAGATCGAGGAACCGGGCGCAGCCTGGCACGAGCAGGAACAACAGCGCCACCAGCAAGACCCACTCGCAAAGAAACGGCGCCAACTCCTCCTCAAACAGCCCCCGTCGAAGGCAACCGCCAGCCTCCACAAAGCCAGGCCCACGCACACCCAAGGCCAGCACACCCACCATCCCGCAACCGGCCCGGCCCGCCACACGCCCCCACACGACACCAGCACCAGCACCAGCACCAGCACCAGCACCAGTCAGCCGACCACAACCCGGCGGGACGATCCCACCACCGAAACCGCCCGCCACCAGGAGAGCACCGCCACCACGACCACGACCAGGGCATGGGGCGAACTCGACGACCGGCTGACCGAGGACAACGCCCCGAGCACAGACGCTGACCAGGAGAGCGCAACTGCCAGCGCTCACGCGCTCCGCGAACGGCGCGGCACCACAGTCGACGCCACCATCGCCGGAACACCGCAACCTTCGAAAGATCCCGCCGACGTCAAAGACCCCACCCTCGTCGACCGCTACTACCAGGCCTGGCTCCAACACCACACCCAGCACGGGCGGGAACCCACCCCCAGCGAACTATCCGCCCTCCTCGCCCACCACGGCATGCTCGGCCGGGACAACAAACCCATCAACCCCTCCACACTCCGCCGCTACCTCCTCCCCTTCCGCCTCTACACCGTATGGGCCGAACACCGCACCCACACCACCACACCCTCCCCCCACACCGTCGCACACGACTGCAACCACCGCGGAATCACCGCCCAACACAACAAACCCATCACCCCCACACACATCAACAAACACACCAACGACTTCCAACGACGCTGGCACACCCACACCCACCCCCATCCATAAAATAGAAACCACCCTCCACAGCCGCTCCATCACACGACTGAAGGCTGGGACAGACGACGTTCGTGCGAAGGCTATGCAATAACGACATCCGCATCCTGCAACTCGCCGAACATGCCCCGCCGCTGGACCCCACCGCCCTGACCGACCTTGAGAAGCCACTCGCCCTGGTCCGCGACCGCCCGTTCGGGGGCAAGCCGCTCTCCTGAGCTGAGCCGCACGTGCAGGACACGGCCACGCGCCCGAGCCCGCCCTCCACGCTTTTCGGGCTGCCTGCCGAGCGGCGCCGCAACGCAGGAGCACCTGCGCCCCTATCTGGCCCCAGGGCCGGGCACGAGCGCATTTGTGTGTTCGGGGCGCGGCTACGCGCCGAATGAATCGATCAGGTGGTCGTCGAGGGCGGCGAACCAGTCCTCGCGGCGCCATGGCCGCAGGTCGCTGCGGGCGCGGCGGAGCCGGATCGAGGCGACTCGGCCGCCGGTCGCCGAGGCGGCGTCGATACAGCCGTGCAATAGTTCGGCGGCCGACTCGGGAGCGTCGAGACGGATCCGGGCGACTGCCTGATCGGTGGCCACGATCGCCCGCTGCACACGCTCGCGCGGGGCTTGTAGTGCCTCGGCCGATCGGGCGAAGTAATCGTGTGCCTCGGCCGGGTCGCCGACGTACAGCGACGTAACGCCCTCGAACCCGCGTAGGTGAGCATGCGAGAACAAGGTCGGCGCGGGGTCGCCGTCGCGGTCACTGTCCATGTCGTACCACGCTAGGGCGAGCGCAGCCCGTGCATGCCGCTCGGCGCCGGCACGGGCCGCGATCTCCGCCTGCAGGGCATGCGCTCGCGCCCGGACCGTGACGCTTTCACCGGCTCGCGCATCACGTACAGCGGCGTCAACGAGCCGCTGTGCTGCCTCGATTCCCGGCGTCGAATACAGGGTGACCAGGGCGTTACTCATGTGGACGACGGCACGGCACCACGGCGAGCCGATACCGCCTGCCGCGGCGGTCGCCTCGGCGTACAGCGCCCGCGATGCCTCGTCGTCGCGTGTCTCGAACGCCGCCCGTCCGGCGAGGGTGTACGCCTGCGCGGCGACCGCCTGCAGGCCGGGGAGCAACGGCTCCGGCACAGCGGCACCGAGCAGCCGGCGGCACGACTCGACGATCGGTGCGAGCAAGAGCTGCACGCGTACGAACGGCACGCTCCCGATTTGTCCGTTCACGTCGCGGACGGCAAGGCTCATCGCAGCGAGTAGACCCTCATCGAGCCTTGAGGGGTCGGCGAGCGCAGTCGACAGAGCAAGTTGCGTCGACGGTCCGAGCAGCGCGAGCAGCCCGCCGCCACCATCGGTCGCAGTCTTCACGAGGAGTGTGCGCAGCTCGCCGAGGCGCCGCTCGCTCTCGCCGAGGAGCGCGAGCGCGTCGAGCAGCTCGGCGAAGTCGCTGCCGGCGCCGAGGGATGTCTGCCCGTCGGCGCTGCGGGCGTACAGGTGGGCGAGCAGCAGTTGATACCGGTCGCCGGGCAGGATCGGCCCCCTGCCGGTCTCCCACCGTGCGACGGTCCGCTGCACACTCGCGAGGCTCGCATCAAGCGGCTGACCGAGTTCGGCAGCCTTGGCGATGATGGCTCGGGCGAGCCTGGCGAGAGACCAGCCGCGGGCGAGCCGTAACCGCTTGAGTGTGGCAGCGCCGACGAGTTTGTCGTGCGCGCTCATGCCCTCATGATGCATGCTCTGCAGCTCATATGGGCACGATCAGTCGTGGTTTCCCCTCCGCGGCTGCATAGTTGAGGGTCTGCCACGTGCCCGAGGCGCCTTCGGGTCCGGCGAGCGGGAACCCGATTACCATCTGCGCCCGGTCGACCATGTACCGGTTGCGGGCGTGATACGCCGGGGTACTCAGTTCGGCAGCGCCGAGTTCGACGACGTCGGCGATCCGGTCGCGGCACCGTTCGATCGCCTGCCGCGCCTCGGCCGGCTGCTGCGCGACCGTGCCCGGCACGACGACCGTGATCTGCGCCTGCGAGTTACCGGCCAGCCACAGCAGAGACAGACTGTCTATCCCTTTGGCGCCGCCGATGAAGAAGTGCGCGTCATCGCTTGCCCATGGTGCGAGGTAGATGCCGAAAAGGTCACGGAACCAGGCGAGTTGCCGGTGCCCGGTTTCCCGTGTTCCGGTGATCGATGCAGCTAGTGGCATTGATCAACTCCGTGTCATAGGTTGTCAGATCCTGTTATTGCACCCGCTGGGGTGGGATCGAGGCATGAACGCGATGACCGCCTCGGCCATTCTGGCCGAACAGCTTGCAGCACGCGGGCTGTCTGTGACGAAACGGGATCTCCGCGCCGTGACCGTGGCGAATCCCCTGCACTCCGGCCTCGGCGAGATCGTCACCGCGCAGGGCGGCCGCTATCTGACCGGCTACGGGTACGAGATCGGCGAGCACGGCGACGAGCCCGCGACCGCCGACCGGGTCGCGTTCCTGCTCGGGCTGCCACGCGTGAGCATCCGCCGTCCCACGGGGGTAATCAGGTGATCGAGGAGTCGCCCAAGATCAGCGACGCCTGGCTCATGGCCGGCGGGTTCGACGGGTTCACGGCGCTGGACTGGATCAGAGCAGCGACGAGTGTTACCAGCGCCCTCGCGGCGTGGGATCAAGGCCGGCTGGTCGACGTCGCGGTCGGCAAGGGTTGGGACGTCGTCCGCCTGCCGCGTGCGCTCGGATGGCGGACCGTCGAGCGGATGCGCCACGCGGGCACCCCCATCGGTCCGGTGCAGCACACCCCAGAGGGCGTCGAGGTGCTCGTGCCGGTCGGCTCCGCCGCCGAGTGGCAGCTACCCGACACCGAGGTGCTCACCGAGGGCACGGTCGCCGTTCCCCACCCCGCGACGGTCGCCCCACGTACGCAGCATGCGCACACGTGGATCGTCTCACCGCAGGAATGCGCCCCGCTCACCGACGCCGATCTGCTGCACGAGGCCTACGCCGCCGCGCTTGCCGCCACGCACATGGACAGCGCCCGATGACTGCGGGCCCGTCTGCCGAACCGCAGACCGACGACCCGATCCCGGCGCTGATCGGGGCCGCGTTCGATGCGGCACGCGAACAGCCGGCGCCCGAGCAGCTCGTCGAGATCGACAAGCTGCTGCGGGAAGAGATGACCCGGTTGTCGACGACCGCGACCGCCCTTTCCGAACACCGGTCTGTCCGCTCGCGCGGGTGGTACGCCCTCGTAAACGCCGTCGACCGCGCCGAGTACGCCCTCACATTCCAGAACCGCGAGGGGCTCGCCGGCGCGCTGACCGTCGCCGAACTCGCGCGCAGGGTCATCGAGCTGCGGCAGGTGACCGCACCGTGAACGTCTGCACGATCTGCGAGCAGCCGATCGAGGCCGGCCACTCGGTCAAGGAAATTGCCCACCGTGACGACTGGGACCGCAAGCTGCCGTCGGCGCTCTCGCACAAGAGCTGCCGCAGGCGCTCCGTGACGGTGCCGTTCGTTGCCTCCTGGTCGAGCGAGCTGATCGACGACCCGGTCGTCGTCGGCCGGCTGCTTACCGGGATCGGCTACGCCGACGAGATCGCCTCGGATCGCGACGACCGCGGAGTGCTGCGGCTGCGCCGCCTTGACCGGCAAGGGGCCGCCAAGCCACGGCACAGGCACGTGCACCCCGACCGGCAGTGCCGCGCCATGGCCGAGCTGCTGTGCCAGGTGTGCGGCGAACCAACCGACGAGGACGACCGCGGGCGGCTGTGGCTGCTCGAAGATTCCCGGACGGAGTGGGCAGGCTGGCCCCACGACCTAGTAACGCCCCATCCACCGACATGCCTGCCCTGCGTACGCAAGGTGCGCGAGGAGTGCCCTCACATGTGGCGGGGCAGCGTCGCCGCACAAGTCGGCAAGTCTGAACTGTGCGGGGTGTGGGGGCGCCGGTATACCGGGAGTCGCCTCGCACCGACTCCCGGCGAGGTTGGCGTCGTTCCGGTTCGAGGAGTAGTAGTCAAGACCTGTGAATCGATGAAGTTATCGCCTGTTGCTGTGGTGCCATCGGATCTCGCCGTCGTGAGATTCGTCGGTGGGTGCGAGCCCGGCGGCAGTGGCGACGGCGGCGGATGCCCAATGTTCAGGGTGGATGCGGGCAATGACGGTGTGCACCGGCTGCTGGCTGAGCCACGATCCGCTGCCGAGTTGGCAAGCCCGCAGGCGGCGCCATCTCTTGTTCCAGTTCACTATCCCGTGACGGACGGGTTCGACATGGCAATGCCGGCGGCTGTGGCGAGCGTCAGGCAGGCGCGGCGGGTAGCGCGGGTCTGGTGTCGTCACTGCCGGGTGCCGGACGACCTCATCGACAGCGTGCTTCTCATCGTCTCCGAGATGTGCGCGAGCGCCATTCTGCACGGCAGGGCGGACAGCATCGGCGTACGGGCCTGGCTGCCGTCCTTGGGCGTACTGCGCATCGAGGTCGCCGACTACACCCCCTCCCAGACCCCCACGGTGCAGCCCCCATCAGCTGACAGCGAGACCGGCCGCGGCCTGCTCCTGGTCGACGTCGTGGCATCGGACGCGGGTGGTCGCTGGGGATTCACCGCCGACGGCAGCCGCGCTTGGTGCACGCTCCCCCTGCCCACGGAAGCCCACTGCGCGCAGGCCTCTGGTTCCTGACCAGCCCGAGATCCGGCAAGTCACTCCACCCCCCCCCAATCCCAAGGCCTCCTCCATGCCTGATTCCTTAGCGGCCGGTGCCGCGTACGCACGCTTCGCGCCCAACGGCACCCCCGATGACATGAGCCTCGTTGTCAGCCCGGTCGGTGCGGACACCGGGCTGCGGATCGCTCTCCAAGACCTGCGGCTGGGGCGCTATTACGCCGCCCGGGATCTACTCGAAATGACGGGCCGTGAATGGGGGCTGCGGACGAGCCGCAGCAACTTACTGGCGGCCGGCGCCGGTGAGCCGGGCATCTTCAAACTGTGGCTGGACCAGGAGCCGAACAGCCCGGACGCAGCCATGATGTGGGCGCGGGTGCTGACCCGGGCCGCGCTCAAGGCCCACCGCAGCGGTATGAGCGAGGACGTGGTGGGAAGCGCCGCGCGGTTGGCTGCGAAGGCAGGGTGGCGGGCAAGCGAACTGCTGCCCGAGTGCCCGGTGCCGTGGGTCGACAAGATCCTGCTCGCGCAGCTCCCCTACCCGGCCCACATGCTCGATCCGCGCGCGCGGCACCGTCGGATGCCGTGGGACGAGCTGCCCGGCGGTCGTGACCAGGGGATGCCGCACCTCGGTCCCTGGCCCCTGCTGGGGGAGGTCGATGCCCGCCACCCGGGCAATCGCGGGGGGTACCACGCCATGCGCCAGTACTTCCAGAGGGTTCGCAGCACGGGGGCCGCGATGGACTTCTCCTGCTGGATGGTCCTGTCGGAGCCGTCCAACCCAGAGCTGTGGCTGCTGCCCGTGTACGCCCTCGTGGACAAGTTCCGTACGGAGTACGAGAACGACGGCGGGGCGACGGAGAGGTTCTGGCAGACCGGGGTCGTCGGACACTACGCCGTCCAGGCGTACAACGAGTGGTTCGCGCAGCTCCCGCCGGCCGAGTACCCGTGGGTGTCGATGGCGGATTTCAGTCACCTGGCCCACGCTTTGGTCGCGAACGGCGAGACGAGGATGGCCGCCGATGTGCTGCGGGCGATGGGCCCCTACGTCACCGCCCAGCCCTGGAAAGACGTCAACACGATTTTGGGCCGCTCCAAGGACTGGACGGATGGGTTCCTGACGCTTCGCGCCTCCACCCTGCGCCGCTGGCCCCTCACCACCCCCACCACCTGACCAGCCTCACCCTCTTGGCGTTCAACGCCCCCTGCTCCGTCCTGTCCCCCTTTTTTCCTGATTCGAAAGTGATCCCTGGTGTCTCACAGAAGAACCAGCACAACGGCCGCAGACGACGACGTCCTGGCCCAACTCGGGATCCGGCCCGAGCTCAGCCGCCGTACGAGTCCGTTCCAGAACTTCGCGATCAGCATCACGGTGATCTGCATCCTCGCCGGCGGGATGAGCTTGTTCGGGTTCGGCATGAGCCACGGCGGGCCCGTGGTCATGCTCGGCACCTGGTTAGCCATCGGTTTCTTCACCCTGCTCGTCGGGCTGGCACTGGCCGATGTGGTCTCCGCCTACCCGACGTCCGGTGGCCCGTACTTCATGGCTAGCAAGCTCGGCGGTCCCCGCTGGGGCTGGCTGGTCGGCTGGCTCAACCTTCTCGGGCTGCTGGGCGCCATCGCCGGCATCGACTACGGCGCCGCAGCCTTCACCGGCGCCTTCATACAGATGCAGTGGGGCATCGCCCCCACCGACGCCACCACCATGCTGATCTTCGCGGTCATCCTGCTCGTGCACGGCCTGCTGAACTCGGCCGGCGTCCGCGTCCTCAACCTCCTCAACTCGATCTCCGTGTGGTGGCAGCTCGGCGGCGTCGCCCTCATCGTCGGAGCCCTCACCCTCTCCTCCGCCCCGCACCAATCCCCCTCGTTCCTGCTCACCTTCCACAACGACAGCGGCCTCCACAGCCCCGTCCAGGTGGTGCTGGTCGGCAGCCTGGTGGCCGGTTACACGTTCTGCGGATACGACGCCTCCGCCCACATCGCCGAAGAGACCACCGACGCCCAGGTCTCCGCCCCCCGGGGCATCGTCCGCTCCATCTGGGTGTCCTGGGTGGCCGGGTTCATCCTCCTCGCCGGCATGCTCCTCGCTGTCCAGGACTACCAGGGCACGCTCAACTCGGCGACCGGGGTTCCCCCCGCGCAGATCTTCCTCGACGTTCTTGGCGCGGCAGGCGCGAAGGTGCTGCTGCTGGTCGTGATCGTGGCGATGCTGCTGTGCGGCAACGCCGAGGTCGGCGCCTCGTCCCGCATGGTCTACGCCTTCTCGCGCAGCCGGGCCCTGTGGGGGTGGCAGAGCTGGCAGATGGTCAACGACCGGACCCGGACACCCACGCGGGCCGTCTGGCTGTCGGTCATCGTGCCGTTCGTGCTCGCCCTGCCCGCCCTGTACTCGACCGCCGCCTACGGGGCGATCACCGCGATCAACGCGGTCGGCATGATCCCCGCCTACGGCATCCCCGTCTACCTCGCCCTGCGCAAGGGCGCCGATTACCAGTCCGGTCCATGGACCCTTGGAGTCTGGCGCAAGCCGGTCAGTGTCATCGCCTGCCTCTACGTCGTGGTCATCACGGTGGTGTTCTGCCTGCCCCAGACCTCCCCGGTCACCACCGACTCCTTCAACTACGCCGGCGTCACCCTCGCGATCGCTCTGCTGTTCGCCTGGGGCACCTGGCAGACCCGGGGCAAGAAGGCCTACCAGCTCACCGCCAACCACATCGCCCAGCCCAGCGAAGCCCTGATCGAAGAAAGCAGCTGACCGATGACCACCCATACCCTCCCCGCCCCGCTGCGTGGGCTCATCAGCCATGACGAACTGCGCGAGGCCGTACAGCAGGGCACCGTCCGCACCGTGATGACGGTCGTCCCGGACATGCTCGGCCGCCTCAAAGGCAAACGAGCCGCCGCTCTCGCCCTCATCGAACGGGGCGACGAAGGCGACGGGGTGCGCGTGGGAGAGGCCTGCTCGTACATCCTGGCCACCAACGCCGACATGGAGCCGCTGGACGGGTTCGACCTGACCGGCTGGGACGACGGATTCCACGACATGGGCATCAACGCCGACTGGGAGGCGGTGAGGGTACTGCCGCACATGCCGGGCCTGGCCCTGGTCCACTGCGACGCCGTGGACACCGACGGGGCGCCCGTCGAGGTCGCACCCCGCCAGATGCTGCGCCGGCAACTGAAGCGCCTGCAAGAGCTGGGCTACGAGACGAAGGTCGCCTGGGAGAGCGAGTTCGTGCTCTACAACGGCGACCAGCCGTTCGTGAACCGCAACAGCGACTACGACCTGGACTTCCCGCCTCGCCTGGGCGACTTCCTTGGCCACCTGGAGGACGCCCTGCCGGACGCCGGAGTAGAAGTGGAGGCAGTCAAGGCCGAGGGCGCGCCCGGACAGCTTGAGGTCACCTTCCCCAAGAGCGGGGTGATGGAGGCCTGCGACAACCACACGGTCTACAAGCACGTGGTGAAGCATCTGGCGCGGCGCCACAGTCTGACCGCCGTGTTCATGGCGGCGCCCGTCACCGGGATCGCCAGCGGTCTGCACTTCAACCTCTCCCTCTGGCAGGGGGACCAGCCCCGGTTCGCCATGCCCTCCCCCCGCGCCCTGCCCACCGAGATCATGAGCCACAGCATCGCCGGGCTGATCGCTGCCGTGCCGCACCTGATGCCCTTTTTCGCGGGCAACACCAACGCCTACAAGCAGTACGCGACATCGCATTCCTTCGCGCCCCAGTTCATGAACTGGGGTCCCGACAACCGCGGATGCGCCATACGCGTCACCGGGCACGGGCCAAGCAGCCGACTGGAGATCAGAATCGCCGGCGCGGACGCCAACCCGTACCTGGTGGCTGCCGCCTCGCTCGCGGCCATCGCGCACGGCCTGGACGCGAGGCTCACCCCGCCGAACCCCTGCCTGGGCGATGCCTACACCGATGACACGTTCGCTCCGCTGCCCCGTGATCTCTCCGAGGCACTGGCTGCCCTCCGTTACGGCCACATAGCACGCGACCTCCTCGGCAAGCAGCTCGTCGCCCACTACGCGCGGGCCGCCCAGGCCGAGATCGATGAGCAGCAACGCGAAGTCACCGACATCGAACGACACCGCCTCACCCTGGCCTAGCCCCCCGCACCCATGAACACCGTGCGCGGCAGACCACCCGCTGCCGCGCACGGCCGACTCCCCGCCGGCGGGAAAAGCCCGTTTCTACGGCGGGGCAACCTGAACACCCACCCTTACGGAGGCCTCCGTGTTCGTCCACTCTGACCGTCTCCCCGCCGAGCCCGCCGTTCCAGCGGGAGTCATCACCCCGCGCCCCTGGGGGATCAACCGCATGGCGCCGTACCCCACGGTGGCGCCCGGCTACGCCACCGCGACGCTGGACCTGGACACCCAGACCACCGTCTTCCGTGACCATGCCGGCCAGGTCATGGAGATGCCCGGCCACGGCACCAGCACCGGCACCACGCCGTCCACGGGCACCAGCCCCGACGGGCAGGGCCAGGGCCAGACGGACTCCGACACCGGAAGCGACGGCGACCAGTGACCAACCCGGGGCCGGTGCTGGTCGTCACAGTGCTGAACGACCCCACCGCCGATGTGGTGATTCGCGAGCTGTATGACCGGGACGTTCCGGTCGTGCGGTTCGACTCCGGGGACTTCCCGGCATCACTTTCGGTGGAGGCAGAGATCGCCCCGAACGGCTTCGTGGGCCGCCTCAGCACGCCCTCACGCACGGCCGAACTGACCGCGGTCCGCTCCCTCTACTACCGTCGGCCGACCGGCTTCGCGTTCCCTCACCTCAGCAAGCAGGACGCGCGGTTCGCCATCACCCAGGCCCGCTACGGCCTCGGTGGCGTGATCGCGTCCCTCCCGAACTGCCGCTACGTCAACCATCCTCACCACATCGGCGACGCCGAGTTCAAGCCCTCCGGCCTCTCCGTAGCTGCCAGATCCGGTTTCCTGGTGCCGCCCACGCTCATCACGTCCTCCCCGGACACCGCTCGCGCCTTCATCAAGCGCAACGGTCCGGTCATCTACAAGCCTCTGTCCAACCCCGTCTACCTCGTTGACGACGTGTCCCAGGTCGTCAAGGTCGCGGAGGTCGCTGCAGAGGACATCGACGACAGCGTGGCCGGCACCGCGCACCTGTTCCAGCAGCGGGTCGAGAAGATCGCCGACGTCCGCGTGACCGTCATCGGGCGTCAGGTCTTCTGTGTCCGGATCGACTCCGACCTCCTCGACTGGCGTACCGACTACAGCCGCCTGCGCTACACCCCCGTCTCGCCACCCCTGGGGATCGAGCCGGCGCTCTACGAGTACCTGGACCACTTCCAGCTCCTCTTCGGAGCATTCGACTTCGCCGTGGACGCCGGCGGCCGATGGTGGTTCCTGGAGTGCAATCCCTCCGGCCAGTGGTACTGGCTGGAGCCCGAAACCGGCTTGCCGATGTGTGCAGCCATGGCCGACCTCCTGGAGAGGAAACCGTGAAAGACCCCGAAGAGCTCCACCGACTTCTCCTCAAGGATCTGTTCGCCAAAGGGGCGCTGCGTACGCCTGCGTGGAGGAACGCCGCCACGGCTGTGCACCGCCACGACTTCCTCCGCGGCGGGTTCTTCCGCCAGGTGCCCAACTCCCAGCCCTCCGCCTGGGGCCCCGTCGTAGACGGCTGGCCGGAGTGGCTTGAGGGCTGCTACACCGACGAGTCCCTGGTGACGCAGATCGCCGGCACCATCACGCCCACGGACATCCGCGGCGAGATCATGCGCGAGCCGACCAGCTCCAGCACGCTTCCCTCCCTCGTGCTGCGCATGCTGGAGGACCTCCTCGTCGAGCCGGAGATGAACGTGCTGGAAATCGGCACCGGCACGGGTTACTCCACGGCCCTCCTCACCGCGCGCCTGGGCGACGAGCACGTCACCTCAGTCGAGTACGACAACGACGTGGCCGCACGAGCACAGGAGGCTCTCGGCCGGCAGGAGATGTATCCCTGGCTCGCCTGCGGGGACGGTCTGCTCGGCTACGCGCCCCGGGCGCCCTACGACAGGGTGATCGCCACCTGCGGCGTACGCACCGTGCCCCAGGCCTGGATCGAGCAGACCCGGCCGGGCGGCCTGATCCTGGTCTGCGCCGGCGGCTGGCTCAACGCCTCGGAGCTGGCACGGCTGACCGTCGGCGAGGACGGCACGGCCTCGGGGCCCCTGCTGGGAGGCAACGTCAGCTTCATGCTCGCCCGCCCCCACCTCCCGCCCCCACTCGGCCTCCTGCCCGACCTGACGGAAGGCGACGAGCGGAAGACCGCTCTGACGGCCAACCCCCTGACCGACTGGGCCTCCCGCTTCGTCGTCCAGGCCGCCATCCCCTCTGCGCAGCGGCTGACCATCGAGCGTGACGGACGCACCGAGGAAGTTCTGGTCGACGTCAGCTCCGGTTCCTGGGCCGCGCTCTACGCAGACGGCGACCAGTGGATCGTCCGCCAGGCCGGTCACGAACGTCTCTGGGACGCCGCAGAGGAACAGCTCATCCGCTGGCACGCGGACGGTCAGCCACCCCTGACCCACTTCACCCTCACCGTCACCCCGGAAGGACAGACCTTCACCTGGTAGTGCCTGGGGCGGGTGCCGCACACCCGACAGAACCCGCCCCACCCACAGCCGCCCGGCACCCATGCACCGGGCGGGGCGACATCTGGAAGGGAGTGGTCCCTGTACAGCCTGATCATCAGCCCGTTCCTCGACGGATTCTTAGCCGTCAAACCCGGAAGTACGACGTGGACTGCGACCCGATCGTCCCCGCCGTGCTCGACGGTGCTACCTCCGATGTCTCGGAACGCACCCTCCAGCGCCGCTTCCTCGCGGCGACGGGCCTCACGCGGGGCGCCATCCGGCAGATCCACCGCGCCCGCGAGGCGGCGGTACTGATCCAGGAAGGTGCGTCGGCCCAGGACGTCGTGCACCGGCTGGGCTACTTCGACCAGCCGCATCTGGCGCGGTCCTTGACCCGGTACATCGGCCGTTCCGCCACTCAGCTGAGCTCTCCGGACCGGACGGAGCCCCTGTCGCTTCTGTACAAGACCTCGGCCACAACGCCCGCGTAGTTTTCCTGACGTAGCCGATGGGCACTCATCACGGAGGAATCATGCGCAAGGTCGTTTCGGGTCTGTTCGTCTCGCTCGACGGCGTCGTCCAGTCGCCGAACGAGTGGCAGTTCGCTTTCGACGAGGAAATGGGCGCGGCCCTGGGGAAGACTCTGGAGACGGCCGACACGATTCTGCTGGGCCGCGTGACCTTCACCGAGTGGGCCGGATACTGGCCGGCGGTGACCAGCGGCGAGGACGCCGGATTCGCCAAGTGGATCAACGATTCGCCCAAGTACGTCGTCTCCTCCACCCTGGAGAGCGTCGAGGACTGGGCGAACAGCACGCTCGTCAACGGCGATCTGGCGGCCGCAATCGAGGACCTCAAGGCGGGGCAGGGCAAGGACATCACCGTCGCGGGCAGCCCGACGCTGGTACGTTCGCTGTTGGAGCAGGACCTGCTGGACGAACTGGTGCTGCTGATCCACCCCGTAGTGGCCGGCGAGGGCCGCAAGAAGCTGTTCGCCAACGATGCCGCCCTCAAGAAGTTGGAGCTGGTGAGCGCCCAGCCAACCAGCAGCGGAGTGATCATCGCGACCTACCGTCCGGCGCACTGAGCACTGCTCGGCGCGGGCTTGCTACAGGGTTGGACCGGTCGCGCTCCCTGCGATGTCTACGCCGAGGCCGTGCACGGCCTTCAGCGCTCCCTGGTGATCGCGGTCAGTGTCTCCGTGCTGACGATCGCGCTCGCCGCGGTGATCGGTGCGGGGGCGGCCTACTTCGGCGGACGCGTCGAGAAACTGACCCTGCTGGTCATCCACTTCCTGCTCGTCGTGCCGTCGTTCCTGAT
>NZ_JBIAUL010000053.1:0-9233 GCF_042892755.1 Streptomyces sp. NPDC001714
ATCAGGAACGACGGCACGACGAGCAGGAAGTGGATGACCAGCAGGGTCAGTTTCTCGACGCGTCCGCCGAAGTAGGCCGCCCCCGCACCGATCACGGCGGCGAGCGCGATCGTCAGCACGGAGACACTGACCGCGATCACCAGGGAGCGCTGGAGGCCGTGCACGGCCTCGGCGTAGACATCGTTGCCACCCTGGTTGGTGCCGAAGTAGTGCGTCCCGCCGGGCGGTCGGGTGAGCGCCGTGAAATCCACGTCGGTGTAGGCGAAGTGCGTGAACAGGCCGCCGAAGACGCTGAACAGGACCAGCAGGACGAAGAGCGCGACGCCCAGCAGGGCCGGACGGTTGCGGGCGAACCGCCGCAGGTACAGGTGTCCGCCGCCGGTACCGGGCGCCGTGGCGCGGTCCACCGGGCGGGGGCCGGACGGCTCGGGCAGGGGCGTCACCGTGGTCGCCACGTCAGCTCACCCGCACCCGGGGGTCGAGCAGGACGACCGCGATGTCGGCCAGGACCGCGCCGATCGCCGTCATGGCGGCTCCGAAGGCCGCGACGGCGACGGCCCCGTGCACGTCGTTCTTCGCGATGGTCTGGACGAAGTACTGGCCCATCCCGTTCCAGCCGAAGACCGTCTCCGTGATCACCGCGCCGGTGAAGATCGCCGGGATGCTGAAGGCCACTGAGGTGGCGGTCGGGATCAGCGAGGCACGCAGCGCGTGCCGGCGGATCGCCTGGGCGCGTGTCAGGCCGGTGGCGCGGGCGGTGCGCACGTAGTCCGCGTTGATGCTGTCCAGCAACAGCGAGCGCTGGGTCAGGTGGTAGCCGACGTAGCCCAGCAGCGTCAGGCTCAGCGTCGGCAGGACGAGGTGCTGGAACCGGTCGGCAACGGTCGGCCACAGACCGCTGACGGCAGGGGACTTCTCCCCGGCGACGTACAGGAAGCGCCAGCCGAGACGCTGGTTCAGCCAGATGCCGGCCAGGACGACCGCCAGAGCCGCAACGGCCGTCGGTACGTTGAACAGGAAGACCGAGACGAGCTGGCTGACGCGGTCCCACCAGCTGTACTGCCGGGAGGCGGTGAACACGCTGAGCGCCACACCGGCCACCACCGACAGCAGCGTGGCCGCGGTGACCAGCTGGCCACTGACCACGACCCGGAAGCCGATCTCGGAGTTGACCGGCGCCCCGACCGGGGACTTCCCCCAGTCGAAGTGCAGGACCACATCGGTGAACCAGTGCCACCACCGGTCGGGCAACGGCACCCGTGGGTCCAGGTTGTACGGTGCCAGGGCGCGGTCGATCTGGTCCTCCGTGCGGACGGGCCGCAGCCCGCGGTAGTTGGACCGCGGGTCGAGAAACCACGCAGCCAGCAGGTACGTCACGTTGGTGGCGACCACGATCATGGCCAGCCATCCCGCGGCCTTGCGTGTCACATGACGGATCACATGCCCGCCTTACTGCCGGAGGAACGTGTTGCGGCGGCGGTGGCCGCGCACGGGACCGGCCAGGGTGTGCCGGATCTGGGCATGACTCTTTTGCTTTCTGACGGAGTGTTCCGCGGCCCACGCCCCCGAACCGGGCGAGCGGACCGACCAGGAGATTGTTCGACGGTGATCACGTCCTCCGCCAGACTTCCCGGCGGCCTGCCACGTGATTGCAATGCCCATGTCATAAAGCTTGCCCGACACCGCTTCGCGCAGAGGGGGCGGCCTGGTACGCGGTGGACCCCACGGTGGTGCGAGGGCGGTTCCCTGACCGGGAACGGCGGGAGCGGCCCTGGTGTACCGGGCCGCCTCCGAGCGCCCGGGGCCGTCCATTTCAGTGCTCCGACCGCATGGGTTCGCCGGGCTGGGGTCTTCCGCCGCCTGCACCGCGGGAGCAGCTCCTGACCCGCTCCAACCGGCTGCGGGCCGATCTGGACTCCGACCTGCTCGTCTTCTGCACCTGCCAGGTGGAGGGGCGGCCGTGGGAGCCGAGGATGAGTTCTTGAGGCAGGTACTCCTCGCGCAACACCTCCCGGTCCTGCAGCGGCTTGCGGCCCGGATACCTGAAACGCCGCTCACGCTGCGACGGAAGGTGGCGGACGCCGACGGGACCGTAGCCGGTCAGTCCGACCTTCCGGACGACTGGTCCCCTCGGGCGCTGTGGTTCTTGCATGCCAGCCGCCACGCGCACCACGGACACCCGTCGGATCATCCTCGACACCGCCCAGCGGATCATGGCCCGCAAGGGTTTCTCGGCCGTCGGCATCAATGAGGTGCTCGCGGAGGCTGGCGTGCCGAAAGGGCCCTTCTATCACTACTTCACCTCGAAGGACGCCTTCGGTGAAGCGATCCTGAAGAGCTACTTCGCGGACTACCTCACGGACATGGACGGTGTTCTCGCCCGCTCCGGCCAGTCGGCGGCCGAGCTGCTGATGGCCTACTGACAGCAGTGGCGGGAGACGCAGGCATCGAGGAGTGCCAGGGCAAGTGCCTGGCCGTGAAACTCGGCGCCGAGGTGGCGGACTTGTCTGAGTCGATGCGCCTGGCTCTGAAGGAAGGTACGAGCGCCGTCGTCGACCGCATCGAGCGAACGATCGCCGACGGCCTGGAGGACGGCTCTCTCTCGGTCGACGGCGAAACCCGCGATGTCCCCAGGCCCTGTACGACATGTGGCTCGGCGCCAGCGTCATGGCCAAGATCCACCGTAGTCTGGCCCCGCTCGACACCGTCACAGTGGCAACCCGCAAGCTTCTGCAACTGTAGAAGGGCCGCGCCCCGTGCCGGATCCGGTCATGGGGATCCTGTTTCCCCTCAATAGCAGACTGGTCTACTCACAAGGAGTGTGTGTCATGAAGGTTCTGATCGTTCTCACCTCGCACGACGAGCTGGGGAACACCGGCAGTAAGACCGGGTTCTGGCTGGAGGAGCTGGCGGCGCCGTACTACCGCTTCAGGGAGGCCGGTTGGGAGATCACCCTCGCCTCGCCGAAGGGCGGACAGCCGCCGCTGGACCCCAAGAGCAACGAACCCGGCTTCCAGACCGACGACACCCGGCGCTTCGAGGCCGACCCGGAGGCGACCGACGCACTGGCGAACACCACGCGCCTCGACGCGATCTCGGCCGGCGACTTCGACGCGGTCTTCTACCCCGGCGGCCACGGACCGCTGTGGGACCTGGCCGAGGACACCGTCTCCGCCCGGCTGATCGAAACAACCCTCCGCTCCGGCAAGCCGGTGGGACTGGTGTGCCACGCCCCCGGCGTCCTGCGGCACACCGTCAAGGAGGACGGTACCCCGCTGGTCTCGGGTAAGAAGGTGACCGGATTCGCCAACTCCGAGGAGGAGGCCGTCCAGCTCACCGATGTCGTCCCCTTCCTGGTCGAGGACGAACTCACCAAGCTCGGAGGCGTCTACTCCAAGACCGGCGACTGGCAGCCCTACGTCCTGACGGACGGTCTGCTGATCACCGGGCAGAACCCGGCCTCCTCCGCCCCTGCGGCCGACGCCCTGATCGAGCTGGTGACCAAGGGCGGCGTGTGACGCCTACGTCGTCGTGCACCGCGAGCGCGTGACCGACCCGGCCCAGCCGGCCCGCTACGCCGGCTCGGCCCGGGCGGCCCGGGCAGGCCACGAGGTGACACCCCTGGTCGGATACCGGTAGATCGAAACCCTGGAGGGTGCGCCGTTCGACGGTGTGCTGATCCATCGCTTCCCGAGCGTTGCGGATGCGCCGTCACCGCCCTGCACCGCAGTACAGGGCGGTGACAGCTGGACTTCAATGGGTGACGTCGAGCTGTGACGGCTGCACCTGGTCTTTGCCGCGACCTGAGTCAGATGTGAGCTCTGACCTGCTTCACCGGGTGCCCGAGTGTGCCGCCGATAGCGGCCAGTTCCTCGTCGCCGAACCAGTCACGTTCGGGGTTCAGGAAGGCGGACAGGCCGGAACCAGCTGGCCGCAGCC
Organism: Streptomyces sp. NPDC001714; assembly: GCF_042892755.1. NCBI lineage: Bacteria > Bacillati > Actinomycetota > Actinomycetes > Kitasatosporales > Streptomycetaceae > Streptomyces > Streptomyces sp. NPDC001714. The sequence continues at coordinate 3,940 of NZ_JBIAUL010000053.1, forward strand.
GTATGGCCCGCTTCAACGGAGATCGGTCCCATGGCGGTCGCCGTCGGCTGCTCGCAGGGCATTGTGTCTCACGATCTGGCCTTCCGCGGCCGATCGGAGGCGGGGCGGACTAGTCGGCGAGGCCGTTGCGGTAGGCGTGGATGACGAGTTGGACGCGGTCGCGGGCGTCGAGCTTGGTCAGCAGTCGGGCGACGTGGGTCTTCACCGTGCCCGCGCCGATGTACAGCCGTTCGGCGATCTCGGCGTTGGTGAGCCCTTCGGCGACGAGCAGCAGCACTTCGTGTTCACGGGTGGTGACGGCCTCGGGCAGACGCGGCCGTTCCTGACCGTGCGGTGGCTGTGCCTGCCTGTTGACGTATGCCGCGATGAGCCGTTTCGTGACGCGTGGTGCGAGCAGCGCCTCGCCCTGCGCGACGGTGCGGACGGCGGACTGCAGGTCGAGGGGCGGTGCGTCCTTCAGGAGGAAGCCGCTGGCCCCGGCGCGCAGTGCGCCGAAGACGTATTCGTCCAGGTCGAAGGTGGTGAGCATGAGGACACGGGCGTGGCCGGCGGTGGTGATACGGCGGGTGGCTTCGATGCCGTCCATCTCGGGCATCCGGACGTCCATCAGCACGACGTCGGGCCGGTGTTCTGCGGCGGCTGCGACGGCGTCCCGGCCGGTTGCGACGCTGCCGATCGCCTTGAGGTCCGGGGCGGTGTCCACGATTCCGGCGAGGCCGATGCGGATCAGCTGCTGGTCGTCGGCGACCAGGACTCGGATGGTCACGGCCGCTGCCGGTCGTCGGTGGTGGGCTGTGGCCCGTCTACGGGGATGCCGGCCCGGACCCGGAAGCCGCCGGTCGTGGTCGGCCCCGTCTGCAAGGTGCCGCCGTAGAGGGCGAGGCGCTCGCGCATCCCGGTCAGCCCGCGCCCGGTGCGGCCCTGGACCGGCCGGACGCTGCCGTCGTCGATCACCGTGAGCGTCAGCTCGCCGGGTCCGTACGCGACGGTGACGTGCGCGGCGCTCGCGCCGGCGTGCTTGACCACGTTGGTCAGCGCCTCCTGGACGATCCGGTACGCGGCCGCCTCCAACCCGGGGGGCAGTGGTCTGGCCTGCCCGGTGACCGCGAGGTCGATCCGCAGGCCGGCCCGCCGGGTACGTTCGGCGAGCCGGTTCAGGTCCGCGAGTGTTGGGGCGGGGGCCAGTCCCGCGTCGTCCGGATCGTCCGTGTCGTCGTGCAGCACGCCGAGCATGCGGCGCAGTTCGACGAGGGTCTCCCGGCCAGTGGTCTCGATCGCCTCCAGCGCGCTCCGCGCGTCCTGGGGACGGTCGTCGATCACCAGGCGGCCGAAGCCTGCCTGGACAGAGATCACGCTCATGGAGTGGGCGATGCTGTCGTGCAGCTCGCGGGCGATGCGCAGCCGTTCCGCCGCCGCCTCGCGATCGGCGCGGTCGCGTTCCTGCCGCAGCAGCGTGTGCAGATACCGGCGCCGCTGCCCGACCGCGAAGCCCACCGCCCAGGCGACGCCGAAAAGCAACGCGAAGGGCACCACGGCCCCGGCGTGTTCGAACCTGGGCAGGCCGGTGGACACCGCCAGCGCCAGCGCCGCGGCCAGGGCGATCCCCGCGGTGCGGGCCGGGCGCAGGCACGTGACGCAGAACAGCGCGAAGGCGAGCGGCAGTCCGCCCCAGAAGATCGCCTGCGGATGCCACGGCGCCAGGCTGCACACTGCCAGCGACAGGACGACAAAAGCCTCCGGCCAATGGGTCCGGTAGGTCCGGAGCGCCTCCCAGACCGCATACGTCTTCCGTTCCACGACCTGAGCGTATGCGCGTCCCGGTCATGCCCACATCGTCCGCGGGCCCTATGCCGTACGGCAGACCCGGGGCCGGAAGAACCTGCCCGCAGGCAGATGAAGCGACCTGCCCGTCCCGGCATCGTCATGGACGTGATTCGATGCGAACACCTCACCAAACGCTTCGGCCGCAAGGTCGCCGTCGACGACCTCACCTTCGAGGTCCAGCCCGCCCGCGTGACCGGCTTCCTCGGCCCCAACGGCGCGGGCAAGTCGACCACCATCCGCGCCGTCCTCGGCCTGGATACCCCGGACGCCGGCCGTGCCCTGGTGGACGGCGTGCCCTACCGCCAGGCCGAACAGCCGCTGCGCCGCGTCGGCGCGCTCCTCGACGCCGGAGCCGTCCACCGGGGCCGTACGGCGCGTGCGCATCTGGCCGCGCTCGCGGCCACCAACCACATCCGGCGTAGCCGGGTCGAGGAGGTACTTGCGCTCACCGGCCTCGTCGACGTCGCCCACCGCAGGATCGGCACCTACTCGCTCGGCATGAAGCAGCGCCTGGGCATCGCCGCCGCACTGCTTGGAGACCCCCCGGTCCTCATCTTCGACGAACCCGCCAACGGCCTGGACCCGGAAGGCATCAGGTGGATCCGGACCCTGATGCGGTCGCTGGCCGCCGAAGGGCGCACCGTCTTGGTCTCCAGCCACCTCATGAGCGAGATGGCCCTCACCGTCGACCATCTTCTCGCCATCGGACGAGGACGTCTGCTCGCCGATGTTCCGATCACGGACTTCGTTCCGGTCGGCGCCTCCCTGGAGGACGCCTACCTCAACCTCACCGAATCCGCCGTGGAATACCGGACCGAAGGGACGGGACACTGATGCCCACCGCACTGACAGGTGCCATGGCCGGCGAGGCCGTCAAGCTGCGTTCCCTCCGCTCGACCTGGATCACCGCTTTCATCGCCCTGGCATTCGGCCTGGCGCTGAGCCTCATGGACGTCGCCCACACCGCCGGCGCCTGGCCGCACATGGCAAGGGCCGATCGGGCCCAGTTCGACCCTGTGGGCGACTCACTCTCCGGCCTCGCCTTTGCCGTCCTCGCCTTCGGCGTCCTCGGCGTGCTGGGCGTCAGCAGTGAGTACACCACCGGACTGATCCACTCGACGCTGACCGCGACACCCCGACGGGCACTCGCCTACACCGCCAAGACCCTCGTCATCGGCGGATTCGCCTTGCTGCTCGGCGAGCTGACCGCGTTCACCAGCTTCTTCATCGGACAGGCCGTCCTGGCCAGGCAGCACCTGGACGTCGGCCTGGGCACGCCAGGCGTGCTGCGCGCCGTGTCCTGTGCCGGGTTGTACCTGTTCGTCGTCACCGTCGTGGGCTACGGCCTCGGGGCCGTCATCCGACACACCGCCGGAGCCATCGCCGCGCTCTTCGCCCTGGTGTACCTCGGCTACGGCGCGGCAAAGGCGGTGGAAGGCTGGTCCTACCTGCCCAGCAAGCTCATGCTGAGCAACGCCGCTGACACCCTCGGCCAGCTCCACCCACACCCCCTCCACCCGGAACGCACCCCCTCCCTCTCCTTCGCCCTCATCGACCTGGCCCTCTACCTCGCACTCGCCCTCGCCTGCGGGGCCTGGCGGTTCACCCGCGACGCCTCGTAGACACGCCGTCCGATCCACGCGCGATATGCCACACCGGGCAGCGGGAACGGGCAGCAGAAGAGGCGGTCGCTGCGACGTCTCCACGTTCGGAGAGAGCAGCTACACAGATCGAGACCGGGTTCATCACCCCGACAAGTGAACAATCAGAGGGGAGCGCGTCTCATCGCGTCGTCCCTTGGGCCGGACAAGGGCCACGGCGGATGAGAAAGGGCAAACGAAATGCGAACTTATCGTGGGTGGCCACGAGGGTTTCTGACCCCGTACAACCATCGGCCGCCGCCGTGGGTCGTCTCTGGAAGCAGGGCTACCGGGGGTGACTTGGCATGCGGCGAGTGCGCAGGATGGCGGCGTCCTTGGCGGGCGTGGCGTCGATCGTCGGGTGCTCGGCTACGGGCATCGCACAGCCCGCTCCCTCCACCGCGCACACGTCCGTGGCCGTCGACGGTCCGTGGCGCACGTGGACGAAGTCCCTCTCCCGGCAGGAGGCGTCCGGATCCTGTGGCGCCACCACCCACCAGGTCGTGTGCAGCACCGCCCCCGACGGCTTCGTCGGGGTCTCCCGGGCCACCGGCGCGATCACCTGGACGGTCCCCGCCACAGGTGGCGGCGGAAAGAACGGCGGGCTCGTAGTCGACGCAGCCGACGAACGCGCCGCCACCAGTGGCGGTCACACGCTGCGCGCCGCGAATCTGCGCACGGGTAAAGCGGCCTGGACCCACCGGCTGCCCTCCCAGCGCTCCTACCTCGACATGGCCGCGGCGGACGGCGTCGTCTACGCCCTCGACGCCAAGAGCGACGCCGTGCAGACCGAGGGCTACACGAACGTCGCCCTCGGTGCCTTCCGGGCGTCCGACGGTGCACCGCTGTGGCACAAGGCCGTCGACGCGATCCCGTACGAAGGCATCACCGCGTTCGGCGGCCGCGTCTACAGCACCGACGGCACGAAGGTCACCGCCCGCGACGCCCGTTCCGGCAGGAGCGTCGCGACCAGCCCGCCAGGCACCGCCTCCTACGGCGGCGTCCGCCTGGACTGGTGCCCGCACCTGATCTCCGGCGGCGGCTACCTGGTGTGCGCAGGCAGCCCCGGTACTGCGGGCGACGCCTTCCCGCCCCTCCGCCGTCTCGACCCGGTCACGCTCGGGCCGCTCAGGACGGCCGCCGAGGACCCGGGCCTGAAGCCCGAACGCGGTGTGATCTCGTCGGACGGTGTGCTGGTGCTGTTCGAGGACACCCCGGAGGACCCGGGCACCGGTACCTGGAACGCCTACGATCTCAACCACCCCCGCAAGCTGTGGAGCTACGACACCACCACGGAGGAAGCGGAGCTGTCCGGTGGGCGGTTCGTGACCTTCACTCCTGGAAACGACGACACCAGGGGACGCGTGATCACGATCGACCTGCACGCCGGCCCGGATGGGACCGGAACCGCCGCGCCGCGCATGTCCCCGCCGTACCTGCAGTCCAGGGGCGGCGAACACCCCGCGCTCATCACGCCGGAAGGCCGCTCGGGCCAAGTCGTCGTCGAGCCGAGGACCCATCACGCCCTGCGCTCGATTCCGCTTCCTTGACCTGCCCGTTGTGGCCGTCCCGAGACATGCCGTGGACCGCTCAGGAGCCGGAGCCTGGATGCGGTAGATCAGCCGGGGCCGGTGGCCGGCTTTGGTGCAGATCAGCGCCGCCATGGAGACACGTTTGGTGCCAGCGGCGGTGACCTTCACGATGGGCGTGCGTCCACGGCGGCCCCAGGTGCGGCCTGAGGGGCCACGCAGTTTCCGGACAGGCACCCAATAGGGTTGTCCTGAACAAGGAAACGAGGAAGAAGTGGCGCCACCTAGTAAGTACTCGCCG
>NZ_JBIAUL010000054.1:0-8746 GCF_042892755.1 Streptomyces sp. NPDC001714
CTACGCCACGCCGCCCGCGACTGGCGAAGGCCCCTGACCGCCCTCGGCATCACCGGATGAAACCGGACAGACGTCGATCATGCAAAGGACCCTGCGTCCTCGGAGTACACGCTCTGCTTCTCGGCCGCATGCCGGGCCACTGGCTCCAGCAACGAGTGCGGCAACCGAGACTCTGGGGAGCGGGGGCCCTACTGATGCTGGTCAGCTGGAACGTTCACTCGGCCTCGCTCCTCACCATAGGCATCGGCCTCGTCGCACTGGGGCATGTCGTGAAGCCCACACGTTGAATCCGCCAACCGCACCGCATCAGAGGTCAAACGGCAGGCTAAGGGCCTGTCGGGCTTGTGGCGGTCGTCTGAGAGGTCTTCCGGGAGGCGGAACGGGCACAGCGGCCCCGGGAATGACCGAAGGGCGGACGGCGGCGGCGATGGCGGAACGCCGCTCACTGCAGCCAGCCGCGGCGGGCAGCCTGGGCCGCGGCCTGGAAGCGGGTGGCCGCGCCCAGTTCGGTCATCAGGCGGTGGATGCGGCGCTGGGTGGTGCGCTCGCTCCAGCCCTGGGTGCGGGCGATGGCCGCGTCCGTGCAGCCGGACGCGAGCAGGCCCAGAAGGGCACGCGTGTCGGCGTCCGGGCCGTCGCTCCGTGCGGTCGGCGGGCTGGTGTCCCGCAGCGGGGTGGCACGTTCCCACTCGGCCTCGAAGAGTGCTTCCAGCGCGGCGAGAATGGGGGAGCGGTGGATGAGATAGGCCACGGAATGGCCGCCGGTGGCGAGACTGAAGGGGATGATCGCCGAGCGGTCGTCGGCGATCACCAGTTTCAGCGGCAACTCCGCCCGCACTCTGGCTTCTTCACCTGCCCGCACGCTCGGCAGGATGTCGTCGCGAAGCCGGCCCGGCCACGCCACGGCGGCCCGGTCGTAGATGACGCGATGGGCGACACCGGTGTGCTGCCGCTGGCGCTGGTTCTCCAGATCGCTGCCCGGGCGGTTGACATAGGGGGGCCGGTCGAAGGCGCGTATGTGGTGTTGGGCGCCCCCGGTGAGCCGCTGGAAGGCCGCATTGATGTCCTCGTGACCGGTGAGCAGCTCCACGGCGATGCTCGGGTCGCTGATCCGGTTGGCCTCGCGATGCGTCTCGGCGAGCTGCCGGACCAGGGAGCGGGCCGTGTCGAGCCGGCGCTCGCTCTCCCGGATGAGCTCGGTGACGGCCACGTCCGGAGCGGCGGCCGTGAAACGAGGCGGGCGGCCCGCCGACCTGATCGCGAGGCCGTTCTTCACCAGGGCGGACAGATGACGGCCGGTCACCGCCGCACTCATGCCGCAGGCTTCGGCGATCTCGGAGGCGCTGCCCCGGGGCAGCCCGACCAGGACGGTGTAGACCAGCTGCGATCCGTCGCTGAGGCCGACGACGTCAAGTTCCATTTCCAGCTCCGGTATCCGCTTTTTACCGGCCGCCACCTGCTACGACGCGGCCACCACGCCATCCTCGCGCACGGTCCGCTCCCGCCCGCGTCCGCCCCTGGGCCAAGGGCGGACCGCGTCGCCCCGCGGCTCCCGTGGCCGATCTCTGCCAGCTGACGGAAGTCCGCCACGGCCCCCATCTTGTGCCGGCTCCCAGGGGTTGACAGATTCCCCACGCGTCGGCGCCGTCCAGACGGCCGACGCCCTCTCTTTCCCCGATCTCCTCACGCAAGAAGTGGAGTGCCCATGAAACGGCGGAGACGAGCGGTCGCTCGTGGCGTCGGCGCCATAGCCACCGCGGCCCTGCTGCTCGGCACGCCCGTGCAGTACGCGGCCGCCTCCGGAGCGGCTGCCACGGAGTCCGGCACCGGCTCGAAGGACGCGCTTGCCGCACCGGCCCCGTCAGCCGTGCCGGGTGCCTCCGCACTCGGTCCCCTGCGCTCCTTCCTGAAGCCCGATCCCGTGCGGACCAAGCCGGCCGGCCCCCACCAGGTCCTCGTGGTGCTGGGGCCCGACGCCCAGGTGACCGGCGAACCGAAGGGCGCGCGGAGCGACCTCCGGGTCCGCACCCCGCTCACCTCCGACGCAGGGGTGAACACCGCCCTGCGACGCGCCCGCGCCGTCTCCATCCGGCCCCTGCTCCCGGGACTCACCGCCGCGCAGGGCCGCGAACTGCACACGGCCGCCCGGGCGAAGCTCGGCGCCGGCGCGGTCGACCTGTCCAGGGTCCAGGTCGTTCAGCTGGCCGGTGGCGACGCCACCGCCGCCGCCCGGACACTGGCCGCGACACCGGGCGTCGTCTACGCGGAACCCGACCAGACCGTCTCGCCGATGAACACCGGCGCCATACCCCTGCGCGCACCGGGAACCGCGACCGCAACCGGCGGTGCCGGCGTCGACGGACGGGACACGCCGAAGGCGCGGCACAGCGGCACGACCGGCTCCGACGGTGTCCCCGGCAACGCGGCACTCGCCACCTCGACGCAGAGCTTCCTCAACGCCGGCGGCGTCGACGCCACCGGCGCCTACAGCCTGCTCAAGCGGAAGTTCGGCCAGCTGCCGGGCACCGGAGAGACCATCACCAACGTCTCGATCGGCGACCTCACCGACGAGTCGACGCCGAACCTCGGTTCGACCGGTCCGACGACCGTCCTGCACGACGGCCGCCGGTACCTGGACGTCCCCACCATGCCGCTGATCCCCACCTACACCGCCGACGCCACCGGCGCCCTCGACCCGGCCGGCTCGACCCAGGGACAGGACCCGGCGCTCGGCGAGGTGCTCCTGGACTTCTCCGTGATGGCGCCGCTCCCGCACGAGGCGCAGCGCCCGGGGATGCAGGGCAGCGGGGACTCCGATCTGCTGGGCATCGCCCCGGGCGCCAAGTACCGGCTCGTCGTCCCGCAGGAGCCGACCTTCAGTCAGATCGCCGTCGCCCTGCTGGCCGCGGCCCGGCAGACACCGCGGCCCGACGTGATCACCGCCAGCCTGGGCTACGGCACCGACGCCTACGGCATGCCCGGCCGTTATCTGGAGGACGACCCCGTCCAGCAGTCGGTGATCGCGTCCATCGTGCGGCAATACGGCATCACCGTCGTCGTCTCGTCGAACGACGGCACCCGCCTGTACACCAACGCCGCCGTCGGACCGGACGGCGGCAGCACACCGACCGACGTGACACGCAAGCCCGCCGACACCACCCGTATCGACGACGACCAGATGTCGACCACGCCCACCCGGGTCCTCGATTCCGGGGCGATCGCCGCGGGCGGCACGACCACCGACGACACGCTGTCCGTTCCCCCGCAGGACGGTGGCGCGGCCTCGACGGCCGGCACCTGGGCGACCACCCGGCTCAACGGCTCCGGTGTCTTCTCCTCGGGATTCGGCACACGCGTGGACGTCTCGGCACCCAGTGACGGCATCCCCGCCTTCGAACACCAGGGCCAGACCGCGCAGTCCGTCGCGGAGGTCCTCAGCGGCGGCACCTCCGCCTCCGCCCCCGAGATCGCGGCGGCCGCCGCGGTCGTACTGCAGACCTCGCGGCTGACCGGCCGGCACCCGTCACCCGACGACGTGCGCTCACTGCTGGAACGGACCGGCCGCGCCGTGCCCACGCCACCGCAGATCGACCGGCCGCTGCACGTGGGCCCTCAGCTCGACGTCACGGCGGCCGTCCAGGCCGTACTGGCCGAGTCACACGGCGGACCCGCCGGCACCGGAGCGGCCAAGATCGTGCGGCTGTCGGTGGCGCATCGCCAGACCGTCGGCGGCCTCGGCGGCAGCTACCTGGAATCCACCGATCCGGGCCGCATCGACCTGGCCGGACCGGGCACGGGCTCCGGTGCCACCGGGGAGGGCCTGGTGGGACCGGTGACGATCGGCGCCGACGTGACCGGCCTGACAGGAGACAAGGGCATCGAGTACGTGCTGCGCATCGGGAAAAGGGAGTTCACCTCCGCCACTCCCGCGGTGCGGCTGACACCCACGCAGATGCTCACCGCGGCAGGTCTGCCCGTCGCCTCCACGACCGACCGCCGGCTCTCCCTCACATTCGAGGTGCGCCACGGCCGCCAGGTGCTCGCCGTCGCGCGCCACGAGCTGACCTTCGGCCCCACCGACGGGGGATACGCCGAGGCACTCGCCCCCGTGGTCCAGCCCGTGGTCGGGGCGGGCCACTCGGTGCGGGTGCGTTACGACCTCACCGGAGTGCGCAACGTCAGCTCGCCCGAGCTGGTCGTGTCGGGGGTCGGCCACTTCAGCCCGGCCGCGGCTCCCATTTTCTCCGCTTCCTACCGCGTCCCGCTGACCGCACCGAGCGGGACGCTCACCGTCCCGGCCGGCGCCTTCACGGCGGGCGACGGCATCTACGGGATCGGCGTCGTCCAGAATCCCACCGGCGGCGCCAAGGGCGTGCCGCTGTACGGGGAGTTCGCCACGGTCCGGGTCGACGGCGCAAGCATCACGCAGCGCCCCGACGCACCGGCGCTGGGCGCCGAGCCGTCCGGGAGGCCGTCCGCCGGACCGTCCGCCGGGCCCGGACATCTGCTGGAGATCACCCGGGCCGCGCCCCGGTTCTCCGTGAGCTACGACGTGTCGCGGGTCAAGGGCGCGACCGGCACGCTCCTGGAGTTCTCCGCCCCCGGCCCGAACATGTACGGCTCCTACAACCTGGTCAGCAATCAGAACGGCACCGTGCGCGACCACGACGGAGTGGACAGCCCGGCCACGCTGCACCGCTCGCTGAAGGGCACGCGGGGCACGGCGAAGCTCGACGCACAGGCGCTCAGGCTGCCCTCGTCCATCGCCTACGACGTACGGGTCTTCGCCCTCGACAGGAACGGCCGGATCCTCGGGCAGGCGTCGCCGACATCCTTGCTGGCCTACGACGACGGACCGGCCCCGGACGGCACCAACCTGACCGACTTCGCAATTGTCCCCGGAGGAACCTCGGTCGCGTCGGTCGAGAGCCCCACCGGAGAGGGGTCGGTCTACGACTACGACGCCGCCGACGGAACCTATGGGCGCAAGCTCACCGGCGACCCCGCCTACGGCTCGGTCTACGAGGTGTTCGGCGTCGACTCCTCCCACCACGTACTCGTGCTGCACAAGCAGACCACCACCGGCGAGCAGTGGCTGGAGACCTACGACACGAGCACCGGTGACGCCGTCGGACGTCCCGCCCGCGTCGACGACCAGTACGTCGTGACCGGCGGACGCGTGGACGACGAACGCCATCGGGCCGCCGTGCTGGCGTCCCGCGTCGGGGACCGGGCGGGCTTCGTCCTGCCCGTGGACACGGCGACCGGCACCCTGGGCACATCTCTCCAGCTCGACTCCGCCGCGGTGGGCGGCGCCCCCTACGGGCTGCTGGAGCTGGACCGGACGACCGGTGTCTTCACCGCGCAGAAGATCGGGTCCACCGTCAACTGCCTGTCCGCGACCGGCTCCGGCACGGTGGCGGAGGTCGACCTGGACACGGCAACGGTCACCCAGGGCCCCGGCGGAATCTCGTGCGCCGGAACCCTCGCCTCCGATGAAGAGGGGCACTTCTACGAGACGTGGTACCACTCCTTCAGCGTCAACTTCCCCGGCACCGGGTATCTGGCGCAGCTGGGCGGCGGTGACCCGGTCGACGTGGGGACGGCACAGGCACCCGTCGCCCTCGCGGTCGACGGCCGGCACCACCTGGCGCTCCTCGGCTTCCGCTACCCGGACCTGCAACCCACGGGAGGCTTCCAGCAGTACGGCTTCACCGACAACAACGCCACCGGCCGCATCGCCGTCGTCGACCTGAAGACCGGCAGGACGGTGGAAACGGTCAGCGGCGTGGAGTACCCGCAGTTCGGGGCCTACAACGGACGGCTCGACTCGCATCACGAACGCGCCGTCCAGGTCGACCCGGCCACCCGCACGGGCTGGACCTACGCGGGCGACGGCAGCCAGATCCAGCAGTTCTCCTACTGATCGGGTCCACCGGTCGGCCGTCAGGGTCCGCGGGCTGCTCGGAGCGCCCGCGGACCCGCCGCGCAGCGGCGAGCGTACGGCTCGCCGCTGCGTGGGTGGGGCGACGGTCAGGGAACGATGTACTGGGCGGCGCGGAACAGTTCGTACCACTCCGCGCGCGTCAGGGGGACGTCCGATCCGAGGGCGGCGTCCGCGACGCGCTGCGGGGTGGTCGTGCCGATGACCACCTGCATCCGGGCGGGGTGGCGGGTGATCCAGGCCGTCGCGATGGCAAGGGACGGCACCCCGTACTTCGCCGCCAGGCGGTCGATGACGGCGTTGAGTTCCGGGTGGCGCTCGGAGCCGAGGAAGGGCCCGTCGAAGAAGCCGGCCTGGAACGGCGACCAGGCTTGCACGGTGATGTCGTGCAGTCGGCAGTAGTCCAGGAGCCCGTCGTCACGGCTGACCGACTGGTCCAGGCCCTGCATGTTGGCCGCGACGCCCTGCGCGACGAGCGGGGCGTGCGTGATCGACAGCTGGAGCTGGTTCGCCACCAGCGGCTGACTGACATGGCGGCGCAGCAGGTCGATCTGGCGGGGGGTGTGGTTCGAGACGCCGAAGGCCCGCACCTTGCCTGCTGCGGCCAGGTCGTCGAAGGCACGCGCGACCTCTTCGGGTTCGACCAGGGCGTCGGGACGGTGCAGCAGCAGGATGTCGAGGTAATCGGTGCCGAGCGCCTTGAGTGAACCGTCCACCGACTCGACGATGTGCTCGTAGGAGAAGTCGAAGTACGGGCCTTCGCGGACGATGCCCGCCTTCGACTGGATGATCAGCTTTTCGCGCTGCGAGGGGCTCAGTCGCATCGCCTCGGCGAAACGGCGCTCGCAGCCGTGCAGTTCGCTGCCGTACACGTCGGCGTGGTCGAGGAACGTGATGCCGGCGTCCATCGCGGTCGCGAGAAGTTCGCGGACCTCGGCGTCGCTCTTGTCCTGGATGCGCATCAGGCCGAGCACGATGTTCGGGACGACCATGTCGGTGCCGGGCAGTTTGAACGTCTTCACGATCGGGTCCTTGTCCATACGTGGGTGGGCGGTGCGGTGCCGGGCACCTCAGGCCGCCGACAGGCGGGAGATCTGCTCCGGAGTGAGCTCGACGTCGGTGGCGGCCGCCGAGTCACGGATGCTTTCGGGGCGGGAGGCCCCGGGGATCGGGACCACCACGGGCGCCAGGGCGAGCTCCCAGGCCAGGGTCACCCGGTAGACGCTGACGCCGACCTCGTCCGCGACCTCGCGGAAGGCGGCCTGCTGCGCCGAGAGCTCGGGCGCGTTCGCGATGCCGCCCAGTGGGCTCCAGGGCAGGAACGCGATCCCGAGTTCGGCGCAGTGCTCCAGCTCGCGCAGACTGGAGCGGAACCTGGGCGAGAACTGGTTCTGGACCGAGTCGAGGCGACCGCCCAGGATCTGGTTCGCCTCGTCGATCTGGTCCACGGTCGCGTTCGAGATGCCCGCCATGCGGATCACGCCCTCGTCGAGCAGGTCACGGATCGCGCCGATCGAATCGGCGTACGGGACGCGCGGGTCGGGGCGGTGGAACTGGTAGAGGCCGATCGCCTCGACGCCGAGGCGCTTGGCCGACTCCTTGGCGGCCCGCTTGAGATAAGCCGGATCACCGTTCACGGTCCAGCTGCCGTCGCCGGGCCGCAGGTGACCCCCCTTCGTCGCGACCAGCACGTCGTCCGCTCCCCGGCCGTACGTGCGCAGGGCCCCGGCGATGAGCTCCTCGTTGTGTCCGACCTCGGCGGCGTCGCGGTGGTAGGCGTCCGCCGTGTCGACGAACGTGACACCGGCGTCCAGCGCGGCGTGGATCGTCGCGATCGATCTGCGGGCTTCGGGGCGGCCCTCGATGGACATCGGCATGCCGCCGAGCCCGATCGCCGAAACGGTCCGTCCGCCGATCGTGCGTTGCTTCATCGGACGTCTCCTCCGGGTGTGGAACGCAGGTGGTCGAGGTCTTCCCGTACGGAAGGCCTGCTCGGCCGAGCCTAGGAATCGATGATTCAGAGGTCCAACAGTTGTTGGTCATGACATTGAGAAAGGGAATCGATGAATGTGTCCGGCGCGTCTACCTGCCGCCCCTGCCGGACGCCCTGACGGTGTGTGCGGCACCGTCCCGACGCAGGGGTACGGTTCGTCGCGTGGACGCTGACGTGGAGCTGGACGCGGACGGGTGGGAGTCGCGGCACCGGGCCGTGTACGGGTGCGGTGCCTGGGAGCGGGCCTGTCGTCAGGGGGCCTGATGACCGCCTGGCACCAGGAGCAGGATCTCCTCTTCGGCGCGTCGGCGTCCCGGCGGCACGCCGCTGATCCGGGCGCACGCGTGAAGTGGCCGTGGGGGAGCGGCCCGCACACCCTTGGTCTCTTGCTGTGACGGACCGCCCACGAAGCCGGGATTGAACTTGTCCCGGGAGCAGCCGGCGCGGCTCTCGTCCGTGACGGTCAGTGCGGCGAGCGCGTCGCAGACCAGGAGAGTGATCGTCTCGCCGGGCGCGTGCCGTGCGGGCCAGTGCGCGACGGCCGCGGGGGCGGCGTGGGCGGTGGTGGGGGCGAGCAGGGCGAGGGGCGCGAACAGCGCGGCGATCAGGGTGCAGCGGGTCCGGGCGAGGCGCACGGCCGGGTCTCCGTTCCGAAGATCACGAACAGGTTGTGATCTTCGTAGTCGCCGGGGCGGTGCGGTGCGGGGTGATCGGTCGGGGTTCACCCGTTCGGAGAACTAGGCACACCGTCGAAGGGGGACCACGACGTGCACAGCGACGGCTCGGCGCACTGATACGGCGGTGGGGCC
>NZ_JBIAUL010000055.1:0-8474 GCF_042892755.1 Streptomyces sp. NPDC001714
CGACGCCAGCACCAGGCTCGCGTCAGTCACTACAAACGACGCGGACACAGCCCCTGAGCTGGCCAGCAATCAGAACAAGCACCGTTGCAGTACTAAAAGTGCGTACCCCTCACTCAAGGCAGCTGGCAGCTCGAAGCCCAGGTCGGCCTCCGCTGCCGCCAACTCGTCAGCAGTGCAGCCACCTTCCGGCTCCACCGGCCGGCCCATCCATGCATCGGCGAACCAGCGCACGAACTCCCAGGCATGGGAGCGAGTACACACTCCGCCTCGCAGACGCACCGCCACATCAGGACCGTCCAACATGCCGAGGACGCTACCGCCTTCCTCAACCGTGCGGTGAGCCACAGCAGGCCCAACCTCCCAATAGCCCACGACTCAACTTGACCCGCCAACGACATGAGATGTCTTCGATCCCAGCTTGCCGCGATCGGTCGGATTCGGTCCCGTCAGCGGCCCCCCTTTTCGGCGCGCAGGCTGACCGAGTCGATCGCGCACCGGGACCAGTCCAGCTCACCCCGCGCTCCGAGTTCGTCGAGGATCACGCCCATCACCACTGTGGACTCGGCCTTCGTCCGGGTGCTCCTCTCCACAGAGGTGCGCACACGGTAGGACGTCCGAAACGAAACGTCTAGTACTTTTGACGTGAAGAACAGAGTGTCGCTCGCGTATGCGGAACCGCGCTTCAACATCACGTCTACGCGATGTGCGAGGTCTTCCGGTGAGCCACTTTCGGGTCTATGGCGGTAGAGCCGGGCCCAGACCCGGTCCCGGCCCCACTGAGCGGTGTGCATCGTGAAGTTGCTGGTGAGGGGGCTGGTGTGCGCAGGGTTCTCGATACTTGTACTGGTCGCGGACGGGTGACTTCGGTGAAGATCGTCGGTCAGCGGGTGACTTCGCGGTTCGTGAGGACCGGTAGGGCCCTGACCAGGGAGGTAGCCCATTTGGGGTCGGTGCGGAGCCTGCCGAGCACGCGCCAGTTCTTGAGGTGGGCGAATCCGTGCTCCACTGGGGCCCGGACGGCTGCCAGCGCCTTATTGGACAGCTTCTGTCCCCGTGTCAGGGGCCGGTTCCGAGCGACCTTGTAGCCGGTGATCACCGCTGGGCCAGCGTCCGGGTCGCTGTCGTCGAGCCCGACGAATCCCAGGTCGGCGATGGCGCCGAGCCCGGCCGCCCGCAGCTTGGCGGTGAGCTGGTCGTGCCGGCAGGCGGTGATCTCCGAGGTCCGTCCGGGCCGGGTCGCCGAGACCCAGAGCAGCCAGCCACGGTCGTCGGTGAGGGCGATCACGAGCAGGCCATGGCACTTGTGCTTGCCCGAGTAGTTCTTCCGGTTCGCTGTGCCGGTGCGGCGTCGGGTGCGGATCAGCGTGCTGTCCAGCAGTACGACTCCGCCGCCCGTTCGGGCGATCTTCTTCAGGGCCCGCTGGAGGCGCGGGGCGCGGGCGGCCAGCAGGCCGACGACTTTGCGGACCCACCGGGTGACGGTGGTGCGGTGTATCCCGTTGCCGCCAGCCAGATCGCCCGGCCGCTGGTCACAGCGCAGTACTGCGAGCACGATGACGGCGATCCTTCCCGAGGGCAGGGCCCGCCACCGTGAGCCGATCTTCTTGCAGTGGCCGCGTATCAGGGCGGCGAGATAGTTCAGGGTGGCGCTCGACAGCGGCAGGCGGGCGGTGTAGACAAGGCCGTCAGGGCCCTCGACGACGTGGTTGGCTTTCTTCACACCAAACTCAACTGCCGTCGGAGGCCCGCCAGTTACGCCCCGTCCAGCGCGGTCACGGACGCGCGGTGAACCGCCCGTCGGGCCGCTTGTGCAGCCAGCCGCGGTCGGCGAGCTTGGTCATCTTCGCGCGCAACGGCTCCAGCTTGCCGCGCACCGAAGTCTCCAGGCCCAGCCGCTCGCCGACCACCCTGACCTGCACCGGGCCGTCGGCCTCCCGCACGATCGCCAGGATCTTGCGGTAGTCGCCGGGCAACGCGTCCTCGTCGGCCGCGTCGCTGCGGTGCGGGATGAGCAGGACCGCCCGCCCGGCCACCTTCGCGGACACCGGAGCGACAGCTTCGGCGTCGGCCTGGGCCTGCTCGGCCAATCGGTTCAACACTCGTTCCGCGATCGCCAGTTCGTCCCGCTCGACCTGGACCTCCTGCAGCTGTTTGGTCAACTGCTCGACGGGGGCATCCAGTTCGCCTCGGCGAGTGGTGATCCACGGCCGCTCTTGCATTTCCGCAGTCCCCTCGATCTCATGGCGTGCCGACCTGCCGACGGATCGTAGGCGCGGGTTGGTTGCGGGCGCAGCCGAACCCAGCAGACCACCGGAACGGGACCTGCTCGATGATCTACACCGTGGTCATCGGCCGCCGACCGGTGCGAGTACCTGAATCGCCATTCACACCAGCCCCGTGACCTGCGACTTCACGACGCACTCCGCTCAGTGGCCCGAACTGGTGCATCGACATCGACGGGCCCATCGCTTGGTGCCAACGGCGCAAGGTCGAAGGGACGTACTACCCGGCGCCGCGCTATGCGCCAGATCCCTCCCTCGCGCCGGTATTCGTCCTCGTAGGTACCTCCACCGACAATCCAGCGGTGGTTGCGGAGTTGGGCCAGGACCACGACGTCCGATCGTCCGGTCGCGGCAGCGCCGTCGATTTCCACCGTGTGATTGGCAGTGGCGTGCTGCATGACCGGGAATGCCTGCCACTGCTGCTCGACCGCCGCGCGGATGGCTTCGATCCCCGTGAATATCTGGTCCGAGCTGGTCTCCCACGCGGCGTCCGCTGTCCAAATTGCCTCCCAGCGCACTGGGTCGCGGTGGTCGGCACCCACGCAGTAGTCGTGGGCCAGCCGATGCAGCGCGAGTTCCGTCTCGACTCGGTCCAGGCGAGCGGCAAGATCTTGCAACGTCGTCATTCCTGAGAGGCTACTGACGGTTGAGATGGCCCACAGGGCGGCCGCCTCACCCCTGCAAGCGCCGGCGCAGGGCGTGCAGTTCGCCGTTTGCCGCAGCGAGAAGCCCGCAGTTGGGCAACTTCTTCACGGTGTTTGCGGCGGTCAGAAACTGACGGGTCCTCGGCAAGCTCCGCACCGACCCGAAGCGGGCGACCACCCTGGTGAGGGCCTTGCTGGTCCTGACGAACCGCGAAGTTTCCCGCTGACCGACGATCTTCACCGGAGTCATCCGCCCGCGACTTGCACAAGTATCGAGAACCCTGCACACCAGACCCGTAACCTGCGACTTCACGATGAACGCGGCTCAATAGGGCCAGCGCCGACACCGAACCGCACACCACGGCACGCTGCGCCTGAGCGCATTCTGGACGGGATCATGCCAACGGAGGGTGGAGATCACCGGCGTGCAGTTCTCCTGCGCGGGTCGCAGTCGGGACAGGCCAGACTTCCGGCGGGATGAGGACCCTGGTCGACGGCGACCTGGGCCCGCCGGTACTGGCTGCGGCCTTTGGTCGCCCACGTCCGCCGAGGTGTCCATGTGCTCGGGACGCGGTGGTCGGGAACATCGGGGATACGGCTGGTGCAGGCCGCGCACGGGCGGTAGACCAACCGCTCGTTCACCAGCCACGCCGTCGGATCTCCCGAATCATCAGCGTCGGTCAGACGCCGGCCGGCCTGCTCGGTCCAGCCCTCCGGCCGGTCGCGGTCCGGGTCGTAGTGGGCGGACACCACGCAGCCGGAGCCCAGGATGCGTCCAGCCAGGCGCTGAAGGCACTGCGCGTTGATGGCGATTCGTGAAAACGGCTCTGGCTGCACTTTCGTGAACGATCTTGAAGACGAGCGTCATTACCGGAATGCTGGCGCGTGTGGAGAGCAACGTTGCAGATAGGTGGGCGTCGATCCAGGACTCCGTCGACCGGGTGTTGTCACAACCCGTGTCGTGCCTGGTAGCCGACGCGCCTCGCGTCGCTGTCGAGGTTGCCGAGCGATGGGATCTCCCAGAAGGCGACCGAGTTGCCCTGCGTGAGTGGGGTTTGCCACGGGTGCCGCTCTTCACGCCCCGCCATGCCTGTACGTTCCCTACTCTCCTGCCCAACCGGGCAGGCAAGCACGAGCGCCGCCTGGTCAAGGACGGACAACAGCTCTACGACCTAGGGTATTGGGGGACCGACCCGAGTAGCTGCGTGGCCGGTGTGGTTCCCGGAGAGGGGCGGGTGCTGTGTCTTCTCCCCGCGGCGATCACCGTTGACGATCTGCCGGAAGATCTTCGGCCGTACAACCGGGGGCTTTACAAGCCTGCGGTCTCCTTCTTCAGCTCCTCTGTCGCGCAGTACGTCGAGACGGCCTGGCGGTGGCATGCGGTCCTGCAGATCCTCCAGCAGATTGAGGAGCCTGAGTTCCTAGCGGGAGAGGTGGAATACTTGCACTACCACGACCGTCTCTACTCGCTCGTGGAGCTTGTGGTGGATGCAGTAGGACACATCGATCCTGCGGCTGACGCCGAGGACCTACCCTCAGTCTGGATCGAACTGATCCGCGAGAACTCGGTGTGATGGTGAGCCGCACTCCCTGGCGCTCATGGCTGGGTGAGGATGCGGGTCCGAAGGAGTTCGAACGAGGCGCGGCCATACATTGCTCGCTTTAGCGTTTTCACCCGATTCACATGCCCTTCGACGACCCCTGAGCTCCAGGGCAGAGTCAGGCCGGCGGTCACCGCGTCGAGGTCCTGGCGAAGGAAGCCGGCGAAGCCCCTCATGAGCTTAGGCGCGTCCTGCTCGGCCTGCCGGATCCACTCCAGCAGCAGGTATCCGCGCTGGTGGCGGACCAGGTCGGCGAACGCGCGGGCGAGGTCGCAGGCCCGGGTGATGTCCGGGCAGGCGAGCCGGACTTGAAGCAGCCGCTCGTTCTGGCTGTCGGTGAGTGTCTCGCGGGGTCGCATGATCCACGAGGTGATCTTGCGGGGGCTGGGGATGTCGGCCCGGACCGGTTCGGCGGTGCCCGCACGGAGGGCGGCGAGGTGTTTGCGGACGACCTGGCGGCTGCCGCGGTAGCCGCGAGCCTGGATCTCCAGGAACAGTCGGGTGCCGCTGACCTGGCCTTGGGCTTCGGTGAAGCGGGTGTTGAGGTAGGTCTTGAACGGCTCCAAGACGCCGTTGGGGCGGCGCTCGCGCGCAGAGGCCACCAGTTCGTCGAGGTCGGTGTCGCGGAAGCGGCGCACTGTCTTGCGGTCGAGGTTCAGGCGGCGGGCGATGGCGCTGATCGTCCAGCGTTTCTCCAGCAGGCAGTGGATGTCCTCGTAGCGGTGGCGGGTGCGTTCGATGATCTGGGTGCGGGGCAGTTCCGGGGGCGGTAACAGCATCGGAGACGGCTCCGGCACCTCGGTCACCGTCTCCTCCTCGGCATGCTTGCGCAGGCAGTCGCGGTGCTGGTGGCAGGTCTTCTCCACCGCGTCGGCGGGGTTGATGGGTCGGACCGGGGCGCCCTGCCGGGATTGCTCCCGGTGGGTTTCCCCGGCCCGCCCGCCGAACCCGGCGTGCCCGTCTCCGAGCACCGGGCTCTCCACGAGATCATGCCGTTGGTGTCGGGCCGGTCAGGGCATCCGGCCAAGGGGTGGGGATGCTGTTGCCCCGGTAGCGATACCGAGTGATCGGCACTTTGCCGAGGTGGAACAGTCTGATCCCCTCCAACTCGATGTCTTTCCATTGTCCTTGCGGAGTCCGGAACCATCGCCGGATGGACTTCCAATTCGTCCGGTGCCGGTGCATCACCCAGCGGATGACCCGCCACCACACGAAGGTGTGCAGGGTCTGCATGGTGTGCTTGGCGACCGCGTGTCGGAAGTAGTTGGCCCAGCCGCGCAGGATCCGGTTGATCTGGATCAGCGCGATCTTGTAGTCGAGATGTGACAGCCTCTGGGTCAGTTGCTTGATCTTCCGCTTCAGCGTCGCGACTGGCTTGTCGGCGATGAACGTGTAGACGTGCCACTTGTCCGTTCCGCGCTTGCGCATCCAGACGATGCGGAAGCCCAGGAAGTCGAACCCGTCCGCAAGGTGGACGATCCGGGTCTTGGCCGGTGACAGCACAAGGCCCATCGGCGCCAGAACCGAACTCACCTGTTCGCGAAGGTCTTCGACGTGCTCCTTGGTGCCGTGGACCATGATGACGAAGTCGTCCGCGTAGCGGACCAGTCGCCAGGTCGGCAGGCCCCGGTGGCGCCGTCGTTCGCGATCCTGCCGACTGGCCATCGTGGTTGCCCACTGCTCGGCGGCGAAGTCGTCGAGCACGGACAGTGCGATGTTGGCCAACAGGGGTGAGAGGATGCCTCCTTGCGGAGTCCCGGAGGTGGTCTCGTTCCGTTCGCCCAGCTCGGTCATGATCCCGGCTTTCAGGAACGCCTTTACCAGCGCCAGCACCCGCTTGTCCTTCACCCGCGCTCGGACACGGTCCATCAGGGCCGTGTGGTCGATGCGGTCGAAGCACGCCTCGATATCCGCGTCCAGCACCCAGCGATAGCCCTGGGAACCGAACAGGTGAATCTCGGCGATCGCGTCGTGCGCACGCCGGTTGGGCCGGAAACCGTACGAGCACGGACGGAAGTCCGCCTCGAAGATCGGTTCCAGGACCAGTTTCAGCGCAGCCTGCACCACCCGGTCCGCAATGGTCGGAATCCCCAGCCGGCGAAGTTTCCCACCTGACTTGGGGATCATCCGCTCCCGCACCGGCACGGGCCGGAAGGCTCCTGCCCTCAGCTGCATGCGGATGTGGTCCAGATACGCTTCCACCCCGGCCGCGCGTACGTGGTCGGCGCGCACGCCGTCCACGCCCGGCGTCCGGGCTCCGGTGTTGCCCGCGACCCGTTCGAACGCCATCACCAGGACGGCCGGGTCGCAGACGAAGTTGAACACATCATCGAACCGGAAGCCGTGATCGGCTACCGCCCAACGGTGCAGCTTGATCTGCATTCTCCGTACCCGTAGCTCAGCAACATCGGTCACCGGCCACGCGACCGGGGCATCCACCCCGGGTTCTCCGGACATTGCAGTACCTCCCTTGCGATCTCGCTGCCGCCCTTCCCCATGTGCCGGGCTCTCCCCGGCTCGGAGTACTACGGCGGCTCCGCCCCTCCCACGGTCTGTTCGGCAGACGGCGTGCCCAGCCCAATTCGCCCGAGCTGGCAACCCGGACGACGGGCGGGACCGAGGAGGTTCCCGTGTTCACTGATTGATCGATCGTCGGAGTAGGCACCCGGCTATACCCCCGCGGCTTCGCCACGGTTACCCCGCAGCACTTCACCGTGGCCTCCCGGGCCGACTGGCAGATACAGCCCGGGAGTTGCTGCCTTCTGCAGAGAGGCGAGCATGCACCGCAACCAGCCCAGATCCGCCAGGTTCGAGCTGATGTCACCTTAGGAGGCTTCAAACACCGGTTCCTCACGTATACCTCTCCGTCTCGCTTGCCGGACCCGCACCATCTGACGGTTCTGACACGTCCCGGCTTCGTCGGGGCCGCTTGCCACCCTCCCCGGCACCTCCCGGATCAGGCTGCCCCCAGCTTCACCGCCCTGCTGCGACAGGACGGAGGCGAAGTAGGGGTCGGACCGGGGCGCGGTGCTGGCCTTGTGACCAGCCCGTTTCCCCGGCCCGCCCTCCGCACCGGACATGCGACTCTCACCGCATCCGGCGCTCCACGGACTCCCTTGGGACCGCGCGGTTCACACCGTCGCGGCCCTCGCCCACGGTGTCGGGATGCTGTATCCGCGCCAGCGATAGCGGGTCACCTTCACCCGCTGCGGGACGAACAGCGTGATCCCGTCCTCCACGGGCCGCCAACCGGGCTCGCCGGTCAAGTAGCGGCGCCGCAGAGTCCTCCAGTCGATCCCGGGATGCTGCTTCCTCAGCCACAACGTCACCCGACGCCAGCAGAAGTCGTCGAGATAGTGGAACGTGGCCGTGGACGACCCGAACCGGAAGTAGTAACACCAGCCCCGCACCGCCGAGTTGAGCTGGCGGAGCAGGTCGGCGAGAGTGCGTTGACCTCTCTTGTTCGTCACCGCCCGCACCTTGCCCGTGATAGAGGCCAGCGCCTTTTTCGACGGATAGGTGTAGACGTAGTGCTCGCTGGTGCCCTTCTTGCGCCTTCGCTGGATGTGAAAGCCGAGAAAGTCCAGCCCCTCGTCGATATGGCAGACGCGGGTCTTGGCCTCCGACAGGCGCAGCCCCAGAGGGGCGAGCACGGCCGTGACCTCCTCCCACAGCGCGTCCGCGTGAGCTCGGGCGCCGCACACCATGATCAGAAAATCGTCCGCGTAGCGGACGATCCGGTATGTGGCACCTCCGCGTCGGCGGTGTGCTGTCCGCCTGCCGCCGTTGCCGTGAGCGTCCCACTTGGCACAGAAGTGTTCATCCAGCGCCGAGAGAGCAATGTTCGCCAACAGCGGTGAGATCACGCCTCCAACGCAATGGGCAACTTCACCTTCGAAGTGACGCTGCGTTATCGGAGGTTGGAGAAGCTGCCTCGTGGGGAGAGT
>NZ_JBIAUL010000056.1:0-6899 GCF_042892755.1 Streptomyces sp. NPDC001714
GTGCACGACTTCACCCCCGACTACTGGACCCAGCACATCCGCCAAGCCGTCCGCTTCCACCACGGCATCCACACCCTCCACCAAGCCGGAACCACCACCTACCTCGAACTCGCCCCGGACAGTGTGCTGGCCGCGCTAGCCCAGCAGTCCCTCCCCGAGGGCGCCGGGCAGGTGGTCGCCGCGCTGCGTCGGGACCGGTCGGAGCCGCTCGCTCTGCTCACCGCGCTCGCCCGCCTGAACGTGCACGGGACACCGGTGGACTGGGCTGCGCTGTACCCGGGGGCGGGGCTCGTGGACGTACCGACGTACGCGTTCGCCCGCCGCCGTTACTGGCTGGCACCACGGCTGGCGACGGGCGGGGTGCTGACCGCGGGCCTGGACGCCGTGGACCATCCGCTGCTGGGCGCCGCGGTGGAGTCCGCGGCGGGGTCGGGGCTGCTGCTGACCGGTCGGCTGTCGCTGGCGACGCACTCGTGGCTCGCGGATCACGCTATCGCGGGTGTGGTGCTGGTGCCGGCGACGGCCCTGGTCGACCTCGCGTTGTACGCGGCAGCGCGGCTCGGTCTGGCCGGGGTCACCGAGCTGACCGTGGAGAGCCCGCTGGTGCTGACCGCGCAGGAAGCGGTACGGCTCCAGGTGGTCGTGGCCGACGGCGACGGCGACCGGGCCGTGGAGATCCACGCGCGGGCCGGTGACGACGGGCCGTGGGTGCGGCACGCCACGGGAATGCTCACGGCCGAGACGCTGCCCGTCGTGCCCGGTCCCGGGGTGTGGCCTCCGCAGGGCTCGGTACCGGTCGACGTGTCCGAACTGGCCGAGCGGCTGGCGGACGACGGGTACCACTACGCGGGGCTCTTCGCCGGGTTGCGCGCGGCCTGGCGGGCGGGCGACGAACTGTTCGCGGAGGTGGCGCTGCCCGACGATGCCGAGGTCTCGGGGCATGTGTTGCACCCGGCGCTGCTGGACGCGGCGATCCGGCCGCTGACCGTCTTCAACCGGCCCGGAGAGATCCGGCTGCCCTTCTCATGGTCGCGGCTGAGCGTGTCCGCCACCGGGGCGCGGGAAGCCAGGGTCGCGCTCACGCGGACCGGTGAGGACCTCTTCCGGGTCACGGTCACCGATCCGGCCGGTGTACCGGTGGCGGCCGCCGACGGTCTGGCCGTCCGGGCCCTGCCGACGGGTGCCCTGTCGAGCGGCCGTCGTACGCCGCTGCATCATCTGGAGTGGGTCGCCGCCGAAACGGACGGAAGGTTCCCGGAGCGCTCTGGAGCCGCGGGCGCCGGGTACACCCTGCTGCTGTGCGAGGCCGACCCCCTCCTCTCGCCGCCGGAGGCCGCCCGGGCCCTGGTGCACCGCGTGCTGACCGAGGTACAGGAGCACCTCGCGGCGGAGGCACCCGAGGGGCGGCAACTGGTCGTCGTCACGCACCGCGCGGTGGACTCCGATACCGTCGCGCCGGCGGCCGCGGCCGTCTGGGGCCTCATGCGCTCGGTCCAGGCCGAGCACCCGCAGCGGTTCGTCCTGCTGGACCTCGACGACGACACCTTCACGGACCTCACCGGCCGGCTCGAGGACAGCGTCGCCACCGGAGCGCGAGGCGTGGTCCTCGCGGACCTGGTCCCCACGGGTGACGTGGCCCACGCGCTGGCTACCGGGGAGCCCCAGTCATCCGTGCGTGCCGGAGTCGTCCGCGTGCCACGCCTGGTCACGCTCACCACGGAGCGGGACGGCGGCGCGGCCGCACCCGCCTTCGCACCCGGCGGGACCGTGCTCATCACCGGCGGAACGGGGGCGCTGGGCGGACTGCTGGCCCGGCACCTGGTCGCCGAACACGGAGTCGGTCACCTGCTGCTGGTGAGCCGACGCGGCAGGGAGGCCGACGGCGCGCTCGCGCTGGAGGCGGAGCTGACCGCGCACGGCGCGGAGGTCACCGTGGCGGCCTGTGACACCGGAGACCGTGCCGCCGTGGCGGCTCTGCTCGCCGGCGTGCCGACCGAACACCCGTTGACGTCGGTCGTGCACGCGGCCGGCGTACTGGACGACGGTGTGATCACCGCGCTGACACCGGAACGGTTCGACGCCGTGCTGCGGCCGAAGGCGGACGCGGCCTGGCACCTGCATGAACTGACACGCGAACTGCCACTGGCGTCCTTCTTGCTGTTCTCGTCGGTCGCGGGAACGGTCGGGACGCCGGGACAGGCCAACTACGCCGCCGCCAACGCCTTCCTCGACGCTCTGGCCGGGCAACGGCGTGCCCAGGGCCTGCCGGCCGTGTCCCTCGGGTGGGGTCTGTGGGAGCAGGACGGCGCGATGGCGGAGGGCCTCGACGCGGCCGACCTGGCCCGCCTCGCCCGTGGCGGGATCGCCGCGCTCACCCCGGCCGAGGGCCTCGCGCTCTTCGACGTCGCACTGCGCGCGGACCCGGCCACGGTGATACCCGCTCGCTTCGACCTCCCCGCACTGCGTGCCCAGGCGAACGGCGGTGCGCTGCCGGAGGTGTTCCGCGGTCTGGTGCGTTCCCCCGTGCGCCGGGGGTCCGGTGCGGACGGTGGCGCGGCGCTGCGGGCCCGGCTGGCGGGACTGAAGCCGGAACAGCAGGCGGAACTGCTCCTCGATCTGGTCAGGTCCGACGTGGCGACCATCCTCGCGCACGCATCGGCGCGGACCATCGATCCCCATCGGGCCTTCAACGAGATCGGCTTCGACTCGCTCACCG
Organism: Streptomyces sp. NPDC001714; assembly: GCF_042892755.1. NCBI lineage: Bacteria > Bacillati > Actinomycetota > Actinomycetes > Kitasatosporales > Streptomycetaceae > Streptomyces > Streptomyces sp. NPDC001714. Next base: position 2,717 of record NZ_JBIAUL010000056.1, read on the forward strand.
CCGTCGAACTGCGCAACCGGCTCAACGCGGCCACCGGCCTGCGGCTGCCCGCCACGCTCGTCTTCGACCATCCGACACCGGACGTGCTGGCGCACCGGCTGCTCGCCGAACTGGTGCCGACCACCGGCGACGCGGACACGCCTGCCGCACCCACCGCCGCCACCGCCGTCGACGAGCCGATCGCCATCGTGGCGATGGCGTGCCGTTACCCGGGCGGGGTCGAGACCCCCGAACAGCTCTGGGACCTGGTGGCGGAGGGCCGGGACGCGGTCACCTCGTTCCCGACCGGCCGGGGCTGGGACCTGGACCGGCTCTACGATCCCGATCCGGAGCACATGGGGACCAGCTACAGCAGGCACGGAGGGTTCCTGCACAGTGCCGCCGAGTTCGACCCGGCGTTCTTCGGGATGTCCCCCCGCGAGGCCCTCTCGACCGACCCCCAGCAGCGACTCCTGCTCCAGACCGCCTGGGAGGCGTTCGAGCGGGCCGGTATCACCCCGGCGTCCCTGCAGGGGACGGATACCGGTGTGTTCACGGGTGTCATGTACGACGACTACGGCTCGCGGCACACGAAGGCCCCCGACGGTTTCGAGGGCTACCTGGTCACAGGCAGCGCGGGCAGCGTGGCGTCGGGCCGGGTGGCGTACACCTTCGGCCTGGAAGGCCCCGCCGTCACCGTCGACACCGCCTGCTCCTCCTCCCTGGTCGCCCTCCACCTCGCCGCCCAGTCGCTGCGCCAGGGCGAGTGCTCACTGGCACTCGCCGGGGGTGTCACGGTCATGGCGAGTCCTGCCGTCTTCGTGGAGTTCAGCCGGCAGCGGGGGCTGTCCCCCGACGGCCGCTGCAAACCCTTCGCCGCGGCCGCCGACGGCACCGGCTGGGGCGAAGGAGCAGGACTCCTCCTCCTGGAACGCCTCTCCGACGCACGCCGCAACGGCCACCCCGTCCTCGCCCTCGTCCGCGGCTCCGCCGTCAACCAGGACGGCGCCTCCAACGGACTCACCGCACCCAACGGCCCCGCACAACAACGCGTCATCCGCCAAGCCCTGGAAAACGCCCGCCTCACCCCCACCGACATCGACGCCGTCGAAGCCCACGGCACCGGCACCCGACTCGGCGACCCCATCGAGGCACAGGCCCTCATCGCCGTCTACGGCGAGGACCGCCAACACCCCCTCCACCTCGGCTCGGTGAAGTCCAACATCGGCCACACCCAAGCCGCCGCAGGCGTCGCCGGCATCATCAAAATGATCCAGGCCATCCACCACGGCGAACTCCCCCGTTCCCTCCACATCGATGAGCCGACGCCCCATGTCGACTGGACCGAGGGCACCATCGCCCTGCTGACCGAGCACACGTCGTGGCCCGACGTCGACCGCCCCCGCCGCGCCGCCGTCTCCTCCTTCGGCATCAGCGGCACCAACGCCCACGTCATCCTCGAAGGTGTCGCCGCACCCGAGGCCGAATCCGCCGACACCGAGGACGCCTCTCCGGTCGTTCCGCCACGAGTGCCCCTTGCCCTGTCCGCCGCCGATGCGAACGGCCTGCGACGCCAGGCCGATCGGCTCGTGACCGTGGTGCAGGACGCCTCCCGCGAGCAGCTCGCCGGCATCGCCCTGTCCCTCGCCACCACCCGTACGGCCTTCCAGCACCGCGCGGTGATCCTGGCAGCCGACGCCACACAGGCCCGGACCGCCCTCACCACCCTCGCCGCGAAGGGTGGCGAGGCCGAGGCAGTGGTGCGCGGCACCGCGATGAACACGCCGAAGGTGGCGTTCCTGTTCTCCGGACAGGGCTCACAACGGCCGGGCATGGGACGGGAGTTGTACGACACCCACCCCGTCTTCGCCGAAGCCCTCGACGAGGTCTGCGCACTCCTCGACCCGCACCTCGAACAACCCCTGCGCGAGGTCATGTTCGGCGACAGCGACGAGCTGCTGGGACAGACCCTCTACACCCAGACCGCGCTCTTCGCCTACCACACCGCCCTCTACAAGCTCCTCAACAGCCTCGGTGTACGACCCGACTACCTCGCCGGACACTCCATCGGCGAAATCTCCGCCGCCCACGCCGCCGGAGTCCTCACCCTGTCGGACGCCGCCCGCCTCGTCGCCGCCCGCGCCACCCTCATGCAACAACTCCCCACCGGCGGCACCATGATCGCCATACAGGCCACCGAAGGCGAACTCCAGACCGACCTCGACGGACTCCACGACCACATCGCCATCGCCGCCATCAACAGCCCCCACTCCCTCGTCCTCTCCGGCGACGAAGAGAAAGTCGCCGAACTCGCCGAGCTGTGGCGAGAACGCGGCCGACGCACCCGCAAGCTCGATGTCAGCCACGCCTTCCACTCCCCCCACATGAACCCCATCCTCGACCAATTCCGCAATGTGATAGTGGAGTTGACGTACCGTCCGCCGACCATTCCCGTCGCCGGCAACGTCACCGGCGGCCTGGTGCAGGACTTCACCCCCGACTACTGGGTCCGCCACATCCGCGAGGCCGTCCGCTTCCGCGACGGCGTCCGCACTCTCGACGAGGCCGGGGCCGCTGTCTACGTCGAGCTCGCGCCTGCCCCCACGCTCACCCCGCTGGTCCATCAGACCCTGGACGCCCCCACCACCGTCCCCGTCCCACATCCCGACCTGACCGCCGCCCTCGCCCACCTGCACGCCCAGGGTGTGGCACTCGACTGGCACGCTCTGCTCCCCGGCGCGGAGCGGGTCGGCCTGCCCACCTATCCGTTCCGGCGCGACTCGTACTGGCTGGAATCCGTGCGGGCGCCCGCGAATGCCGAGGGGCTGGGGCTGGCAGACGCCGGGCACCCGCTGCTCGGAGCGACCGTGGAGCAGCCGGAGGGGGACGGCCTGGTACTCACCGGGCTGCTGTCGGCGCAGGAGCATCCGTGGCTGACCGACCACACGGTGGCCGGGCAACTCCTCTTCCCGGGCGCCGGCTTCGTGGAGCTGGCGTTGCACGCGGCCGGCCGGGTGGACTGCGAGCATGTGACGGAACTGACTGTCGAGCATCCCCTGGTCCTGCCGGAACGCGGGGCGGTACGGGTCCAGGTCGTGGTCGGCACCGCCGATGACGCCGGGCTGCGCTCCCTGACCGTGCACACGCGGGGCGTCGATGACGCAGGCTGGACGCGGCATGTGTCCGGCACCCTGGGGCAGGGCGGGGCGGCTCCGGCCAGGGTCGCGGTGTGGCCTCCCGAGGGCGCCGAGGCTGTCGACGTCGGCGGCCTCTACGACCGGTTCGCCGTCGCGGGCTACGGGTACGGGCCGGCCTTCCAGGGAGTCACCGCAGCGTGGCGGGAGGGGGCGACCGTACACACCGAGGTCTCTCTGCCGGAGGGCGTCGCAGCCGACGGATACACTCTCCACCCCGCGCTGCTCGACGCCGCCTTGCACGGTGTCGGGCTGACCAGGGAGTTGCAGGGCGAAGTCCCGTTCGCCTGGCGCGGGGTGACGGCCTTCGCGTCCGGTGCCTCGGCGCTGCGGGTGTCGGTGACGCCGGGCGCCGACGGCGAGGTCGCGGTGCGTATCGCCGACGCCGAGGGACACCCGGTGCTTGAGGTGGCGGGGCTGGCTCTCCGCAAGGCCGACATCGGGGCCGCGCCGAAGAACCTCTACCGGCTGGAGTGGCAGCCCGTCAGCGCGCCCGCCGAATCCGTGCACTGGGTCTCGTGGGGTGAGCAACTCGACGGGGCTGCCGGGTCGTTCACCGGCCTGGAGAACCTGACCGCGGCTTCGGTCCCGTCCGTTGTGGCGGTGGTGCCGGCCGAACCGGGCGCCGACGTCCAGGACGCCACCGAGCGCGCGCTCGGCGCCGTACAGGCGTTCCTGGCGGAGGAGGCGCTGGCGGCCTCCCGGCTGGTCGTGATCACCCGGCGGGCCACGGTCGAGGAGAACATCGACCTGGCCGGCGCCGCCGTCTGGGGACTCGTACGATCGGCGCAGTCGGAGCACCCGGACCGTCTGGTGCTGCTCGACCTGGACGCGGAGGGCAGCCCGCGGGAGGCGCTGCCTGCCGCTCTGGCCAGTGGTGAGCCTCAGGTGGCGCTACGCGGCAGCCGGCTGTACGTGCCGCGGTTGGTGCGGGTGACCGCGACACCCACCCCACGACCCCTCAACCCCAACGGCACCGTCCTCATCACCGGCGGCACCGGAGCACTCGG
>NZ_JBIAUL010000057.1:0-6738 GCF_042892755.1 Streptomyces sp. NPDC001714
CTGGAACAGTTCCCACAACTCGTCCGGCACCATGCGCTCAACCATCACCACACAGTGCAGACTACCCAGCACGCCAAATGAGACGGCGTCTTAGGTCGACGAGACGACCTGACCCGACAGCAGGACCCCTTGATCCCGCCAGCCGGGCTCTATGTCGACGACGCCCTCGGGGGCGTGCTGGTCTTCCGCCGCGAGAATCAGGACTGTGCGGCATGGGCGATTCCTCTCACTCAAATCGAGCAGGACGACCCTCCGGTGGTGGTGGAGTCATACCGGGGCTGGATTCCGTTCCTCGAACGGATGTCCCTGGCGTGGGTCGAGCTGGTCCTGAGTGAATCGCTCTTCGCAGCAGGCAGCCTGTACGACGCTTGCGAGCTGCCGGACGCTCTGGTGCCTGGCCTCCAGACCCACTACGCCCGCATTGACCTGCCTGACCATCCGATGTGGGCGAGCGAGGAGGACTCACCCGTGAACTGGTATGGGGCCCCGGGGCGCTTGCTGCGCCGGGACGGCGTGCAAGATCGCTGCTGGATCCATGCACGCGGTCACACCGCCTCCGATCTTGAGATCATCCGCGCGGATCTTCCCGGCTCTTGGGTTGGTTGACCCCTGACGACGCAACTCCGGTTACGCGGGGATGGTCATGCGGCCAGCGTGACGGGGCCGGCGAAGGCACGTCGGGGGTCGTAGAGCGTGCCGACCTGCAGGCAGTGGTAGAGACAGCCGAGCATCTTGTTGAACAGGTTCCTCAGTGCTGATGTGTGGCGTTCTCCACCGGCCCGTCGCCGGTCGCAGTGGGCACGCGGGGCCTCGCTGCGCAAGGCGGCGAAGGCCGACATGTAACCGGCAGCCGCCAGTCTCTGGTTCTTGACAGTCCGGGCCACGACGACGTGACTGCGGCCCGATGCTCGCGTCACGGGAGCCGCGCCGACGTATGCCTTCATCGCCCTGGCGTCCGCGAAACGTTCGCGATCGTCGCCGAGTTCAGCAAGGACCGGTGCCCCGGACAGTACGGACAGGCCCCCGGCCGCATGTGAGATCTCGGGGGCCGAGTGCCTCACCTGCTGATGGCGTGCTCGGAGACGTCCCAGAGGCGAAGTGCCGCCTCGGGGTCGAGCGCATGGTCGGCCACGCCGACAGGCTCGGGGCCGCCGTTGTAGGGCAGGGCCTGGTTGCAGTCCTCGAAGTAGTGCCCGCCAATTCCGTCGAGCAGGGGTGACGTGGCCACGAACACAGATGTAGCGGCTCCTTGCGCAGGTGTTTTGTAGACAGCCGTCGGGTCCGTGCGAAAGCCCTCGATCACGTTTTCGGGCAGGTGGCGAACCAGGTTTGTCAGGATCCCTCCCGGGTGCAGCGCGTTCGCGGTGATCCCGTCGGAGGCCCAGCGCCGGTTCGCTTCAACGGCGAAGAGCACATTGGCGGTCTTGGACTGTCCGTAGGCCAGCCACGGATCGTAGTCGCGCTCGAGGAAGCTGATGTCGTCGAACACGACGGGTGAGCGCAGATGGCCGCGGGAACTGACCGAGACGATCCGGGCACCGTTCGCGGCCGTCAGGGCGTCGTGGAGGGCGTTGGCGAGTGCGTAATGGCCGAGGTGGTTGGTGGCGAACTGGAGCTCCCAGCCGGACACGGTCCGCGTCAACGGGGTCGCCATGATACCGGCGTTGTGGATCAGAGCGTGCAGAGGCCTCGTGTCCCACTCGGCGGCGAAGCGTCGCACCGAGGAAAGGTCTGCGAGGTCGAGCTGCGCGACCGTGACCCGGGGGGAGTCGAGGCCGGTGTTGATGTCCTCGGCCACGCTGTGGCCGGCCTGCGGGTTGCGCACGGCGATGAGGACGTCGGCACCGGCACCGGCCAGTGCGCGTGCGGTCTCGATGCCGATGCCGGAGGAACCGCCGGTGACGATCAACCGTTTGCCGTGGAGGTCGTTCCCGTCGACCACTTCGGCTGCGGTGGAGACTGCGTTGAAGGAGCTGGTGATGAGATCGTGCGTCATGTCGTCTTCCTGTGGTCAAGAGGGCTCAGAAACCGGCCAGGGGCTGCGGCGTGTAAGGGGCTTCGAGGCGTGCCGCCTCCGCATCCGTCAGGCGTAGGCTGAGTGAGCCGATCGCGTCCTGGAGGTGATGCGGCTTCGTGACGCCGACGATCGGTGCCGAGACAACGGGGTTGCGTGAGACCCAGGCCAATGCCACCTGTGCCGGGGAGACGCCTCGCTCGGCGGCGATGGCGGCGACTTCCCTGACGATCGTCTTCTCGCTCTCTTCCTGCTGGTACAGGGTCCTGGTGAAGGCGTCGGCGCTGGAGCGGGGGGTGGTCTCGTCCCAGTCACGGGTGAGCTTGCCGCGTGCCAGCGGGCTCCACGGAATGGTGCCGATCTTCTCGTCGGCGCACAGAGGCAGCATCTCCCGCTCTTCTTCGCGGTTGAGCAGGCTGTAGTGGTTCTGCATCGACACGAAGCGGGTCCAGCCGTGCAGCCGCTGCAGATGCAGGGCCTTGGCGAACTGCCAGGCGTGCATGGAGGACGCGCCGATGTAGCGGACCTTGCCCGACTTGGCGACGTCGTGCAGCGCCTCCAGGGTCTCCTCGAGCGGAGTCGCGTCGTCGAAACGGTGGATCTGCCACAGGTCGATGTAGTCGGTGCCCAGGCGTGTAAGGCTCGCGTCGACCTCGGTCATGATCGCTTTGCGTGATAGGCCGCCGGAGTTCGGGTGCCCAGGCCGCATCGGGTGGTAGACCTTCGTGGCGATCACGACGTCCTCGCGGGCGGTGAACTCGCGCAGAGCTCGGCCGAGGATCTCTTCGCTGGAGCCGTCGGAGTAGCCGTTGGCAGTGTCGAAGAAGTTGATCCCGGCTTCCACCGCTGCCTTGATCAGCGGTCGGCTGGCCTCCTCGGGCAGTGTCCAGGCCGGGTAGCCGCGGTCCGGCTCTCCGACGCTCATCGTTCCGAGGCAGATCGGGGAGATGTCGAGGCCGGTGTTTCCGAGCTTGATGTAGTCCATGGTGGGTCGTCCTTCGGGATGGGTGAGGCGTGGCGGCCGGCGCGCCGAGTGGCGAAGGCGCGTGCCGGGCTCGGCGGATCGGTGGCGGGTGGCGCCCTCAGACGGTCGTTGCAGCGGCCGCGAGCACGTCGAGGGATGGCCCCACAGGCGGGCCGCGCTCTGCCGGTCCGTGGCGTGGACGGCCACTCCCCGGCGGATGGCCGGGACGGTGAGGGCCGGCTTCGCTGCAGTCCTCGAAGTACCGGCCGGTCACGCACCGACCAGCGGGGAGGCGGCCAGCAGCACCGAGGTGGCGGCGCCCTGTTCGATGTTCTTCCAGGACACGTCGGTGCTGGTGGCCTTGCAGGAGGCCGGGCTGTTGGAGATGTCCCCGATGCGGCGCCCGAGCCGGGTGCTGGTGATCTGGCCGGGGTTGAGGACGTTGACGGTGATGAGGGTCGGACGCCCAGCGGCGGGTCGCCTCGACGGCGAACAGGACAGCGGCGGTCTTGGAGTGCCCGTCGACAGCCCACGGATCATAGGTGTCCCGTTGGAAGTTGATGTTGCCGAAGAGCACGTCACCATTGACGTGGCCGACCGAGCTGACGGACGCCACGCGGCTGGTTACCTCGGCTCCGGCAGTCGCCGGCGCACGTGCGGTCGCGTCCGATGCCGGAGGCCCCTCCGGTGACGATGACGCGTCGGCCGCTGAGGTCGATGCCGTCCAGTACCTCAGCGGCGGTTGTCTGTGGACCGAACGGGGTCGTGATGAGGTTTTCGCTCATGGGGCTCTTCCAGAAGGACGGTGGAACGGGGTGGCGAGTGCGCGGCCAGTGGCGCGGAGGCGAGATGCCGCCCTGATCTCGTATCCGGAATTGGTTCCGGTTCGAGTACGACAGTAAGCGGAACCGGTTCCGGTTGCAAGTGTGGCAGGAAGGGAGTGATGAGTGACTGGCCGCGAGGGGGATGCTGAGCAGCGCAGGTCGCTGCGCGACGGCGCCGCGGATCGGCCGCAAGGACTGTGGAGACGGCGGTTGCCCGACGTGCCACCGCCCGGCACGGAGTCGACCGTGCGACGTAACGCACCGGATTATTGATCCGATGTTTCTATCTCCCGGCATTGACGTCTCAAGATCGTGCTTCTACTTTGCCTGCATGTTTACACCAAGACACCCAGCGCGCTTCGTGCAACCCGGCAATGCGTTCCGGTTATTCATCGGGCCTTACAGGATCGTCGCGGCCTTTCTGTGTACGCTCCTGGCCGTCGGGGCGCTCACCCTGCCCGCACGCGCGGCGAGTGCGGCCACCTACTTCGTCTCGCCCGGCGGCAGTGACAGCAACCCAGGGACCAGCGCAGATGCTCCCTTCCGGACGCTGACCAAGGCGCAGACGGCGGTCCGGGCGATCGACAAGTCGACGTCCGGACCGATCACCGTGACCTTGGCCGGCGGCGTCTACAGGCTGGCCAAGACGCTCACCTTCACCGCTGCCGACTCCGGCGGCGGTACGGCCGGTACCGTCTGGTGGAAGGCGGCGTCCGGGCAGTCCCCGGTCATCAGCGGCGGTGTCCAGATCACCGGCTGGTCGCGGACCGGCGCCGGCAGCAGCATCTGGTCCGCCCCGGCCCCCACCGGCCTGGACACCCGGCAGCTGTACGTGGACGGCGTGCGCGCCCAGCGTGCGACCGGCGCTCTGCCGGTGTCGGTGAAGCAGACGGCGACCGGATACACCACCGCGTCCGGTGACCCGATGGCCGGTTGGCGCAATCCGTCGGCGATGGAGTTCGTCTACCGGGGCGGACTCGGGCTGTGGACCGAGCCGCGCTGCCCGGTCGCCTCGGTCACCAGTACCACCATCACCATGGCCCAGCCCTGCTGGAACAACTCCACCCAGCGGGTCATGCGTACCGATGACTCGGGCCGCACCTACAACCTGGTCGGCCGCAAGTCGATCACCGAGGCGCCGACGGCGGTGGAGAACGCCTACGAACTCCTCGACAAGCCGGGCGAGTTCTACCTGGACAAGACCGAGCACCGGTTCTACTACATTCCCCGCTCCGGGGAGAACCTGGCCACCGCGGACGTCGAGGCGCCCTCGCTGGACACCTTGGTGGCGACCTCCGGCAAGGCTTCGGACGAGCCCAGTCGCGTCGGCTTCCAGGGCATCCAGTTCAGCTACGCGAACTACACGACCTCCAACACCAGCACGGGTTTCTCGGAGATCCAGGCGACGTACCAGGTCACCGGTAGCACGGGCTATGCCACCCAGGGACTGTGCACGTTCGTGTCGGGCGGCAGCTGCCCCTACGGCAACTGGACGAAGATGCCCGGCGCGCTGCGGTTCACCTATGACAGCAGCATCCATTTCGACCACGACTACTTCGTCCATCTCGGCGCGGCCGGACTGGATCTCGGCAACGGCTCGCAGAACGACACCGTCACCGCCTGCGTGTTCACCGACATCTCCGGCAACGGGCTCGACCTGGGCGGCGTGGACATCCCACAGCCCAGCAGCTCGGCACAGCACACCAGCGGGATAACCGTCAAGGACAGCCATTTCTACGACACCGCCACCGAGTACCACGGCGGGGTCGCCATCGACGCCGGATACATCGAGACGTCGACCGTCACCCACAACCAGATCGACCACGTGCCCTACACGGCGATCTCCGTCGGCTGGGGCGGCTGGCCGGACAAGGTGAGCCTGCCCGCGCAGCCGAACTACTCGAACAACAATACGGTCTCGAACAACCTGATCTACGATCACATGTCACTGCTCGGCGACGGCGGTGCCGTCTACACCAACGGCATCACGGGCACCTCGATGGCGAGCGGTGAGAAGGTCACAGGCAACGTCGTCCACGATCAGCTCAACACCTCCGGCGGCCATGTCCTGTACACCGACAACGGCGCCACCTACGTGTCGATCCTCGGCAACGCGGTGTGGAACATCAACGTCTCGCCGTGGGGCAGCAAACACGTGAACTACACCGCGGGAGACGGAACGTACGACCCCACGGACATCGAGGGCAACTACTGGCCGAACGGTCCGTCCGACTACGACAACAAGAAAGTCCTGATACAGGACAATCACGCCATCACGGGAGCGGCCCAGGTCCCGTCGAGCATCATCGCGGCGGCCGGCATCGAGTCGCAGTACCAGGCGGTCCTGTCCTGGCAGCCGGCCTGACACGAGCGATGCACACCCGGCGTCGGACAGAGGAGCGGTTTGCCTGCGCCCGGGGACAAGCCGACAGCCCCCTCGCCGGAGCCGCAGGTGATCGGTGCAGCGGGCGGTCTGGTCAGGATGAGGCCGCCCGCCGTTCCTTGCGCGTGCGCGATGCCGAATCCCTGGACGGTCTTGGCTTCGATATGGCCGGCGGGGTCGTGGTTGAACGTCGGGTGCAGCGGACGTTCCGTCCTCCAACCACCACGGGCCCGTCGGGCCTTGGCATCACGGTGGGACACGAAGACCGTGATCAATAAATCCAGGGCTTCGAGGACTGGTCTGCGGCCCGGTTGTTGCGGTCGATCTCCGGCATGTGTGTCTCGGCCGAGAGCCGCAGGAGCGGCAGCGGTCCTTCGAGGGACAGACCCAGTTCGGTGAGGCGGTAGTGCTGGCCGATGGAGAAGATGGGGGTCAGCGTGGACAGCGGATCCTGGAAAACCATGCCGATGTCGTTGCCGCGTACGGCGGACAGCCGTCGGTCGTCGAGCCCGACCAGGTCGCGGCCGCCCAGCAGCACCCGGCCCGACACGCT
>NZ_JBIAUL010000058.1:0-6161 GCF_042892755.1 Streptomyces sp. NPDC001714
GCGCTGGCGCACCAGGATGTGCCGTTCGAGCGGCTGGTGGAGGTGTTGTCGCCGGCCCGGTCGCTGTCCCGGCACCCTCTGTTCCAGGTCATGCTGACGCTGGAGAACACGGACACGGCCGCTCTGGAGCTGCCCGAGCTGACCGCCGCCGGGCTCAGCACCGCACCGGCCGCCGCCAAGTTCGACATCGAGCTGTCGGTCAGGGAGGAGACGGACTCCGAGGGCGCACCCGCGGGTATCCGGTTGGGTGTCGTCGTATCCGCGGATCTCTTCGACCCCGAGTCGGCGCGGACCCTGGCGCAGCGGTTGTCCCGTGTCCTGGAGACGGTCACCGCGGATCCCGCCGTACCGGTGAACGCGGTCGAGATCCTGGACGAACCCGAACGGATTCGCCTTCTCCAGGGCTGGAACGACACGGACCGGCCGGTCGCCGATACGACCGTGGCGGAACTCTTCGAGCGGCAGGCCGCAGCCTCCGCCGATGCGGTGGCGGTCTCGTTCGAGGGCACCGAATGGACGTACGCGGAGCTCAACGCGCGGGCGAACCGGCTGGCTCGGTATCTGGTGGGCCTGGGCGTCGGCCCGGAGACGGTCGTCGGTGTGGCGATGCAGCGCTCCCTCGACCTGGTCACCGCGCTCCTGGCGATCCTCAAAGCCGGTGGCGCCTACCTTCCGGTCGACCCGGAGTATCCGTCCGACCGGATCGCGTTCATGCTCGCCGACGCCCGTCCGGTGTGCGTGCTCGCGGACGCCTCGCTGACGGAGGAACCGCGGACCGACCTCACCATGCCCGTCGTTGAGCCGGCCGAACCGGCTGTGGCGGCGGGGGTGGCGACCCTGGACTCCTCGGACCTGAGCGATGACGAACGTGCCGCGCCTCTGCTGCCCGCCCACCCCGCGTACATGATCTACACCTCCGGGTCCACCGGCGTCCCCAAGGGCGTGCAGGTCCCGCACCGCGGGATCGTGAATCGTCTCGCGTGGATGCAGGGCGATCACCGGCTCCGGCCCACGGACCGGGTGTTGCAGAAGACCCCGTTCGGCTTCGACGTATCGGTGTGGGAGTTCTTCTGGCCCTTGGTGGAGGGCGCCGTCCTGGTGGTGGCCCGGCCGGGCGGACACCGTGATCCCGGCTACCTGGCGGGGCTGATCCGTCAGGCAGGGGTCACGATCACGCACTTCGTTCCCTCGATGCTGCAAGGGTTCATACAGGAGCCGGCCGCGGCGTCCTGCGCCAGCCTGCGGTTGGTGTTCTGCAGCGGGGAGGCGCTCTCCCCCGAGCTGCGGGACGCGTTCGCGCGTCTCCTCCCCGTCCCCCTGCACAATCTCTACGGCCCCACCGAGGCCGCCATCGAGGTCACCGCCGCCCGCTGCGAACCGGGTCCCGTGGTGTCCATCGGGCGCCCGGTCTGGAACACCCGTGTCTACGTCCTCGACGCGGGGCTGCGCCCGGTGCCGACCGGGGTGGTGGGCGAGCTGTATCTGGCCGGCGTGCAACTCGCCCGCGGATACGCCCACCGATCGGGGCTCACGGCGGAACGGTTCGTGGCCTGCCCGTTCGAACCGGGCGGGCGGATGTACCGCACGGGGGACCTGGTCCGCTGGACCGCCGACGGCGAGCTGGTGTACCTCGGCCGTGCCGACGATCAGGTGAAGATCCGCGGGTTCCGGATCGAACCCGGCGAGGTGCGGGCGGTGGTCGCGGAGCACCCGGACGTGGCGCAGGCGGCGCTGATCGTCCGCGAGGACCGTCCCGGTGATCTGCGGCTGGTGGCCTATGTCGTGCCCGGGAAGGAGGCCGAGGAGGAACTCGTGTCCTCCGTACGCACGTTCGCCGAGGCCCGGTTGCCGGAGTACATGGTGCCGTCCGCGGTGGTGGTGCTGGACGAGCTGCCGGTGACGGTGAACGGCAAGCTGGACCGGGCCGCCCTGCCGGCTCCCGACTACGCGAGCCTCGCCACGTTCCGCGGTCCTTCCACGGTGGTGGAGGAGGTGCTGTGCGCCGCCTTCGCCGAGGTGCTGGGTGTGGAGCGGGTCGGGGTCGACGACAACTTCTTCGCGCTCGGCGGCCACTCACTGCTCGCCGTGTCGCTCGTGGAGAACCTACGGGCCCGTGGGGTGGCGGTGAGCGTCCGGGCGCTGTTCACCACGCCGACGCCCGCCGGTATCGCCGCCGCGTCCCCGGGTTCGCTGTTCGAGGTGCCGCCGAACCTGATCCCCGAGGACGCCACGGAGATCCGGCCGGAGATGCTGCCGCTGGTCGACCTCGACCAGGACGAGATCGACCGCATCTGCGCCCGCGTCCCGGGTGGTGCCCGCAACATCGCCGACATCTATCCGCTGACGCCCCTGCAGGAGGGGATGTTCTTCCATCACCTCATGGCGGAGGACGGCGACGACGTCTACCTCCTCCCGACCGTGGTCGGCTTCGACTCCCGCGAACGCCTCGACGCGGTGCTGGCCGCCCTGCAGCAGGCCGTCGAACGGCACGACATCTACCGGACCGCGATCATCTGGGAGGGCCTGCGCGAACCCGTCCAGGTCGTGCTGCGGGACGTACGGGTCCCCGTCACCGAGGTCGTGGGGGAGAACGGGGCGGACGGGGTCGACATGCTCCTCGCCGCTGCCGACCCCAGGATGGATCTGGGGCGGGCACCGCTCGTCCGGGTCCACATCGGCCACGAGCCGGCGACCGGCCGGTGGTTCGCCCTGCTCCAGGTGCACCACATCGTCCTGGACCACACCGGCTGGGAGACGCTGCTGACCGAGGTCACGGCCATCCTCCGGGACGAGACCGACCAGCTGCCGGAACCGCTGCCGTTCCGGGACTTCGTGGCCACGGCTCGCATGGGCGTGTCCCGCGCGGAGCACGAGGAGCACTTCACCCGGCTGCTCTCCGACGTGACCACGACGACCGCGCCGTTCGGCCTGCTGGACGTGCACCGCGACGGCGCGGATCTCGGGCGCGCCACGATGGCCGTCGAGGCCGGCCTTGCCGCACGGGTGCGGGAGCAGGCGCGCCTGCTCGGCGTCTCCCCGGGCACGCTGTTCCACGTCGCCTGGGGGCGGGTCCTCGCGACCGCCTCCGGAACCGACGACGTGGTCTTCGGCACCGTGCTGTTCGGCCGGATGAGCGGCGGCACCGACGTGGAACGCGTACTGGGGCCCTTCATGAACACCCTGCCGGTCCGCCTGCGGGCAGGATCGGCGGACGTGGCCGAGGCCGTCACGGCCATGCAGGCCCAACTGGCCGACCTCCTGGTCCACGAACACGCCCCGCTGCCGCTGGCCCAGAGCGCCAGCGGTGTTCCCGCCCCCGCACCCCTGTTCACCTCGATCTTCAACTACCGTCACACCCGCTCGAAGGCCGAGCGGGCGACCCGGGACCAGCGGTCCGGGCAGGACCGGGACGCCGCCCTCGACGGTATCCGTACCGTGTACGACCTGGACCGGACGAACTACCCCCTCGACGTCGCGGTGGACGACCTGGGCTCAGGGTTCGGGATCACCGTCGGTGTGGTCTCGCCGCTCGATCCGCACCGGGTGTGCCGGTTGTTCCACACGGCGACGGCCGGCCTGGTCGAGGCGCTGGAGCAGGGCGGTGGCAGGCCGCTGCGCGACCTGGAGATCCTCGACGGCACGGGACGCCGAGAGCTGCTGGAGGCCTGGAACGACACGGCCACCCCCGTGCCCCTGCCGTCCGTCCTGGAGATGATCGCCGGACACGTGGCCCGCACCCCGGACGCGGTGGCGGTGGCCCACGGCGACACCGAACTGTCCTACGCGGAGCTGAGCGAGCGGGCGAACCGGCTCGCCAACCATCTGAGCACGCTCGGGGTCGGCCGCGAGTCGGTGGTCGGACTCTGCCTGCCGCGAGGCATCGAACTGGTCGTGGCGATCCTGGCGGTGTGGCGGGCCGGCGGCGCCTACCTGCCGATTGACGCCGGACTCCCGGTGGAACGCTCCGCGTTCATGCTCGCCGACTCCAACGCGGCCCTGGTCGTCGGCACCGAGGACACACTGGGTGACCTGCCCGCGGGACGGGTCGGCCTGGTGGCTCTGGACGATCCGATGGTGGCCGCCCAGGTCGACATGGCACCGGCGACGGACCCGGCCGTACCCGTCCTGCCCGACCAGATGGCCTACGTCATCTACACCTCCGGATCGACCGGCACCCCCAAGGGCGTCCACGTCGGGCACAGCGGACTGACGAACCTCGCGCTCGCACAGATCGAGCACTTCCGTGTGACGCCCGAGTCGAGAGTTCTGCTGTTCGCCTCCCCGAGCTTCGACGCCTCCGTCTCCGAGCTCGTGATGGCTCTCGGCACGGGCGCGACGGCCGTGGCGGGCGACGCGGACGAGATGCTCCCGGGCGGCGGCCTCGGCGGCCTCGTGGACCGCCACCAGGTGACCCATCTGACGCTTCCCCCTGTCGTCCTCGGCGCGCTCGACGACGGCGAGCTGACCTCGGTCACCACGCTGGTGACCGCCGGCGAGGCTCTGGGCCGCGAGACCGCTGCCCGCTGGGCTCGCGGCCGCCGCTTGGTGAACGCGTACGGTCCGACGGAGACCACCGTGTGCGCGACCATGTCGAAGCCCTTGACACCTGACACCGAGGTGCGGATCGGTTCGCCGGTGGCGAACGCGCGGGTGTATGTGCTGGACGGGTGGCTGCGGCCGGTTCCGGTGGGTGTGGCGGGTGAGCTGTATGTCGGTGGGGCTCAGGTTGCGCGGGGGTATGCGGGGCGGCCGGGGTTGACGGCGGGCCGGTTCGTGGCGGATCCGTTCGCGGCGGACGGAACACGTCTGTATCGGACCGGGGATGTGGTGCGGTGGTCGGCGGACGGCGAGCTGGTGTTCCTCGGCCGTGCGGACGATCAGGTGAAGGTCCGTGGGTTCCGGATCGAGTTGGGTGAGGTGGAGGCGGCGGTCGCCGCGCACGCGGACGTGGCGCAGGCCGCGGTGATCGCTCGTGAGGACGTCCCTGGTGATCGGCGGCTGGTGGCGTATGTGGTTGCCGAGCCGGGTGCCGGTGATGATCTGCCGGGTTCGGTGCGGGAGTTCGTGGCGGTGCGGTTGCCGGAGTACATGGTGCCGTCGGCGGTGGTGGTGCTGGAGGAGTTGCCGTTGACGGTGAACGGCAAGGTGGACCGGGCTGCTCTGCCCGCGCCTGATTTCGCGGGTCTGTCTTCGCGGCGGGGTCCGTCGTCGGTGGTGGAGGAGGTGTTGTGTGCGGCGTTCGCCGAGGTGCTGGGTGTGGAGCGGGTCGGGGTCGATGACAACTTCTTCGCGTTGGGTGGGCATTCGTTGCTGGCGGTGCGTTTGGTGAGTCGGGTGCGGGTGGTTTTGGGGGTGGAGTTGCCGGTGCGGGCGGTGTTCGAGGTGTCGACGCCGGCGGGGTTGGCGGGGCGGCTGGGTGATGTGGGTGGTGGGGTGCGGGTGGGGTTGGCGCGGCGGGAGCGTGTGGGGCGGGTGCCGTTGTCGTTCGCGCAGCAGCGGTTGTGGTTCTTGGATCGGTTGGAGGGGGCGAATCCTTCGTACAACGTGCCTGAGGTGGTGCGGTTGTCGGGTGAGGTGAATGTGGGGGCGTTGCGGGAGGCGTTGGGGGATGTGCTGGGGCGGCATGAGGTGTTGCGGACGGTGTTCGGTCAGGAGGGTGGTCGGCCGTATCAGCGGGTGGTGGAGATGGGGGAGTTGGGGTGGGAGTTGCCGGTGGTGGAGGTGGCTGCGGGGGATGTGGGGGAGGTGGTGGCGGAGGCGGGGCGGTATGCGTTTGATCTGTCGGCGGAGATTCCGTTGCGGGCGTGGCTGTTCAGGGTGACCGATGGGGGTGGCGGTGGTAGCGCTGCTGAGTGGGTGTTGGTGGTGGTCGTGCACCACATCGCGACGGATGGCTGGTCGATGGTGCCGTTGGCTCGGGACGTGTCGATCGCGTATGCGGCGCGGTGTCGTGGAGAGGCGCCTGGCTGGTCTGCGTTGCCGGTGCAGTATGCGGATTACGTGTTGTGGCAGCGGGAGTTGCTGGGTGAGGAGGACGATCCGGACAGTCTGCTCGCGCAGCAGGTTGCTTACTGGCGGGAGGTGTTGGCGGGAGCTCCGGAGGAGCTGACCCTGCCCACCGACCGGCCACGACCGGCGAGCGCGTCGCATCGCGGGCATGC
>NZ_JBIAUL010000059.1:0-5856 GCF_042892755.1 Streptomyces sp. NPDC001714
CGTCCTTGCTGCCCATCCGTGATCCTTCCCGGCAGAGACCACATCTCATGCCAGACAGGTCATACCGGGGCATACACAAACTTCAGGACAGTCCCCAAGCTCAAGGTTCGCTGTCACAGGACATCGATTATCCGTTCGATAGCGTGAGGTGTGGGAGGTGGCTGTGGTGAGCGCAGACGGTCCGTTGCGTGCAGGGTCGACGGTGATGCATGTGCGCTGCCCGGACAGGGCGGGGCAGGAGGTGTACCGGCAGGTCCTGGAGGTGCTGTCGGAGCTGTCTCCGACCGTGCAGGCCGCGCCTCCCGCGGCGGCTCTGGTGGAACTGCGGGGTGCGCTCGGATACTTCGGTACGACCGCCCAGGGGCTGGCGGACATGCTGCGGCTGAGGACGGCCGCGCGCCTGGGGATGATCGACGTCAGGGTCGGGATCGGTCCGTCGATCACGGTCGCCGCGACTGTCAGTCACCTGCGAAGTTGCCGCACAGCTAGTTCCTTGACCTGGGATGCGGTAGTTGCATCGATAGAAATCCCGGACCCCATGTGACGTGCGCCTATGTGATTCTCTCTGAGTTGATCATGCTGTTGAGCTGTGGTGTTGCAGTTTGAGCGGTAGGTGTTGCAACTCCATTGGTAAGTTCTTTGAATTCGAGAGATGCGATTGTTTCTCGATCTGTCATATGCATGGCGTGAATCATCTGGCGAGGGTGAGACGCAGCGTGCTGCACGCCAGGGTGGCGGTGTCTGCCGGGTCTTTCTCCGCAATCGGCATCGCGGGTCAGGGGTGAGGGCCTGCTGGCAGCACGACTGGGGGAGCAGCGCCTTGGGTCAGACGCCCTTCGCGGCAACGAGGATGAAGTTCAGTCAAGGTTGGGTTCAATCCGCAGGATGATCTTGAGGAATCGGCAGTGCGGCTTGGCGAAGGCGTCTCGCGGCTGAGCAGAACCGGATCGGAGAAAATCGGTGGGTCCGGTCCGGAGCTGTGCCGATACTGGCGACGACGGAAGTGAGGCTCCCATGCTGCAGGTTGAGCCGAGTGTTCTCGGCGCCCTCATGGAAGCGGCGGAGGACGCCGTTTCCTATGAGGCCATCGCCGTCGTGCTTGCGGCCGCGGACATCGATACGACTACGGCCGCCGCACAGCAGCGTGATGCACTGGTTGCCGCGCTGCGACTCCGGCTATCCGGGACGGGGAAGGCGCAGGTTTTCACCGGGACGCTCCCCGGCGACCCGCTCAAGGGGCGCTCTGCAAGCCTGACTGAGGTCACGACCGACACGTTGGAGATCTGGAGCGCCTACGCCGATGCGGTGAGTGCCCCGTTTGTCCGCGGTCGCCTTCATCATCTGCTGTCGGACGCAGGACGCGGCCGCAAGTTCGATCGCGCTCGGCGTGCAGTCGCTGGGTATCTGGACGCGGCATCGCTTCTGCTCGCCGCTCCGAAGCGTTTCCCCGGGCTGGTACGCGCGACCGAGTGCTTGCGCTGGGCCGGTGAGCTCGCCCGGGCCTTCAACCAGCCCGACCTGCAAAAGCGCGTCACCGAGGACATGGTTGCTCTGGTCGAACGCGCCCTGGCCGACCCCGAGGACGAGCCGGGGATCGTGCGTAGCCTTCTGGAAGGACTGCGCCTTCAGCGTTACGACATCACGGACTTCGCGGAGCGCGCCGCACGTCGTTATGCCGGCGATGTGCACGCTCATGTCGGCTTCCTCAAGCTGCTGCGGGAGGTGGCGCCCGCCTCCCGCGGAGCCGACATCGACACGGCGATCGTCGACGCCCTCCTCGACGCCGCCGACGCCGACATCAACGCCGGGTTCCGTCGGCATAACCTGCTGACCCGGGCCGCGACCGAAGCACGGAACCGGGGTCTGTCCGAACTGAGGGTGCGTGCCGAGATGGCCCTGCAACAGACTGATCCTGACTCTCTGGGATGGACCTGGCTCCGCCGCGTACTCATCCCCCCGCGGGGACTGTCCGCCGGGGCGCGAGCGCACATCGACGCCGCCGTGGATCTGCGAGACGCCCTGTGGCGAACCACGCAAGACGTGCATCAGGCGATGCGCGAGCACGCCGACGATGCGCACGTGCTCGAAGGGCTGCTGCGGATTCCGCGCACGCGCATCAACACCGCCGGACCTGTCCAGGTCACCCCGCCCGTCGACGCCGACGACAACCACGTTGCCGCGCTGCAGGTCCTCGCGATGGACTTCCTCGGGCACCTCACCGCCGATCAGCTCGACCGCATCCAAGAACGCTTCGTACCCGACGAGGCCGAGTTGATCACCGCTCTGGCCCACGACATTGTCTTGCCCGAGCCGCGTGCCCGAACTCTCGCCCGCGCCTTCGGATACTTCTGGCTGGGGGAGCTCGATGCGGCGGCGTGCATCGCCCTGCCCCAGGTCGAGCAGATCCTCAGACAGCTCCTGCGCCACCGGGTGCCGATCGTGTCTGTGGCCAAGGGGCGGGCCCCCGGCACTGTCGACCAACTGGGCGGACTCATCCGCAGCATGACGGCCGCCGGGTATCCCGCGGATTGGAGCCGAGCCCTGGAGCTCCTCCTCGTCGACCCCGACCGCGGCATGAACCTACGCAACGACATCTGCCACGGCCTGATCGACACCCCGCCCAAGCACCGCGTCGCACTCATCCTCCAGGCAGCGCTCTACCTGCTCAGCCACGCACACGGACACCGAACCCCCGCGCCCATCGCGCAGCCCGCCCCCTGAACAGGTTCAGGCCGAGCTCAAAAACGACAGGGACAGCGGGATGGACTCGGCGAGTCGGCAGCGCTGTTCGGCACAAGCATCATCAGCTGCGTAAGGCGTCAACAACCTGAAGGACCCGGTGGAGACCAAGCTGCACACTGCGGTCTGCGCGGGCAAGGTCACCCTCGCCCAAGCCCAGCAGGCAATCGTCACCGACTGGACCACCGCCCTCACCACGCTCGGCCTCAGCTGACACCACAGCCCCGGCCGGCCGAACATCGGCGGCAGCTCACGCGTCGCAACCTCGGAGGAGCTTCGGGTCTTCCTCGTGCACGAGTTGGTGCTCAGAGGCGTCACGATCGCGGACTCGCCGACGATCGAGGCGTGGGCGACGTCACCGCACTGGCGCCATCATCCGCTCGCCTGGCTGCCGTTGGAACTGTTCGCGATCGAGGAGGCACCGACCCTCCCGAGTTACTCAGTGGGTGGGGGCAGCTATGCGATGCCTTACGGCCCCCTGGACGGCCCTGAGGTCACGCTGGGCAGCGTTACGCACCTGCCGCAAGTGACCGATACAACGACGGAAGAGTTCAGCGAGGCCGCTGCTGCAGCGGTGGCCAACTGGGCCGAGGAGTCCAACGGCCGCAGCGAGGCCGGAACGTATGACCTGGTGGATCCGGTCGAGACGGAGGCCCTTCCCGGTCTGTTGATGACACTGGGCCTGGAGTGCCTGAACGGGGTAGGTCCGCGCAAACGCCTCGCCCTCTCCTCCTGCCGACCGGAGCACGCCTGGCGCATGCTCTTCGGGCGGCATCGACCGGCGGCGCGTATAACAACGGCGACTACGGGGTGCCGCCACGAAGTGGTTCGAGCGCGTGGCGTGGGATATAGGGCTGGTCTCAGTCGCCCCGGGGCTCGGCGCATCGCCGTGCTGGCAGCCACGGACACGGACTGATCCCACTGAGGAACTTGGATCACCCGCTGCCCTCCTGGGCTTTGTCGTTGTGGATCAGCTCGGTCATCTTCAGGAGGAGGCGGAAGTATGCAAACGCCTCGGGGAAGGCCCACGGATAGCCCAGCTCGGCAACGTACCGGCGCAGCCTCGGCAGGCACTTCGTCATGATGTTCTGTCGACCCCGGTCAAGATCCCCGTCATTCGCGAGATAGGTGGATACACAGCCGGCCAGCCACGTGTCCAGCTCGACCAAGTCTCCCTTGCTAGCGGCTGGAACGTCGGGAAAGGGGGATCGGCGGTGGGTGGCCCAGAGCCGTCCGACCTCGCCGAGCATCGCCTGCTTACCGTCGGGACCGGGCCATCTCCACCCGATCAGGTATCGCACCTCCGCCTTGCGGGGACTCCTGTGGTGCCGAGTTTTGTCGACACGGCGGCGATCTGCGAACGACGCCACCTCCTTCAGCCACACCGTGCGGCTGGCCTCCAGCTTCTCCAGGGCATGAAGCAGTGCCATCTCATCGCTCTTGAGGTCGCCTGCCGTGCTCAGGTATGACCACGTTCCCTGGAATCCGAGTGGGCAGTAGCACCCCACTGCATCTCTCAGAGCTCGGAAGCGCCTGCCGAAAGGGAGATCACGGTCACGAACCTGCCTGGCATACGCGCGGAAACTCATGCGCTGATCATCTCGCAGCCGCCGCTTGTCGGCGGTATGGCGCTGACGTTATGAACTGCAAAAGTACTGATTCAGATCGTCGCGGCTACGGATACCAGGTGGTCGACGTCCAGCTTGCTCGCACTGTCGAAGTACCGGTCGTCATACGGGCTGTACCAGCTGCCGCCAGTCAGCGCGCACTTCGGGCCGACTTCGGGCGCGGTGACGGCTTCCTCCAGCAGGACCTCGGCGCGGGTGTTGCAGCCGTCCTTGTCCGCGTCCGTCCAGTGCTTGAACTTGGGGACAGTCCCAAGGACGGTCTCGCTGAGGAGCCGGACGACCACGCGCTCGGACGCTCGCGCGGCGGGTTGACCACGAAGACATCGCATGTCGTTGGCGGGTCAAGTTGAGTCGTCGGTTATGGGGAGGCTGGGCCTCCTGCAGTTCGCCGCCGGTTGAGGAAGGCGGTAGCGTCCACGGGGTGCTGGACGGTCCTGATGTAGCGGTGGCTCTGCGACGCGGGGTGCGTGCTCGCTCCCACGCCTGGGAGTTCGTGCGCTGGTTCGCCGACGCGTGGATGGGCCGTCCGGTGGAGCTGGAAGATGGCTGCACCGCTGATGAGCTGGCGGCAGTGGAGGCCGACCTGGGCTTCGAGCTGCCGGCTGCTTTGCGTGAGGGGTATGCGCTCATCGGCCGCCGGGACGACCTGACTCGGCAGCAGGACCCACTGGTCAGACCGCCTGGCCTTTATGTCGACGACGCCTTGGGCGGCGTCCTGGTCTTCCGTCGGGAGAATCAGGACTGCGCCTTCTGGGGAATCCCCCTGAGCCAGGTCGACCAGGACGATCCACCGGTGGTGGTGGAATCACATCAGGGCTGGATTCCGTTTCTTGATCGAATGTCCCTGGTGTGGGTCGAGTTGGTGCTGAGCGAGTCACTCTTCGCCGTAGACAGCCTCTATGACGCCTGCGAGTTGCCCGACGCACTGATGCCAGGTCTCCACGCCAGGTATGCCCGAGTCGGCCTGCCCGACCATCCCATGTGGGCGAGCGACAACGACTCACCCGTCCGCTGGTACGCAGCTCCCGCCGGCTGGTCCGCCGGGACGGCCTTCAGGACCAGTCCTGGGTTCACGCGCGCGGGCGCACGTTTTCCGATCTTGAGACCATCCGTGACGAGCTCCCAGGCCCTTGGGTCGGCTGAAGTCACACCCGCCATCAGCATGGGCATGTTCGTGATGGGGACCGGTCAGACGATCACGCAGCGAGCACGACGGCAGGCGCAAAAGCGGCCGCGGAACTCATCGTGTCCACCGTCCTGGCCGCCCTCCGGCCTTACCTCCTTCTCGTTGAGGCCCTCGCTCGTCGGGGCCAGGCCGTCGGCGTGAAGTTCGCCGTGCGCGGAGACCGTGAACGCCTCGGTCTGCTTCGCTCGCTCAGCGATGCTCTGTGCTTGACTCTGTCGGGGAGTGTGTCCTGAACACGATGAGGAGCTCTATGTAGGAATTGCATCCTCAAGTGATGCTGTGCGGGAGATGAAGGAATTGGCC
>NZ_JBIAUL010000060.1:0-3180 GCF_042892755.1 Streptomyces sp. NPDC001714
AACACAGTGGACGCGAGCAACTGAGGACAAGCCCTCGGCCTATTAGTACCGGTCACCTCCACCAGTTACCTGGCTTCCAGATCCGGCCTATCAACCCAGTCGTCTACTGGGAGCCTTACCCCATCAAGTGGGTGGGAGTCCTCATCTCGAAGCAGGCTTCCCGCTTAGATGCTTTCAGCGGTTATCCCTCCCGAACGTAGCCAACCAGCCATGCCCTTGGCAGAACAACTGGCACACCAGAGGTTCGTCCGTCCCGGTCCTCTCGTACTAGGGACAGCCCTTCTCAAGACTCCTACGCGCACAGCGGATAGGGACCGAACTGTCTCACGACGTTCTAAACCCAGCTCGCGTACCGCTTTAATGGGCGAACAGCCCAACCCTTGGGACCGACTCCAGCCCCAGGATGCGACGAGCCGACATCGAGGTGCCAAACCATCCCGTCGATATGGACTCTTGGGGAAGATCAGCCTGTTATCCCCGGGGTACCTTTTATCCGTTGAGCGACGGCGCTTCCACAAGCCACCGCCGGATCACTAGTCCCGACTTTCGTCCCTGCTCGACCCGTCGGTCTCACAGTCAAGCTCCCTTGTGCACTTACACTCAACACCTGATTGCCAACCAGGCTGAGGGAACCTTTGGGCGCCTCCGTTACTCTTTAGGAGGCAACCGCCCCAGTTAAACTACCCATCAGACACTGTCCCTGATCCGGATCACGGACCCAGGTTAGACATCCAGCACGACCAGACTGGTATTTCAACGACGACTCACCGCGAACTGGCGTCCGCGTTTCAAAGTCTCCCAGCTATCCTACACAAGCCGAACCGAACACCAATATCAAACTGTAGTAAAGGTCCCGGGGTCTTTCCGTCCTGCTGCGCGAAACGAGCATCTTTACTCGTAGTGCAATTTCACCGGGCCTATGGTTGAGACAGTCGAGAAGTCGTTACGCCATTCGTGCAGGTCGGAACTTACCCGACAAGGAATTTCGCTACCTTAGGATGGTTATAGTTACCACCGCCGTTTACTGGCGCTTAAGTTCTCAGCTTCGCCCCACCGAAATGGAGCTAACCGGTCCCCTTAACGTTCCAGCACCGGGCAGGCGTCAGTCCGTATACATCGCCTTACGGCTTCGCACGGACCTGTGTTTTTAGTAAACAGTCGCTTCTCGCTGGTCTCTGCGGCCACCCCCAGCTCAGGAAGTAAATTCCATCACCAGGTGTGGCCCCCCTTCTCCCGAAGTTACGGGGGCATTTTGCCGAGTTCCTTAACCATAGTTCACCCGAACGCCTCGGTATTCTCTACCTGACCACCTGAGTCGGTTTAGGGTACGGGCCGCCATGAAACTCGCTAGAGGCTTTTCTCGACAGCATAGGATCATCCACTTCACCACAATCGGCTCGGCATCAGGTCTCAGCCTTGATGTGCGACGGATTTACCTACCGCACGGCCTACACCCTTACCCCGGGACAACCACCGCCCGGGCTGGACTACCTTCCTGCGTCACCCCATCACTCACCTACTACCACCTTGGATCAGCGGCTCCACCACTCCCCTCAACTCCGAAGAGATCAGGGCGGCTTCACGGCCTTAGCATCAGAAGGTTCGATGTTTGACGCTTCACAGCGGGTACCGGAATATCAACCGGTTATCCATCGACTACGCCTGTCGGCCTCGCCTTAGGTCCCGACTTACCCTGGGCAGATCAGCTTGACCCAGGAACCCTTAGTCAATCGGCGCACACGTTTCCCACGTGTGAATCGCTACTCATGCCTGCATTCTCACTCGTCAACCGTCCACAACTCGCTTACACGGCTGCTTCACCCGGCAGACGACGCTCCCCTACCCATCCCAGAAGGCGTTGGCCCTAATTCTGGAATGACACGACTTCGGCGGTACGCTTGAGCCCCGCTACATTGTCGGCGCGGAATCACTAGACCAGTGAGCTATTACGCACTCTTTCAAGGGTGGCTGCTTCTAAGCCAACCTCCTGGTTGTCTCTGCGACTCCACATCCTTTCCCACTTAGCGTACGCTTAGGGGCCTTAGTCGATGCTCTGGGCTGTTTCCCTCTCGACCATGGAGCTTATCCCCCACAGTCTCACTGCCGCGCTCTCACTTACCGGCATTCGGAGTTTGGCTAAGGTCAGTAACCCGGTAGGGCCCATCGCCTATCCAGTGCTCTACCTCCGGCAAGAAACACACGACGCTGCACCTAAATGCATTTCGGGGAGAACCAGCTATCACGGAGTTTGATTGGCCTTTCACCCCTAACCACAGGTCATCCCCCAGGTTTTCAACCCTGGTGGGTTCGGTCCTCCACGAAGTCTTACCTCCGCTTCAACCTGCCCATGGCTAGATCACTCCGCTTCGGGTCTTGAGCGTGCTACTAAAACGCCCTCTTCGGACTCGCTTTCGCTACGGCTACCCCACACGGGTTAACCTCGCAACACACCGCAAACTCGCAGGCTCATTCTTCAAAAGGCACGCAGTCACACCCCAAAAGGTGCTCCCACGGCTTGTAGGCACACGGTTTCAGGTACTATTTCACTCCCCTCCCGGGGTACTTTTCACCATTCCCTCACGGTACTATCCGCTATCGGTCACCAGGGAATATTTAGGCTTAGCGGGTGGTCCCGCCAGATTCACACGGGATTTCTCGGGCCCCGTGCTACTTGGGTGTCTCTCAAACGAGCCGTCAATGTTTCAGCTACGGGGGTCTTACCCTCTACGCCGGACCTTTCGCATGTCCTTCGCCTACATCAACGGTTTCTGACTCGTCCCACGGCCGGCAGACCGTGGAAGAGAGATCCCACAACCCCGTATACGCAACCCCTGCCGGGTCTCACACGCATACGGTTTGGCCTCATCCGGTTTCGCTCGCCACTACTCCCGGAATCACGGTTGTTTTCTCTTCCTGAGGGTACTGAGATGTTTCACTTCCCCTCGTTCCCTCCACACTGCCTATGTGTTCAGCAGCGGGTGACAGCCCATGACGACTGCCGGGTTTCCCCATTCGGAAACCCCCGGATCAAAGCCTGGTTGACGACTCCCCGGGGACTATCGCGGCCTCCCACGTCCTTCATCGGTTCCTGGTGCCAAGGCATCCACCGTGCGCCCTTAAAAACTTGGCCACAGATGCTCGCGTCCACTGTGCAGTTCTCAAACAACGACCAGCCACCCA
>NZ_JBIAUL010000061.1:0-4953 GCF_042892755.1 Streptomyces sp. NPDC001714
GCATGCCCGCGATGCGACGCGCTCGCCGGTCGTGGCCGGTCGGTGGGCAGGGTCAGCTCCTCCGGAGCTCCCGCCAACACCTCCCGCCAGTAAGCGAGTTGCCGGGTGAGCAGGCTGCTCGGGTCGTCGGGGTCGCCGAGCAGATCACGCTGCCAGAGGGCGTAGTCGGCGTACTGGACCGGCAGAGGCGCCCATTCGGGAGCCTGGTCGCGGCGGCGGGCGGCATAGGCGTCGGACAGATCACGGGCCAGGGGCTGGAGGGACCAGCCGTCGGTCGCGATGTGGTGGATCACGACCGCCAGTACGCGCTCGTCCTCGCCGGTGGTGTACAGGGCGGCTCGGATCGGGATTTCGGTGCTCACGTCGAAGGGAAGATCGGCCGTGGCGGCGACGGCCGCTGTCAGTTCGTCGGCGGTGGTCTCGATGACCGGTAGGCGCCAGTCGCGCAGTTCGGCCATGCCGAGTACGCGTTGGCGGGGTTGTCCGCCGTCCTGTGGGAAGACGGTGCGCAGTACTTCGTGCCGGGCCAGCACATCGCGCAGGGCCTCCTCCAGTGCCCGGACGTTCGTCTCGCCGGTCAGCCGGACCGCGAAGGAGGTGTTGTACAGCGGGCTCGGGCCGTCCAGTCGGCCCAGGAACCACAGGCGCTGCTGGGCCATCGACAGCGGTACCCGCTCCGGGCGTTGCTGTGAGGTCAATGCGCGGCGGGGAGGTACGGCGGTGGCCAGTCGTCGCGCCAGGCGCGCGGGGGTCGGGGCATCGAACAGGTCCCGGATCCGCAGTTCTGTTCCCAGGGCGGAGCGGACCCGCCCGACCAGCCGGGTGGCCAGCAACGAGTGTCCGCCGAGCGCGAAGAAGTCGTCCTCCGGTCCGACCGTCGCCAGCCCCAGGACCTCGGCGAACAGCCCGCACAGCGCACGCTCCTCCGCCGTCTCCGGCTCCCGCGGGCCCGACTCGTCGAGCGGGCCGCGGTCGGGCGCCGGGAGTGCGGCCCGGTCGACCTTGCCGTTCATCGTCAGCGGCAGTGCCTCCAGGACCACGAAGAGGGACGGCAGCATCCACTCGGGCAGCCGTCGTGCCAGCCCGGCCCGCAATGTCTCGGGGTCGATCCCGGCCTCGGCGTCGTCGGGAGCCACGTAGGCCACCAACCGAAGGCCGCCGGGCGCGTCCTCGGCCACCACGGCCGCCCGCGCCACGCCCGGCTCCGCCGACAGGGCCGCCTCGACCTCACCGGGCTCCACCCGGAAGCCCCTGATCTTCAGCTGGTCGTCGACTCGCCCCAGAAACACCAGGCACCCGTCGGCCCGCCGTCGTACGAGGTCCCCGGATCGGTAGAGCCGCGAGCCGTCTTCGGCGAACGGATCCGCCACGAAACGGGACGCCGTCAGCCCTGCGCGCCCCGCGTATCCGCGGCCCACCTGTGCGCCGCCGATGTACAGTTCGCCGGCGACTCCGACCGGCACGGGCCGCAGCCGCTCGTCCAGCACCAGCAGCCGGGTGTTCGCGACGGGGTGGCCGATCGGTACCGCTTCGGCGTCACCCGGCTCCGCTGCGGCGAGGTCCTCGGCGGTCACGGAGAACACCGAGCACCCGACGACGGTCTCGGTCGGGCCGTACTCGTTGACGACCGTCGACTCGGGGTGACGGGCCAGCCATGCCCGCACGGCCGCCGTGTTCAGGGCCTCGCCGCCGACCACCAGTGAGCGCACCGCGCCGGTGTCCCGTGACTCGTCGGCCGATTCGTCTGCGGCCGGGGTGTCCGCGGCGAGGTCGTTGAGCAGGCCCAGATGGGCGGGCGTGAGCTTGACCGCGTCGAAGCCCCGCGCGCCCATGAGCTCCGTGAACCCCTGTGTGCCGCCGTCGGGGCTGATCCAGACCGTGGACCCGGATGCCAACGGCAGCCACAACGAGGTGACCGTGAGGTCGAACGCCAGTGAGGAGAACAGCGGCATCCCGACGGCTGCCGGTGCCGCCGGTGAGTCGGCCGTGAGGGGGTAGCGGCCGGCCGCCCAGGTGACGTAGTTGGCCAGACCACGGTGCGTGATCTGGACGCCCTTCGGCGTGCCGGTCGAACCGGAGGTGTAGATCAGGTAGGCGAGCTGATCGGGCAGTGGCGGCCGTTCGGGGTCGGTCGTGGGAGACGCCTGCAGCTGAAGTTCCACGAACGGGTCGCTGAGGTCGATCTGCGGAGTGCGGCCCGCGGGCATGTCCTCGAGCGTGGCGTCGTTGCCGATGACCATGGCGACCCGGGCGTCGGTGAGCATGAAGGCGATGCGCTCGACCGGGTAGTCGGGGTCGATGGGCAGGTAGGCGCCCCCGGCTCGCCAGACGGCCAGCATCGCGGTCACCGCATCGATTCCGCGGGGCAGGCAGATCCCGACAACCGACTCGGCACCCACACCGAGGCCGATCAGGTGGTGGGCCAGCCGGTTCGCCCGTTCCGACACCTCGGCGTACGTGGCCTCGGTGCCGTCGCACACCAGGGCTACGGCGTCCGCCGTGTGCCGGGCCTGGGCGGCTATCAGTTCCGGCACCGACTCGGGGCCCACCTGGACCGCGGTGTCGTTCCAGATGTGCACGGCCTCGCGCAGGGCGGCCTCGTCCAGGATGTCCAGCGCGGCGAGCGGCAGGCGACCGCCGTCGTCCAGCGCGTCCACCAGGTGTGTGGCCGCGGTGTGCAGCATGGCCGCGATGCGCTGCGGATCGGCCGGCCTCAGCGCGCCGACGACAAGGCCGAAGCCGGACCCGAGGTCGTCGACCGCCACGTCCAGCGGGAAGTTCGTACGGTCCTTGGCGTACAGCGTGCGAACACCGTCCACGCCTCCCTGACCCTCGTCCGCGCCCTCGGCGTCGGAGGCGGCTGCGTGGCGGTAGTTGAAGATGGAGGTGAACAGCGGGGCCGGGGCGCTGACGCCGCTCGCCTGCTGGGCCGACGCCAGTGGGGCGTGCTCGTGAACGAGCAGACCGGCGAGTTGCCTCTGCATGTCGGCGAGGGCCTGCGCCACGTCCCCGGAGCCCGTCTTGACCCGTACCGGCAGCGTGTTCATGAACGGCCCCGGGACCCGGTCCGCGCCGGCACCCGCGTTCATCCGGCCGAACAGGACCGTACCGAACACCACGTCGTCACGGCCCGCCAGCGAGGCCAGCACACGCGCCCACGCCAGGTGGAACAAGGTCGCCGGGGACGTGCCGAGCCGTCGGGCCCGCTCACGGAGCCGCTCGGCCAGGCCGCCGTCGACCGCCAGCCGGACGCGTGACACTCCCGCCCCGTCGCCGTGCACGTCCGTGAAGCCGAACGGTGCCGTCGTCTCGGTGACGTCGCCCAGGACCGTCCTGAAGTAGTCCTCGTGTTCCTCCCGGGACATCCCCAACCGCGCGGTGGCCACGAAGTCACGGAACGGCAGCGGCTGCGGCAGCCGGTCGCCCTCGCCCCGCAGGATCGCCGCCACCTCGTCGAGTACGACTCCGGCGCCCGTGTGGTCCTGCAACATGTGGTGCATCTGGAGCAGCACCAGCCAACGCTCCGACCCGGGCCTACGGGCCACACGCGCCCGCAGCAGCGGTGCCACCGACAGGTCGATACGGTCCTCGGCATGGGCGAGCAGTTCGCTCGTCACGTCTCCCGAGCCGTGCAGGACGACTTCCACCACCGGCACCTGGGCCCGCCGGCACACGACCTGAACGGGTTCGCGCAGGCCCTCCGAGACGATCGCGGTGCGGTAGATGTCATGCCGGTCCACCACTTGCTGCAACGCGGCCAGCGCCGCGTCCACCCGCTCACGTGAGTCGCACTCCACGACCGTCGGCTCGAGGTAGACGTCCTCGCTCCCCTCCCCCTCGGCCAGCAGGTAGTGGAAGAACATGCCTTCCTGGAGAGGGGCCAGCGGGTAGATGTCCGCCACGTTCGCGGCACCACCCGGGACACGGGCACAGATCAGGTCGATCTCGTCCTGGCCGAGATCGACCAGCGGCAACATCTCCGGCCGGATCTCGGCGGCGCCCTCGGGAATCAGATTCGGTGGCACCGTCACCGCACCACCGGCCACTACTCCCGCGGCGACGCCCGCCGGCGTGGGCGTCAGGAACAACGCCCTTACGCCTACGGCGACTCCCCGCTCCCGAAGCCGCTCCACCAGGGACACGGCCAGCAGGGAGTGCCCGCCGAGTTCGAAGAAGTCGTCGTCGACGCCCACCCGGTCGAGGCCCAGGACCTCGGCGAAGGCGGCACACACGAGCTCCTCAACCGCCGACGAGGGGCCGCGCAGAGTGGAGGCGGCTGCGTAGTCGGGTGCGGGTAGGGCAGCGCGGTCGAGCTTGCCGTTCACCGTCAGCGGCAGCTCGTCCAGCACCACCACCGCCGACGGCACCATGTAGTCGGGAAGGCGGGCAGCCACGAACTCCCGTACTGCCGCTGGCAGTTCCGCGGCGGTCTCCGCCTCGGACACCACGTAGGCCACCAACTGACGGCCCCCGGGCGTGTCCTCACGGGCGATGACGGCGGCCCGGGCGACGGCCGGATGCCCGGCCACCACGGCCTGCACCTCACCCGGCTCGATCCGGAACCCCCGGATCTTCACCTGATCATCCACACGCCCCACGAACACCAACTCACCATCCACCGACCAACGGACCACATCCCCCGTCCGATACAACCGGCTGCCGTCAGCCGCATACGGATCGGCCACGAACCGCTCCGCCGTCAACCCCGGCCGACCCGCATACCCCCGCGCCACCTGCACCCCACCGACGTACAACTCACCCGCCACACCCACCGGCACCGGCTGCAAGAACTCGTCCAGCACCATCAGGCGTGTGTTGGCCACCGGAACCCCCATCGCCGGCACACGACCATCCACTCTCACCTCACCCGACGTGACCATCACCGTCGCCTCGGTCGGCCCATACGTGTTCACCAACCGCCGCCCAGCCCCCCACACCTCGGCCGCCCGAGCC
>NZ_JBIAUL010000062.1:0-4642 GCF_042892755.1 Streptomyces sp. NPDC001714
TCATCCACCAAACCCTCGACAACCCCACCACCATCACCACCCACCAACACCTCACCACCACCCTCGCCCACCTCCACACCCACGGCACCCCCATCGACTGGAACACCCTGTTCCCGGGAGCCGCCCGCGTCGATCTCCCCACCTACCCGTTCCAGCGTGTGTCGTACTGGGCGGTCTCGGGTGTGGACGCGGGCGATCTGGCGGCAGCCGGGCTGGACGCCCTCGGACATCCGCTGCTGGGCGCGGCCGTGGAACTCGCCGACGGTGGAGACCTGGTGCTGACCGGACGGCTGTCGCTCGCCACGCATCCGTGGCTGGCGGACCATGCGATCGCCGGTACGGTCACACTGCCGGGTACGGCCTTCGTGGAGCTGGCGCTGGAGGCGGGACAGCAGACCGGATACGTCTGCCTGGAAGAACTCACGCTGACGCAGCCGCTCATACTGACTGCGGACGGCTCGGTACAGGTCCAGGTCGTGGTAAGGCCGGACGACGGCAGCGGGGAACGCGCGGTGACGGTCGGTTCCCGCACCGATGTCGAGCAGCCCTGGACACCGCACGCGACCGGCGTGGTGTCCCGGACCGTGTCGCCCGAGCCCGGGACAGAAGCCGTGTGGCCGCCCGCCGGCGCGACGCCGGTGGACCTGACGGGTCTGTACGAGGACGAATTGCCGGAGAGGGGCTACCAGTACGGCCCGGCCTTCCAGGGGCTCGGCAGGCTGTGGCAGCGGGAGGACGTGCTCTTCGCGGAGGTCGAGCTGTCCGCCGAGCCACAGGAGCAGGCGGACCGGTTCAACCTCCACCCGGCCCTGCTGGACGCGGCGTTGCACGCCGTCGTCCGCGAGAGTTCGCTGCGCCTGCCCTTCTCCTGGGCCGGGGTCGGGCTGCACGCCACGGCGGCCGCCGCCCTCCGGGTGCGGATCACGCCCGCGGGCGAGGACGCGGTGGAACTGGCCGCCTTCGACCCGAGTGGCCGACCGGTGCTGACCGTACGGCGGTTGGTGTTGCGCTCCGCCTCGGAGCAGGCGTTGTCGGCATCGCGTTCGTCGGCATCGGACCAGTTGTTCACCGTGGAGTGGACTCCTCTGACGACGGCATCTGGTCCCGCTGCCCTCCCCGACGACGTGACGGTCGTCCGGATCGACGCCGGTGCGGAGACCGGGTCCGAACCCGTTGACGGCGCACGGTCCACGGTGCTGGACGCGCTGCGCGTGGTTCAGGAGTGGCTCGCGGACTCGGACGGGGCGGCAACCGGCCGACTGGCCGTGGTGACCGAGCGCGCGGTGGCGGTCACCGACGACGAGCGGCAGGACCTTCGTACCGCCCCGGTGTGGGGACTGCTGCGATCGGCGCAGAGCGAGAACCCGGGCCGGATCGTGCTGGCCGACCTCGACGGCAGCGAAGCCGCCGCCACAGCCCTGGCCCAGGCGCTCTCCGGCGACGAGCCGCAGGTGGCGCTGCGCGGCGGCACAGCGTACGCGCCCCGGCTGGTCCGCAGCGCGCGGCCCGCCGTCCCCGGCGCGACGTTCGACCCTGAGGGCACGGTCCTGATCACCGGGGGCACCGGCACCCTGGGCAAGTCGATCGCCCGCCACCTGGTGCGGGAGCACGGGGTGCGCCGTCTCCTGCTCACCAGCCGACGAGGGCCGGCCGCTCCCGGCGCCGGCGAACTGGTCGCGGAGCTGGCCGAGCTCGGCGCGCAGGTGGACGTGGCGGTGTGCGACACGGGTGACCGGTCATCGGTGGCGGCGGTCCTGGCGGCGGTGCCCGCCGAGCATCCGCTGACCGCGGTGCTGCACGCGGCCGGGGTGCTGGACGACGGTGTGGTCACCGCACTGACCGATGAGCGCGTGGCCTCGGTGCTGCGGCCCAAGGCGGACGGCGCCTGGTATTTGCACGAGCTGACCAGAGAGCTGCCGGAGCTACGAGCGTTCGTACTGTTCTCGTCGGTCTCGGCGGTCATAGGTAATCCGGGCCAGGCAGGCTACTCGGCGGCCAACACGTTCCTCGACGCGCTCGCCCGGCGACGGACGCAGGAGGGGCTGCCCGCGGTCAGCCTGGCGTGGGGACTGTGGGACGAGACGTCGGGCATGGCGGGCGGGCTCAGCGACGCCGACCGGGCGCGGATGGCCAGGTACGGTGTGGCTCCGCTGCCCGTCGCCGAGGGACTCGCCCTGCTGGACGCCGCGTTCGCCGCCGACCGCCCCGTTCTGGTACCGACGCGTCTTGACCTTCCGGCACTTCGGCGACGGGCCGCCACCGGGGACCTGCCGCCCCTCTTCTCCTCGCTCGTGCGCGGGCCCGTCCGCCGGACGGCCGCCCCGGCGGCGAGCGGATCGGCCTCGGGCCTGGCAGCGCGGCTGATCGGTATGCCCGAGGAGGACCAGCTGACCGAGGCGCTGGAGATCGTACGGGCCACGACGGCGTCCGTGCTGGGCCATGCCTCCTCCGACGGACTCGACAGCGCACGGGCGTTCAAGGAACTCGGCTTCGACTCGCTGATGTCGGTCGATCTCCGCAACCGGCTCAACCAGGTCACCGGTCTGCGCTTGCCCACGACCCTCGTCTTCGACCATCCGACCCCCGACTCGGTGGCGGCGCTGGTGCGTGCCACCGTGGCCGGGGACCTGCCGGCCGGGCAGGAACCGGCGGCGGTGCGGGCCACGGGCGGCGACGACCCGATCGCGATCGTGGCGATGGCGTGCCGTTACCCGGGCGACGTACGGACGCCCGAGGACCTCTGGCACCTGGTCACCTCGGGCACCGACGCCATCTCCGGGTTCCCGACCGACCGGGGCTGGGACGTCGCCGAACTCTACGATCCCGACCCCGAGCACACCGGGACGAGTTACAGCAGGCACGGCGGCTTCCTGCACGGCGCGGCCGACTTCGACCCGGACTTCTTCGGTATCAGCCCGCGTGAGGCGCTCGCCGTCGACCCGCAGCAGCGGCTGCTGCTGGAGACCGCCTGGGAGGCCTTCGAACGCGCCGGCCTGCGTCCCGCGACCCTGCGGGGCAGCCGCACCGGAGTGTTCACGGGTGTCATGTACGACGACTACGGCTCCCGGCTGCGCCCCGCCCCCGAGGGCTTCGAGGGCTACATAGGCAACGGCAGCATGCCGAGTGTGGCGTCGGGTCGGGTGGCGTACACCTTCGGCCTGGAAGGCCCCGCCGTCACCGTCGACACCGCCTGCTCCTCCTCCCTCGTCGCCCTCCACCTCGCTTCCCAAGCCCTCCGCAACGGCGAATGCTCACTCGCGCTCGCCGGCGGCGTCACCGTCATGGCCACACCGGCCACCTTCATCGAGTTCAGCCGGCAGCGGGGGCTGTCCCCCGACGGCCGCTGCAAGCCCTTCGCCGCGGCCGCCGACGGCACCGGCTGGGGCGAAGGAGCAGGACTCCTCCTCCTGGAACGCCTCTCCGACGCACGCCGCAACGGCCACCCCGTCCTCGCCCTCGTCCGCGGCTCCGCCGTCAACCAGGACGGCGCCTCCAACGGACTCACCGCACCCAACGGCCCCGCACAACAACGCGTCATCCACCAAGCCCTCACCAACGCCAACCTCCAACCCACCGACATCGACGCCGTCGAAGCCCACGGCACCGGCACCCGACTCGGCGACCCCATCGAAGCCCAAGCCCTCATCGCCACCTACGGCCAGAACCGCGAACACCCCCTGCACCTGGGCTCGCTGAAGTCCAACATCGGCCACACCCAAGCCGCCGCAGGCGTCGCCGGCATCATCAAAATGATCCAGGCCATGCGCCACGGCGAACTCCCCAAGACCCTCCACATCGACCAGCCGACACCCCACGTCGACTGGGCCGAGGGCAACATCGCCCTGCTGACCGAGCACACGTCGTGGCCCGACGTCGACCGCCCTCGCCGCGCCGCCGTCTCCTCCTTCGGCATCAGCGGCACCAACGCACACGTGATCCTCGAACAGCCGCCGCAGCCGAGCACGGCTCCGTCACCCTTGGCGCCTCACCCGGCCGTGGCCTGGCCGCTCTCGGCTCGGACCGAGGAGTCGCTTCGTGAACTGGCCGGTCGTCTGCGCTCCTTCACGCGGGGCACCTCACCGGCGGACATCGGCCACACCCTGGCGACCGCCCGGACCGTCTTCGAGCGACGCGCGGTCGTCGTCGGCGAGACCGAAGAGGATCTGAACTCCGCGCTCGCCGCCCTGGCCGACAGCACGTCGTCCGCCGGACTGATCGAGGGTACGGCGGTGGGCTCACCGAAGGTGGCGTTCCTGTTCTCCGGACAGGGCTCACAACGGCCCGGCATGGGACGGGAGTTGTACGACACCTACCCCGTCTTCACCGAAGCCCTCGACGAAGTCTGCGCACTCCTCGACCCCCACCTGCAACACCCGCTCCGGGAAGTCATGTTCGGCGACGACACCGAACTCCTCGGACAGACCCTCTACACCCAGACCGCACTCTTCGCCTACCACACCGCCCTCTACAAACTCCTCAACAGCCTCGGCGTACGACCCGACTACCTCGCCGGACACTCCATCGGCGAGATCTCCGCCGCCCACGCCGCAGGCGTCCTCACCCTGCCGGACGCCACCCGACTGGTCGCCGCCCGCGCCACCCTCATGCAACAACTCCCGCCCGGCGGCACCATGATCGCCAT
>NZ_JBIAUL010000063.1:0-3505 GCF_042892755.1 Streptomyces sp. NPDC001714
CGGCCACCGTACTGGCCGGCTCCCGCCTCCTGCCGGTACTGACCGTGCCGGACACCGCGACCGCCGCCCCGCTGGCCGAGGCGCTCGCAGCGGGCGGCGCCCGCTGCGCCGAAGTCACCCTCCGCACCCCCGGCGCCGAGCAGGTACTCAAAACTATGGCCGCCCACGGCGGCCTGGCCGTCGGTGCGGGCACGGTCCTCACGCCCGAGCAGGCGGAACGTGCCGTGGCGGCCGGGGCCCGCTTCGTGGTCTCGCCCGGCTTCGACGAGGAGGTCGTCGCCAAGTGCCGGGAGCTGGGGATCCCGGTCGTGCCGGGCATCGCCACCGCCACCGAGCTGATGCGCGCCCTCAAGGCGGGCCTCGACACCGTCAAGTTCTTCCCCGCCGAGCCGCTCGGCGGCCTACGGGCGCTGCGGGCGCTCGCAGCGCCCTTCCCCGGGACGCGCTTCGTGCCGACCGGCGGGATCGACGCCTCCCGCCTGGCCGCCTACCTCGCCGACCCGGCGGTCCTCGCCGTCGGCGGCAGCTGGATGGCCACCGCCGCCCACCTGGAGCGGGGCGACTACCAGGAGATCCGCCGACTGACCGCCGAGGCGGTGGAGAGGAGCATGACGTGATCGACGTGGTGGCCCTGGGTGAGGTGATGCTGCGCTTCGACCCGGGCGAGGGACGCATCCGCACCGCCCGCACCTTCCAGGTCTGGGAGGGCGGCGGCGAGTACAACGTCGTCCGTGGGCTGCGGCGCTGCTTCGGCCTGCGGACGGCCGTCGTGACCGCGCTCGCCGACAACGCGGTGGGCCGGCTCGTCGAGGACCTGATCCTCCAGGGCGGCGTAGACGCCTCGTTGATCCGCTGGGTGCCGGACGACGGCATCGGCCGCACCGCCCGCAACGGCCTCAACTTCGTCGAACGCGGCTACGGCATCCGCGGCGCGCTGGGCGTCAGCGACCGTGCCCACACCGCTGTCTCCCAGCTGCGCAAGGGCGACGTGGACTGGGACGCGGTCTTCTCGGCAGGCGTGCGCTGGTTCCACACCGGCGGCATCTTCGCCGGTCTGTCCGACACCACGGTGGACGTCGCCGACGAGGCCATGGCCGCGGCCCGCCGCCACGGCGTCACCATCTCCTACGACCCCAACTACCGCCCCAGCCTCTGGGCCGGCCGGGGCGGCGCCGACGCCGCCCGCGAGGCCGACCTGCGGCTCGCCCGGCACGCCGACGTCATCGTGGGCGCACTGGGCCTGGCCGGGAGGTACCCCGGACAGACGCGCATCGGGGACGACGAAGTGGCGGACGCCCTCGCCGTGGTGGCCGGTCTGCTCCCCGACGTACAGGTGCTGGCGACGACCCTGCGCGGCGTACCGTCGGCCGGCGTCAACGACTGGTCCTCGGCCGCCTGGTCCGCCGAAACCGGCTGCATCACCGGCCCCCGGATGCCCGGCCTGCAGGTCCTGGACCGCATCGGCTCCGGCGACGCCTTCGCCGCCGGCCTGATCCACGGACTTCTCAACGATGCCGGCCTGGAGCGCGCCCTGGCCTACGGCACCGCCCACGGCGCGCTCGCGATGACCACGCCCGGAGACGTCTCCATGGCCTCGCTCGCCGAGGTCGAGGCGCTCATCGCGGGCGGGTCGGCCCACGTCAGACGCTGACCACGCCCGCACCGCCCGTATCCCAGGAGCACGACTTGCACCAGCGGAACATCCAGAACACGTCCGTCGCACTCACCGGGCTCGGCTTCGGGGCCTCCGTGATCGGCAACCTCTACCGCGTCACCCCGGTCGACGAAGCGACCGCCGCGATCGACGCCGCCTGGGACGCCGGCATCCGCTACTTCGACACCGCACCGCACTACGGCCTCGGCCTCTCCGAACGCCGTCTGGGCACCGCTCTGCGAGACCGTCCGCGCGACGAGTACGTCATCTCCTCCAAGGTCGGCAGGCTGCTGGTGCCCAACGAGGAGCCACGCGGCGTCGACACCGAGGGCTTCGTCGTACGGGACGACCTGCGCCGCCAGTGGGACTTCAGCCGCGACGGCGTCCTGCGCTCCATCGAGGACACGCTGCAGCGCACCGGCCTGGACCGGCTGGACATGGTCTACCTGCACGATCCGGACGACCACTGGCGGCAGGCGGCGGAGGAGGCCATGCCCACGCTCGCGGAGTTGCGCGACCAGGGTGTGATCGGCGCGATCGGCGCGGGCATGAACCAGTCGGCGATGCTCGCCCGCTTCCTGCGCGAGACCGCAGCCGACGTGGTGATGCTCGCCGGGCGGTACACACTCCTGGACCAGTCGGCGCTGGACGACGTCCTGCCCGCCGCGCGGGACCTCGGCAAGAGCGTGGTGGCGGTGGGCGTGTTCAACTCGGGACTGCTCTCCCGTGACCGGCCCGCCGAGGGCATGAAGTACGACTACCAGGACGCCCCGCCGGCTCTGGTCGCCCGTGCCCGGGCGATCGCCGAGGTCTGCGCGGAACACGGGACCAGCCTGCCCGCCGCCGCGATCGCCTTCCCGTACACCCACCCCAGTATCATCAACGTCACCCTCGGCATGCGGACTCCGCAGCAGGTCGGACGCAACGTGGAACTCCATGATCAGCACGTCCCGGACGGCCTCTGGGACGATCTGAGCGCGCAGGGGCTGATCAGGGCGGACGTGCTCACGGGGCACGGTGGAGGGAGGGATGTGCGGTGTCTCTGACGGACAAGGCCATCGATCAGATCCGTGAGCTCATTCGGACCGGTGCCCTCCCTCCGGGCTCGAAGCTCCCACCGGAGCCGGACCTGGCCGCGCAGCTGGGCCTGTCCCGGAACCTCGCCCGCGAGGCGGTCAAGGCGCTGGCCGTGGCGCGCGTCCTGGAGGTCAGGCGCGGCGACGGCACGTATGTGACCAGCCTCCAGCCGAGCCTGCTCCTGGAGGGGCTCGGCGGTGCGGTGGAACTGCTGCAGGGCGACTCTGTCGCCCTGCAGGACCTCATGGAGGTACGGCGGCTCCTCGAACCCATGGCCACGGCCCTTGCCGCCACGCGGATCTCTGATGAGCAACTGGCTGAGGTGAAGCAGCACCTGGACGCCATGCGCGAGGCCCGCGACGACGTCGAGCGGCTCAACGCCCACGACGCCGCCTTCCACCGCGCCGTCGTCTCGGCCACAGGCAACGAGACTCTCCTCACCCTCCTGGAAGGGATCTCCGGCCGCACCCTGCGCGCCCGCATCTGGCGCGGTCTGGTAGACGACAAGGCCGCGGGCCGCACCCTCAGCGAGCACGAGGCCATCTTCAACGCCCTGTCCACCCGTGACGCCACCCTCAGCCAGGCTGCGGCACTGCTGCATGTGAGCAACACCGAGCAGTGGCTGAGGGCGCACCTGCGCTCGGGCGAACCGCTCCCCTTCGGGACGACAGCGGGGAGGTGACGGGCGGGTACAGCCTGCCCGTGCCTGGGGTCATCCGGCGGTCGGAGTGGTCCACTTCTGGTTGGAGCCGCCGTTGTAGGCCTGCCGGAGCT
>NZ_JBIAUL010000064.1:0-3445 GCF_042892755.1 Streptomyces sp. NPDC001714
CAGGCCGTGGTGGCCGCGCATCCGGCTGTGGCCCGGGTGGCGGTGATTGCCCGTGAGGACATGCCGGGGGGCCGTCAGCTGGTGGCGTATGTGGTTGCCGAGCCGGGTGCCGGTGATGATCTGCCGGGTTCGGTGCGGGAGTTCGTGGCGGAGCGGTTGCCGCAGTACATGGTGCCGTCGGCGGTGGTGGTGCTGGAGGAGCTTCCGTTGACGGTGAACGGCAAGGTGGACCGGGCGGCGCTGCCGGTGCCGGGCCGGACGGGTGCGCAGGTGTCGCGGCGGCCGGTGACCGCGCAGGAAGAGGCGTTGTGCGGGCTCTTCGGCGAGGTCCTGGGCGTTGAGGAAGTCGGCGCGGAGGATGATTTCTTCGCTCTGGGGGGTCATTCCCTGCTGGCGACGCGGTTGATCGCGCGGGTGCGCAGTGTGCTGGACGCCGAGTTGCGTATCCGGGACCTGTTCGACGCACCCACCCCCGCCCAACTCGCCACCCGCCTGCAGCAAGCCAAGAAGACGAAGAGCAGGCCCGCCCTGCGTCCGAGGAACACACGAGAGCACGGGGAGTAACGGTGATGATTCCGCTGTCGTACGCCCAGCAGCGCCTGTGGTTCCTCGACCGGCTCGAAGGACCCAACCCGTCCTACAACACTCCCGTCGCCATCCGGCTCACCGGTGTTCTGGACGTGGCCGCGTTGAGCGCGGCCTTGCGTGACGTCCTGAGCCGTCACGAGGCTCTGCGCACCGTCTTTCCGGAGCAGGACGGGATCCCGCGGCAGCGCATCGTCGCGATGGACGACCTCGACTGGGAGCCGGCCGTCGTCGAGACCGCCGCCGAGGACGTGGACGAGGCCGTACGGGAGGCGGCGGCCCGGCCGTTCGACCTCTCCCGCGAACTCTGCTTCCGCGTCTGGCTGTTCACTCAGGCACCGGACGAGAACGTGCTGCTCATGGTCATGCACCACATCGTGTCCGACGGCTGGTCGCTGGGGCCGCTGGCGCGTGACCTGTCGGCTGCGTACGCCGCCCGGTGCCGGGGCGAGGCGCCGGACTGGACGCCGTTGCCGGTGCAGTACGCCGACTACGCGATCTGGCAGCGGGACCTGCTGGGAGACGAGGACGATCCGGACAGTCTGCTGTCCGAACAGGTGGCGTACTGGCGCAAGGCGCTGGCCGGGGCACCGGAGGAGCTGGTGCTGCCGACCGACCGGCCCCGGCCCGTGATGTCGGGGTACGACGGTCACCAGGTCACGCTGACCGTCCCCGCGCAGGTCCACCGGAGACTGGCGGAGATCGCCCGGCAGCAGGACGCGACGCTGTTCATGGTGCTGCAGGCCGCGCTCGGGGTGCTGCTGACCCGACTGGGCGCCGGCGAGGACATCGTCGTCGGCACCCCCGTGGCAGGGCGGACCGACGACGCCCTGGACGACCTGATCGGGTTCTTCGTCAACACGCTCGTGCTCCGGACGGACCTCTCCGGCGCGCCCACCTTCGCTGAACTGGTGGACCGCGCGCGGGAAACCGGGCTGGACGCCCTCGACCATCAGGACGTCCCCTTCGAGCGTCTGGTGGAGGTGCTGTCGCCGACGCGGTCGTTGGCACGGCATCCCCTGTTCCAGGTCATGCTCACCGTGCAGAACACGGGCCGGGCCGCACTGCGGCTGCCCGGACTGACCGCATCGGCGATGCCGACGAAGGGTGTACCCGCGAAGTTCGACCTGGACGTCACCATCAGCGAAGTGGTGGAGGGAGGCACGCCCGCCGGACTGCGTGGCCTGGTGACGGTCTCGGCGGATCTGTTCGACCGTGAGTCGGCGCAGTTGATCGCGGAGCGGTTCGTGCGTGTCCTGGAGACGGTGGCCGGGGATCCGGGTGTGCGCGTGAACGCGGTCGACGTGCTGGGTGCGGCCGAGCGTGACCGTGTGCTGCGGGAGTGGAACGACACGGGTGTGGCGGTTCCCGTGGAGACGGCGGTCGAGCGGTTCGAACGCCAGGCGGCGCTGACTCCGGATGCGGTGGCGGTGGTGTGTGCCGGGGGAGCGGAGGTGTCGTACGGGGAGTTGAACGCGCGGGCGAACCGGCTGGCGCGGTATCTGGTGGGTCTGGGTGTCGGGCCGGAGTCGGTGGTGGGTCTGTGCCTGTCGCGGGGTGTGGATCTGATCGTGGCCGTGCTCGGGGTGTTGAAGGCGGGCGGGGCCTATCTCCCACTGGACCCGGACTATCCGGCGGAACGGCTGAAGTTCATGCTCGCCGATGCCCGACCCGTGTGCGTCCTCACCGAGTCGGGCGTGGCGCAGTCGATGCCGAGTGTGGCGACGCCGCTCCTGCTGCTGGACGCCCCGGCCACGACCGAGCGCCTGGCGGAGTGCTCGCCCGGCGACCTGCTCGACACCGACCGGCGGGCACCGCTCCTGCCGGCGCACCCCGCCTACGTGATCTACACCTCGGGGTCCACCGGAGTGCCCAAGGGCGTCGTGGCCGTGCACTCGGGCCTGCTGAACCTGGCTCAGGCCGGTCGGACTCGGTTCGGTACGGCTCCGGGAGGACGGGTCGCGCAGTTCGCATCGGTGAGTTTCGACCAGTTCTGCGCGGACTGGTCACTGGCCCTGCTGTCCGGGGCGACGCTGGTCATGGTGCCGTCGGAGCGCCGGCTCGGTACGGAGCTCGCTTCGTTCCTGGCCGAGCAGGAGGTCACCCATGTGTCGCTGCCGCCCGCCGCGTTGGCGACTCTGGACAGCGGATCGATCCGCGAAGGCGTCGTGATCGACGTGGGTGGCGAGGCGTCGTCGGCGGAGTTGCTCGCGCGCTGGTCGGCCGGGCGCATGCTGTTCAACACCTACGGTCCGACGGAGACGACCGTGGACGCGGCGGCTTGGCGGTACCGGCCCGACGCGCCCGAGGTGCGGATCGGTTCGCCGGTGGCGAATGCGCGGGTGTATGTGCTGGACGAGTGGCTGCGGCCGGTTCCGCCGCGTGTGGCCGGTGAGCTGTACGTCACCGGCGCGGGAGTGACCCGAGGCTACCTGGGGCGGCCGGGGTTGACGGCGGGCCGGTTCGTTGCGGATCCGTTCGCGGGTGACGGTTCTAGGCTCTACCGGACCGGGGATGTGGTGCGGTGGTCGGCGGACGGCGAGCTGGTGTTCCTCGGCCGTGCCGACGATCAGGTGAAGATCCGTGGGTTCCGGATCGAGTTGGGTGAGGTGGAGGCGGCGGTCGCCGCGCACGCGGACGTGGCGCAGGCCGCGGTGATCGCTCGTGAGGACGGTACGGGCGGGCCCCGTCTGGTGGCCTACGTCGTCCCTGGCCGAGAGGCTGACGGAGAACTCGCGGCCTCCGTACGTGAGTTGGCCGAGACACGGTTGCCGGAGTACATGGTGCCGTCGGCGGTGGTGGTGCTGGAGGAGTTGCCGTTGACGGTGAACGGCAAGGTGGACCGGGCTGCTCTGCCCGC
>NZ_JBIAUL010000065.1:0-3306 GCF_042892755.1 Streptomyces sp. NPDC001714
CCCCCTCATCCACCAAACCCTCGACAACCCCACCACCATCACCACCCACCACCCAAACCTCACCACCACCCTCGCCCACCTCCACACCCACGGCATCACCATCAACTGGAACACCCTGTTCCCGGGAGCCGCCCACGTCGAACTCCCCACCTACCCCTTCCAACACCAGCACTACTGGATCAAGAAGCCGAAGCCGGCCGGGGACGCGACGTGGCTGGGGCTGGGGATGTCGGCTCATCCGTTGTTGGGCGGTGTCGTCCGGACGGCGACGAGCGGCGAGGAGATTTACGTCGGTCGGCTGTCGGTGGATACGCACCCGTGGCTCGCCGACCATGTGGTGGCCGACACGGTGCTGCTGCCCGGCACCGCCTTCGTCGAGCTGGCGTCCGAGGTGGCGCGGCATGCGGACGG
Organism: Streptomyces sp. NPDC001714; assembly: GCF_042892755.1. NCBI lineage: Bacteria > Bacillati > Actinomycetota > Actinomycetes > Kitasatosporales > Streptomycetaceae > Streptomyces > Streptomyces sp. NPDC001714. The sequence continues at coordinate 412 of NZ_JBIAUL010000065.1, forward strand.
GGCCGTGGTGGAGGAGTTGACCATAGAGGCGCCGCTGGTGCTGTACGGGTCGGACGCCGTACAGCTACAGGTCGTCGTGGGGCCTCCAGACGCCTCCGGGCGGCGCGAGTTGAGCATTCACGGGCGGACCGGCCTGGACGACGAAGCCACACCGTGGGTGCGGCACGCGGGTGGCTCGCTCGTGGTTCCGGACGCGGTGGAGGCGACGACATCGTTCGACCTGTCGGCATGGCCGCCTCCGGGCGCCGTGCCGGTCGACCTCGACAGTTTCTACGACCGGCTCACCGAGCACGGGCTCGCCTACGGACCGGTGTTCCAGGGACTGGTGGGGGCGTGGCGCAAGGGAGCCGAGACCTTCGCCGAAGTCGTCCTGCCAGAGGACCTCCGGGCGGACAGCCACCGGTACGGGGTGCACCCGGCGCTCCTGGACGCCGCGCTACACCCCCTCGCCCTGCTCGACGAGGACGAGGCGATCCGGCTGCCCTTCGCATGGCGGGGGGTCCGGGTGTTCGGGACCGGTACCGGAGCGCTTCGAGTCCGGCTGACGACCGAGGACGGTACGGTGCGGCTCGCCGTCGCGGACGGCACGGGAGCCGCGGTCGCCTCGGTCGACGCACTGGCGGTGCGCCCGCTGGATCCGGCGGTGCTGGGCAGCGGCGCACGCGGGCTGCCGTCGTCGCTGTACCGACTGGCGTGGCAGGACGCACGGCCGACGGGCACCGAGTCGGGGCACCGGACCTGGGCCGTACTCGGGACCGGGGCGGCGCACGACGGTCCGCCGGAGTTCGCGACGGCGGAGTACGGGTCTCTGGACGCTCTGGCCGGCAACCCACCGGAGCTGGTGGTGCTTCCGGCGCTCGCCGGAGTCTCGGTGCGCGACCTCACCGCGCGGGTGCTGGAGCAGGCCCAGTCGTTCCTGGCCCGGCCTGAACTGGTCTCCGCCCGCCTGCTGGTGGTGACCCGGCGGGCGGTGAGCACCGAACCGACGGACGAGCCGGCGGACACCGCCGAAGCCGCTCTCTGGGGCCTGGTGCGCGCGGCGTGCGCCGAGCATCCCGGCCGCTTCGCCCTGCTCGACCTCGATGCCGCGGGCGCGGCATCGGATCCGCTCGACGTGGACGGCATCGCCTCGATGCTCGCCGCCGGGGAGAACGAGATCGCCGTACGCGACGGCGTATTGCGCGTGCCACGGCTGCTCCGGGTGGATGCCTCCGCGCCCGAGCGGTCCCGTCGGATGCGGCCCGACGGCACAGTACTGATCACCGGCGGAACGGGCACGCTGGGCGGCCATCTGGCACGGCACCTGGTCACCGAGTACGGCGTGCGCCGTCTGCTGCTCGTCAGCCGCAGCGGGCCGGATGCTCCCGGTGCTCTGGAACTCCAGGCGGAACTGCTGGCCCACGGCGCCGACGCGGAGGTGGCCGCTTGCGACGTCGCCGACCGTGACGCCCTTGCCGCGCTGCTGGCGGCCATCCCCGCGGAGCAGCCGCTGACCGCTGTGGTGCACGCCGCCGGCGTGCTGGACGACGGTGTGATCACCGCGCTCAACCCGACGCGGCTGGACACGGTGCTGCGGTCCAAGGCGGACGCGGCATGGAACCTCCACGCACTCACCCAGGACATGGAGCTGGACGCCTTCGTCCTCTTCTCCTCACTGGCCGGCACCCTCGGCAATGCGGGCCAGGGCAACTACGCGGCCGCCAACGCCTACCTCGACGCCCTGGCCCATCATCGGCACAGCCGTGGCCTTCCGGCGACCTCGCTCGCCTGGGGTCTGTGGGACCGTGACGGGGGCATGGGTGGCGGGCTGAGCGACGCCGATCGGGCCCGTATCGCCGCGAGCGGCATGCTGCCACTGCCGTTGGAGGCGGGTCTGGCACTGCTCGATGCGGCGCTGCGCCTCGACCTTCCGGTGCTGGTGCCGGCCCGCCTCGATCCGGCCGCGCTGCGCGCCCGTGCGGCGGCGGACACGCTGCAGCCCGTTCTGGCACAACTGGTGCGAGTGCCGGCCAGGCGCTCCACGGGGGCCACGTCCTTCGCACGCCGGCTCGTCGGGCGGACGGCGGCCGAACAGGAGGCCGTGGCGCTGGGATTGGTGCGGGAGACGGTCGCGACCGTACTCGGTCACGGCAGTGTGGACGACGTACCGGCCGAACGCGCCTTCAAGGAGCTCGGCTTCGACTCGCTGGCCGCCATCGACCTGCGCAACCGTCTCAACACGTCGACGGGGTTGCGCCTGCCGGCGACCCTCGTCTTCGACCACCCCAGTCCCCGGCTGCTCGCCGGGCGGCTGCTCTCGGAGCTGTCGGGCGCGGCCGACGGCACCCCCGCGGTGACCTCGGGGCCGGCCGACCCCGCCGAGCCGATCGCGATCGTGGGGATCGGCTGCCGCTATCCCGGCGGAGTCGCCGACCAGGAAGACCTGTGGCACCTCGTGCGTACCGGCACCGACGCGATCGGCGGCTTCCCCGACAACCGGGGCTGGAACGTCGACGACCTCTACGACCCCGACCCGGCTCGTCCCGGCCACACGTATGCGCGCGAGGGGGGATTCCTCTACGACGCCGACCGGTTCGACGCCGACTTCTTCGGCATCAGCCCGAAGGAGGCGCTGACCGTGGATCCCCAGCAGAGGCTGCTTCTGGAGATCGCCTGGGAGGCGTTCGAGCGCGCCGGGATCGATCCCGCGGCGGTCCGGGGCAGTCGGACGGGCGTCTTCACCGGCGTCATGTACAACGACTACGCGGGACGGCTCTTCAACAACATCCCCGCCGAGTTCGAGCCCTACCTGGGCAACGGGAGCGCGGGCAGTGTGGCGTCGGGCCGGGTGGCCTACACCTTCGGCCTCGAAGGCCCCGCCGTCACCGTCGACACCGCCTGCTCCTCCTCCTTGGT
>NZ_JBIAUL010000066.1:0-3137 GCF_042892755.1 Streptomyces sp. NPDC001714
GGTGGTGGGTCTGTGCCTGTCGCGGGGTGTGGATCTGATCGTCGCGGTGCTGGCGGTGTTGAAGGCGGGTGGGGCCTACCTGCCGCTGGACCCGGGCTATCCGGTGGAGCGGCTGGAGTTCATGCTCGCCGACACGCGGCCGGTGTGCGTGCTGGCCGAAGGCGACACCGCAGGCGCCCTCAGTGCCTCGGACGTGACGCTCGTCCGAGTCGACGACGCCGTGTCCGCTGCCGAGTGGCAGGAGTTGCCGACGACCGATCTGACCGATCGGGAACGAGGCACGCTCCTGCCCGCGCATCCCGCGTACATGATCTACACGTCTGGTTCCACCGGTGTGCCGAAGGGCGTCGTGGCCGTGCACTCGGGCCTGGTGAATCTGGCACACGCCACCCGGCGGCGGTTCGACGCGGGTCCCCGCTCGCGGGTCGCGCAGTACGCGTCGGTGAGTTTCGACCAGTTCTGCGCGGACTGGTCACTGGCCCTGCTGTCCGGGGCGACGCTCGTCGTAGTGCCGTCGGAGCGCCGGCTCGGAGCGGAGCTGACCTCGGTCCTGGCCGAGCACGCCATCACGCACATATCCCTTCCGCCTGCCGTACTGGCGACTTTGAACCCGGCGTCGATCTCCGAGGATGTTGTCATCGAGGTCGGTGGCGAGGCGTCGTCGGCGGAGTTGCTCGCGCGCTGGTCAGCCGGGCGCATGCTGTTCAACACCTACGGTCCGACGGAGACGACCGTGGACGCGGCGGCTTGGCGGTACCGGCCCGAGGCGCCCGAGGTGCGGATCGGTTCGCCGGTGGCGAATGCGCGGGTGTATGTGCTGGACGGGTGGCTGCGGCCGGTTCCGGTGGGTGTGGCGGGTGAGCTGTATGTCGGTGGGGCTCAGGTTGCGCGGGGGTATGCGGGGCGGCCGGGGTTGACGGCGGGCCGGTTCGTGGCGGATCCGTTCGCGGCGGACGGAACACGTCTGTATCGGACCGGGGATGTGGTGCGCTGGTCCGCGGACGGCGAGCTGGTGTTCCTCGGTCGTGCCGACGATCAGGTGAAGGTCCGTGGGTTCCGGATCGAGTTGGGTGAGGTGGAGGCGGCGGTCGCCGCGCACGCGGACGTGGCACAGGCCGCGGTGATCGTCCGTGAGGACACTCCTGGGGATCGGCGGCTGGTGGCGTACGCGGTGCCTGGGCCGGAGGCCGACGGGCAGCTGCCGGATTCCGTACGGGAGTTGGTGGCGGGCCGGTTGCCGGAGTACATGGTGCCGTCGGCGCTGGTGGTGCTGGAGGAGTTGCCGTTGACGGTGAACGGCAAGCTGGACCGCGCTGCCCTGCCCACACCCGACTACGCGGGTCTGTCTTCGCAGCGGGGTCCGTCGTCGGTGGTGGAGGAGGTGCTGTGTGCCGCGTTCGCCGAGGTGCTGGGTGTGGAGCGGGTCGGGGTCGACGACAACTTCTTCGAGCTCGGCGGACACTCACTGCTCGCCGTGTCGCTGGTGGAGAAGCTCCGTGAGCGCGGCGTGGCGGTGAGTGTGCGGCGTCTGTTCTTGACACCCACCCCGGCGGGCCTCGTGGAGGAAGCGGTCGCGGCACCGGTTGACGTGCCGCCCAACCTCATTCCCCGGGACGCGGCCGAACTCAGCCCCGCCATGCTGCCTTTGGTGGAATTGAACCAGGACGAAATCGACGCGCTCTGTGCCCGCATTCCGGGCGGTGCCTCGAACGTGGCGGACGTCTATCCGCTCGCGCCCCTGCAGGAGGGGATGTTCTTCCACTACCTGCTGTCCGAAGGGGGCGACGACGTCTATCTGGAGCCGACGGTCGTGGCCTTCGAAACGCGGCAGCGTCTCGATGCGGCGCTGGAAGCCCTGCAGCAGGTGGTGGACCGGCACGAGATCTACCGGACCGCGATCGTGTGGGAGGGGCTCCGCGAACCCGTCCAGGTGGTGTGCCGCCGGGCCCAGGTGCAGGTGACCGACGTAGCCCTGGACGGGGAAACGACGGACGCCGTCACCGAGCAGCTCCTCACCGTGGCACCCTCGCGCATCGACCTGGCCCAGGCACCTCTCATACGCGCCCACGTCACCCGGGATCCGGGCACTGGCGGTTGGCTGGTGCTGCTGCAGATGCACCACCTGGTCCAGGACCACACGGGTGCCTCGGTCGCCCTGGGCGAGGTGGCGGCGATCCTGCGCGGTGAGGGCGATCGGCTTCCCGAGCCGGTGCCTTTCCGGGATTTCGTGGCGCATGCGCGGTTGGGTGTCTCCCGTGCGGAGCATGAGGCGTATTTCGCTGGGTTGCTGGGTGATGTGACGGAGACGACGGCGCCGTTCGGGCTGCTGGATGTGCACCGTGATGGTGAGGATCTGAGTCGGGCTCGTGTGGTGCTGGACGGGGTGTTGTCGGAGCGGGTGCGGGAGCGGGCGCGGGTGGTGGGGGTGTCGCCGGCGACGTTGTTCCATGTGGCGTGGGCGCGGGTGCTGGCGTCGTTGGCGGGGCGTGAGGATGTGGTGTTCGGGACGGTGTTGTTCGGGCGTATGAACGCGGGTGCGGGTGCGGATCGTACGCCGGGGTTGTTCATGAACACGTTGCCGGTGCGGTTGCGGACGGGTTCGGTGGGGGTGTTGGAGGCGGTGGAGGCGATGCAGGCCCAGCTGGCCGGGCTGCTGGTGCACGAACACGCCCCGCTGGTCGTGGCTCAGAAAGCGAGCGGCGTGCAGGCGCCGGCACCTCTGTTCACGTCGATCTTCAATTACCGCCACAGCGGCGGCTCGATGGAGTCCGGCCGGGGCGTGGAGGATATCCGGACGGTTTTTGCGAAGGACCGGACTAATTTCCCGTTGGATGTGGCGGTGGATGATTTGGGTGTGGGTTTTGGGGTTGTGGTGGGTGTGGTGGGTGGGGTGGATCCGTTGCGGGTGGCGGGGATGCTGGAGACGGCGGTGGGGAATGTGGTGGCGGTTTTGGAGTGTGGTGGGGGTGGGTTGTTGGCGGATGTGGGTGTGCTGGGTGAGGTGGAGCGGGTTGAGGTGGTGGAGGGGTGGAGTGGTGCGGTGGCGGATTTCGGGGTGGGGTCGGTGGTGGAGTTGTTCGGGCGTCGGGTGGTGGAGGATCCGGGTGCGGTGGCGGTGGTGTGTGATGGTGGTGTGG
>NZ_JBIAUL010000067.1:0-3041 GCF_042892755.1 Streptomyces sp. NPDC001714
AGTTCTTCGGCGACGGTTTGGAATTGGTCGAGGATGGGGTTCATGTGGGGGGAGTGGAAGGCGTGGCTGACGTGGAGCTTGCGGGTGCGTCGGCCGCGTTCCCGCCACAGCTCGGCGAGTTCGGTGACTTTGTCCTTGTCGCCGGAGAGGACGATGGACCGTGGGCCGTTGATGGCGGCGATGGCGATGTGGTCGTCGAGTCCGTTGAGGTCGGCTTGGAGTTCGTCTTCGGTGGCTTCTATGGCGATCATGGTGCCGCCGGGCGGGAGTTGTTGCATGAGGGTGGCGCGGGCGGCGACGAGCTTGGCGGCGTCCTGGAGGGTGAGGACGCCTGCGGCGTGGGCGGCGGAGATTTCGCCGATGGAGTGTCCGGCGAGGTAGTCGGGCTGCACGCCTACGCTGTTGAGGAGTTTGTAGAGGGCGGTGTGGTAGGCGAAGAGTGCGGTCTGGGTGTAGAGGGTCCGTCCGAGGAGTTCGGTGTCGTCGCCGAACATGACCTCACGCAGGGGTTGTTCGAGGTGCGGGTCGAGGAGTGCGCAGACTTCGTCGAGGGCTTCGGCGAAGACGGGGTAGGTGTCGTACAACTCCCGTCCCATGCCGACGCGTTGTGACCCCTGTCCGGAGAACAGGAACGCCACCTTCGGTGCACCGTCCGTCGCTGTCGCCTGGACGAGGTCGCCAGGAGGCCTGGACGCGGCGGTGGCCGCGAGTTTGCTGAGGATCTCGTCGCGGGAGGCGGCGAGGAGAACGGCCCGATGCTGGAAGGCGGTTCGGGTGACCGCCAGAGAGTAGGCGACGTCCGGCAGGGCGAGGTCGGGGCGCGCGGTCAGGAAGTCGTGCAGGCGCGCCGCCTGGGCGACCAGTGCCTCAGGTGTGCGTGCGGACAGCGTCACCGGAACGACGCCGACGGGCTCCGGACGACGGGCAGCGGGTGCGCTGTCGGCGGTCACGGTCACGGTCTCGGTCGCGTCGGACACAGGGGCGCCCTCGGTGCTCTGCGCGTACGCCTCCTCCACGTGCTCCAGCACGACATGGGCGTTGGTGCCGCTGATGCCGAAGGAGGAGACCGCCGCACGGCGCGGGTGGGAGGTGTCGGGCCACGGCGCGGTCTCCTGGACCAGGCTCACCGTGCCGCCCGACCAGTCGACGTGCGGCGTCGGCCGGTCGACGTGGAGTGTGCCGGGGAGCACACCGCGCCGCATGGACTCCACCATCTTGATGACGCCCGCCACGCCCGCGGCGGCCTGGCTGTGGCCGATGTTGCCTTTCACGGAACCCAGCAGGAACGGCTGTTCGGCTGACCGGCCCCGGCCGTACGTGGCGAGGATCGCCTCTGCCTCGATCGGATCACCGAGCGTGGTGCCCGTGCCGTGGGCCTCGATCGCGTCGACGTCGGAGGCGTCCAGCCCGGCGGCAGCGAGGCTACGGCGGATGACCCGTTCCTGGGACGGACCGTTGGGGGCGGTGAGCCCGTTGGACGCGCCGTCCTGGTTGATCGCGGAGCCCCGGACCAGCGCGAGCACGCGGTGCCCGTTGCGCCGGGCGTCGGAGAGGCGTTCCAGCAGCAGGACGCCGGCGCCCTCCGACCACGAGGTGCCGTCCGCGGCCGCGGCGAACGGCTTGCAACGGCCGTCGGCGGCCAGTCCCCGCTGCCTGCTGAACTCCACGAACATGCCCGGGTTGGCCATGACCGTGACACCGCCGGCCAGCGCCAGGTCGCACTCGCCGCCGCGCAGCGCCTGGGCCGCCAGGTGCAGGGCGACCAGGGACGAGGAGCATGCCGTGTCGATCGTGACGGCAGGTCCCTGAAGTCCGAGCGCGTAGGCCACGCGGCCCGAGACGATGCTTGTCGTCGATCCGGTGAGCAGGTGCCCGCCGAGCCCGTCGGCGGCGGCGTGCAGCGAAGGACCGTAGTCCTGTGCGACCGCTCCGACGAACACCCCGGTGGAACTGGTGCGCAGCGCCGTCGGGTCGATACCGGCCCGCTCGACCGTCTCCCACGAGAGTTCGAGCAGCAGTCGCTGCTGCGGATCCATGGCGGTCGCCTCACGCGGACTGATGCCGAAGAAGGCCGCGTCGAACAGGTCGGCGTCGTGCAGGAAGCCACCCTCGCGCGCGTAGGTGCGGCCGGGCCGGTCGGGGTCGGAGTCGAACAGCTCGGGGAGGTTCCAGCCACGGCCGGCAGGGAAGGGAGTGATGGCATCGCGGCCGTCGGCGGCGAACTGCCACAGCTCCTCGGGCGAGTCGACACCGCCGGGGTAACGGCAGCTCATGGCCACGATCGCGATCGGTTCGTCAGCCACGCTCCCCGCCGGGACCGGGCCTTCGTCGTCTTCGGCGTCGAGCAGCTGCGTCCGCAGGTACTGGACCAGCGCCGTCGGGGTGGGATGGTTGAACAGCAGGGTCGGCGCCAGCGGCAGCCCGGTGACCTCCGCCAGATGATCGCGGAACTGCACGCTCGACAGGGAGTCGAAGCCGAGATCCTTGAAGGCGCGGGTTGTTTCGATCGCTTCCGGGGTCACGTGACCGAGCACGATCGCCACGGACGTCCGGACCAGGTCCAGCAACACCGCGTCCCGCTCGGCGTCCCCGATCGGCAGCAGCCGGCGGCGCAGCCCGGCGGTCGAGTCCTGGGCGCTCCCTTCGGCGATCGCGGCGTCCGGGACCGCGGCGCCCTCCTCGGGCGCCGGGGTGTTCCGCCGCACCGGACGGTGTACCGCCGAGGTGTCGAACCAGTGCCTGCTCCGTTGGAACGCGTAGGTGGGCAGCGGCACACGGCGCCCTCCGGGGAACACCGCCGTCCAGTCCACCTCGATGCCATGGACGTGCAGGCCGGTCAGCGCGGTCACGAGATCCGGCCGCTCGGCCGGGAGAACCACGGCCCCGGAAAGGCTCTGCCGTACGAGGGGGGTGAGGGTGGGGGTGGGGGTGAGTTCGAGGTAGGCCGTGGTTCCGGCTTGGTGGAGGGTGTGGATGCCGTGGTGGAAGCGGACGGCTTGGCGGATGTGCTGGGTCCAGTAGTCGGGGGTGAAGTCGTGCAC
>NZ_JBIAUL010000068.1:0-2818 GCF_042892755.1 Streptomyces sp. NPDC001714
CGCGAGCACACCCCAGCCGATCACGGTCAGTCACCAGACGCCGACGCCGAGGGCGACATGCGCCCGTGTTATCCATTGCGTTGGAGGCGTGGCGACTCCTCCTTGCGGAGTACCGGTGAGGGTCTCCGCAAGTCCGCCATGCAGCTCGACAACCCCGGCCCGCAGAAATGCGCTGACCAGCCGCAGGACCTTGCGGTCCTTGATGCGCTCGGCCACCAGGTCCATGAGGACGTGGTGGTCGACGTTGTCGAAGCAAGCCTTGATGTCGCCCTCGATGACCCACTCGTAGTTCGACGGCTTGCTGCTGCAGTGGTGGATTTCGGCGATAGCATCCTGGGCCCGACGGCCAGGCCGATACCCGTAGCTGGACGGGTAGAAGTCCACCTCGAAGATCGGCTCCAGGATCAGCTTGAGGGCCATCTGCGCAACCCGGTCACGCAAAGTCGGGATACCCAAGTAGCGAACCCTTCCATTCTTCTTGGGGATCACCGCTTGCTTGACCGGTAACGCCGTGAAGGACCCATCCCTGAGCGAAGAGCGAAGCTCCTCCAGGAACGAAATCACTCCCAGGCGTTCCTCAATGTGGTAACGGGTGACCCCGTCCACACCCGCTGTCCTGGCACCCCGGTTGCCGGACACCCGTTCCCAGGCCACCAACAACGTGGCCCGATCACAGACCAAGTTGAATACATCCTCGAACCGGCGAGCCGGTTCGTTCCTTGCCCATCGGTGCAGCTTGAGCTGATGGTCGAGTACCCGCCGCTCGGCCGCCATACTGCCCGGCCACGATATCGGCGGCGCGTCGTTATTCAACAACGTCCCTCCCCGGCAGCAGCCCTGCCGCTATCACGCTGTCGCCCTTTCCCGTGTGACTGGCTTTCCCAGCCTCTGAGTACTACGGCGACTCCGCCACGATCCGGCACCATCAACGGGCGTCGCGCCTGCCCGCCGCCCGGCCGGCTGCCGGACGGGAAGGGCGATGCCAGATCGCTTCCCACGTTCACTGAGAATCTTTACGACGGTTTCGGTGCCCGGCTTTACCCCGGCAGCATCGCCACGGACCGCATATCGCAGTCTTGGTCCGGGCCTCCCGGCGCCCACAGGATAAAGACGCCGGAAGAGGAGAGGCCACCGGATAGAGCACTCTCCAGCACTGCGGCGCGGCCCATCCACCAGATTCGGCAGGCCGCTGACGACTCACGGGGCTTCAACCACCGGTTCAGTTTCCTTACACCCATTCCGTCTTCGCTTGCGGGCACGAACCGCCTGGTGGTGTCGGTTCGCCCCTACGTTGTCGAGGCCGCTTCCAGCGTCACCCCCAACCCGGGGATCCACCTGCCTCCAGCTTCAACCGGTCACTGCGATGACCAGCGGCGGATTCCTCCTCCCGCTCGATTCCTCAGCGCCTCGTGGCGCACACCCGGTATCGTCGATGATCAGCACCCCCGGCCGTGTCCCCAAGCTTCTCGGCGACGTATTCCTGCAGGTCATCGCGGATTTCGTCGGGGTCCCAGCAAGTTCGGCTCAGCAGGTGCTGCAACCCTGCGGGAGTGTGGTGACCGGCATGCTCGGCCAACTGCCAGCTGTTCTTCCGGCCCACTGGTCCAAGCAGGCCGTGCACATAGGACCGCATCCGCCGCCAAAGATCCACCCGTCCGAAGCGGTGACCGATCCGCACCAGCAGTTCTTCCAGCTCTGCCGACCAGACATCGGGCCGCACGTCATCTTGCGCGACAAGCACAACGGGCCGCCGCACCCGAAGTCACGAACTCCCGCCACCTGACGGCATATCAGCCCAGTACACTCACGAACGTGCCTCTGACCAGCAGGAATAGCGAACTGCAACTGGAGTATTAGATGGAGCCCACACCTATTGTCTACTCCCACCAGCCAAGCGGTTCCCCATTTTGGTCGTAGACATTTCCATACTCCCATTCGATGCCACGCTCCGGCAGTGCAGCCATAATTGATTCAATCGCCGGGAAACCAATCCCGACCGGGAACGTGAGAACGACTAGGGAATCAAGCTCCCCGTCAACCCTTCCCCCAATCCCCGCAACCCTCTTTTTGAATGAATCAATGACTTCACCGGGAATTCCTTCATGGAAGACCTGGATGGCGACATTTCCACCGCGAGTGATTACGGTCGCACTCTTAGTGATTTGGTCATATTCAACCTCATCACCCGCCGCAATTCCTCTATAGAAACCCGGCGACAGTCGCACAAGATAGCGCGTCTCGGCAAGTCGAGTGGCAGCCACCATTTCGTCAGCGGCGGCCCCGTCTTGAGACTCAACGCGGAGCGGCAGTCCAATAAGGCCCACTGGATTAGTCGAATCTCCTATATCCGGCACCGCATCCTCCTCGCTCAGCGCACGACTTTCCATCAGAAGGAGCTCCTCGGTCTTGCGCGCTGCTATTGCACGCGGCGCCTTCTATGCACAGGTTCTCCGGCTCCAGGTTACCACCCAGGTTCCTCGGCACATTAACGTGCCCGATCTGGACATTTGCAGGGTTAGTGGTTGTCATCCCGCAACGCCAACATTGCAGGGTACCGTCGCCAACCTGCTGCACCTGGGCAATCATCCTATTCCGGATCGTGGTTGTGACATTCTTTCCAGCCGTTGGTCCACCCGTGCTCGCCGCCATCTGCCCCGGCGAAGCAACATCTCCGTCGTGCAAGACGAACAGGAGAAACTGCACATCGCATTTAGGATCGGCGCGGGAGTGTCTTGTTTTTCGTGTAAGCCCTGGTATTGACGCTCCTTGGGTTTGTTCGGGTCTTACTGGTTGTCGATGACGCGGTCGCCGTAGAAGC
>NZ_JBIAUL010000069.1:0-2524 GCF_042892755.1 Streptomyces sp. NPDC001714
GTCCGGCGAGGTAGTCGGGTCGTACGCCGAGGCTCGTCAGGAGCGTGAACAGGGCGGTGTGGTAGGCGAAGAGCGCGGTCTGGGTGTAGAGGGTCTGTCCCAGCAGTTCCGAGTCGTCGCCGAACATCACGTCCCGCAGCGGGTGTTGCAGGTGCGGGTCGAGGAGTGCGCAGACCTCGTCGAGGGCTTCGGTGAAGACGGGGTAGGTGTCGTACAACTCCCGTCCCATGCCCGGCCGTTGTGAGCCCTGTCCGGAGAACAGGAACGCCAGCTTCGAGGTTCCGGAGAGAGTCGCCTTGCCGGTCACGACGGCGGAACTGTCCTCGCCGTCTGCCAGAGCCCGGAGCGCTGAGTGGAATTCCTCGGTGGTGCTGCCCAGGAGAACGGCCCGGTGATCGAGTGTGGCCCGGGTGGTGGCGAGGGTGTGCGCGATGTCGCGGAGGCTGGCCTGGGGGTGCGCGGTGAGATAGCTGTTCAGCGCCTTGGCCTGCGCACGCAGGGCGACCTCGCTCCGTGCCGACAGCAGCCAGGGCACGACCGGGGCAGCGGATGTCTCCTCGATTGTCGGTGTGGGTGGGGTGGTGGGGGGTTGTTCGAGGATGACGTGGGCGTTGGTTCCGCTGATGCCGAAGGAGGAGACGGCGGCGCGGCGGGGCCGGTCGACGTCGGGCCACGACGTGTTCTCGGTAAGGAGGTTGATGTTGCCCTCGGTCCAGTCGACTTGGTCGCTGGGGTGGTCGATGTGGAGGGATCGGGGGAGTTCGCCGTGGTGGATGGCCTGGATCATTTTGATGATGCCGGCGACGCCTGCGGCGGCTTGGGTGTGGCCGATGTTGGATTTGATGGAGCCGAGGTGGAGGGGGTGTTGGCGGTCCTGTCCGTAGGTGGCGATGAGGGCTTGGGCTTCGATGGGGTCGCCGAGTCGGGTGCCGGTGCCGTGGGCTTCGACGGCGTCGATGTCGGTGGGTTGGAGGTTGGCGTTGGCGAGGGCTTGGTGGATGACGCGTTGTTGTGCGGGGCCGTTGGGTGCGGTGAGGCCGTTGGAGGCGCCGTCCTGGTTGACGGCGGAGCCGCGGACGAGGGCGAGGACGGGGTGGCCGTTTTGTTGGGCGTCGGAGAGGCGTTCGAGGAGGAGGAGTCCTGCTCCTTCGCCCCAGCCGGTGCCGTCGGCGGCCGCGGCGAAGGGTTTGCAGCGGCCGTCGGGGGACAGCCCCCGCTGCCGGCTGAACTCCACGAAGACGGCAGGACTCGCCATGACGGTGACACCCCCGGCGAGTGCCAGTGAGCACTCGCCCTGGCGCAGCGACTGGGCGGCGAGGTGGAGGGCGACCAAGGAGGAGGAGCAGGCGGTGTCGACGGTGACGGCGGGGCCTTCGAGGCCGAAGGTGTAGGCCACCCGGCCCGACGCCACACTGCCCGCGCTACCGGTGCCGACATATCCGTCCAACTCGTCGGGGCGACGCGTCAGGCGGCTCGCGTAGTCGTTGTACATGACGCCGGCGAAGACGCCCGTCCGGCTGCCGTGCAGGGTCGCGGGGCGCAGACCGGCGCGTTCGAAGGCCTCCCAGGCGGTCTCCAGCAACAGTCGCTGCTGTGGGTCGATGGCAAGTGCCTCACGCGGGCTGATGCCGAAGAAGTCCGGGTCGAAATCGGCAGCGTCGTGCAGGAAGCCGCCGTGGCGGGTGTACGTGGTGTGCGGTCGGCTGGGATCCGGATCGTAGATGTCGGCCACGTTCCAGCCGCGGTCGGCGGGGAAGCCGGAGATCGCGTCGGTGCCCGAGGCCACCAGGTGCCAGAGGTCCTCGGGTGTCCGTACGTCGCCCGGGTAACGGCACGCCATCGCCACGATCGCGATCGGGTCGTCGGTCGCCGCGCCGACCGCCCGGGGTCGGCCGGTGTCGGCCGCCGTGCCGAACCACTCGCGGACGAGGTGCGAGGCGAGCTGGAGCACCGTCGGGTGGTCGAAGACGAGGGTGGCAGGCAACCGGAGCCCGGTCGCCCGCTGGAGGCGGTTGCGCAGTTCCACGGACATCAGGGAGTCATAGCCGAGGTCCTTGAACGCCTGGTCCGGAGCGATGTCTTCGGGACGGGCGTGTCCGAGGACCGCAGCGACGTGTTCGCGCACCGCCTCGGTGAGCAGCCGCTCGCGCTCCCCGTCGGCAGCGTCCGACAACCGGTCGTACAACGTCGTGTCCCCGGGCCGCGGTGCGGCGGCCCGGCGGACGGGCCGTCGGGCCAGTCCCCGCAGGACGGGCGAGACGGCCTCGTCGGTGACCTCGATGCGGGCCGGAACCAGTACCGGGTCGGGCAGGCCCAGCGCCGCGTCGAAGAGGGCCAGCCCCTCCGCCACGCTGATCGGCGCGACCCCGCTGCGCTCGATGCGCGCCCGGTCGACCTCGCTCAGGGTGCTGCCCATGCCCTCATCGGGATCCCAGAGTCCCCAGGCGAGGGAGGTGGCGGGGAGGTGGTGGGTGTGGCGGTGGTGGGCGAGGGCGTCGAGGTAGGTGTTGGCGGCGGCGTAGTT
>NZ_JBIAUL010000070.1:0-2471 GCF_042892755.1 Streptomyces sp. NPDC001714
CTAAGTGGTCGACGCTCGAAGTCCTTCGGGGGTTGATCACATGGCCTGTGGGATCGAGGATTCTTCATGTCGGACGGCGGTGTTTCGGTCGAGCCGGGCCAGCAGATCGTCCAGGTCGGAGGTGGTGAACCTCCACTGGAATGGCTGTGCCGTGGCGTTGTAGCGGTCTTCGAATGCTCGGAGCCGGTCCCGGACCTCGTTGAGGTCTGTGAAGTCGTTGGGCGAGACAACCTTGCGCTGGACGATCGAGAAGAAGATCTCGATCTGGTTCGTCCATGAGGCGTGGACGGGGGTGTGGACCATGACTGCATTCGGAAACCTGCTGGTCAGGCGGTCGATTGCCTTCTTTCCTCGGTGGGAGGAGCCGTTGTCGACGATCCAGAAGACGCGTTTTGCGCTGGCGTAGGGCTCCTGCGTCATGACCTGCTCGACCAGGTTCATGAACGGCACGATCCCGGTGGTTGGCTCGCAGCGGCCGAAGACGCGGGCTTGATGGACGTCGTAGGCCGCCAGGTAGGCCAGGGCGCCGCCGCGCTCGTAGTCGTGGTTGACGCGCATCGCCCGGTTCTGCCCGGGTGCCAGGGTCGGGTGGCAGCGGCAGCGGGCCTGGATCGATGTCTTCTCGTCCGCGGAGACCACGTACTCGTCCTCGCCGAGCGGTTCGCCCTGGCAGGTGCGGGCGTACAGGTCCATCACGCGGGCGGCCTTGGCGCGGAAGTCCGGGTCGCGGACGAAGATCCAGGACTGGTACTGCCAGGGCTTGAGCGCGTCCTGCTTGACCCAGCGCCGCACGGTGGAGGTGGAGATGGACCCGGCGATGCCCCTGGCAACCACCTCGCGGGCCAGTTCCGGACACGACCAGCGCGATAACGGCGTAACGGTCTCGGCGGGCAACTGGCAGGCCAGGGCCTTGACCTCGGCGACCTGGAGCGCAGTGAACGACGGCGGCCGACCGGACCGTTTGCGGTCGGACAGCCCGGGCAGGCCCCGCTCGGCGAACCGGCCCCGCCAGGTCCGGACCGTGTCCAGGTGCAGGCCGGTCTCCCGGGCGATACGCGCGTTGGAACGCCCGCGCGCCGCGTGCAGGACCACCTGAGCTCGCACCCGCAGCCGGTGCTCGGTCCTGTGGCCGTTGGCCATCTTCTTCAACTGCGCACGCTCGGTGGTGCTCAGGGCTATCTCGATAGCCGGGGCAACAGGCAAGTGGGGTAGGCCAATACGCCGTGTCCGGGACGCCCGGCAACAACCGCTCCATCGTCGGCCACGCGCCCGTGCTGGAGTCGATGTGGTCGATCCTCGCCCAGCCCGCCGACCTACGGCACCATGACCGCCTGGAGCGCAATAGACGGCCTGGGCCGTCGGCTGGGGCTGATCCCGCTCGCTCAGCCGAAGAAGCCCACGATCCGGGCGATCCGGTTGTCCGGGGTGAACTCGACGAAGTCGAGTCCGGGAAGCTCCCGGCCGTGGTCCACACCTGCGGCGACGATGGGGTCGGGCGCGGTCATCAGCCAGCTGAACCTGCCGACGCCGTGGTGGGTGTCCAGGCCGCTGGTGGGGCGGAGGGTGAAGCCGGGATACCGTTCGGCCGTGCCGAGGACGAGCCGGACCATGCTCTCGATGCCCATGACGGTGTCGGTCATCGTGTCGGTGTAGGTGCTGTCCTTGGTCCAGCATCGGGCGAAGGCCGCCGCGATGGTCTCGGCATCGTCCCCGCTCCACGCCGCCGCGTAGTCGGCGATCGCCTGCTGTCGTTCCACGTCCACTCCTGACTAGTCCAGACTTGAATACACCTGGACGGTAGGCCGTTACTGGGCAGATAGTCAAGACCGGACTAGGGTGGTGCCCATGTCAGTCGGTGGTTATCTCGTACTGGGCCTACTGCTGGACGGTCCCGCCTCGGGCTACGAGCTCGGCGCGCGGGCGTCCAGGGCAGTGGCCTACTTCTGGCCGATCACTCGGTCGCACATCTATGCCGAGCTTCCCAAACTGGTGGATCGCGGGCATGCCACGGTGCAGCACGTCGTCCAGGAGGCGGTGCCGGACAAGCGGGTCTACACCGCAACCGACGCCGGCCTGCACGCCTTCCGAGGGTGGCTGGACGGCTTCAACACGGTCTCCGAACGCGCCCGTCAACCGTTGCAGATCCAGCTGCATTTCGCCCAGCACACCAGCACCGAGCACCTGCTCGGACAGCTCGATCAGTGGGAGGCGGAACTGCGCAACACTCTCGTGCTGTGCCAGGAACTCCTCGACGAGTACACGGACCACGCCGGCCGCAGCCTGACCGCACGGTTCGCGATCAACCGCGCCGAGGCGGACCTCACGTGGATCGGTGAGGCCCGCGCGACGCTGTCCTGAACCTCGTCATGCGCTACCGATTCCACCTCACCACCCTCAACACCTGACGGCAGACATGCCCACGATCGGCTCCAGAGTCAACCCCCGAAGGATTTCCGGAGGGGACCACTAAG
>NZ_JBIAUL010000071.1:0-2400 GCF_042892755.1 Streptomyces sp. NPDC001714
CTGCACTGCGTCCACCCCGCCCGAACCGGGACGTCCCCTCCAAGGACGGGCCAGCACGGCACTCCGGACGAAACGCGATCACGCAACGGCCCCTGAAGGCGGGGGTGTCTCCAAGACGTGCGAGGAGCGCGTGCACTCCGGGGCGCACCTTCTGTGTGGTTCGCTGGCCGCGGCGCCGCGGAGTGGAGGGGCGGCGTGCCACCGCATGCAGGTAGCTGCGCTCTGCGTCGTCGAGCTGCAAGGCCTGCGCCAAGGCCTCCAGCACGGACTCCGAGGGCGTGATCGGCCTGCCCTGCTCCAGGCGCGTGTAGTAGTCCACACTCACGCCCGCCAAGGCCGCCAGCTCCTCTCGGCGCAATCCTGGCACTCGACGTGGGGAGGCGTCCTCGATGCCCAGCTCGTGAGGATCGATCGCCGAGCGGCGAGCGCGGAGGAAGTCGCTGAGACCTTCGTTCCGGTCCATACGGCAAGGATCACCCCGCCGCGCCGACATAGCCACAGCGTGGGTGGCCCTCTCAGTCCCAGGAACCAGGAGGCCACCCCACCCCTCGTTTCGATCCTGTGCGAGCGGTTCGCTGGAAGCACGAGCCACCCGGCCGTTTCACCCCGTCGACCGCGCGACCGTGCGGCATTCTCAGGAGCATCGATATGTCTTCTACCTGGCTTGTCACTGGAGCAACCTCCGGCTTCGGCCGCCTGGTCACCGAACGTGCTCTCGCCGAGGGGGCTCATGTGATCGCCGTAGGCCGGCGCCGAGAGCGACTCAATGAGCTTCTCCGTCTGACCCCGCAGGGACAGCTGACCGCAGTGGAACTCGACCTCACCGACACCAAGGCCGAAACCGTTCTCGCCGACACCGTCCGAGCCGCTGGCCGGCTGGATGTACTGCTCAACAACGCCGGCTACGGACTCTTCGGAGCGATTGAGCAGATCGACGCAGCCGAGGCACGAGCGATCTTCGACACCAACGTCCTGGCCAGCCTGGCCGTTCTGCGGGCTGCCCTCCCCGCCCTACGTGCCTCCCGCGGGCGCGTCCTGCAGACGTCGTCGCTCATCGGACAGTTCGCTTGGCCCTCCTCCGGTCTCTATGCAGCGTCGAAGGGCGCTGTCGAGCTCATCAGCGAAGCCCTCGCCCACGAGGTGGCTCCCACCGGTGTCAAGGTCACCATCATCGAGCCCGGCACGTTCGGAACCGAGTTCGGCGCCAACCTGCGCGTCGTCCTTCCCACCGACGCCTATGCACCCACCGTCGGCAAATTCCTCACCGACTTCTCCGCGCTCCCCGCGGAGGCCTTCGGTGACCCCCACGCCGTCGCCGACGCCATCATGACCGTTGCTTCCCTGGACGAACCTCCTCTGCGCCTGGCCGTCGGCGCCGATGCCGTGCAGCACATCCGTGCCTCCCTCCAGTCCCGACTGGAGGAGCTCAACCGCTGGGAGGCCCTCTCCCTCAAGGGTGAAGTGCGAAACGCCTGACCTCAGCGGAATATGACGGGCCAGGCTGCGGCAGCTTGCCGCGGCCTGGCTCTCAGCCACGACGGGCAGCGCCGCCTGGCTGGTGCGCCCGTGACCCCGTCACACTCCTTGAGGAGCTTGTCGCCAGCGGCCTTCTCTGCATACCCGCGGCCCGGGCGCCCGGGCCGCAAGAACTCACCCGTGAAAGACCTGAGACACCCCACGAGACGGCATCGCACCGCCCACACGGATCCACGCAATCCGAGCGGGGCGGGCAGCAACCAAGAGCCGAAGCGGCCCACCCCTTTGACTCTGGGGTTCGGCATGATCGCGGTAGCCGCCATGAGCGGGCTCTCAGACCTGCCTGCCAGCACCGCCGGGATGGCGACGGCGCCTCTAGGCTCCGTTGCCCTCGGAACCGCCTATCTGGCCCTGCGATCCAGGAGGCGAAGCTGAGGCCGATGGATGACAAGCCGGCCAGGTAGGCGTGCTCGCTGCGGAAGCCCATGTCGTGCATCTTCTTGATCACCATGGGGGTTCTCCGATCTGTGGCGTGTCGTGCCGGGGTACCACAGTGAATTACTCCCGTAAGCCCCTTATAGACGTATTTGTGATGATGTTCTTCGCCGTGGAACAGCCTGGCGCCCTCAACGCGGTGGTGGGCCCGGCGAGGTCACAATGTCGCCTGATCCGGTAGCCGGTCCGCGGGCGCACCGTCTTACGCGTTGTCTGGCGCACTATTTCCTGCCCGGGCGTTGACGGCCCTCCCGTGGCCGCGCGCAGCTCACCACGGGTGGTGGTTCCGCACGGAGTGCAGCCGTCCCCCGCCCGCCGCGGGCGGGGCACCCGTTCGGGGTTCACCCGTTCGGAGAACTAGGCACACCGTCGAAGGGGGACCACGACGTGCACAGCGACGGCTCGGCGCACTGATACGGCGGTGGGGCC
>NZ_JBIAUL010000072.1:0-2329 GCF_042892755.1 Streptomyces sp. NPDC001714
AACTACGCCGCCGCCAACACCTACCTCGACGCCCTCGCCCACCACCGCCACACCCACCACCTCCCCGCCACCTCCCTCGCCTGGGGACTCTGGGAGCAGGAGAGCGCGTTGAGCACCGGCCTGGACAAGGCCCCCGACGGCGTGGCGGCCTTGCCCTCCGAGGCCGCGCTGGCCCTCTTCGACAAGGCCCTGGGCGGGTCGGAACCGGCCTTGGTCGCCGCTCGGTTCGACCTGCCGGCCCTGCGCGAGCAGGCATCCGACGGCATCCTGCCGCCGGCGCTGGGCGGGCTCGTCCGCACGTCACGCCGCCGTACCGCGTCCGCGTCCTCGCTGGCCCGCAGGCTGGCCGGCCTGACGTCCGAGGCCCAGGACGAGTTGCTGCTGGACACGGTCCGCACCGCGGTCGCCGCCGTGCTCGGCCATCTCGGTCCGGAGACGGTCAAGCCTGGCCGAGCCTTCAGCGACCTCGGCTTCGACTCGCTGGGCGCGGTGCGCCTGCGCAACCGCCTCAGCGTGAGCACCGGCCTGCGGCTGCCCGCCACACTCGTCTATGACCACCCGACCCCGCAGGCCCTCGTGTGGTACCTGCGGGAGGTGATCAAGGACGAGGACCGCCCCTCGAACCCGACAGGCACAGGGGCTGTCGCGACCACCGAGGCGGAGCCCCTGGCCATCGTCTCGATGGCGTGCCGCTTTCCCGGGGGCGCAGATACCCCAGAGGAGTTCTGGCGGCTGCTGCGTTCCGGCACGGACGCGATCGGCGGCTTCCCGGACGACCGGGGCTGGAACATCTCCGAGCTATACGACCCCGACCCGGACACCCCGCACACGACGTACGCACGGCACGGCGGATTCCTCTACGACGCGGCGGGGTTCGATCCCGACTTCTTCGGCATGTCACCGCGCGAGGCCCTGACCACGGATCCTCAGCAGCGGCTGCTGCTGGAGACCGCCTGGGAGGCCTTCGAGCGGGCGGGGCTCGACCAGAGCCGGCTGCGCGGCAGCCGTACCGGCGTCTTCGCGGGTGTCATCGCCCAGGAGTACGGCCCCCGGGGCACCCAGATGCCCGAGTCACTGGAGGGATACTTCCTCACCGGCAGTACGACGAGTGTGGCGTCGGGCCGGGTGGCGTACACCTTCGGCCTGGAGGGCCCCGCCGTCACCGTCGACACCGCCTGCTCCTCCTCTCTCGTCGCCCTCCACCTCGCCGCCCAGGCCCTCCGCAACGGCGAATGCGATCTCGCCCTCGCCGGCGGCGTCACCGTGATCGCCGATCCTGGGATCTTCACCGAGTTCAGCCGGCAGCGGGGGCTGTCCCCCGACGGCCGCTGCAAACCCTTCGCCGCGGCCGCCGACGGCACCGGCTGGGGCGAAGGAGCAGGACTCCTCCTCCTCGAACGCCTCTCCGACGCACGCCGCAACGGCCACCCCGTCCTCGCCCTCGTCCGCGGCTCCGCCGTCAACCAGGACGGCGCCTCCAACGGACTCACCGCACCCAACGGCCCCGCACAACAACGCGTCATCCGCCAGGCCCTGAAGAGCGCCCGCCTCCAACCCGCCGACATCGACGCCGTCGAAGCCCACGGCACCGGCACCCGACTCGGCGACCCCATCGAAGCCCAAGCCCTCATCGCCACCTACGGTCAGAACCGCGAACACCCCCTCCACCTGGGTGCCGTCAAGTCCAACATCGGCCACACCCAGGCCGCCGCAGGCGTCGCCGGCATCATCAAAATGGTGCAGGCACTGCGCGAAGGCGTCCTGCCCAGGACTCTGCACATCGACCAGCCGACGCCTCATGTCGAGTGGGCCGAGGGCAACATCGCCCTCCTTACGGAGAACACGTCGTGGCCCGAGGTCGACCGGCCCCGCCGCGCCGCCGTCTCCTCCTTCGGCATCAGCGGAACCAACGCCCACGTCATCCTCGAACAGGCCCCGGCCGGGCCCGCCGTGGCCGAGGAGACCACTGGGGCGCCGCTGCCCTGGTTCGTCTCCGCGAAGTCCGAGGGGGCCCTCGTCGAACAGGCGGCCCGGCTCCACGCGGAGCTGGCCGCGCGACCCGGCGTCGAGCCGCAGGGCGTGGCACGAGCTCTGCTGAACCGCACCCAGATGACGTACCGCTCGGCCGTGGTCGGCACCACGCTGCCGGAGTACCTGACCGGGCTCGCCGCTCTCGCGGAGGAGCGCGAGGCCCCGAACGTCCTCCGGGCCGCCACGCCGGAGACGGAGCCGCGGGTGGCGTTCCTGTTCTCCGGACAGGGCTCACAACGGCCGGGCATGGGACGGGAGTTGTACGACACCTACCCCGTCTTCACCGAAGCCCTCGACG
>NZ_JBIAUL010000073.1:0-2266 GCF_042892755.1 Streptomyces sp. NPDC001714
CACGCCTCCAACGCAATGGGCAACTTCACCTTCGAAGTGACGCTGCGTTATCGGAGGTTGGAGAAGCTGCCTCGTGGGGAGAGTAGGCAGCGTCATGACGGGTAGTACGTTCATGACATGGTGCGCGGGGATCGTGTCGACGGTATCGAGTACGCCCAGCGGGTCAATGCTGCCGCGGATCTTCTGGCGACGGAGGTTCCTGTCGCCGAGGCTGCCCGTGTGCTGGCTGCCCGTTATGGGGTGTCGGTCCGTCAGGCACACCGGTATGTGGAGCAGGCCGTGGCGCAGGGCCGAGTCGCCGTCCCCGAGGCGAATGTGGTGTTCACCGTCAAGCTGCCCGGGTCGCTGGCCGAGCAGGTGCGAGCGCATGCCCGGGCCAGCGAGGCAACCCTCTCCGCAGTGGTGGCCCGGGCGCTGGCCGACTTCCTCCGCGACGAGGCCGGCGGACGGCGGCCGGGGTCGTGAACCGGCTGGTCGTGGAGTTGGAGTGGGTCTTCTCCCGGCACGCCGCCGCGGATGTGCAGGCGGCTTACGAGGTGTTGGTGCCTCAACGCCGGGCCCGGACACGGCGTGTCGAGCAGCAGGAGCAGATGCCGGAAGGAGTGGGCGGTGACCACGGCGGCGATCTACGCGAGGGTGTCCTCGCAGCGGCAGAAGAAGGACCAGACGATCGCCTCGCAGACGGCCGCGCTGCGCGCGTACATCGACCGGATGCGGCTTGAGCTGCCCGAGGAGTGGGTCTTCGAGGACGAGGGGCACTCCGGCGCCACGCTGTTGCGTCCCGCGCTGGAGCGGCTGCGGGACCTGGTTGCCCAGGTCGGGGTGGACGTGGTCGTCGTCTACGCTCCGGACCGCCTGGCGCGCAAGTTCGCCTACCAGGCCCTGCTGATCGAGGAGTTCGCCCGGGCCGGCACGCGGGTGGAGTTCGTGCGCGGCCCGCGCGGGGACAGCCCCGAGGACCAGCTGCTGGTCCAGTTCCAGGGCATGTTCGCTGAGTACGAGAAAGCGCAGCTGATGGAGCGCTACCGGCGCGGGAAGACCTACCGGGCGCGGACTGGGTCGGTGAACGTGCTGTCCGGGGCGCCGTTCGGCTACCGCTTCGTGCGCAAGACACCCGAGTGCTCGGCTCGTTACGAGATCGTCGAAGCCGAGGCGGCGTTGGTGGCCGAGCTCTTTCGCCGCTACGTCGACGAGGGCGCTTCCATCGCCGATCTGACCCGCTGGCTCACCGACAGCCACGCCCTGACCCGCACCGGCAAGACGCGCTGGGACCGCAGCGTGGTCTGGGGCATGCTCCGCAACCCCGCCTATGCGGGCACCGCCGTCTTCGGCAAGACCCAGGTCCAGCACGAGCCGGCCGGGCTGAACCGCAGGGCCCGCCTTCAGGGCCGGGCCACCCCGCGCCCGGTCAAGACCATCGACCGGCCCCGCGAGGAATGGATCGCCATCCCCGTCCCCGCGATCATCACCCCCGCGACCTTCGAACGCGCCGCACAACGGCTTCAGGACAACAAGCGCTTCGCCTCCCGCAACACCAAGGTCCCTTCCCTGCTGCAGGGCATGGCGGCCTGCGCGAGCTGCGGCTACGGCTACTACCGCACCTCGACCCGCACCACCAACAAGAAGATCTACTACTACCGGTGCCTGGGCTCGGACGACTACCGCTACGAGGGCGGCCGGGTCTGCACCAACAAGCCGGTCCGCGCCGACTACCTCGACACCCTCGTCTGGGACCACATCACCGGCCTGCTCACCGACCCCGCCCTGATCCACACCGAGATCGACCGCCGCCTGGAGCAGGCCCGCACCGCGGACCCGGCCCGACGCGAACGCGCCCGCCTGGAAACCGCCCTGGCCGCAGCCGGCCGGGGCATCACCCGCATGATCGAGGCCTACCAGGAACAGCTGATCACCATCGACGAACTGCGCGCCCGCATGCCTGACCTGCGGGCCCGCGAAGCCGGCCTGCGCGGCCAGCTCGACGCACTCGAGGCCCAACTCGCCGACCGCGACGCCTACCTCAAACTCGCCCACGACCTCGAGGGCTTCCTGTCCCAACTCCGCTCCGGCGTGAGAACGGCCGACGTCCCCGAGCGTCAACGCGTGCTGCGACTTCTCGTCCAAGACGTCCTCGTCGGCCCGGAGAAGATCACCATCCGGCACCGCATCCCGATCCGCGAGCACACCCCAGCCGATCACGGTCAGTCACCAGACGCCGACGCCGAGGGCGACATGCGCCCGTGTTATCCATTGCGTTGGAGGCGTG
>NZ_JBIAUL010000074.1:0-2206 GCF_042892755.1 Streptomyces sp. NPDC001714
CCGAGTGCTCCGGTGCCGCCGGTGATGAGGACGGTGCCGTTGGGGTTGAGGGGTCGTGGGGTGGGTGTCGCGGTCACCCGCACCAACCGCGGCACCTCCACCGTTCCGGCGTGCAGGGCGACTTCGGGCTCACCGGCGTCCAGTGCGGCGCCGAGCGCGTGCCACGACTCCGGGCTGCCGTCGTGCGCGACGAGCGTGAAACGGTCGGGATGCTCGGCCTGCGCGGTCCGTATCAGACCGCGCCACACCGACTGCGCCAGGTCGCTCTCGTCCACGAGAACCACCAGCCGGGCGGTCGCCAGCCGGTCCTCGGCGAGCCACTCCTGAACTACGCCCAGCAGTAGTTCGGCAAGCTGGTCCGCCCGCTCCGCGGAGTCGCCGTCGGCAGGGTCCGCGCCCATCAGGACGATCGAGGGAACCGGCTCCTCCTCCGGCACAGACGCCAGCAGCGCGGCCACCGACCGATGGCCGACGTTCGCGATGTCCTCGGGCAGTCGTAGCGAACCCAGGACCGGCCACGCCGTCGGACGGACCACGGTGCGCGCGGCGCGCGTCGGTGCCGGCTGCCAGGCGAGGCGCAGCAGCGGATCCCCCGTCCGCACGGGCTGGGCGGCCGTCCGGTGCCGTACGGTGAGGGACGCGACGCGCGCCACCGGTTCCCCTGTGGCATCGGTGACGGAGACGGTGACCGTGTCCCGCCCGAACCCCGAGACACGGACCAGTAGTTCCGTCGCTCCGGTCGAGTACAGCTCCAGGCCGGAGAGTTCGGCGACCTCCTTCTCCAGAGGCTGCAGGGCGGCATCGAACAGCGCGGGGTGCAGCCCGTAGCGGGCCGCGTCCGACGCGAGCTCCTCCGGCGCCTCGATCCGCGCGTACAGGTCGTCTCCGGCGGTCCAGGCCGCCTCCAGGGCTTCGAACGCCGGGCCGACCCGAACACCGGCCTCGGCCGCACGGTCGTACAGTGCCTCGACGTCGAACGGCGTCGCCCCGGCCGGCGGCCACGCGCCCGTCGGCCCGTCCACGTCGCTGCCACTGGGCTCGGCGGCCGGTGCCAGCCGCGCCGTCGCGTGCTGCGTCCAGTCCCCCGTCTCCTCGTCCGCCCGGCGACCGTGCACAGTGACCTCTGCCGAGCCGCCGTCCTCCGCCGCGGTCAGGGTCACCTGGACGTCGACGGCACCACCCTCCGCGATGGTCAGCGGCTCTTCGAAGACCAGCCGCTCGATCCGCCCGAAGCCGGCCAGGTCTCCCGCGTGCAGCGTCAACTCCACCAGCGCGGCTGCCGGTACGGTCACCACTCCGTGCACGGTGCAGTCCGTCAGCCACGGCTGGCTCGTCGCCGCCAGCCGACCGGTGAACAGCGTGCTTCCGCCGTTCGCCAACGTGGTCACGGCGCCCAGCAGCGGATGGCCACCCGGCCGCAGTCCGGCACCCCGGACGTCCCCGCTCACCCTGCGAGCGTCGAGCCAGTAGTGCTGGTGTTGGAAGGGGTAGGTGGGGAGGTCGGTGTGGGCGGCTCCCGGGAACAGGGTGTTCCAGTTGATGGTGATGCCGTGGGTGTGGAGGTGGGCGAGGGTGGTGGTGAGGTGGGGGTGGTGGGTGGTGATGGTGGTGGGGTTGTCGAGGGTTTGGTGGATGAGGGGGGTGAGGGTGGGGGTGGGGCTGATTTCCAGGTAGGTGGTGGTTCCGGCTTGGTCGAGAGTGCGGATGCCGTGGTGGAAGCGGACGGCTTCGCGGATGTGGCGGGCCCAGTAGTCGGGGGTGAAGTCCTGCACCAGATCGCCGGTGAGGTTGGAGGCGATGGGGGTGGTCGGGGGGCGGTAGGTGAGTTCTTCGGCGACGGCTTGGAATTGGTCGAGGATGGGGTTCATGTGGGGGGAGTGGAAGGCGTGGCTGACGTCGAGTCGGCGGGTGCGTCGGCCTTGGTTCTTCCACCGGTCGGCGATTGCGGTGACCGTGTCCTTGTCGCCGGACAGGACGATGGAGCGGGGGCTGTTGATGGCGGCGATGGAGACGTGGTCGTTCAGTTCGGTCTGGAGTTCGTCTTCGGTGGCCTCGACGGCGATCATGGTGCCGCCGGTGGGGAGTTGTTGCATGAGGGTGGCGCGGGCGGCGACGAGCTTGGCGGCGTCTTGGAGGGTGAGGACTCCGGCGGCGTGGGCGGCGGAGATTTCGCCGATGGAGTGTCCGGCGAGGTAGTCGGGTCGTA
>NZ_JBIAUL010000075.1:0-2145 GCF_042892755.1 Streptomyces sp. NPDC001714
CAGGTGAAGATCCGGGGGTTCCGGATCGAGCCGGGTGAGGTGCAGGCCGTGGTGGCCGGGCATCCGGCCGTCGCCCGGGCCGCCGTCATCGCCCGCGAGGACGGCCCCGGCGGAAGCCGCCTGGTCGCCTATGTCGTACCGGCACCGGATGCTGATGCGGAACTGCCCGGACTGGTGCGGGAGTTCGTCGCGCAGCGGCTGCCGGAACACATGGTTCCGTCCGCCGTCGTGAGCCTTGAGACGTTGCCGTTGTCGCCGAACGGCAAGCTGGACCGAGCCGCCCTGCCCGCCCCGGACCTGACGCCGTCGATGGCCGGGCGTGCCCCGTCCAACCCGCGCGAGGAACTGCTGTGTGCGGTCTTCGCCGACGTCCTCGGACTCGAACACGTCGGAGTGGACGACGACTTCTTCCAGCTCGGCGGACACTCGCTCCTCGCCGTCTCGCTGGTCGAGCGCCTGCGGGAGCGCGGCGTGCCGGCGAGCGTCCGGGCACTCTTCACGACCCCGACCCCCGCCGGTATCGCGGCGGCCGCCGACGGAACGAGGGTGGAAGTGCCGCAGAAACTGATACCCGAGGACGCCACGGAGATCCGTCCGGAGATGCTGTCTCTGGTGGATCTCGGCCAGGACGAGATCGACCTGATCTGCGCCCGTGTCCCGGGCGGTGCCGCGAACGTGGCGGACATCTACCCGCTGGCCCCCCTCCAGGAAGGCATGTTCTTCCACTACCTGATGTCCACCGACGAGAGCGGTGACGTCTTCCTTCGCCCCACGGTCATCGCCTTCGATTCCCGCGACCGCCTCGACGCGGTGCTCGACGCACTGCAGCAGGTGGTGGACCGGCACGACATCTACCGCACCGCGATCGTCTGGCAGGGTCTGAGCGACCCGGTGCAAGTGGTGCAGCGTACGGCGGCGATACCGACGACGCACGTCACGCTGTCGGGCGGAGCCGACCCCATCGTCGAACTCCTGGCCTCGGCGGGTGCGCGGATCGACCTGGAACGGGGACCGCTGCTTCGTGTCTTCGTCGCCGAGGAACCCGCAAACGGCCGTTGGCTGGCGCTGTTCCAGATGCACCACATGCTCCAGGACCACCTGGGCTGGGATCTGGCCCTGGACGAGATCGCGGCGATCCTCCGTGGCGAGGGCGACCGGTTGCCGACCCCTCAGCCGTTCCGGAACTTCGTGGCCACCGCTCGCCTCGGCACCTCCCGTGACGAGCACGAGGAGTACTTCAGGACCCTGCTCGGCGACGTCGCCGAGACGACAGCGCCGTTCGGCCTCACCGACGTTCTCGGCGACGGTCAGGGAGCCGGCCAGTTCCGGATGGCGGTCGATGACGACCTGGTCCGGCGGGTGCGGGAGCAGGCCAGGGCGCACGGCGTGTCCCCGGCGACGTTGTTCCATGTGGCATGGGCGCGGGTGCTGGCGACGGTGGCGGGCCGTAGCGACGTGGTGTTCGGCACCGTGATCTTCGGACGGATGAACGCCGGTGCCGGAGCCGACCGCACGCCCGGCCCGTTCATGAACACGCTTCCCGTACGCGTTCGCGTGAGCGGCGCGAGCGTGGGCGACGCCCTCGCAGCGATGCAGGCCCAACTCGCCGAGCTGCTGGTACACGAGCACGCGCCGCTCGCGCTGGCCCAGAAGGCGAGCGGTGTCCCGGCCACCGCCCCCCTGTTCACGTCCATGTTCAACTTCCGGCACAGCAGCCGCGCCGACGAGCGCAACGGCGGTGCCCGGATCCAGGGCGCCGAGCGGATATACACCCGGCAGCGCACCAACTTCCCGGTGGACGTCGCCGTCGACGATCTCGGCACCGGCCTCACCATCACCGTCGAAGCCGTGTCGCCGGCGGATCCCCGCCAGCTGTGCGAACTGCTGCACAACACCACGGCCAACCTGATCACCGCACTCGAACAGGCCCCCGACACCCAGCTTCGGCGCGTCCAGATCATGGACACGACCGACCGCGGGCAGGCACTGGCCGGCCGACCGAGGTTCACCGGAGTGCACGAGCTGATCACAGCGCGTGCGGTCGGCAACGCGGGTGCGGTGGCGGTGGTGTGTGGGGGTGTGGCGTTGTCGTATGGGGAGTTGGAGGCGCGGGCGGATCGGCTGGCGTGGTCTTTGCGGGGTTTG
>NZ_JBIAUL010000076.1:0-2091 GCF_042892755.1 Streptomyces sp. NPDC001714
CTGCACTGCGTCCACCCCGCCCGAACCGGGACGTCCCCTCCAAGGACGGGCCAGCACGGCACTCCGGACGAAACGCGATCACGCAACGGCCCCTGTCCGAGGACGGCCCACATGATGGCCAGAATGAACAACGTCAAGGCCAGCGCGCCAATGATGAACAACCCATCCCCCTCATCCTGCTGCTGTCGCGTCATGCGACGCTGCAATTCAATCTCAGCTTGACTCTGTCGGGGATCTTGGAGTTTCCCGGAGCGGCAGCATGGTCGACGGGGATGATCGGGGAGTTCCGCCGACCGTTGCAGCTGTCGAGGTGTTCGTCGTCCCTTCGTCCCCGTTCCGGTGAGCACGTTCCGCCTCTGACCGCGCGAGTCGCGCGGGCGAGCAACCCGGGCGGCACGACGGCGATATGGGTGCGGGACCGGCTGGACGGGCTGTGGCGCGACGAGGACTTCGCGGACTGGTACCCCAGAGACGGGCGTCCGGGGCTCTCGCCCGCTCAGCTGGCCACCGTCAGTGTGCTGCAGTTCCTGCTCGGCCTGTCGGACAGGCAGGCCGCCGAGGCGGTCCGCTGCCGCATTGACTTCAAGTACGCGATGGCCATGGAGCTGGACGATCCCGGCTTCCACCACAGTGTGCTGGGCGACTTCCGCGATCGTCTCGCCGAGGACGGCCGTGCCGACCGCCTCCTCGACCTCGCACCGGCCCGCCTGAAGGAGGCCGGACTGGTGCGCGAGCGCACCACGCAGCGCACCGACTCCACGCACGTCGTGGCCGCGGTGCGTGACCTGACCCGCCTGGAGCTGGTCACCGAGGCGGTCCGCGCCGCACTCGAAGAGGTCGCAGGTATCTCACCTCATCTGCTGGACGAACTGGTCGACCAGGGCTGGGGGCTGCGCTACGGCCGGCCGGTCCGCCTGGGGAAGAGCCCCACCAAACCCATGACCAGAATCCTTGCCACCGGGAACGACGCCGTCCGGCTTCTGGAACACCTCCACCGCTACGGAGCGGACCGCATGTCAGGTCCTCGCATCCAGGCTCTGCGGCAGATCATGGTCCAGAACTATCACCGTGATGCCGCGGGACAGCTGCGCTGGCGCACCGCCGAGAAGGAAGGCGGGGCGGGTCTGCCGCCGTCGTCGAGGGCGATCGTCTCTCCCTACGACACCTCGGCCCGCTACGCGCGGCACGGACACATCATCAGCTGGAAAGGGTTCGCCGCTCACCTGACCGAGACCTGTGCTGCCGACGGCCCCAACGTGATCACGGATGTCGCCACCACCGCGGCCACCACCCACGACAGCCAGGTCCTGCCCGGCATCCACACCCGCCTCGCCCGACGCAGCCTGCTGCCCGCCGAGCACCTGGTCGACGCCGGCTGCACCTCCCTGCCCCACCTGGAACAGGCCGCCCGTGAACACCAGGTCACCGTTTCCGGTCCGCTGAAGAGCAACCCGACCCGCCAGCACCGCCGAGGCGAGGGCTTCGCCCGGGACGACTTCCACATCGACTACGACAAGCAGCAGGTCACCTGCCCCCAGGGACAGGTCAGCGCGGGCTGGCACGGCCCCTACCCGACCTCCTCGCCCACCGCCGCCCCGCTGATCGTCCCACGGTTCACCAAAAGCCAGTGCCGCCCCTGCCCGGCCCGCACCCACTGCACCAGCACCGCCGACAACGCCCGCACCGTGGGCTTCCCCCCACGAGAACTCCGTGACCTGCAACTCCGCGTCCGCGCCGAGCAGCAGACACCCGAATGGAAGACGCGTTACGCGGTCCGCTCCGGAGTGGAGAGCACAGTCAACGAGTTCGCCCACAGGCACGGTATGCGGCGCTGCCGCTACCGAGGACAGGGAAAGGTTCATGTCCAGCACGTGTTGACGGCCATCGCCGTCAACATTGAGCGCCTCGGCGGACTGTCACCGGCTGAGGAAGCCCCCACACCCCGCCAGCCGACTGCCTTCCAGAACTACCTCGACCAGCGCGAGATCCCTTGCCTGAAGTCCTGGCGAACCCTGGGCAGTTGACTCCGCCGACACCAAGAGTCGGGTGGCCCGGGGGAATCTCACCCCCGGGCTCCCACGGAACGGAGCG
>NZ_JBIAUL010000077.1:0-2048 GCF_042892755.1 Streptomyces sp. NPDC001714
ACCAAACGACCAGCCAACACCTCCGCACTCCCCGCCCCGAACACATCAGCCGCAACCGTCACCACACCACGCAACCCACCAAACCCACCCTCGCCGTCAAAGCTCTCCGCGAGAGAGACGTTGAGGTCGAACCGTGCTGTCAGCGAGGTGTCGGTCGGCATGACCTCGGTACGCAGGCCGGGAAGGTCGAACACGGGCGCAGCCGTGTTCTGCATGACGAGATTGACCTGGAACAGCGGGTGCCGGGAGAGCGAGCGGGCCGGCGCCAGCTCCTCCACGAGCCGCTCGAAGGAGACGTCCTGGTGGGCGAAGGCGGCCAGGCTGGTCTCACGCACCTGGTCGAGGAGTTCGGTGAACGTCGGGTTGCCCGACAGGTCGGTGCGCAGCACCAGCGTGTTGACGAAGAACCCGACCAGATCGTCCAGCGCCTCGTCCGCCCGACCCGCCACCGGCGAACCGATCGGAATATCCGTACCCGCACCAAGACGCGACAACAACACCGCAAGACCCGCCTGCAACACCATGAACAACGTCACGCCCCGCTCGCGGGCGATCGCCGACAACCGGCGGTGAACGTCAGCCGGGACCTCCACGGCTACGGTGTGCCCACGCCAGTCCGCCCGCGCCGGGCGCGGTCGGTCGGTGGGCAGTGCGAGTTCCTCCGGAGCTCCCGCCAGCGCGTTCCGCCAGTACTCCACCTGCCGCGACAGCACGCTGTCCGGGTCGCTCTCGTCACCCAGCACCTCACGCTGCCACAACGCGTAGTCCGCGTACTGAACCGGCAGCGCCTCCCACCCCGGCGCACGACCCGCACACCGCGCCGCATACGCCGCGGTGAAGTCGCGTATCAGCGGCGCTGTCGACCAGCCGTCCGTGGCGATGTGATGCACCACGATCACCAGCACATGCTCATCCGCACCCACCGCGAACAACGACACCCGCACCGGCACCTCGACCGACAGATCGAAGGCGTACGCGGCCGCCTCCGACACCGCACCGGCCAAGCCGTCCCGGGACATCTCGGCGAACGTCACGTCCCAGGAGAGGCCATTCAAGTCCAGCACCCGCTGGTAAGGCTGCCCGTCCACCGACGGGAACACCGTGCGCAGCACCTCGTGCCGCTCCAGCACATCCCGCAACGCCGCCCGCAACGCCGACACATCCAGCTCACCCGTCAGTTTCAGAGCGACGGAGTTGTTGTACATCGGGTTCGGCCCCTCCAACTGACCGACGAACCACAGCCGGCGCTGCGCGAACGACAACGGCACCCGCTCCGGCCGCAGCCGCCGCGTCAACGGCACCCGCCCGGCCTCGGCGCCCTCAACCTGCTCGGCCAGACCAGCGGGCGTGGGGGTGGCGAAGAGGGTGCGAGCGGGCAGTTCGGTGCCCAGGAGGGTACGGACACGGTTGAGCAGCCGGGTCGCGAGCAGGGAGTGACCGCCGAGCTCGAAGAAGTCGTCTTCCACGCCTACGCGTTCAAGACCGAGCACATCGGCGAAGGCACCACAGAGGATCTCCTCGGTAGGCGTGGACGGGCCACGCTGAGCGGAAGGACCGGTGTAGTCGGGTGCGGGCAGGGCGGCGCGGTCGAGCTTGCCGTTCACGGTCACCGGCAGCTCGTCCAGCACGACCACCGCCGACGGCACCATGTACTCCGGCAACCGCTGCGCGACCAACCCACGTACCGCCGCCGACAGATCGCCAACGGCTTCCGGGCCTGGCACGACATAGGCCACCAGACGCGGATCGCCTGGGGTGTCCTCGCGGGCGATGACGGCGGCCTGGGCGACGTCGGGGTGCGCGGCCACCACGGCCTGCACCTCACCCGGCTCGATCCGGAACCCCCGGATCTTCACCTGATCATCCACACGCCCCACGAACTGCAACCGCCCCTGCGCGGTCCACCGCACGATGTCTCCCGTGCGATACAGCCGACTCCCGTCCGACTCGAAGGGATCGGCCACGAACCGCTCCGCCGTCAACCCCGGCCGACCCACATACCCCCGCGCCACCTGCACCCCACCGACGTACAACTCACCCGCCACACC
>NZ_JBIAUL010000078.1:0-2029 GCF_042892755.1 Streptomyces sp. NPDC001714
CACCCGGATCAGCCACCACCCGACGCCCGAACAACTCCACAACCGACCCACACCCGAAGTCCTCCACCACCCCCTGCCCCAACCCCACCAGCCGATCGCACTCCCCCTCCGCGAGGATCCGGACATCGCGGAGCGGCGTCTCGGCGTCCTGCTCCAGAGCGGTGACCAGGTTTTCCGTGGTGGCGCACAGCAGGTCGCACACGCGCTCGGGATCGACCGGTACAACCGCGTCCACGGTCACGGTGAACCCGGTGCCGATGTCGTCGACTGCCGCGACCAGGGGGTAGCTGGTGCGGTTGCGGGAGTAGACCGTGCTGATGCCTTGGGCGGACGCCTCGCCGTCCTGGGCGGAACGCCGACTGTGCCTGAAGTTGAAGATCGATGTGAACAGCGGGGCCGGCGCCGTCACTCCGCTCATCTGCTGGGCCAGGGCCAGCACCGCGTGCTCGTGCGCCATGAGGTCCGCCAGCTGGGAGTGCATCCCGGTGACGGCGGCCGCCACGCCGGTCGCGGAGACGTCGACGCGCACGGGCAGTGTGTTGATGAACGGTCCGGGTACGCGATCGGCGCCGACATTCATGCGTCCCAGCAGGACCGTACCGAACACCACGTCGTCATGGCCCGCCGCCGTCGCCAGCACCCGGGCCCACGCCACGTGGAACAGTGTCGCGGCGGAGACGCCGAGCACCCGCGCCCGCTCCCGTACCCGGGCGGCGAGGGCGTCGCCGAGCGTCAGCCGTCCCTGACCGACTTCCGCGCCGTCGCCGAGGACGTCCGTCAGCCCGAACGGGGCGGTCGTCTCGGTGACGTCTCCCAGCAGAGCCCTGAAGTAGTCCTCGTGCTCCTCGCGGGACGTACCCAGCCGGGCCGCGGCCACGAAGTTCCGGAACGGGAGCGGCTCCGGCAGACGGTCGGTTTCGCCGCGCAGGATGGCCGAGATGTCGTCGAGGACGACTTCCCAGCCGGTGTGGTCCTGGAGCATGTGGTGCATCTGGAAGAGCGCCAGCCAACGACCGGTTCGCGGCTCCTCGGCCACACATATCCGCATGAGCGGTGCTCGGGACAGGTCGATACGCGCGGAGGCCCGAGCCAGGAGCCCGGATATCGCGTCTTCGCCACCGTCCAGGGTCACTTCCGCCACGGGGATCTCGACTCGCCGGCACACCACCTGGACCGGTGCGCGAAGGCCCTCCGAGAGGATCGCGGTGCGGTAGATGTCGTGCCGGTTCACCACCTGCCTCAGTGCGTCGAGTACCGCGTCCAGGCGCTCTCGCGAGTCGAAGGCAACGATGCTCGGTTCCAGGTAGACGTCGTCGCCGCCGTCGGCCAGCAGGTAGTGGAAGTGCATGCCTTCCTGCAGGGGGGCCAGCGGGTAGATGTCCGCCACGTTCGCGGCACCGCCCGGGACACGGGCGCAGATCAGGTCGATCTCGTCCTGGCCGAGATCCACCAGAGACAGCATCTCCGGACGGATCTCCGTGGCATCCCGGGGAATCAGGTTCGGGGGGACCGCGACGCGCTCGGCACCGACGGCGGCCGCCATGGCAGCGGGAGTCGGGGTGGTGAAGAGGGTGCGGGCGGGCAGTTCGGTGTCGAGGAGGGTACGGACACGGTTGAGCAGCCGCGTCGCGAGCAGCGAGTGACCGCCGAGCTCGAAGAAGTTGTCGTCGGCGCCCACCCGGTCGAGACCCAGGACCTCGGCGAAGGCGGCACAGAGGATCTCCTCGGCCGGTGTGGAAGGCCGACGGTGCGACGTGCTACCGGAGGCCGGAGAGGGCAGGGCGGCGCGGTCGAGCTTGCCGTTCGGGTTGAGGGGCAGCGCATCGAGGGTCACCACCGCCGACGGCACCATGTAGTCGGGGAGGCGGGTGGCGGTGAACTCCCGCACCGCCCCCGGCAGCCGGCCGTCAGCCTCCGGTCCTGGCACGACATACGCCACCAGACGCGGATCGCCTGGGGTGTCCTCGCGGGCGATGACGGCGGCCTGGGCGACGTCGGGGTGCGCGGCCACCACGGCCTGCACCTCACC
>NZ_JBIAUL010000079.1:0-1823 GCF_042892755.1 Streptomyces sp. NPDC001714
GGTTGGTGGCCGGGTTGGTGGTCATCGGCCGAGCCATCCGCCGTCGACGGGCAGGACGGTGCCGTGGATGTAGGCGGCGGCGTCGGAGGCGAGGAAGACGGTGGCGCCCGCGAGGTCGTCTGCGGTGCCCCAGCGGCCGGCCGGGATGCGGTCCAGGATGGCCTTGCTGCGTGCTGGGTCGTCCTGGAGGGCCTGGGTGTTGTCGGTGGCGATGTAGCCGGGTGCGATGGCGTTGACGTTGACGCCGTGCGGGGCCCATTCGTTGGCCAGGGCCTTGGTCAGCCCGGCGATGCCGTGCTTGGCGGCGGTGTAGCCGGGCACGGTGATACCGCCCTGGAAGCTGAGCAGTGACGCGGTGAAGATGACCTTGCCCTGGCCGCGGGCGACCATTGTCGCGCCGACCGCCCGGGTCAGCGCGAACTGGGCACTCAGGTTGACCTGGAGTACCAGTTCCCAGTCCGCATCGGTGTGTTCGGCGGCGGGGGCGCGGCGGATCGTGCCTGCGTTGTTGACCAGGATGTCCACCGGACGCTCCCGGCCCGCGAGGTCTGCGCCCAGGGTGCGTACGGCCTCGGGGTCGGCGAAGTCGGTGCGGATGGCCTCGAAGGTGCGGCCGGCGGCGTGGACGTCCTTCTCGACCGCGCTGCCGGACTCCTCCAGGGAGGCGCTCACCCCGATGACGTCCGCGCCGGCCTCGGCGAGCGCGCGGGCCATGGACCGGCCGATGCCGCGCCGGGCGCCGGTGACGACGGCGAGTCTTCCGGTGAGGTCGAAGGCGGTCATACGGCGGCTCCCTGGGCATCGTCGCTGTCGTCGGTGCAGTCCACGAGGATCTTCATCACGTCGCCGCCGCCCTCCAGGGCCTCGAACGCGGCGGGTGCCTGGGTGAGCGGGACGACCTTGCTGATCAGGCGCTCGGCCGGGATGGTGCCGTCGGCGACCAGGGCCGCCGCCTTCTCGAAGTCGGCGCGGGTATACAACCGGGCGCCCACCAGGGTGAGTTCGCGCCAGAAGAAGCGGTGCAGGTTCACCTCGCGCGGGCGGGGGTGGATGGCCACGAGGCAGAGGCGTCCGCGCACTCCCAGCACGTCGACCGCCGTGTCCACGCCGCCTTGCGCGCCGGAGACCTCGAAGGCGACGTCCGCGCCCGCCTCCTGCGTCCACTGCCGCACCGCCTCGGGCACGTCCTCGGCGGCCGGGTCCCAGGTGGTGAGCCCCAGCTCCTCGGCGAGCAGCCGGCGGTGGGCGCTGAGCTCCACCACCCGGACCTCGGCACCCGCGGCCCGCGCGACCAGCGCGATCAGCACGCCGACCGGACCGCCGCCGACCACCACGACCTTCTCGCCCGCACGCACGGCGGCGCGGCCCACGTCGTGCACGGCGACCGCGGTCGGCTCGACGAGCGCGGCCCGGTCCAGGGCGAGCGCCTGCGGCAGCCTGATCAGCGTGGTGGCGGGCACCGTCCAGCGCTGCTGCATCGCGCCCGGTGAGTCGATGCCGATGAAGTCCAGGTGCTGGCAGATGTGCTGATGCCCGGCGCGGCAGGCCGGGCAGGTGTCGTCCCAGCGCAGCGGCATCACGGTGACCGCGTCCCCGGGCTGCCAGTCCTCCACGCCCGGCCCGACCCGCACCACCCGGCCGGACATCTCGTGCCCCAGCACGGCAGGCGCCTGGACCCGGGCGTCCATGTCGCCGTGGAAGATGTGCAGATCGGTACCACAGATACCCACATAGGCAGGAGCCAGCTCCACCTCACCCGGACCAGGCGGCACGGCGATCGCGGGAGCCGTGTCCAGGGAGCGGGCGGAAACGTAACGGACGGC
>NZ_JBIAUL010000080.1:0-1513 GCF_042892755.1 Streptomyces sp. NPDC001714
CTTCCGGCCGTCCTTGGTCCGTGCGCCGCGCGGGCGGAACGTGAACCCGAGGAACGTGAAGGACGTGTGCTCGGAAGAGCCGCGCCGTTTCCCGTCCTTGCAGTACACGATCTTGGTCTTGTCGGGGTGCAGTCGCAGCCCGAGCTCTTCCATCCTGTTCCCGAGTGCCGCCAGGACCTGCCGGGCCTGGCGTTCGCTGACGCAGTGCACGACCGCGTCGTCGGCATACCGTTCGAACTGGACGTCCCGGAAGTTCCGGGCCAACCACCGGTCGAACGCGTAGTGCATGAACAGATTCGCCAGCACGGGCGAGACCGCGGACCCCTGCGGGGTGCCCCGATCCCGCATCTGCAAGGTGCCGTCGGGTAGTTGAAGCGGCGCGCGAAGCCACCGATCAACATACAACTTCACCCAGACGGTGTCGGTGTGTGCCTCCACGGCCTTGACGATGAGGTCCCAGCGGACGCTGTCGAAGAACTTCTGGATGTCGAGATCGATCACCCAGTCCTTCTTCCAGCAACGCTCTCTGCAACGCTCTACCGCGTCCAAGGCCGACCTTCGGGGCCTGTATCCATAAGAGTCCTCGTGAAATACAGGTTCCACTCGGACACCGAGATGCCGGGCCACGACAGTCTGAGCAACCCGGTCGGCGACAGTGGGAATGCCGAGCATTCTCATGCCTCCGCCGTGCTGCTTCGGAATCTCCACCGCACGCACCGGAGGTGGGAAGTACGTCCCGGACGCCATCCGATTCCAGATCTTGTAAAGATTGCCCTTCAGATCTGATTCGAAGTCAGCGATGGACTGTGCATCCACTCCTGGTGCACCCTGATTTCTCTTCACATCCTGGAAAGCCTCCCAGACCTCCCACTTCGGGATATCAAACGGCTTGCCTGACGATTTCAACTGCTCCATCGGCTCCTCCCGGTCATCGCCGGTTGACCAAACGAACACAGCCATGGATGACCCGACCCCTTCGCTCCACCCCCATTACAGGGGCTTCACCACTACTACGGGTCGGTCCGCCAGCGCACCCCGCGACGGTACTCAGTCCCTTGCGGTTTCAGCCGCTTGGAACGCTCCCTCTCGCCGCCCCAACCCGAGTGGACAGTTTCAGGGTGCGCTTTCTCCTGTTCCATGCGGAAGCAGCAGATCAGGCTCACGTCATCTTCATGCCGGACACCACCTGGCCAATAAGCGGGCACCCGCCAGACTCCTCCCGGAGATCGAGAAATATCTCCGGTTCTGATGCCGTCTCACTCTGTTTCGACACGTCAGCAATGATTCGCTTGCGCTCGTCTTCCTGATCCCTACCTGACGCCTCTCACGACGCCTTTTCCTCATCGCTCACCACGACGGTCTTCAGCCAACGCAGCATGAGGCGGTTTGAAGCCTCCCCCCGCAGGGCGACTCCGAAGGGCCAATTCCTTCATCTCCCGCACAGCATCACTTGAGGATGCAATTCCTACATAGAGCTCCTCATCGTGTTCAGGACACACTCCCCGACAGAGTC
>NZ_JBIAUL010000081.1:0-1496 GCF_042892755.1 Streptomyces sp. NPDC001714
TATGCCCCCTTGCGGCGTGCCGGTGAAGGTGTCCTGATACTCACCGAGCTCCGTCAGGAGACCGGCCTTCAAGAACGCCTTCACCAGTGCCAGGACCTGCTTGTCCTTGATCCTCATCCGGACCCGGTCCATCAGCGCGCCGTGGTCGATCTCGTCGAAACACGCCGCGATGTCCGCGTCCAGCACCCAGCGATAGCCGTGGGTGCCATAGAAATGGATCTCGGCAATCGCGTCCTGGGCCCGTCGCTTGGGCCGGAACCCGTAAGAGACCGGCTTGAAGTCGGCCTCGAAGATCGGCTCCAGCACCAGCTTCAGCGCGGCCTGGACAACCCGGTCGGCGATCACGGGAATCCCCAGCCGCCGCACCTTTCCCGACCCACCCGGCTTGGGAATCGTGCGCTCCCGCACCGGCAGGGGCTGGAACGAGCCCTGCCTGAGCTGGACCCGCAAGTCGTCCAGGAACCCGGGAATGCCGATCCTTTCCTCGACATCGGTAGCACTCAGGCCGTCGATGCCCGGAGTGTTGGCTCCCCGGTTGCCGGCGACCCGGTCGAACGCCACCATCAGCGTCGCCGGATCGTGCACGAAGTTGAACAGATCATCGAACCGGCGGCCAGGGTCAGCCACCGCCCAACGGTGAAGCTTGGCCTGCATCTCCGATACCCGCTGGATCGGCCCCACCGGGACCGCCTCCAGCAGAGCGCCGCCATTCAGCGGTGCATCTTTCGGCATTGCAGCATCCTTCCCTTCTCGATCCCGCTGCCGCCCTTCCCCATGCTCCGGGCTTTCCCCGGCTCGGAGTACTACGGCGGCTCCGCCCCACCCGGCCCGTTCAGCGGTCGATGCACCTATCCCCGCAGACGAACTGGCAGTCCGCTGCCGGGGAGTTGAGACCGGATGGTTCCCGTGTTCACTGTGTTTCGCTCGTCGAAGTAGGAGCCCGACTGTGTCCCTGCGGCATCGCCACGAGTACGCCGTAGTCCTTCCTCGTGGCCTTCTGGACGGCTTCGAAAGACCGGCCAGGAAGTTCCCCACCGCCAACGGCATTGGGTGCGCACCGCTTCCGGCCCAGATCCGCCAGGTTCGAGCCGGTGGCATCGTTAAGAGACGTAAAGACGCCGGTTCCTCGCGTACTCCTCTCCGTCCCGCTCGCCGAACCCGCACCATCTGGCAGTACTGGCACGTCCCGGCTTTGTCAGGGCCGCTCCCGCCCTCCCCGGCATCACCCGGATCAGGCTGCCCTCAGCTCCACCTCCCTGCTACGACAGGTCAGCGGCGAAGGTCTCTCACCTC
The DNA here is from genome assembly GCF_042892755.1 of Streptomyces sp. NPDC001714. Taxonomy (NCBI): domain Bacteria; kingdom Bacillati; phylum Actinomycetota; class Actinomycetes; order Kitasatosporales; family Streptomycetaceae; genus Streptomyces; species Streptomyces sp. NPDC001714. Next base: position 1,294 of record NZ_JBIAUL010000081.1, read on the forward strand.
CACACGAAACACAGCGCCTCACGGCGCAACTCGAAGCAGAGCCAGGCGCCCAAGTCCGCGGCCCTCCCTTTATGGCGGGCCACTGCTCGTCCTTCCAGGCGGCGATCTTCGCCTCGTCCCGCTCGGTGGCCTTGCGGGCCGGGACCTGCACGCTCCAGCCAATGCGGTGCAGCAGCAGATCCAGCCCGGCCAGGGTGTACTCG
>NZ_JBIAUL010000082.1:0-1469 GCF_042892755.1 Streptomyces sp. NPDC001714
TCCACCGCGCTCACGCGCACACCCGGATCCCCGGCCACCGCCTCCAGCACCCGCACCAGCCGGCTCGCGAACTCCTCCGCACTACGCGGGTCGAACAGGTCAGCCGAAACCGTCACGGCCCCCCGGAGTCCGGAGGGCACGCCATCGGCGTCGAACGCCTCGTCCACGACGACGTCCAGGTCGTACTTCGACACCGTAGGCCCCTCGGACAGGCCGGACGCCGTCAGCTCGGGGAGTTCCACCACCGGTCGTTCGGTGTTCTGCACGGTGAGCATGACCTGGAAGAGCGGATGCCGGGCCAGGGAACGGGCGGGCGCCAGATCGTCCACCAGCCGCTCGAAGGGGACGTCCTGGTGCGTGAACGCGCCGAGACTTGTCTCGCGCACCCGCTCCAGCAGTTCGGTGAAGGAGGGGTCCCCGGACAGGTCGGTCCGCAGTACGACGGTATTGACGAAGAACCCGACCAGTTCCTCCAGGGCCTCGTCGGGGCGCCCCGCGATCGGCGAACCGATGGGTATGTCGGCCCCCGCGCCCAGCCGCGACAGCAGAGCGGCCAGCGCGGCCTGCATCACCATGAACAGGGTCACGCCCCGCTCAGCGGCCAGCCTGGCGACGCGGGAGTGCAGTTCGGCCGAGACCTCGAACCCCGCGAGGTGCCCACGGTGGCTTGCGACCGGAGGCCGGGGCCGGTCGGTCGGCAGCACCAGCTCCTCCGGTGCCCCCGCCAGAGTGCTGCGCCAGTACGCCACCTGTTCGGACAGCAGACTGTCCGGATCGTCCTCGTCGCCCAGCAGGTCCCGCTGCCAGATCGCGTAGTCGGCGTACTGCACCGGCAACGGCGCCCGGTCCGGCGCCTCGCCCCGGCACCGGGCGGCGTACGCAGCCGACAGGTCACGCGCCAGCGGCCCCAGCGACCAGCCGTCGATCGCGATGTGGTGCACCACTACGGCCAGCACCTGCTCATCCGCCCCGGTCCTGAAGAGCCGGGCGAACAGGGGCAGGTCGGCGGCCAGGTCGAAGGTGTGGACAGCGGTCTCGGCCAGCATCTCGCGGAGTCCGTCCGCCGGCACGTCGACCACCGGAAGGTGCCAGCCCAGTTCCTCCGGACTCAGCACCCGCTGGTACGGCTGCCCGTCCTGGTGCGGATAGACCGTGCGCAGCACCTCGTGACGTGCCAGCACGTCCCGCAGGGCCGCTTCGAGGGCCTCCTTGTCGAGGGACCCGGTGAGGCGGACGGCGAAGGAGGTGTTGTAGAGCGAGCTGGGTCCTTCGAGCTGGTCGAGGAACCACAGGCGCTGCTGGGCGTACGACAGCGGCACGAGCTCGGGCCGGCGTACCGGCCGGAGGGGGGTCCGCACCGAGGACGTCTCCGGTAGGCGGGTGGCGAGTTGGGCGGGGGTGGGTGCGTCGAACAGGTCCCGGATACGCAACTCGGCGTCCAGCACACTGCGCACCCGCGCGATCAACCG
>NZ_JBIAUL010000083.1:0-1401 GCF_042892755.1 Streptomyces sp. NPDC001714
TACTGCAACGGTGTTTGCCGTGACTGTTGGCCAGGTTGGTCGTTGGTGTGGTTGTGGGTGGGGACCTTGGTGATGTCAGGTTGTGGTCGGGTGAACTGACCGCTCTGCATGAGCGGTTCGTGCACCGTTTCAACAGGTCGGAGCCGCGTGAGTCAGCTCTTGCCTATATGCGGGGGCTGATTGCTCCGCTTGAGCGCAAGAACGGCTGGACGCTGGCCGAGGAGGCCGGTCATGACGGTCCGGACCGTATCCAGCGGATGCTGAACCGGATCGAGTGGGACGCGGACGAGGTCCTGGCCGACGTACGCGCCTACGTGGTGGAACACCTCGGCGACCGGGATGCCGTGCTGATCGTGGACGACACCGGCTTCCTGAAGAAGGGCGTCCGGTCGGCCGGGGTGCAAAGGCAGTACTCCGGAACCGCCGGCCGCACCGAGAACTGCCAGGTCGGCGTGTTCCTCGCCTACGCCACGGGCCGCGGACGCACACTGATCGACCGCCGACTGTATCTGCCCACGTCCTGGACGGACGACCGCCAGCGCTGCCGGCGGGCCGGTATCGGCGACGAGATCGCGTTCGAGACGAAGGTGGCCATGGCCAAGGCGATGGTCCGAAAGGCCATCGCGGACCGGATTCCGTTCGGCTGGGTGACCGCGGACGCCGCCTACGGCTTCAGCAAGGGCTGGCGGTTCGAACTCGAACAGGCCGACGTCTTCCACGTCATGGCCACCACCCGGCACGACACGGTCGTCACCCGCTGGGCACTCGACCATCCCGTCCACGACCTGTTCCCCGGCCTGCCACGGCAGAAGTGGAAGCGCCGTTCCTGCGGCGAGGGAGCCCACGGCCGGCGGATCTATGACTGGGCCCGTGTCGAGGTGCGGCCCTGGCACCGCGAGGACCGCCGGCACTGGGTACTCGCCCGCCGAAGTGTCAGCCGTCCCGAGGAGATCTCCTACTACATCGCCTACTGCCCCGCCGACACCACCCTTGATGAGCTGATCCGCATCGCGGGCAGCAGGTGGGCCGTTGAGGAGTGCTTCCAGAGCGCGAAACAGGAATGCGGCCTGGACGACTACCAGGTCCGCCGTTACCCCGGCTGGCACCGCCACATGACCCTGGCCATGGCCGCCCACGCCTGCCTCACCGTCCTGCGCGCCCGCGAACTCGACACCGACAAAGCAGAAACGGATCCTCCCAGCTCATCCACCTCAGCCTCGCCGAGATCCGACGTCTGATCACCCGACTCACCCACCGCCACCCCGCCCCGGTCGACCACATCCTGCACTGGTCAGCATGGCGTCGCCGACGCCAGCACCAGGCTCGCGTCAGTCACTACAAACGACGCGGACACAGCCCCTGAGCTGGCCAGCAATCAGAACAAGCACCGTTGCAGTACTA
>NZ_JBIAUL010000084.1:0-1373 GCF_042892755.1 Streptomyces sp. NPDC001714
CAGGGGCCGTTGCGTGATCGCGTTTCGTCCGGAGTGCCGTGCTGGCCCGTCCTTGGAGGGGACGTCCCGGTTCGGGCGGGGTGGACGCAGTGCAGGCACGGTCTCAGTGATCATGTGAGTGTCGAAGTCCCATGAACACCTGGCGAGTCCGTGCCTGCTCCTGCATCTTCTCCCATGCCCACCGCGCTGGCCCAACTGGGCCGGACTGCCGCGCCGGTCCCGCTGGCGGACGCGGTCGCACTGTCCGGCTTCCTGGACCTGGTGCCCGACCCGAGAGGCGTCCGTGGCCGCCGCTACCGGTTGTCCGCCCTGGTCGCCGCGGCCGCGGCGAGTGTCCTGGCCGGTGCGCGTTCGCTCACCGCGATCACGGAATGGATCGGCGACGTCCCCGCGTGGGCATGCCGAGTTCTCGGCTTCCCCACCGACCCGCTCTCCGGCACCGTGTCCGTCCCGCACCCCCACACCCTGCGCCGTCTTCTCGTCCAGCTCGACGGCGACGCCCTGGACCGCGCGGTCGGCGACTTCCTTACCGCCCGCGCCACCCCGGCCGGCCCCGGACTGCGGGCGATCGCCGTTGACGGCAAGGCCCTGCGCGGCTCGCGCACCCACGTCACCGGGCACGTCACCCTGCTCGCCGCGATGGACCACACCGGCCACGTCCTGGCCCAGCGCCAGGTCGCCGACAAGAGCAACGAGATCCCCGCCTTCCGGCCCCTGCTGGACAGCCTCGACCTGACCGGCACGGTCATCACCGCCGACGCGCTGCACACCCAGCACGCTCACGGCACCTACCTCCGCGAGCGCGGCGCCCACTACATCGCCCAGGTCAAGGCCAACCATCCTGGTCTCTTCGACAGGGTCCGCCGCCTGCCATGGCGCGAGATCACGCTCGACCACCACGACCGCACCCGGGCCCACCACCGCCTGGAGATACGGCGGCTGAAGACCGCCGCCTTCGCCCACCTCGACTACCCCGACGCACGCCAGGCCCTGCAAGTCGTGCGCTGGAGGAAGGATTTCACCACCGGCAAGCTCACCATCGAGCGCGTCTACCTGATCACCAGCCTGCCGCCCGGCGCGGCTACCGGCGCCCAGCTCGCCGACTGGATCAGAGGGCACTGGAAGATCGAAAACCTTCTGCACCACGTCCGCGACCGCACGTTCCGCGAGGACGACTCCAAAATCCATGTCGGCCATCTCCCGCGCATCATGGCCGGCCTGCGCAACCTCGCCATCGGCGTCCACCGCCAGGACGGCCACACCAACATCGCCGCCGCCCTACGCCACGCCGCCCGCGACTGGCGAAGGCCCCTGACCGCCCTCGGCATCACCGGATGAAACCGGACAGACGTCGATCATGCAAAGGACCCTGC
>NZ_JBIAUL010000085.1:0-1338 GCF_042892755.1 Streptomyces sp. NPDC001714
GGCGGATTTCGGGGTGGGGTCGGTGGTGGAGTTGTTCGGGCGTCGGGTGGTGGAGGATCCGGGTGCGGTGGCGGTGGTGTGTGATGGTGGTGTGGAGGTGTCGTTCGGGGAGTTGGATGCGTGGGCGGGTCGTTTGGCGGGTTTTTTGAGGGGTTTGGGTGTGGGGTCGGAGTCGGTGGTGGGGGTGTGTGTGGGGCGGGGTGTGGAGGCGGTGGTGGGGATGTTGGGGGTGTGGAAGGCGGGTGCTGCGTTTGTGCCGTTGGATGTGGAGTTGCCGGTGGAGCGGTTGGCGTTTGTGCTGGGGGATGCGGGTGTGTCGGTGGTGGTGGGGACGCTGGAGTTGCTGGGGGATATGCCGGCGGGTGGGGTGCGTTTGGTGGCGTTGGATGATCCGCTGGTTTCTGTGCAGTTGGATTTGGTGTCTGTTGTTGATGTGGGGGTGTCGGCGGGTGAGTTGGCGTATGTGATGTATACGTCGGGGTCGTCTGGGGTGGCGAAGGGTGTGGCGGTGGAGCATGGGGCGTTGGTGAATTATGTGGGGTGGGCGTCGGGGTTTTATCGGTCGGGTGGGGCGCCGGTGTTTTCGTCGTTGGCGTTTGATCTGGCGGTGACGTCGTTGTGGGTGCCGTTGGTGTCGGGGTCGGCGGTGTGGATGAGTGCGGGGGGTGGGGTGGAGGGTTTGGCGGGGTTGTTGTCGGGGCGGGAGTTCGGGTTGGTGAAGTTGACGCCGGGTCATTTGGCGGTGGTGGCGGAGTCGGGTGGGGTGGGGCATGCGGTGGGGTCGGTGGTGGTGGGTGGTGAGGTGTTGGCGGGGTCGGTGGTGCGTGCGTGGCTGGCTGGTCATCCGGGGTCGGTGGTGGTGAATGAGTATGGGCCGACGGAGACGGTGGTGGGGTGTTGTGTGTTCGAGGTGGGTGCGGGTGATGTGGTGGATGAGGTGGTGCCGGTGGGGTGGCCGGTGGCGAACACGCGGTTGCTGGTGCTGGATGAGCGGTTGCGTCCGGTTCCGGTGGGGGTGGCGGGGGAGTTGTATATCGGTGGGGTGCAGGTGGCTCGGGGGTATCTGGGGCGTCGTGGGTTGACGGCGGAGCGGTTTGTGGCGGATCCGTATGCGGCTGACGGCAGCCGGTTGTATCGGTCGGGGGATGTGGTGCGCCGTCGTGCGGATGGTGCGTTGGTGTTCGTGGGTCGTGCGGATGAGCAGGTGAAGATCCGGGGGTTCCGGGTGGAGCCGGGTGAGGTGCAGGCCGTGGTGGCCGCGCATCCGGCTGTGGCCCGGGTGGCGGTGATTGCCCGTGAGGACATGCCGGGGGGCCGTCAGCTGGTGGCGTATGTGGT
>NZ_JBIAUL010000086.1:0-1236 GCF_042892755.1 Streptomyces sp. NPDC001714
CCCGTCCAGCACCACACGAGCCCGACTCAGATCCTCACCATCACGGTGCACATCCAGCAGCCCGAACGGCGCCGTCGTCTCCGTCACATCACCCAACAACCCAGCGAAATACGCCTCATGCTCCGCACGGGAGACACCCAACCGCGCATGAGCCACGAAATCCCGGAAAGGCACCGGCTCAGGCAACCCATCGACGTCACCGCGGATCAGTGCGGCTATCTCGCTTTGGACGATGTCCCATCCGGTGTGGTCCTGGACAAGGTGGTGCATCTGCAGCAAGGCCACCCATTGACCTGTCTGCGGATCGCGCGCGACGTGGGCACGAATCAGCGGCGCCTGGGCCAGGTCGATGCGCGAGTCGGCCAGGGCCAGGAGCTGGTCTGCCACAGCCGTACCGGAGCTCAAGGCCACCTCGACGGCTCGTACCTCCGCTTGTCGGCACACCACCTGCACGGGTTCGCGGAGCCCCTCCCACACGATCGCGGTCCGGTAGATGTCATGCCGGTCCACCACCTGCTGCAACGCGGACAGCGCCGCGTCGAGGTGTTCACGGGAGTCGAAGGCGACAACCGTCGGCACAAGGTAGAGATCCTCGCCGTCCTCAGCCAGCAAGTGGTGGAAGAACATGCCCTCCTGCAACGGCGTCAGCGGATAGACGTCCGCCACGTTCCCGGCGCCGCCAGGGATGCGAGTGCAGATCAGGTCGATCTCCTCCTGGCTGAGATCGACCAGCGGCAGCATCTCCGGCCGGATGGCGGCGGCACCCTCAGGGATCAGGTTCGGCGGCACCTCCACCAGTGAGCCTGTGGCACCGGCCGCGATCCCGGCCGGCGTCGGTGTGGTGAACAACGCCTTGACGCTCACCGCCACGCCACGCTCGCGAAGCTTCTCCACCAGCGACACCGCGAGCAGTGAGTGACCGCCCAGCCTGAAGAAGTTGTCGTCGACCCCGACCCGCTCCAGCCCGAGAACCTCGGCGAAGGCGGCACACAGTACCTCTTCCAGCACGGAGGACGGTCCTCGCTGCGACGACAGGCTTGTGTAGTCGGGTGCGGGCAGGGCGGCGCGGTCCACCTTGCCGTTCACCGTCAACGGAAGCTCCGCCAGCACCACCACCGCCGACGGCACCATGTACTGCGGCAACCGCTCCGCCACGAACTGCTCCAGCACCTCCGGGGACAGGGCCTCCCCGTCCTCCGGCACCACATACGCCACCAGCTGACGGCCCCCCGGCAT
>NZ_JBIAUL010000087.1:0-1098 GCF_042892755.1 Streptomyces sp. NPDC001714
CGCCGGACGGCGTTGAGGCGGGTGATCAGGGGGGCGATGCCATCCGTCTCGGCGCGGGCCCAGTCGCGGGGTTTGAGCTGGTACTTCTCCGAGTCGAGGTATTCCTCGCTGCCCTCCCTGAGGGGGGTGTTCTCGCAGAGCTCGTAGCCGCTGTAGATGCCCCAGGTGGGGGAGAGGGTGGCGGCGAGCACGGCCCGGACCTCGAAGGCGGGACGGCCGCCGTGCTGGAGGTAGGCGTGCAGGATGTCCGGGGTGTTGGCGAAGAAGTTCGGCCGCATGGAGGCGGCCGACTCGCCGGACAGCTCGGTGAGGTACTCGGTGAGTTCCTGCTTGCCGGTGCGCCAGGTGAAGTACGTGTACGACTGCTGGAAACCGATCTGGGCCAGGGTGCGCATCATCGCGGGCCGGGTGAAGGCCTCGGCGAGGAAGATGACGTCCGGGTCGGCGCGGTTGATCTCCGCGATCACCCGTTCCCAGAACACCACCGGCTTGGTGTGCGGGTTGTCGACGCGGAAGATCCGCACCCCGCAGTCCATCCAGTGCCGCAGCACCCGGACCGTCTCGGCGATCAGGCCCGCCATGTCGGCGTCGAAGGCGATGGGGTAGATGTCCTGGTACTTCTTGGGCGGGTTCTCGGCGTAGGCGATGGTGCCGTCGGGCCGGTGGTGGAACCACTCGGGGTGCTTCTCCACCCAGGGGTGGTCCGGCGAGCACTGCAACGCGAAGTCCAGGGCGATCTCCAGGCCGTGGCGGCCGGCCTCCGCCACGAACCACCGGAAGTCCTCCAGGGTCCCCAGATCGGGGTGGACGGCGTCGTGTCCGCCCTCGGGAGAGCCGATCGCCCAGGGCACGCCGACGTCCTGAGGGCCCGCGTGCAGGGTGTTGTTGGGGCCTTTGCGGAAGGTGGTGCCGATGGGATGGATCGGCGGGAGGTAGACGACGTCGAAGCCCATCTCCGCGATCTTCGGCAGCCGCCGGGCCGCGGTCCGGAACGTGCCGTGCGGCCGCTCCGGCGTGCCCTCCGAGCGCGGGAAGAACTCGTACCAGGAGCCGTACAGGGCCCGTTCACGCTCGACGAGCAGCAAAAGGGGCTCGGAG
>NZ_JBIAUL010000088.1:0-1049 GCF_042892755.1 Streptomyces sp. NPDC001714
ACTCGGCGAACCGCTGTTCGGCAGCGTCGACGGTGGCCGCCGTGTAGACCTGGCGGAGTTCCTTGGCGATCTGCGACCAGTGCTTGGTCGAGGCGTACTTGAGGCTGTTGCGGACCATGTGGACCACACAGAGCTGGATGTCCGCGAGTGGCCAGATGTTCTGGATCGAGTCCGGCAGGCCTTTCAGCCCGTCGCAGCAGGCGATCAGGACGTCCTCAATGCCGCGGTTCTTCAGCTCCGCGAGCCATGCCATCCAGGTCTTGGCGCCCTCGCCGCCGGAGCCTACCCACATGCCTAGCACGTCACGCTCGCCTTCGAGGTTGATCCCGACGGCGATGTAGACGGGCCGGTTGGCGACGGCGCCGTCGCGGATCTTCAGCACGATCGCGTCGATCATCACGACCGCGTAGACACGGTCGAGCGGCCGCTGGCGCCAGGCGTCGAGTTCCTCGGTGATCTTGTCGGTCGCGCGGGAGATCAGGTCGCGGGAGACGTCCACGTCGTAGATTTCTGCGAGATGGGCCTGGATCTCACCCGTGGTCAGCCCCTTCGCATAGAGCGAGAGGATCGCTTCGTCGAACCCCTCCACTCGCCGCTGGTGCTTGGGCACGATGGCCGGACTGAAGGAGCCGGCCCGGTCCCGGGGAACGTCGATCTCCACCGCGCCGACGTCGGTCAGCACGCGCTTGCGTGAGGTGCCGTTGCGGGAGTTGCCCGAGCCCGCCCCGGCCTTGTCGCCCTTCTCGTAACCGAGATGCTCGGTCATCTCGGCCTCCAACGCGCCTTCCAGGACCAGCTTCACCAGCCCCTTGAGCAGGCCGTTCTCCCCGACCAGGTTGAGTCCTTCGCTGCGGGCCCGGTTCACCAGCTGCTCGGCCAGCTCCCGGTCCAGCTCGGTCAGTCTCGCCAACTCGGCCCCCGTGCGTACGATGTTCGAACTCTCGCGGGGACGCTCGTCCTTGCTGCCCATCCGTGATCCTTCCCGGCAGAGACCACATCTCATGCCAGACAGGTCATACCGGGGCATACACAAACTTCAGGACAGTCCC